>JAGCVL010000004.1 GCA_017962365.1 Candidatus Saccharimonadota bacterium | reverse complement strand
CTTCACTGCTCCAGCAAACAAAGTATTTAATGGTTGGAATACTATGCCAGACGGTACTGGTACTTCTTATACTAATGGAGAGCAAGTTACTAACTTAGCCAGTGCTGGTACTACTATTACGCTTTATGCGCAGTGGAGAGGGGTCATAACCTTTGACATAGCTTACGAACAAGCAGGGAAAACTAAACATAATGGTTACTACACTATGCAGGATGCTACTTCAGCTATATGTACTGCTGTAGAAGCTGGACAGACTGGTACACTGATAGACATCCGTGATGACCAGACTTATGCTGTAGGTAAACTTGCTAACAACAAATGCTGGATGATTGAAAACCTCAACCTTGCTGGTGGTACTGTCCTCTCTGCAGACGATACGGA
Source organism: Candidatus Saccharimonadota bacterium (assembly GCA_017962365.1). GTDB lineage: Bacteria > Patescibacteriota > Saccharimonadia > Saccharimonadales > Saccharimonadaceae > Nanosyncoccus. The sequence goes on along the minus strand of JAGCVL010000004.1, from coordinate 37,211 downwards.
TGTGACGAGTACATATATTAATGGCTTTGCTACGGGTGGTAGCCTTACAAAAGACAATGAAAATAACACCATTACGCTTCCGGCTTCATCCACTTCTGGCTTTGCTTCTAATAGTAATGCATATGTCTACAATTCTGGCAACAAGACCAACTGTGGTGCTAGTGGTCAGAATACTCCATGCTACTCCTACTATTCCTGGATTGCAGCTACACTAGGCGGCAAGCAAGCTGATGGCAGCACAGCACAAAATAGCACCGGCTACAACGCTGCAGCAAGTATTTGCCCTAAAGGCTGGAGACTTCCAAAATCTACTACCAGCAATGCAAACCCTCATACCAGTCCAAATTGGAAGACAGGAGACTTCTATACTCTCGCTACGGCTTATGGGGCAAACTTGGAAAATAGCTATAACGATACCAGCTCGGCTACTGGTAAAAATTTCTATAATAATGCTGGCCCCGGCACCACCCCGAACTTCCTGCTCGCTGGCTACTACGATTCCGGCTCGTTCTACAATGGCGGTAGCAACGGCCGCTATTGGTCGGCTACGTCGGGCTCTAGCACGCTCGCCTACTTCCTGTACTTCTATTCAGGGTACGTCAATTCGGCCAGTGGCAACAATCGCTTCAGCGGGTACTCAGTCCGGTGCGTCTTAGGTAGCTAGCAGGCGGCACGGAGATATTGCAAAAATCAACAATCTGTGATATAATGGAAAGAGTTACCAAAGACAGTGGCTGCTTTATAAGCTTAATTTGCCACCGAGGAAATCTTGTATTTGTTTGGTGACGCTATTTAACAATTAGCTAACCGAAATATTAATTAACCAAAGGAACTTTTTATGGCAATTTCAAAAGATAAAAAGAACACATTGGTTGCTGAACTCACCGAGCTACTTTCTGACTCCAAAATGGTAGTCTATGCAAAGTACCAGGGGTTGACCGTCAAGGAGCTCCAGGAACTTAGAAAAGCCGCTCGGGAAGCTGGCGTAAAAATCAAGGTCGTGAAGAACCGTCTAGTCAAGGTCGCGATGAAAGAAATCGCTGCCTACAAAGACACCGAGACTTCTGGACTGACCGGGCAACTACTTTATGCGCTCGGCACGGATGAAGATTTCGATGCGGCGAAGGTTTTGACTAAATTCGCAAAGACTCATGATAAGATGGAGCTTATTGGCGGTTTCAACGCCGAAGGCACTGCGCTCTCTACCGAAGAGGTAAAGACGCTAGGGTCACTTCCGACCAAGAACGAGCTCATCGCACAGGTCGTCGATACACTCTTGTCTGGTATCAACGGTGTCGTGTCTGGGCTTGAGAAACACGCAGAAGAAAAAGCAACCGCTTAAATTAAGAAAGGAATTAATTTTATGGCAACTGATATTAAGAAGTTGGCCGAAGAGTTGGTCAATATGACCGTGCTTGAGGTCAATGAACTCAAAACCGTCCTCAAAGACGAATATGGCATCGAGCCAGTCGCAGCTGTAGCTGTGGCCGCTGCTGGTGCTGATGGCGCTGCTGCTGACGAGGGTAAGTTTGAATATGACGTCGTCCTCAAAGACGCTGGTGCACAGAAGATTGCAGTCATCAAGGCTGTAAAGGAAGCTACCGGATTGGGTCTAGGCGAAGCTAAGGCTATCGTCGACGGTGCTCCTGCTACCGTCAAGGAGAAGGTCGCTAAGGCTGACGCTGAGGCGATGAAGAAAGCCCTCGAAGAGGCTGGCGCGACTGTCGAGCTCGCGTAAAACATCAAAGGTTAGCTAGTTGTACTTAAAATCACCCGCAAGGGTGATTTTTTGTGTATAATATATAATATATGGATGATTTTGATTATTTAGGTGAGGGGGAAGTGTACTTAGATTCAGCGTGTCAGAGCTTACGGCCGAGATGCGTGATTCAGGCAATGGAGAGGTATTATACCGAGCACAATTCATGCGGCGAGCGGGTGAAGTACAAGTGGGGGCGCGAGACGGACGCTTTGGTGGACGGATGCCGAGAGAAGGTGTTGAAATATTTGAAATTAAAGTCGCGAAAATACACCGTGTCATTTACACTCAATACCACATATGGTATAAATTTGATTCTGTCACAGATTGACGCGTCGAAATTTAAAAAGATAGTGACGAGCGAGATCGAACACAACTCGCCGTTTCTTGGCACGATGGGATTTAGTAAACGGACTGGTTTGCCACGCGAGGTGATACCGCGAAATGACGACGGGACGATTGATGTAGGCGCCTATGATTTTACCGATGCGATTGTGGTAGTAAACTGCGCATCAAACTTTGACGGGCGGAAATTATCGAACTTACCAGAGCTTTGCAAGGCAGTGCATAAGGCGGGCGGGATTTTAATTATAGATGCGGCGCAAGCGATGGCGCATTCCGTGGACGTACTGCGTGGCGTGGGAGTAGATGCGATTTGCTTCTCGGCACACAAATTATACGCACCGTCGCTCGGCGTAATCGTGTGGCGAGACGAGCTGGAGTCGTATTTGCAGCCTTTGTGGCTCGGCGGTGGAATGGTAGATGACGTTGAGCGAGATTCGTTTGCATTGTCGGCGGAAAACAAAGAGCATAAATATACGCGTTTTGAATCGGGGCTGCAGGCCTGGGGCGAAATCATCGGGCTTGGCGCAGCGCTAGACTGGCTAGAAAAAGTACCAAAATCCGCCTGGAAAGATTTTGAAAACAACTACCATAGATTGTATGAGTTTTTGAAAGCATCGCCAAAAGTGCATTTAGTAAATCACGAGGTAAACCCAACGATGACTTTTTATGTAGAAGGAGTAGGTTCGCACTTGCTCGGTGAGGCTTTGTCGCGCAAGGGGATTATGGCGCGGACTGGGTATTTTTGCGTGCATTATTATCTCGATCATGTACTAGGATTGCCACCTTTGATTCGGTTCTCACTCGGATTACACACCAAAGCGTCCGACATCGACAAGGTCATGAACGCTCTTGGCAAAATAATAAACTAGTGCTAAAATGAGTTTATTATGGTGTGTATAGCTGCATTTATTATTTTAGCCTTGATTGGCATCTTTGTGGCAATAATTTCGATTTTTAAGCCCGAAGTGGGGAAAAGCTACTGGAAAATGTTTAAAAAAGCATGGGGGTGCCTTTGGAAAAAAGTACGACTTCAGAAGTGCGAGACCGGCTTCAAAGATGATGTAAAAAATACAATACTATCGCGCGTAATCGTGAAGCATCCAAAGTGGGTAAAACCTTTGTCGGCGGTGATTGAGGTATTGTCGGTCGTGATAGTGGCGGTCGCGGTATGGGCACTACTCACCGCAGTGAAGTCTTTGCTCGCGCTCTGGGCACTTGGTTCATGCAACGTGACGACGCCTTCAGCCTGCTCGCTCGGGGCGGAAGTTTGTTCGATCGACGAGTCGGAGCCTTCGAATATGCTAGAGGCGACTGGGCGATGGTTTACTGAGTGGGGTGAGATTTTCGAGGCGATACCAGACAAGTTCAGGACTTACAAGGCGGAAGATTACGATTTTAATTACGTCACGGTAAATACCGAAGTTGCTGCGGACGCGCCGATAGCGGTAGATATCTTTGACCCGGGTTGCTCGGTCTGTATGATTTCGTATCGCAATCAAAAAGTGGCTGGGTTTTTCGAAAAATATAATGTAAGATTGGTGCCGTTTGCGATTCAGGATGCAGATGACTCCTATAAGTTTGCTAACTCTGGGTTAGTCGCACGATATATGCTAGCGGCGGAGCAATTTAGAAGCGGCCTAGCGATGCAAATTATCGACAAACTATTTACTGGTAAAAATAGCGAAGGGATTTCGTATCAAAATAAGTTTAACGACGATTATACTAGCGAAGAAGCTACGGCAAAATTAGAATCGTGGCTAGCGGAATTTGGATTAGACGAAGCCGGAGTGGCAGAAGTCCGCAAAATCGCTAGCTACCCAGAGATTGCCGATAAAATGAGCGAAAACCGTGAGATTGTAGAGAAGCAGTTGCGCGTAAAAGGAATTCCGACAATGATTTATGATGGAGTACGCCATACTGGGCTTTGGAAAAACGAGTAATTTTTACAACACTTTGCGGTTTGTAGGTGTTAAAATGGTGGAAAACTTAAGGTAAAAAGTGGTTGACTTTTGCACCCGGTGGGTATAATATAATATTAATACTATGTAGACAGGATGCGAGGTGATGTCTGAAATACCAGAAAAACAAATAAAAAGACTTAGGGGGCTAATTAGCGACGCTGAGACAAATCTCGCAGCGGCGAAAGAACTTTTGATTTCGATACTTGGTGACGGTGAAGTCATTACTGCTCCTAGCGAGACTATTATGTCTGGCCCTGAGGGCAAAGTCATTGAGGGTATTTTTGATGGCCAAATCATGATTGGTCCAGACGGTAAGAATTATCCAGTACCGGCAAACTATGCTTCAAAGTCAAAGTTGGTCGAAGGCGATATTTTGAAACTTACGATTTCAGAAGATGGAAAATTCTTGTATAAGCAGATCGGTCCAGTCGAGCGCAAGACCGTGATTGGCACTTTGACACATCACGACGATAAGTATTTCGTAGAAGTTGGTGGTCGTGAATATCAGATTTTATATGCATCGGTGACATATTTTAGACTTCGGACTGGTTCACAAGTGTCGGTTACAATCCCAGCAAACAATGAAGATGCGACTTGGGCAGCAGTAGAAGCGGCACTGTAATGAAAAATTTATATCGACGAGAGCGACCACTAAGTCTTGGTGAGGTGATTGGCCAACCGCAAGTGACGAAGCCGCTAATGGCGGCTTTGAAAGCTGGCAAAGTGTCCCATGCGTATCTTTTTGTGGGCCCGAGAGGTTGTGGCAAGACGAGTGTGGCAAGAATTTTAGCGCACGAGGTGAACGGGTTTTCTTATGAAGTAGAAGATGATTATGTCGACATTATCGAAATTGATGGTGCCAGTAATCGTGGCATTGATAATATACGGGAGCTTCGCGAAAAAGCGGCTATCGCGCCGACGATGGGAAAGTACAAAGTCTACATTATCGACGAAGTACATATGCTGACAAAAGAAGCATTCAATGCTTTGCTCAAAACTTTGGAAGAGCCGCCGGAGCATGTGATTTTCATTATGGCTACGACCGATGCCTATAAAGTACCGGTTACAATTACTTCCAGAGCTCAGACTTACACTTTTCAATTAGCTAGTCGGCAGACAATGTTTGATTTTCTAAAATCAGTATGCCAAAAAGAGAAAATCAAAATTTCCGATGAAGCTTTGAAGCTTGTAGTGAAACGTGGTGGCGGATCATTTCGGGACTCGCTAAGTCTACTTGACCAGATTTCTACGCTTTCAGATGAAGAAATCACGAAAGAATTAGTAGAAAAAGCTATCGGCCTACCAGAAGACGAAAAAATCGCCGAACTAATTACTAATTATTTATCCGGTGATGTTGTAAAAATTACAACATCTTTGAAAGAATTGTTATCTTCTGGTATTAAAGCAGAAACAATTGCAGAAGAATTGATTACGACGATTATTGATAACCCAGAGCCAATAACTCTGCCGTTACTTGCAAGATTACCAGACGTGAAAGCACCTTTTGCAGAAGCGAGGTTGCTCGTCGCCTTGTGTGATGGGGTGACGCTTGAATCGCAGCGAAGGGAGGTACGGAGCGCGGCAGCGCGAGTATTAGCGCCGGCCGCCCGTGGCGACGGGCCGGCCGGACGCGCTCCCGAGCGGGATTCAAGTGTCAGGACCCCATCACAAGACCAAAATGACGCATCGACAGAAGAAGTTGAAAGGTCGCCCGCCAATATCACACATGGCAAGTTTGACTGGAATGGGTTTTTGGAGAAGGTGAAGGGTATGAACGATGCAGTTTATTCGCAAGTGGCGAAGGCTGGGCATAACGTAAGCGGCAGTACTTTGGAAATTTATCCAGAGAAAAAAATCGCGAAGACAATTTTGTCACGCGCAAACAACAAAAAGATTTTAATCGATGCAGCAAATGGACTTGAAGTAAAAATTTTAGACGCTGGAGAAAATCCAAACGCAAAGAAAGACGAATTAATTTCTAAGATTTCTGGTATAATGGGTGGAGAGGTACAAAATGACGGAGGAGGCAACCCATTCTAAATCAGGTGGTCGTGTACCACCGCAGGATATAGAAGCTGAGAAATCTTTGCTCGGTGCTATTTTGATTTCTGACGGCGCATTGCCGGAAATATTGACGATTTTGAAGCCGCGAGACTTTTATGAAGAGCGCCATCAAATGATTTTTGAGGCGATGATGAATCTATACGACCAGCATAAGCCAGTAGATTTGTTGACCGTGACGACTGAACTTAGAACTAAAAAGCAGCTAAAGGATATTGGCGGCGCTCCATATCTTACTGAACTATCAAATTTTGTACCAGCCGCAACACATGCGAAGGCCTATGCGGAGATTATCGAGAAAGCATCTACTAGACGGCGGCTAATCAAAGCTGGCAATGAAATCGCCAATAAAGCGTTTGAGGACGATGCGGATGTGCAAAGCCTAATTGGTTCGGCCGAAAAAGAATTATTTGATGTATCCGACAAGGTAGTTAAGAGTGATTATGTCGCGATGGACGAATTACTCGCAGACGCATTTGATAGGATTGAGGAACTACACAAAAACAAAGGCGCACTGCGTGGGCTCAAAACTGGCTTTCGTGACCTAGATAAAAAAACTGCTGGTTTTCAAAAAGGCGATCTCATCATCATCGGTGCTCGCCCAGCAATGGGTAAGACCACTTTCGCACAGAACTTAACATACAACATTGCGAGCATGAATAAAAAAGGCGTATTGTTTTTCTCGATGGAGATGGCGGCGAACGAAATTGTGGACCGGATGATTTCGGATGTGTCTGGCGTTGATAACTGGAAGATGCGGACCGGCAATCTGACGGATGATGAATTTCAGCGGATTGGCGAGGCGCTCGGAGAGATGGATGAATTGCCGATTTATATTGACGATACGAGTTCAATGACAATTATGGATTTGCGCAATAAAGCAAGGCGCGCAATGCATGACAAGGATATTGGGATTGTAATCGTGGACTACTTGCAGCTTATTCAGGGTTCCGATCGTTATAAAGGGAATCGTGTGCAGGAAGTGACGGAGATTTCGCGTGGTCTTAAAATTTTGGCACGTGAGCTTGAGATTCCTGTGGTGGCTTTGGCGCAGCTTTCACGTTCGGTGACCGGGCGAGACGATCCTAGACCAGTGCTATCCGACCTTCGCGAATCCGGGTCAATCGAGCAGGACGCCGACCTTGTGATGTTTTTGCACCGCCCAGACTATTACCGACAAAATGATGACAATTACGAAGAGACGCACATTACGGAACTTTTGGTTGCAAAGCACCGCCATGGGGCGGTCGGCAAAATTGAGCTTTACTTCCACCCAGAATTACTACGTTTTATGTCGCTCGATAAAACTAGGGAAGAATAACTAAAATATACTTTTCGGGACACGCTCAAGGGCGCTCGCCCAAGCTTACGGTCCCAAAAAGTATATTTTTAGTTATTCTTGTGCTATAATTATAGAGTGAAGAAAATTATTGTTTCTAAACTCTTTTTATACCGTCATAGGTTTATGATTGGTTATATTGTGCTTGGGTTAGCATTTGTAGGGTTGCTTTTTGGGTTGCCGCTCATTGCACAGACCGGACTTTCCGAAGCTGAAATGGATTCCGCTGTAATTTCCCACGCATTAGATTTCAATGCGCCACTGGATGGTGACTTGGTGGATTTGCCATATCATTTGTTGCAAAAATTTTCAATTGCGACGCTAGGTCTTACACCATACGCTATTAAGTTGCCGAGTGTTATAATCGGATTATTGCTAGGGCTTCTACTAATACTACTTCTTAACCGCTGGTTTAAAAACAACGTATCTTTGCTTGCGTCTTGCTTAGTAGTACTATCTACGCCATTTCTTTTCTTAGCTGGGTCTGGTACACCATTGATTATGCTGGTATTTTGGCCGACACTCTTACTTTGGTTAGGGTCGAAAATTTACGGCGAGGCGAGACCACAACCGAAATATTCATTTTTCTTCGCTATCGCAATGTTGCTTTCAATATTTACGCCATATATGATATATTTTGCTATATTCTGTGTAGTGTTTGTAGCGATGCAACCACATCTTAGATTTATTGTCAAAAATTTACCAAAGCCAATGTTGATACTTGCGGCATTAATTATTCTCGGTGGCGCCGCGCTTCTAATTACAAATGTCGTGAATCAGCCTGGTACCATTATGGAAATATTATTCGCAAGAGATTTTGACGGTCATGGAGTCTTTAGTAATATTTGGTCTGGTCTTGCGCCGGTATTTTCATGGCGAGGGCAAGTCGGCGGAGTTTTCCTAGCTCCACTTATGAGTTTACCGCTTTTTGCACTCACACTAATCGGTCTTTTCTCTACTACGAAAGGCTTTTTTGCATCACGAAATTCAATTGCCTCACTACTAATAATTTTCACTCTCATTATTTCCGGTTTTAATCCTAAGGCAATTATCTTTTTCATTCTACCGATTACCATTTTGGCAGCACATGGGCTTAAATATTTGCTTGAAAAATGGTATGGCTTATTTCCAGAGAATCCATACGCACGAATTTCGGCGCTTTTGCCACTAACGATACTTTTTAGCGTAATGATTGTGCCGAGTCTTTTGCAATATCTATATGGCTATCGCTATAACCCACAAATCGCAAATGAGTTTTACTATGACCTTAGCATTATTCGGGATAATTTGACGGATGAAGTTTTGGTAGTAGACGAACATTATGATTTTTACAAAATCCTGGAAGAGTCGTCTGACCTTACGGTGCTACCAAGTGATTCACAATATTTGGCTGGAAGTGTAGCAATTTTGCGCGGTGAGACGGAGGCTCTGGAAAATTATTCATTAAATCGCATAATTACCTCACCAATGCGTGAAAACTCTGATATAATATATCTATATACAGTAAAAGGAGAACAACATGGGTCAGACGATGGACCAAATGAAGCTGATTAATCAGCTACGTAAGGCACAAAAAGAACTAAAAAACGAAATCGTTGAAGTTGAAGCCGGCGACGGCGCAGTGGTAGTGCAAATTTCTGGTGAACTAAAAGTGAAAAAGGTGACGATCGATCCAGAGCGAGTTGATCTTGACGACATTCACGAGCTTGAGCGCTGGATTGAAAACTGTATGCGCGATGGTTTCGCAAAAGCACAAGAGATTGCAACGGACAAGATGAAGCCTCTAATGGGCGGTTTGTCTGGCCTTGGAATGTAAGACTTTTACGGTGCGACTTTGGAGGTAAAATGTTGCCGCAGGCGTTAAGGGATGTAGTTCAGGCTTTAGGAATGTTGCCGGGAGTAGGTCAGAGGACGGCGGAAAGATACGCTTACTATCTTTTTCGTGCGAATCCAAAAGTTTCCGAATCAATTGCCGACACTCTCAGCAAGCTTCATGATGAAGTAAAATCTTGCCCCGTAACATTTGCGTTAATGGATGCAAATGACGAGGTGTCACCACTTTATGCTGATTCTAGTCGGGACCGTTCTACAGTACTAGTGGTGGAAGAGCCACTGGATATTTACGCGATTGAGGCGACTCATGGTTTTCACGGCGTATATCATGTGCTCGGCGGAGCGGTGTCGCCCATTGATGGAATCACTCCTGAACAGCTCCACATCAAAGAGCTTGTCTCACGACTAGACTCAGATGAAGTAAATGAAGTGATCATTGCTACAAACCCATCAGTGGAAGGCGAATCTACCGCATTACTACTTGAAAAGGTCTTACATGAGGCCAAGCCATCGCTTAAAATCACCAGACTAGCACGCGGCTTGCCACTAGGTGTTGATTTATCCTATGCAGACCAAGTGACCTTATCTGCTGCCCTAGAAAACCGCACCAATCTCTAGAAACGCCATATATTATATATATGGCGTGATATAATGAAAATATGGACAGGAACTTCAAGGTAAGAGTACTGGTGGGGGTTGGAATGTTTGTGGTCTCACTTCTAGGTATTTGTGCTTTTGATGCGGTTCCATTCAAAATCATGTATGCAATCTTTTCGCTCGTTGCAATGATTGAGCTTTTTAGCTTTTTAAAGCATGGGGCGACTGCGCCACGTGTGGCATTGGTGATACTTGAGGCGGTGTTTTTGATTTGCGGGGCAATATTTGTAGCTCGCACCAGCCAACAATATTTTTGGTATATTATCCTCGGCGTGCCGGGATATGATGTTTTTGCGTACTTCTTTGGTAAATCAATTGGTGGAAAAATTTTTAAAAAATCCCGGCCGTTTCCAAAAATTTCAAAAAATAAAACTTGGGAAGGTACGATTTTCGGTCTTCTTATCTCAATCTTAATGGTGGTCGCCCTTATGGCGACGCGGGGGGATTTTAAAACGGATTGGATGTATCTGCTATGTAGCCCATTGGCACTCCTGGGGGATTTGTTTGAGAGCTACGTGAAGCGAAAATTCAAAGTAAAAGATTCGAATGAAATTATTATCCATGATAAATGGCTAGGGTGGGTTGAGATACTAGTCGGTGGCTCCGAAGGACATGGCGGATTTTTGGACCGCTCGGACTCTGCGGCATTTACCATGACAGTACTACTTATTATATCTTACTTTACTACGTCTCTTCGGTGATTGACTTTCCAGGCACGAACATTGGCAAATCTTGCTGCCAAGACATCGGTCGACCATTTATCACCCAACATTACAGTGTTCTTGGGGGAAATTTTGTATTCTTCCATCGCTTCGGTAAGTTTTTTGCTCATCGGTTTTTTGGCCCACCAGACGCATGGCACATCAATAGGCTCGCAGAATTTTTGCATCATTTTTTTGCGACCATTGTTGCTTATAATCACAATCTGCACGCCAGCTTTTTTGCATTCTGCAATCCAGTCTGCGAGTTCTTCGGCCGGTTCCTTTTCCGAATGTAGCCTAAGAGTATTATCTAAGTCACAAAGCAAAAGCTTTACGTTTTCTTTTTGAAGTATTTCTGGCTTGACGTCTTCGAAACGTTCAAATTTTTTGTTTGCACGTAAAAATGTCATATGATTATTGTAACACACTACGTCCACTCCGTAAAATAACAAGCTATGATATAATATATAGTATGTATAGCAAGTTTAGTGAGTTTATAACAGGGAAAAATAAAATTTGCGTGATTCAGGCGGAAAATCCGGACGGAGATTCTTTGGGGAGCGCAATTGCTTTGGATTATTTGCTAAGTGACAGGGAAATTAGTTTGTATTGCCCCGTAGATATCCCAAAATATTTAAGGTATTTTGAAGATTGGTCGAGAGTAAGCAATGAATTTGACTTTAGAGCCGACGGCTATATTATTGTTGATACAGCGGCTACGGTGTTACTTTCTAAATTGCTTGATGATGCAGCCATAAGAAATCGGCTGTACTCTGCACCAGTATTAATACTGGACCACCACGAAACGGAAGATGATGTAGAATTCCCGCATGAGAGTATGATCGAGACACGTCCGGCGTGTGCGGAATTGATTTACGAGATTGCCTCTACGGAAAAAATGGAGATTTCAAAGCAGGCAGCCGAAGCCATCATGCAAGGCATCATGTCCGATACTTTGGGTCTAACTAGTTCCGCAGTCACAGCACGCACGTTTGAAATTTGTGCAGAACTGACAAAACTCGGCGCAAATGTGGCTGAGCTAGAAGAAAGGCGGCGTGAATTCATGAAGAAATCACCGCGAATTTTGGATTACAAAGCCGACCTTATCAAACGCGTAGAATATTCGCTCGACGGTGCGCTCGCAACGGTACATATACCGTGGGATGACATTGCGGAATATTCAGACGAATACAATCCAAACGTGCTGATTTTAGAAGAGCTCAGGATGGTTGAAGGCGTAAAAGTCGCCGTAGCAGTGAAGACTTACCCAGACGGTAAGGTGACTGGCAAAATTCGCTGTAGTGGCGAAGTGGGAATCGCTGAGATGGTGGCTGGGTATTTTGGCGGTGGCGGACATCCGTATGCTGCCGGTTTTAGGACTTATGACATGTCGTATGAAGACGTCGTGCGCGATTTGGTAAAAATCGTACCTGAGCTACTTGAGGGAGAAGAGAATGATTAGCATAAGTTATGATTTACTAAAAAGGCCACTTGAGCTGAAAAAGACTCACGATTTTTGTCCGTCGGGAAATCCGGAATTAACAGTAGTATTTTTACATGGTATTGCATCTAGCTCGGCGACTTTTGCTTTAACCTTGGAATATTTAGAGGGTACCACTTCGCTAAAAAATGTTCGCTTTGTGACTTATGATTTGCTAGGTTCTGGTGAGTCATACAAAAGTGATAACCTTGATTATGGTTACAAGGATCAGCTGGCGGCGCTCCAAAATTCACTAGAGAAGCTAAAATGTAGTACGCCACTAGTGCTAGTCGGACACTCAATGGGTACTTTAATTGCGACGAGATATGCTCATGAACATAAAAAGTCCGTCTCACAACTGATTTTATGCTCGCCGCCGGTATATACGGAAAAAGATTTAGATAATCCAGCGTTTGAACTCGCAATAAGTAGCTTCAAGGAGGCAGTAAGTATCAAAAATCGTGGCATTTTGAAAGAAAAATCTTTTAACCAGTCACTAAATAAAATTGTCAAAAATCGCAAGAATTACAAACGACTCTTAGAGCTTACGACGCCGGCAGTTTTAATATACGGTGAGGGTGATCGCATTATCGCATCATATAATATTCCGAAGTTAGTAAAATCCAACCCGAAATATCTTTCCGCAGTAAAAGTACCAGGGCGACACAAAATGGCGCGCGAAAAATACGTAAAAATTAAAGGTGTACTTGAAGAAATGCTATATAAATCTTAAAATGGAGGAGATATGGGAATTAGATTATATAATACATCGACGCGAAAACTAGAAAACTTCCGACCGGCAGGCAAGGTAGTAAAGATTTATACGTGTGGGCCGACTGTATATAGTGAACCACATATTGGTAATTTTGCGGCGTACGCGTATTGGGATTTTTTAGTAAGAACTTTGAAGGCAAATGGTCTTAAAGTAAAGCGAGTACTGAATTTAACCGATGTCGGGCATTTAGTATCGGATGGCGATACTGGCGACGACAAACTTGAGAAGGGCGCTATGCGCGAGGGTATTAGTGTCTGGGAAGTAGCCGAAAGATACATTAAGCGATATCTTGATTATTATGGTGAGATGGAATTTTTGCCAGCTGATGTAGTGGCGAGGGCTACGGACTATATTGATGAAGACATCAAGGCTGTCGACCTAATGACTAGTCATGGATATACTTACGAAACTTCCGATGGCGTATATTTTGACACTTCAAAATTCCCGGGTTATGCTGATTTTGCAAAGTTAAATTTGTCTGGCCTTCAGGCGGGGGCACGAGTAGAATTTTCTGATGAAAAGAAAAATGCGGCGGATTTTGCCGTTTGGAAATTTATTCGCCCTAGCGAACAGCATGAAATGCGTTGGGACTATCTTGGGCGACCAGGATATCCTGGCTGGCACTTAGAGTGTTCTTCCATCATCCATAAAGAGCTTGGCGAGCCGATCGATATTCACACTGGCGGGGTTGATCATATTCCAGTACATCATACAAATGAAATTGCCGAGACTTACGCCGCATACGGACGAGAACTGTCGCGATTTTGGTTACACTGTGATTTTATCACCATTGATGGGCAGAAGATTTCAAAATCGCTCGGTAATACTTATTCGCTAGACGACTTGAAGGCGCGTGGGTTTTTGCCGATGGATTATAAAATGTGGTTACTTTCTGGACATTATCAGGGCACTAGAAACTTTACATTTGAATCGCTCGCCGCAGCGAAGCAAAGGAGACTAAACTGGCGAAATCGGATTGCGGAATGCTATCAAAAGGACGTCGCGCATGATGATGGGGTGTTTGAAAAAATCTTGGAAGCAGTAAATAATAATCTTAATTCAGCAGAAGCATGTGCAATAATTGAGCAATCAAATTTATCACTTGACGATTGGAAAAAAGTTGATGAACTGTTTGGTCTGAAATTGATCAAAGACACGCCAGACGTGGACAGCGAGATCTATGATTTACTTCGCGAGCGACAGACTGCACGCGAGGCGCGAGATTTCACAAAGTCAGATGAAATCCGCGACAAACTTTTGACGCGCGGCATCGCGATTCGTGACACCGCCGATGGCGCCATTTGGCAATACGCTGAGTAATTAACTTATTTTGCGTAATAGCGAGAAAGAAAAGCGTTTTTATAATCTTGGAAAGTCCCGTCCATGATAGATTCACGGATGTGGTCGACGGTGCTGACGACAAAATGCTCATTGTGGATTGAAGCTAGTACCTTGGCGGTGATTTCATCGGTCCTAAAAAGATGATGGAGATAAGCGCGAGTGTAATTTTTGCAACATTCGCAGTCGCAATCTTCCATGAGTGGCTTAAAATCGTGCGCATACTTGGCGTTTTTAATATTAATGCGGCCATCCTTGGTGTAGAGCGAACCATTTCTTGCCATGCGAGTCGGACCAACGCAGTCAAAAGTATCACAGCCATATTCGGCGCCGACAAAAAGATCAATCGGCTCTTGGCCCATGCCAAGCAAATGTCTTGGTTTATTTTCGGGTAAAATACTATTTACTGTTTTTAACATTTCGTCCATATTTTTGGCAGTAAAGACACCGCCGATACCGAAGCCATCGACATCTTTGCCCGCGCAGTAGCGCGCCGACTCCGCACGCAGGTCATTGAATGTGCCGCCCTGCACCACGGCATAGAGATACTGCTCTCGCGATAGGATCTGGCCAAATACCTTTTCTTCGGGTCGCGTCGCCTCGGCCCGTCGCCACGGGCGAGGCGCGCTTGTCCTCGCGCTGCTGCGCTCCGGAAGCCCTTCAGAAAAGGCATTCTGGCCAGATTCACTCGCTGCCTTTTCTCTAAGTCTTTTATGCTCGGTGACGCAGCGGTCAAGCCAGCGATGGGTGCGATGCATAGCTTCCTCCATATCAGCATAGCTATCAGATTTGGCGAGGTGGTCGAAGGCCATGTGGATGTCGGCGCCAATGGCCCATTGCGCTTGCATCGAAGATTCTGGGGTTAGCTCAAAATTTGCGCCGTCGATGTGGGATTTAAATTTGACGCCATTTTCGGAAATTTTAACATTTGGAAGGGAAAAAATCTGAAAGCCACCAGAATCAGTGAAGGTTGGTTTATGCCAACTGGAAAACTCAGCGAGGCCACCAGCTTCCTCAATAAGCTCTATGCCTGGACGAAGAATGAGATGATAGGTATTAGCAAGGATGGCCTGAGAACCAAGCTCGTTCATCTCTTTCATGGTGAGAGCTTTAACGGTAGCACGCGTGGCGGCACCAACAAAAGCCGGGGTCTTAATATCGCCGTGCGGAGTATGAATGATACCGACACGAGCGAGACCGTCTTTATGCTCTATGTCAAACTTTAGCATATAAACATCGAGTCTCCGTAACTTAGAAAATTGTATTTTTGCTCGACTGCGTAGTCATAAGCGGCGTGGAGATTTTCCCAGCCAGCAAAAGCGCTAGCGAGCATAAGAACAGTTGATTTTGGCGCATGGAAATTCGTCAGAAGCGCGTCGACAATTTTAAACTCAAAGCCGGGATAAATAAAAATATCATCTTCGCCTTCCGTCTTACCAGTCCTAGCGTAATATTCCAGAGTTCTAGCGACAGTGGTACCGAGTGCGACAATACGAGGGCACGGGTCCTGTCCGAACCTATCTTTCTCGGGCCGCTCCGGGGCGCTCGCCCAAGTCTTAGGCCCTTCGAAAGATAGGTTTCGGCCACCCGCGCCCTGGATTGCCCCCAGCGTGTCCTCTGGGATGTGGAACCATTCGGAGTGCATTTTGTGGTCTTCGACATTGTCGGTGCGCATGGGAAGAAAAGTGCCGAGGCCGACGTGAAGAGTAAGATATTTTACGATGACGCCTTTTTTCTGCAAGCGATCAATGAGATCCTCAGTCATATTGAGGCTGGCGGTCGGCGCAGCAGCGGAGCCCATATTTTTGGCCCAGACGGTCTGGTAGCGTTTCTTGTCATCTTCGGTAGCGTTGCGATGAAGATATGGTGGCAAGGGAACAGTGCCGTATTTTTCGGCGAGCTTGTCAAGCGAAGTGTCAGATTCGACCTCAGCGATACCGTTACCGAGAATCTTGGTGACTAAAATTTGTTCTTTACCAACAAAAACCTTATCTCCATCGTGAAGTTTCCCGCGGTACATGACGCGCTGAGGCTCGTCGCCATGTTTTTCGAGAACGACAAGCTCGCGCTCGCGCCCATCCGGCAAGGTACAGAAAAGTCGTGACTGCATCACGCGGGTATCATTTAAAATCAAGACATCGCCCGGGTTCAGAAATTCATCCAGGTTACGATAATACGAGCCTGTGATCTTGCCAGTCTTGCGATCTAGCACTAGGAGTCGCGTAGAACCGCGCTCCTCTGGCGGAAATTTCGCAATGCGCTCTTCTGGTAAATTATAATTAAAATCTGAAACTAACATGTTGTATTATTATACCATAATTTAAGAGAAAAAGTAAGAGAGCAGGCAAAGAGTGGCGGGTGGTACGAGAGGCAAGAAAACAGCCTCATAGAAATCACCCTGACACCCCACTGCCAGGAGGCCGACGATTGGCTCGGCGGACTCAGCTTCTTCGATGATGAGGGGGCTGGAGACGCCATGAGCTATACGCATGCATTCAGTATGCACCCCAGTGTCGTCAAAGACGACCTGCGCGACGCGCTCTTTTGTGCGACTACCGCCATCGTACCGGTCTATTCACGCATGATGGATCCGTGGTGTGACGTTCGATTGAGGGTGTTTGACGTACTCGACAGAGGCGAGTCGCGCGAAGACGTGAACATCATTGTTCATACGCGCGAACAGGAAAAATTACACGCGTACTTTGACCGAGCCGAGGAAGTCATCGCAGACTTCTTCCGCAATGAGCGTGAAGATTTCGCGATTGGCTTCGCATACGAATAATCCCCCTACCCCCGCCCGACTTTAATGTCGGGCTTTTTAATGCAAACATAATTTTTATGATATAATGGTGACATGAAGGAGGCATATGTCAAAGCAAATTGAGACTGATTTTAGAACTTTTGTAAAGTTTTGGTCGGTGCCACTAATTTTTGCGGGAATTTTGTTTTTCCTGTATTCGGCAAAGACTGGGCTTATCATCGTAGGGATTTCGATTTTCCTAGCGCTAGCTTTGAAGCCACTTGTACGCAAGGTGAACTCGTTTTTTACTAAGCACTTTGGTACTGAGAAAAAGCACCAGACTTTGTCGGCAGTGCTTGCATATCTCATCGTGGTAGCAGTGATTGGCGGGGTGATTGCCGTAGTGGGACCAGTAGTAGTAAACGAGACTGCCAACTTCGTCAAAAATTTTCCTGAGACTTTCGAAAAGACATTTGGCGGATGGGATGGGATCAACAATTTTGGCAAAGCCATCGGCATCGAAAATCTACACGATAGTATCACTAGTGCCATCGGTAGTCTATCACGCGATGTGCTTGGGGTGCTCAGCAATAATTTAGTTTCTGGAGTGAGCGGGATTGCCGACGCATCAATGAAAATTATATTGACCCTAGTTTTGACTCTCCTATTTATGCTAGAAGGTCCAGCATTGGCGACCACTTTGTGGGCCAGCGCAGAGGCTGCCGAGGAAAATAAAAAGCCAGTAATCGTAGCAAAGCGTGTAGTGGCGCGGATGGCAAATGTGATATCGACCTATGTATCTAGACAAGCAATTGTGGCAGCGATTGACGGTTGTGCTTCTGGATTAATCGTATTTATACTATCATTATTTACCAATGTACCGATGAGCATCGCTATACCAATGGGTCTTATCACGATGCTATTTTACCTCATCCCGATGTTTGGACAGTTCATCGGTGGCACTTTGGTGACTTTGATTTTGATATTTAACAGTCTGCCGGCCGGCTTAATCTTTGCAGTAGTGTATATTATATATGCACAGATTGAGAATAACGTCATAGCACCAAAGATTCAAGGAAATGCCTTAAACTTACCAGCGGTCATGATTTTGGTCGCTATCGTGATCGGTATGTATATGTTTGGGCTACTTGGTGCGATTATTGCGGTGCCAATTGCCGGCTGCATCCGGGTATTAATCGATGAGTACCCAAATATAAAAACGGCCCGAAAGTAGGGAAAAGTGATCAGCGAAAAGCAAAAAAAATGGCGCAAGTGGGTTCTGACTGGAATTTTTGTAGCAATCAATATTACAGTAATTGTGGTGACGGCTATAAACGAGTTTGGAAATTCATCTAACGCGGCGGAGCTTTCGGAAGTAAAGCTAAACTGGTGGATGCTACTCCCGGCAACGATTTGCTTTATGGTGGCAATCTTAGCCTGTGTTTTAAAATACATACTAATGATCCGTGAGTCGCTAACGCCTGAGACTAAAATGGCTCGTCGGCAGATTTGGAAAATGTCGTGGCGAGTGCTGATGCTTGGTCGATATTATGACAATGTCACGCCGGCATCGATTGGCGGGCAGCCGTTTCAGATTTATTATATGCGAAAGCATAGTGGGCTCGAGTCTGGACATTCCACATCAATCCCGATTTTTGCGATGATTGCTAGTCAAGTGGGTTTTCTTATAGTAGCATTTTGTTGTCTAGCGTCTGGTGAGATCTTTCGCGAAAATCCAGCACTGATCGTGACTTCAATAATCGGACTTTTGTTTTATGCATTCTGGCCGGTAATGGTGGCTGGGACGACATTTTTACCCAAGCAAACATCGCAATTTTTACAGTTCGTGGTGAAAGTTTTGGCAAAAATAAAAATCGTCAAAAAGCGTGAGGCCGCTTTAGAAAAAGTAGAACGTAACGTAACTAGATATGCGGATTCGGTTAAAGTAATTCTAAAAAATAAGTGGCTGTCGGCGCGAGTGATTTTATTGTCGGTGGTATACAATTTTCTAATCTCAGTGATTCCGTACTTTGTTTTGAAAGCGTTCGGCGGCGATATGGACTTCTTCAGATGTCTCGCGACGACAGTTGTGGTAACATCGGCGGTGTATTTTGTGCCAACTCCAGGCAATGCTGGCGCAGCAGAAGGGACTTTCTATGCGGTGTTTTCGTCACTATCCACAGGATATGTGTTTTGGGCAATGCTAGTGTGGAGATTCTTCACATATTATTCATACGTGATAGTTGGTCCACTAATTTATCTACATATGCACATCGAGAAAAAACATAATCAAAAACCCGGTGAGCATGAGAAAGGTATAGTATAATATATGTTTAAATTAACACGATTTTTGAAACCATATTGGTGGCAAGTTGGATTGCTTCTCGTAGCGACTGGTGGTCAGGTATATGCAACCCTGCAGCTCCCAGCGCTCATGGCCGATATTATCAATAATGGCATCGTGCCGGGTGATATGGGTCGGATATGGCAAGATGGTGGATGGATGTTATTACTTGTACTGGTTTCTGCGGTGGCGTCATTTGCTTCGAGTTATTTATCAGCGAGAGTTGGGGCGTATTTTTCGAGAGATTTGAGGGTGGCGATTTTTGCAAAAGTGTTGCAATTTAACATGGTGGACATGAAAAAATACAGCACGGCGAGCTTAATCACGCGTACAACAAATGACGTAAATCAAGTGCAGATGATAATCACACTCATACTAACCATGATGTTACGAGCCCCGCTATTCTGTATACTTGGGCTCGTGATGGCAATTCAAACCGCACCGGAAATGAGCTGGATTATCGTGGTGGGAATTACCGGCGTGGTCGTGTCGTCGGCGGTAATTCTATCAATCGTCGGGCCAAAATTCAAGATTTTCCAGGGCCTAATTGACCGTGTGACTTTGATTACGCGCGAGAATTTGACTGGACTTAGGGTAATCCGGGCGTTTAATAATGACGAGTTGGAACGAAAAAAATTCGGCAAAACAAATGAGCAGCTAACCAAACTTTTGATTTTTATAGACCGAATACTTGAACTGCAAAACCCATTGATTAATATCATCTTCAACGGGACATCGCTGCTTTGTTCTTGGGTTGGGTTGTCATTATTAAAACAAGACTTTGCTTATCTTGGTAACATGACGGCATTTTCAGAATATGTGACATTCGTGATGATGTCATTTCTAATGCTCTCAATGCTATTTGTGATGTTGCCTAGGGCCAACGTGTCGGCCGGTAGAATAAACGAACTTTTAAAAACAAAAGAATCCGTGAAATGGCGAAGTGAGACCAAGGGTGTGCCGGAAAAGCGACCGTCGGTCGAATTTAAAAAAGTCGATTTTTCATATCCGGATGCATCGGAAAAAGTTTTGGACGACATTAGTTTTCGCGCAGAGGCGGGTCAGACGACCGCGTTTATTGGTTCGACTGGATCTGGGAAATCTACACTTATTAATTTAGTGCCAAGATTTTACGAAGCGACAAGCGGGGAAGTGCTAGTCGACGGCATAAATGTAAAAGATTTTTCCAAGGATGATTTAATGCAAAAAATTGGGCTAGTACCACAACATGGTGTACTCTTTGCTGGCACAGTGCGCTCGAACATCGCATTTGGTGCGCCGAACGCGTCGGATGAGGATGTAAAGCATGCGGCAGAAATTGCTCAGGCAACTAATTTTATCGGCAAGATGCAGGGGGGCTACAATGCACATATTTCGCAAGGCGGCACAAATGTGTCTGGCGGA
Source organism: Candidatus Saccharimonadota bacterium (assembly GCA_017962365.1). Lineage (GTDB taxonomy): Bacteria > Patescibacteriota > Saccharimonadia > Saccharimonadales > Saccharimonadaceae > Nanosyncoccus. Next base: position 16,474 of record JAGCVL010000004.1, on the reverse strand, counting down.
CAAAAACAGCGTTTATCAATCGCTAGAGCGATTTGCAAAAAACCGGATATCTTTATTTTCGACGATTCATTTTCAGCACTAGATATGAAAACCGACAGAAAGTTACGTGAGGCCCTGAAGCCGGTGACAGCTGACGCGGTAGTTTTGATTGTAGCACAGCGAGTCAATACGATTCGTGATGCCGACCAAATCGTAGTACTAGATAAGGGCAAGATGGTGGGGTGCGGTACACATCGTGAACTTTTGAGAGATTCTGAAGTATATAGATCAATCGTACAATCACAACTTTCAGACGCGGAATACAGGAAGGAGTTACATGGGGCCACAAAATAGTTACGGAAAAGCAAAAAATAAAAAGTTTGCATGGAAAGAATTTAGACGTTCGATTAAACCTTACGCATGGCCGATTGTTTTATCGATACTACTAGCAGTAGGCTCGGCGATGTCTGGACTTTTTATTCCGAAATTGCTCGGCGATATGACAAATGTTGCAGTTGAAACTTACCCAGAAATTGATTGGGGTATAATTTCCAGCAAAGCAATCACTGTCATTATATTGTTTTGCGTAGCGGCGGCATTAAATTATGCTCAAGGGTTTATTCTTGCGATCGTGTCGGCAAATTACACTAAAGATTTGCGCACTAAAGTACTAGAAAAAATTGGGCATTTGCCAATCGCATATTTCGATAAACACAAATATGGCGACACCTTGTCTCGCATGATGAATGACATTGATGTTTTGACAACTTCAATGTCGCAAGAAATTGCAGATATATCCTTATCAATCACCACGCTAATTGGCGTAATGGTGTTGATGCTAACGATTTCGGTACCACTATCATTAATATCATTCGTGGTGGTGCCAATTTCGGTACTCGTAGTAGGTAAGATCGCTGGTTTTGCTCAGAAATATTTCCGCGAACAGCAAGCAACGCTTGGCATATTAAATAGCAAGATTGAAGAAGATTATGCTGGCCATATAATTATTAAATCAAACTCATACGAAGGCGCAGCGCTTGAATCATTTGCGGAGACAAACCAAAAATTAACTAGGGCAGCAACTTTGGCTCAAGTATTTTCGTCTTTGTCTTTTCCGATGACGCATATTTTCACAAATCTTGGGTATATTGCAATCTGTGTGCTAGGTGGGATGTTTGTAATTGAGGGAAATATAAGCATCGGCAGTATTCAGGCATTCATACAATACGTGTCAAGATTTAATCGCCCGATTACCGAAGTGGCGTCAACGGTATCTACGGTTCAGGCGTTACTAGCGGCGAGCGAGAGGATTTTTGAATTTTTGACTGAACCAGAAGAGGAACCAGACCCAGAGCCAGCACTTATGATTCAGAGGGTAAAGGGCGAGGTGGAATTCCATGATGTATGTTTCTCGTATGACGGTAAGACGCCAATTATTCGTAATTTCTCGGTCAAAGTAGCGCCCGGCACAAACGTTGCAATCGTCGGGCCAACTGGAGCCGGAAAAACCACAATCATTAATCTTTTGATGAGGTTTTATGAGCCAGATTCTGGATATATCACAGTGGACGGGGTGCCGATTCGGGAAATGAAACGCTCGGATGTGCGCGGAATGTTTGGAATGGTACTCCAGGATACTTGGCTATTTTCTGGAACGGTGGAAGAAAATCTGAAATACGGTCGGCCGGACGCGACGCTGGCAGAGATTAAGCGTGCAGCAGAAACAAGCAACGTAGAACATGTGGTTGAGGCTTTGCCGAAGGGATACAAGACCGAGATCTCGGAGGACTCTGATAATATTTCAGCCGGCGAGAAACAACTTCTTACGATTGCACGTGCAATGGTGGCAAATCCGCCAATGATGATTCTGGATGAGGCAACTTCAAACGTCGATACTAGGACCGAGCATTTGATTCAAGATTCGCTAGAGAACTTGACGGAAGGCCGGACGTCGTTTGCGATTGCGCACCGTCTGTCGACGATTCGGAATGCAGATCTGATACTAGTGATGAAAGACGGAAAGATTGTGGAGCAGGGGAATCACCGAAAATTACTGGCAGCTGGGGGATTTTATGCTGAGCTGTATAACTCGCAGTTCGCAGAGAATTAAACAAGTGCTTGCGCGAACGGCGACTAGCTCTGCGTTGCTGAGGTTTTCTGGTTAGCTCCTGTAAAATTTTATCAAAGACTTCGTCGATGGTGCCGGAGGCATCAACTGTGTTTACGTTATATTCTTTGGCAATTTTGAGATAAGCCGCATTGATTTTTTGTTGGAACTCATTGCCCTTAGACTTCCAGACTTCTTCTTTGCGATTCCAATTTTTGTCGGTCTGCGTGCCGAGGCGCTTGGCTTGCTCTTTTTCGTTTAAAGTCAAAAGAATTATTTTGTCTGGGCTAAAATACACTTCTGGCATAACGAGTTTGTGTACTTTTGTGATTAAGGAACGGCTAACTCCGCCACCATAACCTTCGTAAACCAAAGTTGAAAACCAACAACGCGTAGTAATAACGATATCGCCCCGCTTTAGCGCTGGCTCGGCAAGCTTGCGCCATTGCTCGTAGCGATTGACTAAATATAATAAAACGCGCGTGCGGTGGTCAATGTCTTGTTTTGAGCCATAGTTTAATTTTGCGATTTTGGAAACAAATGGGTCTTCACTCGCAGTGCCGGATTCAGCATAGGCGACGACTTTCTTACCTTGTTTCTCATAGTATTCTTTCAGCTTTCTGGCCTGAGTATCTTTGCCGGTGCCGTCTTGACCTTCGATAACGATATACATTATTTTGCTCCTTTCAGATATTTTTCATAACAAGCCGGACAGATGGCACGATAAGCAATATCGCTAGTGCCGTCAATTAAAACATCGGGGCCATCGGCGACGAGTTTGCCATTTAGAAACCTCGCATTATAGGTCGCTTTTTTGCCGCATACACAAATGGTTTTAATCTCCTCGATGTCATGGGCGATTTGAAGAAGCCTGGTAGCCCCCTCAAAACCACCATCTTCACGACGAAAATTAAGACGAAGGCCATAGCACATGACTGGAATATCAAAGTCGATAGTGACTTGCATAAGTTGGTCGACTTGAGCTTTAGTCAAAAATTGCGACTCGTCAACGAGGATGCAATGAACATCCTTGTAATCCTTGGCGATCTTTTCATAAAGGTTTGTCTTGCGATCAAAACAAAAGTCAGTCTCGCGCTCTGGGCCAATGCGAGTAAGTAGTTTGGTGCCGTTTTTCGTGTCGGTCGCTGGTTTAATTACACAGACTTTGTGGCCGCGTTCTTCGTAATTGAATGCAACTTGAAGAAGCTGCATGGTTTTGCCACACCCCATTGCTCCGTACCTAAAATATAGTTTTGCCATGCTATAATTATATCACGTCCGACGGGTCCTGCCGACTTTGCTTTCCCCCGAATCCGCTGGTTCGGGGGACCCCCTGCAAAGTCGTCACCCGTCGTGTTATAATACTACTATGCACGAAAGCTGGAAAGAGTTTTTAGGTACGGAGTTTGAGAAGCCTTATTTTAAGGAGTTGTCGGGGTTTTTGCATGAGGAGTATGAGCGAAAGACGATTTTTCCGCCTAAGGGATTGGTGTTTTCAGCTTTTACGACGGATTTAAATAAAGTAAAAGTGGTAATACTGGGGCAAGACCCATACCATACGCCGGGAGCGGCAGAGGGACTGGCTTTTTCGGTACCTTCCTCTCAACCAGTGCCGCCAAGCCTTGTGAATATCTATAAAGAAATCGATGCGGATATCGGACATCACGCGAATCCGTCTGGAAGTTTACGTACTTGGCAAAAACAGGGTGTGCTGCTACTAAATACTGTCCTTACTGTGGAGGCACATAAAGCTGGGTCACACCGCGGGAAAGGTTGGGAGACTTTTACGACGGCTACGATTTCATATCTAAATGAAGTACGCCCTCATTTGGTGTTTTTGCTTTGGGGAAGAGATGCGAGGGGCAAAAAGTCCCTGATTGATACTTCGAAACACCTAGTGCTAGAGTCGCCACACCCTTCGCCTTTGTCGGCGCATGCAGGATTTTTTGGCAATCATCATTTTTCGCGTTGCAATGAGTTTTTAGAACAACACGGTATGATACCAATTGAGTGGTAGCGAAGATATTAGGCCCACTTAGCTAGTCTGGCGTATTCCTCGGAGTCTTTGTCGTAAGAATCGAGAATATCTTCGGTATAAGTTTTGCCGTTTGTGATGTTTAGAGTCTTTACATGTGGCATAGAAGCAAGCAAACGAATAATCGCCTCGTCCGTCTCGACATTAGTCATAGAGTGGGCACGGTCAGTAGAATGGGAATGAACACGGAGCTCTTTATAAACAAAACGGGTAATGCCGGCCTGGAGGCAATATTTAAGACAATTTTCGCAAGTCGCAACGCGATTGTATACGGTACAGCCAGTAAGGTCGCGTTTTGCAAAAATCAAAGCATTCATCTCGGAGTGAATAGCAAAGTAATATTTCATCGGGCGCTCAGAAAGCGTCATTTTTGACTCGTCGGCGCCTTGGAGCATACCATTATAGCCGAGCGAGACCACGCGCTTATTTTCGTCCACTATTACACAACCCATTTTAGAAGAAGGGTCTTTGGACCTCGAGGCAACAACTTCGGCGATTTCCATAAAATATTCATCCCATTCGGACTGTTTGCTCATGTATTATCTCCTTTTGTAATTATTATAGCATAGCACTGGCGTCAGCGTAAAGCAGGAGCGGAAAATACGAAAAACGGATTTTTTAATGCTCGTTTCTTTATCAAAACAGAGGTGGTGCGGTAGGGGGTTGATTTTATTTTGCGCCCGTGCTAGTGTGGCGAAAAATTAAGAAAGGAGTGTAATGCATAAAAAATCAAAAAAATTTATAAAATGGCGCTACGCCTTCATGGCGGCGGCCGTGATGGTGCCGGCATTGGTGATAAATGAAAGTCCAGCACAGGCCGAGGGTTGCCCCGAGCTTCAAATAATTTTCGCGAGAGGGTCCGGCGGGACGAGATGGGAAGATCAAAATTATTTAGAGTTTCGTGACCGGATTGATGAGAAGCTAAATGACACCGGTATTGACTATAAATTTATCGATCTAGATTATCCGGCGGTCGGAGTGGGACTTGATGATCTTAGTACTACGCTCGGCGCATATTTTGGGGGTGGGGAAGCATACAAATTTGGCGAGAGTGTAAATGCTGGAGTAAAAGAACTAACTAGAATTATTCAAAATAAAAGCTGCCCCGAGACAAAATATGTACTAGGTGGATATTCGCAAGGTGCAATGGTGGTCTCAAAAGCACTAAGACGAGTTGATGCAAATAAAATTATCTACGCGGCAACTTTTGGAGACCCAAAATTGTATTTACCAGAAGGGGCTGGTATAATGCCGGCCGCCTGTATGGGCATCAATCTTTCAAATTATCGTATGTATGTGCCGGATTGCTATGCATACAAGGGCTTACTCGGAGCATACATACCTTATGAGACGGATGATTTTGTGGAAAAATTAGGTACGTGGTGCAATAAACGTGATATTTTCTGTTCTTCACATCTAAGCATTAGTGACCACGCGTCGTATGTGTCGGAAAATCTCTACGATGATGCATCGCGCGTGATTGTAAGCAAGGTGACTACGGAATTTGGAGTAAAAAATGAATACACATCGCCACACGACACGGCGATTTTGATTGATTCGACCGGTTCAATGAGCTGGATGATTGAACGATTTAAATCGGAGGCCGTACGGCTTGCTAATGAGACTTTCGAGGCGGGTGGACGAGTAGCGTTATATGACTATCGAGACCTCATTGATCCATACGAGCCAGTCGCAAGATGTAATTTTGAGACGTGTACGGCAGAAAATTTCCAAGAATATCTCGATACTATCGTGGTGGATGGTGGAGGGGACGAAAAGGAGTCGCTACTTTCCGCATCGATGAAGGTAATGCATGAACTTTCTTGGCAGCGTGGTGCAACAAAATCTTTGGTAGTGTTGACAGATGCACCGTTTTTATCGCCAGACCGAGATGGGACGACCGCTGAAGACGTGATTGACTTATCGAAGCGAATTGACCCAGTAAATATTTATATCATTACTAAAGAATCGGTGCTTACTAGCCATCCAGAAGTGGCCGAACTAGCTGAAGCGACTGGTGGATTTGCAACATCTGGGCTAGGCGAGCTCAATTTACTCACGGACTATATTATGGAGCGGTATGACACCCTGCCGCGAGTAGAAGAATCGGTAGAAGATAGCCCAGAGCCAACACTCGAAGTGACCGAGGTGCTCGACAATAATGGCGACAGTGTGACTATAAAATTTACTGGGGCTGCGACTGGAGCGATTGTAATTTTAAATGACGCGGTGCTAGGTATAGCTAAAGGCGACACGGTGACGATTGGCGAGCTCGATAGGAGTAAAGAAAATACAATCGAGCTAGTACCGATAAACGAATCCCGCAAAGGTGAAACGACCGAAATTGGTCTACCAATAGTAATAGTCAAAACTACGGAAATAGAACATATAGTAGAGATACCGGCAGAGCAAGACCATGAGATAGAAGAAGCCGCTGAAGTGGGAAAAGGTAGCTTAGAACCAACTGAGACTAAAGAAGTCGTCGTGATACCAAAAACACCGGATACTGGAATAGTTAAGTAGAGCTTAGGTGCCAGTGGTTGGCATAAGGACATTTATAAGGTTTAAGCGGAGCATCAAGATGATGATCATAGGCGGCAACTTTAGCCGCCAGCTCCGCTTCTTCCTCGGTGGCATAAATAATCTTATGCGTATCACCAACCCAACAGCGAGGTGGTTCGTATGCTAAGCTAGGGTCTAAGTGTTTGTTTCGGTTAGCCATATCTTATTATTATATCACACTTTTGCTTAAAAATCAATAGAGGTTTAAAAACCGCCCCCGTAGGGGGGCGGCGAGATGAAAATGTACCACTAATCGTCCAGCTGGAGGCCGTCGTCGATCGGATCGTCAATGAACATCGTCATGACAACTTTGGTCACCACGCTGACTGCGGCGATGGCGGCCGCGATGATTGCAAAAGTCTTAAAGTTCTTCATAGGAATTTCTCCTTTTTTCATATTTGCTCCTTAAAAAAGAAGCTTACTACATATAATAACACACCTGACTAAAAAGTCAAGTGTGTCATCATACTATAGTCTACAGTTTAATCGTTGTAAATACGATTTTCGCGTTTTCGCTTGATAGGATCGAGCTGGCGCTTGCGAAGACGGAGAGACTTCGGCGTCACCTCTAGAAGTTCATCATCTAGGAGGAAGTCCAAACACTGCTCAAGTGAGAGCTGAGTGTATGGGGTAAGCTGAATAGCACCGTCTGAGGCGTGCGTACGCATATTAGTAAGCTGCTTTTCGCGGCAAACGTTGATGTCTAGGTCGTCTTTCTTGTTTGACAAACCCACAATCATGCCCTGATAGACTGGTACCTGAGGTGGGATGTAAAGAACCCCACGGGCCTGAGCGGCATCAAGGGCATAGGCGGTCGAAACACCACTTTCGAAAGATACGAGTGCGCCGTTGCGCTCTGGGCGATAACGTCCCTCGACCGGGCGATAGCCGGAAGGTAGGCTCGACATAATGACGGTACCTTTGGTTGCGGTTAACAAAGTATTGCGAAGCCCGATTAACGCGGCAGTAGAAATTTCATAAACAAAGCGAGTGGAGCCGTTGGTGGTAAGCTCCTGAGATTTTAGTTCGGCTTTTCTGATGCCAAGCTCAGCGGAGACTGCACCGACAAATTCCGGAGAAGCCTCGATAGTAAGCGACTCGATTGGTTCACATTTAACACCATCAATTTCGCGGTAAACCACCTCTGGGCGGCCAGCTTCTAGCTCATAACCTTCGCGGCGCATGGTCTCGATAAGTACAGAGAGATGCAATTCACCACGGCCAGAAACTTTATAACCAAGACCGTCTGGCTCAATTTTAAGAGCAATATTGGTCTCAAGCTCACGCTCCAAACGCTCAGCAATCTGGCGTGAAGTAGTAAACTCGCCCTCTTTGCCTTTGAGCGGGGAAGTGTTTGGGCCGATGTAAATAGAAAGCGTGGGCGGCTCGAGCTCGATGGTCGGGAGTGCTTCAGGATTATCGCCCGTAGCGATAGTATCGCCGATGTTGGCCTCAGCAACTCCAGCGATAGCCACGATATCACCGGCAATAGCTTCGGTAACCTCTTCTTTGCCGAGGCCTTTATAGATGAACAAATTCTCAATTTTACCACGCAGTACGACGCTATTATGCAAAATTGAGACAGTTTGACCCTTCTTTAACTTGCCGCGGAAGATTTTACCGATACAATATTTGCCTAGGTAATTGTCGCTCGAGAGTGCCGCCACGAGAAGTTGCGCGGACTCGGCACTCGGGTCGGCTTCTGGGGCTGGAATATCATTGATAATCGCATCAAAGATGACATGCAAATCATTATCAAGGTCGGTGGTCTTACCGGCACGGCCTTCGCGGGCAATTGCATAGTAAATCGGATAGTTTAATTGCGATTCGTCAGTGGCAAGCTCGAGGAAAAGGCTCTCGATTTCGCCGATAACTTCGTCGATGCGAGCAGCCGGCTTATCGATTTTATTGATAATAACAACTGGTTTTAGCTTCAAATCTAGGGCTTTTTGCAAAACGAATTTAGTCTGAGGCATCGGACCTTCTTGGGCGTCAACAACCAAAAGCACCCCGTCCGCCATGTTGAGTGTACGTTCAACTTCGCCAGAAAAATCGGCGTGGCCTGGAGTGTCGATAATATTAATCTTGTACCCGTTGTAATAAACACAGGTTTGTTTTGCTGTGATTGTGATACCGCGCTCGTGCTCCTGATCCATGGAGTCCATGATTAAAGTCTGCTGCATCTCAGCTTGGTTGTCACGAAAAGTATGCGATTGCTTCAAAAGACCATCCACAAGGGTAGTCTTGCCGTGGTCGACGTGAGCAATAATCGCAACGTTGCGAATTAAGTCCTTATTTGAAATCATGAGAGATATTTTATCACAAAAAGCGAATTTTGTCCATAAGGGATGTGGTATAATTAAAAAATGGGATATTTGATTGATTCACACTGTCATTTGCACGATCGACAGTTTTTTACTGAAAAGCAGGCAGAAGAGATGCTGGCTCGAGCAAGGGAAAAGGGAGTACAAAAAATCGTATGCATCGGGACCGGCCCGGATGATTCGATGGCAGCAAGGGATTTTGCCAGCTCGCACGACGATGTGTATTGGACCTACGGAGTCCACCCCGAAGAAAGTGACCACGGCTTAGGACTAGAATCCTGGCGAAGGGGGGTACGGAGCGCGGCAGCGCGAGTATTAGCGCCGGCCGCCCGTGGCGACGGGCCGGCCGGACGCGCCCCCGAGCGGGATTCTAGTCCTAACGGCCAGCCGGTTGCTATCGGCGAGGTGGGACTGGATTATCATAATGATGGATACGATCGTGGGGGGCAGATTAGGTTGTTTGAGGAAATGTTGCAGCTGGCGCAGGATAACGATTTGCCGGTAGTGTTTCATGTACGAAATGCATTTGATGACTTTTTCCCGGTGGTGGCAAATTTCCCTGGGATACGTGGGGTAGTGCATTCGTTTACGGATAGCAAGAAGAACTTACGTAAAATCCTAGAAGCAACGGATTTTTATGTGGGTGTCAATGGGCTTGCGACGTATTCTACCTTGCCAACCCCACCGCTGGAGCGGATTTTGCTCGAAACCGATGCTCCCTTCTTGACTCCAGAGCCATTTCGTGGTATAATTAATGAACCGGGGTATATCAAGGAGATTGCCCAGTGGTTAAGCCAAAAACTTGGCCTAGAATTTGAAATTATAGAGAAAGAAACCACCAAAAATGCAGAACGATTGTACCGTCTTCAGGATACCAAACTTGCCGATAACGTCGGCAAATAATTTTGACATCCAGAAGACAGAGACGGTCAAAGTTGATGAGGTGGTTACCGGAGAAATAAATATTAAGCCGGTTGAAAGCAATTTCAAATACTACGAGGAATTAAATAACATCGCAGAGGAGCTAGAAAAATGTCGTTTAAGGATGCTGTAAAACTAGGCCTTTCGCCAATTATGAATCTAAAAAAAGACACTAGCACTAGGCGTGCCGGTCAAGTGACCTATGACGATCTTTTAAATGCTGAGAGTGAAATTGGTCGGACTCTGTTTGGGCCAATTCCATACGGTCATCAGCGTGAGTTTTTTGAGTCAAAGAAAAATGTATGGATTTGGCACGAAAATTGGCTCGATGAACTAGGTGCAGAGCAATCCATCACCATCCGTTACGAAGTGCGCCCGACTGGGGTGTACAAGAAGTCGAGTGGCGGAAAATACGTCATGCTGGAAAATGAGGAGCTTGAGAATTTCATGACGGCGGTGCGCTCATACTTTGAACTTGCGAAGCATCAACTTTATTGCTAAAATGAAGTTATGGATGCGGAAGAAGTAACTAAAGAGCATGAAAACTCTAAAAAAACTGATAGAAAACCAATTTTTAGCATTATTACGCTAGTCATAGGGATCATCACACTAATTATCGGTGTGGTTATTTTAGTTTTGGCTTTGAATCGGGCGCCAGATACACAGGATGCTGAAACCTTAGTCGCGACTGGGAGTTGGCAGCGCGAAGATGAACCTAATGTGATTTGGAATTTTACTGAGGTAGGAAAGGGGTCGCTCACCACTAATGCCCACACGAATGATTATAATTTCATCTGGGCAATAGAGGGCGATGAGCTAAAAATCGAGACTGAGTGGCTTTATACTCTGAACGATGAGTTTAAGTACGAAATCAAAGATGGCAAACTAATACTAGATAAAAGTATTGTGTTTGTACCGGCCGCTAATTAGATTATTTTAGCGATTTAATAAATTCCATAAATAGTGGGTGGACATGGAGCGGGCGAGACTTAAACTCTGGGTGAGCCTGGGTGGCTTGGAAGAATTTAAGTTTTGGCGCCTCGACAAATTCAACCAATTTGCCATCTGGCGAATATCCAGAGACGACGAGCCCACCTTTCTCGATGGTTGGGAGGAAATCTTGATTAACTTCATAGCGATGGCGATGGCGCTCGATAACTTTGACGTCGCCATTTTTTAACACCTCGGTGCCGTAAACATATTCACCACATTCTTCGACCTCATCGCGATAAATTTTAGCGGTTTTAGTGCCATGCTTTAACTTGGCCGGATAATCACCGAGTCGCATTGAGGCACCGGTAGATTCCTTGCCTTTTTGGTCTTCCATGATATAGATTACATTATTTTTGGCCGTGGCGCCAAATTCCTCAGAATTGGCGTCTTTGACACCACCACGACGAGCCGCCGCGATGCAGGCGACTTGCATGCCAAGACAAAGACCGAGATATGGAACGTCGTGAGCAAGACAATAGTCGGCGGCAAGAATTTTACCCTCAACGCCACGTGAACCGAAACCGCCCGGCACCACTACGCCATCTACAGAATGCAACAACCCGACAGCTTCCGGGTCGGATTCTTCTAGTTTTTCAGCATTAATCCAGATTAAATCGAGATTTTTGTGATTATGGGCGGCGGCGGCTTTTAAGGCTTCGGTAACACAAATGTAAGTGTCTTCATTGCCAACATATTTGGCAACAAGGCCAACTTTGACGATTTCTGGCCAATTAGTACTGCGCATTTTGGAGAATTTTTCCCATTTTCTCATGTCTGGGGTTTTACTACTACCTACAAATTTATCCAAAATTTCAAGTACGCCGGATCTCAAAACATTAAGTGGCACATCATAAACCGAATCAATGTCTGGGAGATTCAAAACCGCATCAGGGTTAAGACCGGCAAAGGCGGCAATTTTCTCACAAATTGAGCGCGAAGCTGGCTTTTCAGTGCGCACACAGACTACGTCCGGAATAATTCCAAAACCGCGAAGGTCTTTCAATGCATTCTGAGCCGGCTTAGTTTTGAGTTCTTTAGAAGTGTTTAGCCACGGCACGAAAACCACTGAAAGGTAGAGGCAATTTTCGCGGCCGACCTTATTGGCAAATAAACGAATTGCCTCAATAAATGGCAAGCCTTCATAGTCACCAACCGTGCCGCCGATTTCAACAATATGAATATCACTATCTCTCGAAGCGAGGGCGATTTTTTCTTGGACAAGGTCAGTAAAATGCGGTACAAGCTGAACAGTCTTACCATGAAAACCACCAGCGCGTTCGCGTTCGATTAGTTCTTTGTAAATGGAGCCGGAGAGCGTAATGGAATATTTGCTGGTTTCAAAATCCAAAAATCGCTCATAGTGACCGAGATCAAGATCAGTCTCGATGCCATCATGGGTGACATAGCACTCGCCATGCTCGATTGGGTTTAATAGCCCAGCATCAACATTGAGGTAAGGATCACATTTTTGCATAGTAACTTTGAAGCCCTTGGCTTTCAAAATGGCGCCCATCGATGCAGCGGTAATACCTTTACCAACACCGGACAAAACACCGCCAGTCACAAAAATATATTTACAATTTGTATTTTTTTTCATATCAGTTCGCACCTTGGGTTCTCCTCCCACCCATTATATTGATAACTATTATGCTTATTGTAACACAAAATATTATTTTGATGCGAGAGATTTTTTGATTTCGGCGTGGAAAAGCTCCGGGTCTTTTGACAACTCAGTAAATTTAGCGAGCATCGCCTCGAAAGCAGGATTCTCAAAATACATTTTGCTAGTCACATAGGCGTCCTTGCCGGCAAATTTTTTGCAAATCCTCTCACAGGTCTCTTTGATAGACTCGTCCTCTGTATAATCTGGATGGAGGCTACGATTATAAGCATAGGCGCGGCGCATGATATCATGGCAGTCGGTGTCGCGGTCGGCAGATGATACGATGCGGCCGTAAATTGTGATTGGGTCAATCTCATTAGACGCGCGGTGGTCCATAACGGCATCCGCCATGACACGAATTTGATCCCTCGTAAAATGCTCGGCCATGAAATCATCGGTCAAAAGGTACCCAGCTGAGACGAGATGATGGAGCTCATTATTTTTGTCGCGTCCGAGGTCATGAAAAGCCGCGACCACAAAACACATATCATAATTTACTTTTTGATTTTTGGTGGGTTTTAGCTCTTTTGGTAGATTTTTAAAATCTTTGGCGGCGGTTTTGATGTCACCGCTATTAATACGTTTGGCAAAATCCAGACTCCGTGCGATGACGTTTTTGATATGGTCGAGACCGTGGCCATTTGCCGCACTGTAACGTGGGAAAATTTGAGTTTTGATATAGCCCACCACTTCCTGATTAACTAGATTGTAATTATCCTCCATAATATGACCATTATAACACACTCTAAGTCGCACCGCGTCTAGTTTGAAAACTTATTAAAATATGATATAATAATAGTTATGATATATTTGGATCATGCGGCGGCGACGCCAGTGGATGCTAGGGTGCTCGAGGCAATGGAGCCGTATTTTTCGCATGATTTCTTTAATCCTTCGGCGGCATACTTACCAGCTAAAAAAGTGGCGGCAGATTACGAAGCCGCAAAAGCAACCATCGCGCACGCGATTGGCGCCAAGGCGTCCGACCTCGTCATCACCGCTGGCGCCACCGAAGCGAACAACCTCGCGCTTAATATAGTGACCAAATTCAAAACGGTGCCCTCTCGGGACGGGTCGCTCGCGCCCGTCGTCACGGGGCTCGCGCCCTCATTCTCGGTCGTAACCTCCGAAAACCCTCGAGTTGCACCGTTTCTGAATTTGGTCTTATATCTTGAGACCGAGCATGATTCGGTACGGAAGGTGGCGGAGCGGTATGGTGGGGTCCCGATCAAGGTGCTCCAAAGCGGCGTGATAGACCTAGACGATTTGCGAAACAAAATTACGGACGACACGGAGCTGATTTCGGTGTCGCTCGTCAACAACGAGCTTGGCACCATCCAGCCACTAGCCGAAATTACTAGTATGATTCGCGAGATTAAGTTTGATAGGTTGCGACGCGGAGTGAAGCGCCAACTTTTGCTACATTCTGACGCCTCGCAAGCGCCGAGCCTCATCGATATCAATGTGGCGCGCCTCGGAGTGGACCTTTTGACACTGAACGCCGCGAAAGTTTATGGTCCGAAAGGCGTCGGGGCCCTTTATGTTTCGCACGAGGTAAAGCTAAATCCCCTCACGCTCGGTGGTGGGCAGGAAAATGGTCTTCGGTCTGGCACCGAAAATGTCCCCGGAGTAGTAGGTTTTGCTAAAGCAATGGAGCTTGCAAAAGAGCATGTAAACGGAAATCGTAAAAAATACGCTACTTGGCGGAAGATTTTGCTGTCAGAGTTACAGGGATATGAGCTGGTAAATAAAAAGCATACGCTTGACAATTTTGTAGTTTTGTGCTATAATGGTATAGATGCAGAGAGGTTAATTTATCTCCTAGAAGAAAAGGGAGTTTATGTTTCTACTGGGGCGGCTTGCGCTGCTTCTAAGGGTAAGAAATCACATGTTCTTGCCGCGATTGGGCTGTCAGACTCGGAAATTGCTGGGTCGCTTAGGATTACAATGGGCGAAACCAACAGCGAGGAGCAAATACGCGAGGCTGCAAGACTTATCAACGAAGCCGTAACCTCAGAAAAAGAAAGGCTTAGAAATGCCTAAAGTTTTTGTGGGAATGAGCGGCGGAGTGGACTCTAGCATGTCGGCAGCTTTGCTGGTCGAGCAAGGCTACGATGTGACCGGTGTGTATATGAAAAACTGGTCACGAGACCTTCCGGGAATGAAATGTCCATGGGCAGAGGATTTGGCCGATGCTAAGCGAGTAGCGGTGAAGCTTGGGATACCGTTTGAGGTGTGGGATTTTGAGGACGCCTACCGCGAAAAGGTTGTAGAATATATGCTTTCCGAGTTTAAGAAAGGCAACACGCCAAACCCAGACGTGATGTGCAATCAGGAAATCAAGTTTAAGCTCTTCTTCGAAAAAGCGATAGAAAGTGGGGCTGACTTTATCGCTACAGGACATTACGCTAGGACTGGCTTATCGTCCCGACTCGGGGATTTCCGGAGCGCGGCAGCGCGAGGTTTAGCGCGCGAGCCCCGTGGCGACGGGAGCGAGCGACGCGACCCCGAGTGGGATGATAAGTCGGTCCTCCTCAGAGCTACTGATGGCAATAAAGATCAGACCTACTTTCTATATCGGATTTCGGATGAGGCTTTATCTCACACGCTTTTTCCGATTGGCGATATGTTGAAACCGGATGTGAAGAAATTGGCAAAGGAGAAGGGGCTACATAACGCCTACAAAAAGGAATCCATGGGAGTGTGTTTTGTGGGTGAAGTCGGGATGAAAGATTTTCTCAAAGAATATATTGAGGTGGAGCCGGGCGAGATTCGTGAGATTGAGACCGAGAAAGTTTTGGGTTATCACGAGGGTGCGATATTTTATACGATTGGGCAGCGCCATGGTCTGTATATCTCTGGCAATAAGGGCGAGGTAAATGACGGCATGCCGTATTATGTCGTGAAAAAAGATTTAAATAAAAACATTGTATATGTCTCAAAAAATCTAAATCACGCTGAGATTTGGAAAAAAGAGCTGCACCTCAAAGATATCTTCTTAAGGAGCGACGCGCCAGAGAAGGTACAGGTTCGCCTCAGGCATCGCGCGCCACTAGTGCCGGCCACTTTTGATGGTGAAACGCTATATTTTGAAAACGAAGTAAAAAGGCCGGCGGCGGGGCAGTCTGCGGTGCTATATGATGGCGAAATTTGTCTTGGCGGCGGAATAATTGCCGACTAATTATATTACAAGCAAAAATCACCCTAAGGCGAGGGTGATTTTTGGTGCGAATGTTACGCTGCTATCATGAGCAGATCCGCAAAGAGTAAAGTTGCAGCAAGCGCGGTCATCGAAATGACGAAGACCATGTTTGACTGCTGTTTTTCTTTGCAGCTTTGGCAGCAGACGCGCTTTTTCTGCTGGCAAGAGCTGCACTTAGTGGTGCCTTTCTTCGCAGTTTTGATTGCTTGTCTCTTTTTTGTTTGAGCCATGTTTATCCTTTGTTAATATTTATGTTTATTTTATCACTAATAACATAGAAGTGCAAGACATAAATATGTTATTGCTAAAATTTGCATTTTACGATATTATGGTTATGAATAATATTTGGCAGGTAAGATTTGGAAATATCACTGAATAAAAAGTGTTTTGACGTGATTGCTGGCATTTTGCTATGTGCCACTATTTTCTCTGCCACCTTGCTTAGCGGCGCAGCTGGTGACTCTGGCGCCTTAGCTACGTCCACTCCCGCTACCGCCGCAGTCTCAGTAGGTAATGCTTGTTCTATGACGGCTAATACTACTTCTGCCCATAATGCTACTTTAATGCCTGGCATATATTCAGTTTCTTATAATAATGGTACCAGCACCCCCTATGCCAATGGTATCGGTTCCACCACCCTCACTACCATATGTAATGACAATGATGGCTATGCGATATATGCAGTAGG
>JAGCVL010000001.1 GCA_017962365.1 Candidatus Saccharimonadota bacterium | reverse complement strand
GCAGATACCTATGTAGGACAAGTTAAATACGTACTAGTACATCCATCTACTAATGATACTAATAGCTTCATCATTAACTTCAATCCTAATGGTGGTACTGGTACTATGACTCCACAGAAGATTACTATAGGACAAGCTACTGCTCTTACCAATAACTCCTTCACTGCTCCAGCAAACAAAGTATTTAATGGCTGGAATACTATGCCAGATGGTACTGGTACTTCTTATACTAATGGAGAGCAGGTTACCAACCTAGCTAATGCTGGTACTACCATTACACTTTATGCGCAGTGGGCGGTGCCACCTACCATGCAAGAGTTTGCAGCTGGTACTGCACCTACCACCTGCTTAAGTATGAGCAACGGTGACATCATAATACTTACGGACTCTCGTGACGGCACTGTCTACCGCGTAGGTAAACTTGCTGATGGTAAATGCTGGATGCTGGAAAACCTTGTCCTAGACCTCATGAATGCCGACGTAAAATCTGCCATGCTAGATAGTGCCAATACTAAGACTAATGCCTCCTACCAAACTCTCACCTATCTCTTCAATGGTGGTGGCTCCAGCCCATATACTAATTACGCAGTAACAAATGCCTATAGCTATAGTTATGATGGCAGACCAACTGTCGCAAAAAGTGGCACCTGCTATGATGACTACTGTGTGAATAATCCCACCAGCGGCAACTGGACTTACGATTCTGTAACCCAAGCCACCATCAATGGCGCAACTAGCTACGTCCAAGGTAAGATTGGCATCTATTATAACTTCTGTGCCGCAAGTGCCGGTTCCTACTGTTACCTTTCGACGGGGCTAGATAGGCCAAATACTGCCATAGATGCCACGGAAGACATCTGCCCATCCGGCTGGCGCCTGCCAACTGGTGGTGTTATCTCCACTTCTGGTAATAACAATGGCGGTGGTGAATTCCAAAACCTATACAATCAGTACAATAACGCCAGGAATTTCCAAGAAGCCCTTTCTACGCCTCTTTCCGGACACTTTTATTATGGCACGGCGCGCCATCAGGGTAACAATGGTAACTTCTGGTCCTCTACTGTAAGTTACAATGACGACAATAGCATCAACGGTATGCATACATTGCGC
The DNA here is from genome assembly GCA_017962365.1 of Candidatus Saccharimonadota bacterium. Classification (GTDB taxonomy): domain Bacteria; phylum Patescibacteriota; class Saccharimonadia; order Saccharimonadales; family Saccharimonadaceae; genus Nanosyncoccus. Next base: position 33,167 of record JAGCVL010000001.1, on the reverse strand, counting down.
GTAACTGCTGCAGGCGTCAACCAGTTCTATGGTTATCGTTACGTCAATAACTCTATACGCTGCTTAACGAATTCCTAGTTTTTTCGCCAGCAATCTTGCCCGTCTTATTCGTTTGGTTTTATTTCCATCATGTGCTATAATATAAGCATTATGAGTGCGAAGGTGATATGTGTGACAAACCAAAAAGGCGGCGTAGGGAAGACCACTACAGCCGTCAATACCTGCTATTACCTCGCGAAGGACAAGAAGCGGACTCTACTTATTGACTTTGACCCTCAAGGCAATGCGACATCTGGTCTTGGCATCGATAAAAACGATACCAAGAGACTTGGCTTCACTATGACCGAAGTCATTACCGGTACGAGCAAGCTAAAAGACGCCATTCATCATACCAAATATAAGAATCTCGACCTTGCTCCGGCCACGCCAGAGCTTGCCAACGCCGAGGTTGAAATCACCAGCCAGCAAAAGAAATTCACCCGTCTCCGCGACGCCATCAATTCGGTCAAAGATGATTACGACTACGTCCTTATCGACCTTCCGCCATCGCTTTCGCTCCTTACCGTCAACGGCATGATTGCAAGCGACTATTTACTGCTTCCGGTCCAGACCGAGTTTTACGCTCTTGAGGGCGTCGCGCAGCTCCTAGAGTCTATGAAGCTCGTCATGAAGCAGGCCAACCCAAGTCTCAAGCTTCTCGGCGTTGTCGCCACGATGTACGACAAACGCACCAGCCTCTCGCTTCAGGTTCTCAAAGAAATCAAAAAATATTTCAAAGATCTCACCTTTAAGACCACTATCCCGCGCAACGTCCGCCTCGCCGAAGCCCCATCTCACGGTGTGCCAGTCGGTGCCTACGACAAGTTTAGCAAAGGAGCCAAAGCTTACAAAGATTTTACAAAAGAATTGGAGGAAAGAACTAAATGACAGCTATGAAAGGTCTCGGTCGCGGTTTTGAGTCACTCATCCCGACAGATTTAGTCGATGAGGAATTTGATCTCACCGCCAGCGAAGAAAAGGGTGAACTTTTAAAACTCAAAATATCAGACGTCCACCCAGACTTAGACCAGCCTCGCCGTGATTTTAGCGAAGAGGCCCTGCAGGCCCTCGCGGCATCCATCAAAGAGCACGGTGTCTTGCAGCCCATTGTCGTGACGAAAGAGGATGGCAAATACAAAATCGTTGCCGGCGAGCGTCGCTGGCGCGCCTCAAAATTGGCCGGACTAGACAAAATCCCGGCCATCGTTCGTACTCTGGACTCCCAAAATCGCCTTGAGCTTTCCATCATCGAAAACGCCCAGCGTGAAGATTTGAACCCTCTAGAGCTTGCGACTGCTTACGCCAAGCTTCAGTCTCAGTTCAACCTCACCACTAAAGATATCGCAAAAAAGGTTGGCAAATCCGAGCCCTCCATCATGGGTACCCTTCGCTTGCTCAATCTTCCAGATTCCGCCAAGAAGACCATGGTCGAGAATAAGCTTAGCGAGTCAGTTATGCGCCCACTCGTCGCTCAAGATGAAGCTTTCATCGCCAAAGTCCTCCCCAAAATCGTCAAAGAAGGTTGGACCTCGCAACGCGTCGAACGTTACGTCCAAGACACCAAGAAAAAATCCAGCGCCTCACTCGCAAAGCTCACTAAGTATCACAAGGATGAAGATGCTCTCGCCGCAAAATACGGCGCCAAGGTCAAAATCTCTGGTCATTCCATCACGTTCAAAGTCCGTTCGGACGTGGCCGTAAAAGAGCTTATCAAAAATCTGCTATAATATATAGCATGAAGCAAGACTCCGAGCGCATAAAACATGCTATTGATATGGCGACCAAGGCCCACGAAGGTCAATTTCGCAAAACCGGCGAACCATATATTGTTCACCCGCTAGCTGTCAAAAAAATTCTCGAAGAATGGGGTATGGATGAAGACACCATCATAGCCGGCATTCTTCATGATACGGTCGAAGATACCGACCTTACTTTGAAAGATATTAAGCAGGAATTTGGCGAATCGGTTGCTTTTCTCGTGGACGGAGTCACAAAACTTTCTGTCGCCAGAAATGGCATGCGCGACATTGATACTTATCTCCCAGAGACCAAAGACAACTTCCTTCGGCTCATGATTGCCCTTGGTAGCGACATTCGTGTTCTCATTATTAAGCTCGCCGACCGCCTTCATAATCTTCGTACGCTCTCAGCTCTCCCACCAGACAAACAGAAAAAAATCGCCAAAGAATCCCTCGAGGTTTTTGCCCCTCTAGCCGACCGTCTCAATATGGGGCTCCTTCGCGTCGAGATGGCTGACCTCGCCTTTAAGTATGTCGACCCACGCCGTTTTGAGGAGCTAAAAACCCTCATCGACAAATACAATAAATCCGCCGCTCAGTCGCTTAAAAAAATTGAACAGGAAATCGGTGAGGCCCTCAATAAAGAAAAAATCCACTTTGAACTCTCCGGCCGCGTCAAGTCCGTCTATTCTCTTCATAAAAAACTCGCCAAACACAATCAAAACATTGGCGAGATTTATGATCTCACCGCACTGCGTATTATTGTGGACGACATTACTGATTGTTATCTTACTCTTGGCGTCATCCACTCACTCTACACTCCGATGGGTGGTCGCATCAAAGATTATATTGCCGTCCCGAAACAAAACGGCTATCAGTCTCTCCATACGACGGTCATTACAAAAGACAAACGTATCGTCGAATTTCAAATTCGCACCAAAGAAATGCATGAATACGCCGAGCATGGTCTCGCCGCCAGTTTTTACTACAACGAACAGAAACTTACCGAAAGCTATAAGACAGGGAAGATTGAACACTTGCCGACTAATCTGCTCTGGATTACCGAGCTTCAAATGACCGCCGCAAAACTCCGCGAAGGTAAAAAAGTTGACCTAAGGAAACTCAAGCTTAATCTTTTCGCCGATAAAATTTTTGTATACACCCCAAAGGGCGACATTATCGATCTCCCGAAAGGTTCACTACCACTTGATTTTGCCTACAGTCTTCACTCCGAAATCGGTGACCATGTAGTAGGAGTCAAGATCAATGGCAAGATGAGCAACCTGAACAAAAAATTAGAACAAGGCGATGTGGTCGAAATCCTCACCTCTAAGAATCAGACCCCAAAGCAAACCTGGCTAGAGAAAATATTCACCCCACACGCTCGCCAAAAACTTCTCCGCGCTCTTCGCATCAAAAACGAAAAAGACAAAGAAAAACCCGATCAACATATTCCACCAGTCAAAAAGAAGTAGAGTGGTCGACAAGATTCGCTTGACAAACTCAAAAAGGTCATGTATCATTTAAGCACAAGGGTCATTAAATAAAATAAAAAGGATTAAAATGCTCGCTCTCCACACTCATAAAAAGACGGCTTTACTAGCTTTGGTTTCGGTCGCGGCTATTTTGCCAGTTGCAATATTTGCAACCAGTAATATGTTAAAAAGTAACGACGCGTCGGCGCTTACTCATACTATCCCAGACGGGTACACTACTGTTGTCGACCCAGTATTTTATGATTGTGTGGTGGAAACGTTGGGTGATTCTGCCATTGGTGGCCCTACCGATGAGCAACTAGCGAGCATAACTAGTCTCTATTGTACAGGTGATGGGTCTAATGAGATCGAAGACACAACCGGCCTGGAAAAAATGACCGCTTTGACGCAGTTGGATTTGGGCTACAACAACCTCTCTTCAATTGATCTCTCTAAAAATACCGCTTTGACGGAGTTGTATTTGGACAGCAACAACCTCTCTTCAATTGATCTCTCTAAAAATACCACTTTGACGCAGTTGTATTTGAGCTTTAACAACCTCTCCTCAATTGATGTTTCTAAAAATACCGCTTTGACGCAGTTGGATTTGGTCGACAATAACCTCTTTTCAATTGGTGTCTCCAATAATACCACTTTGACGCAGTTGAATTTGGGCTACAACAACCTCTCTTCAATTGATGTCTCCAATAATACCGCTTTGACGGAGTTGTATTTGTACTACAACAACCTCTCTTCAATTGATGTCTCTAATAACACCGCTTTGGAATATCTAGATTTGAGCAATAATGCCATTTTTGACTTTTCTTCAGCCAGAAATCTCAATCTTACTTCTAAAAACTTTAGAAATCAGAAAGGCACAACAACCATAAATACCGATACTTATTATTATCGTCTTTTGTCGCCATTGTTTAATCAAGTAAAAGACAGGGAATGGGTTGGGATGTATACGGGTCAAGCATTTAAATTAGTTAATGCCAGTACGGGTGGATACTCAGACAGAGTCAGAATCATTGATCTAAGTAAGCCCGCCACAATCAAAATAGTTGGAGGAGCGGCGGATGGCTCCATCCTCACGATCAATCACGTTCCTACCTATACATTATCCTTTAGTGCCATTGACGGCACCAATGTGCCTGCGACTTTAATGTATATTCCAACAGATAACGAACCGCATGAATTTATTATACCCGATACAGAACCAATTCGCCCAGGCTACGTATTCCTTGGCTGGGCTAACGCACCCACTGCAACTGTCGCTACAATGCATGCAGGGGATAGCGTGCCTTTTCCCATGAGCGATTCTGCGCCTGTTTACATTGACCAGTGGGGATCCGCAACCTTATATGCAGTTTGGGGTGTAAAATTCACTTTGAATTTTGATGCCAACGGTGGCTCTGGAACCATTGCTGCGCAGGAATGTATAATACCCATTCCTGGTGCACCTCCCTCAAGGAGTATTAGTATTATTTCTGACATTGGCCCGGTTGCTGGCTGCGCTGTTGCAGTTTCAGATGCCGAGCCAACTCGCCAAGGTTACACATTCCTTGGCTGGGCTGAGAGCAGCGATGCGGATTCTGCTATATTTCATGCGGGTGACAACGTGGAGATTTTTGGCAATGAGATTTTGTTTGCAGTGTGGGAGCTCGAACCCGAGCCAGAGCCAACTCCTGAACCTGAACCCGAGCCAGAGCCAACTCCTGAACCTGAACCCGAGCCAGAGCCAACTCCTGAACCCGAACCCGAGCCAGAGCCAGAAATTCTAACCCCAGACACCGGTTTCAATACTAGTGATTCAAACAACAATATTGGGCAAAACCCGATAGCAATTCTCGGGGCATTAGCGACCGATATATCAGTAACGGTTTATGGCATTAGTAGAATTATAACGAGGAGAAAAACATCTAAATCGTAAGGTCGGCAGGACCCGCTTGGAATTGGCTGCGAGATGTGCTATAATATTTTTAGTGCCGATGTAGCTCAGTTGGTAGAGCAGCTCATTCGTAACGAGCAGGTCACAGGTTCGAACCCTGCCATCGGCTCCACAAAGGAGGTTAAATGTCGAAAGCTGAAATTATTAAACGTCCGGTTGAACAAATCGGTAAAGATGTGCGAAAATCCGCCTGGTCTGCCGTTATTGAATCTCTCGCGATTCTTGTACTCGGCATTCTTTTTATTGCGTGGCCAGACACTATGGTAAAAGTCGTTGCCTACATCGTCGGGGCATTTTTCATTGCTAAGGGCGCCTTCCAAATCATCAATTACTTTATCGAAAAAGGCCAAAATGATTTCTTCAACAACGGCCTCCTAGTCGGTGTCGTTTCAATTTTGATTGGTATTACTGCCCTCGTTATGGGCGACGACATCGCAAATGTTTTCCGTGTCATAATCGGTATCTTCCTTATTTACGAATCGCTCGTGCGCGTCAATACCGCTATCAAACTCAATAGCGCCGGCATCCCCATCTGGAGATATGTTCTTATTCTTGCTATCATTATGCTCGTCCTCGGCATTTTTGTAACTTTCAACGACGTCGCTACGGTTATTGGCTGGATGATGGTTGTTGCTGGGCTTGTTGGGATTGTCGGCGATGTCTTGTTTATCGGCCAGGTCAACTACATAGCGGATAAAATCATCAAAGAATAAATATGAAAAATCTCGGCACTGATTTTAAAACCATCTATCAGCACGAACGCTTCATGCTGATACTTATGATATTAAATTTCCTTATCTCTACAGCTCTATTAGTTATAGGCGTATTAAACCTTAATCCATCCAGCGCGGTTGTACGTACAGGATATGGTGACATTGGTGGCTACCGTAGCGGTTCCTGGACCGACATGATTGCTTTTCCAATCCTTGCTATCATTTTCGGTATATTTCATAATTTTATCGCTGTAAATATTTTCAAAAAACGCGGCGCTGGCATGGCGAAGTTTTTCTTACTTACCACCACCATGCTTATCGTTGGCGCGATTATCACGCTACTTAGATTGTTGGGGACCATCTAATGCGTCGTAATCTTGAAATCCCGCAAGGAAAACGCACCTTGAAGTATCGTTTTTTCGAAATTTTACCAGGCGTCATTTCTTACAGCGCCATTATTTTACTTTTTTTGCTTTCTTGGCTCGACCCGGTACTGGGTAGCATCTATCTTTTCTTTATTATTGCAAGTACACTCGTCAAAGCCATCGGCGTTGCTTACCGCACAGTCCAAGGATACGAAGTCATTAAGCGCGCCGAACGCGTAGATTGGCGCGGTCGCATCGAAGACCTTGCACATCCACACGAGTCGTTTGAAAAGCTCCGCGATGACGATAACAAAAGCTATCATTTCAATGAGCACGTAGAAAATCTCAAACTCATGGCTGCCATGCACGGTGATTATCCGGATCCCACCAAAATTTATCATGTAATCATCGTGGCCGCTTACAATGAGGGTAGGGAAATTTTAGAGCCATCCATTGAGGCAATTAATAAAACTACTTTCCCAAACGACCATATCATCGTCGCATTGGCTTACGAAGCTCGTGGTGGGGAAGCGATGGAAAACACTGCCAAGTATTTGCAAAAAACTTTCAAGACCACCTTCAAAGATTTTCTCATCATCAAGCATCCAGCCGATCTTCCGGGCGAAGTGGTGGGCAAAGGCCCAAATCTTACTTACGCAGGGAAGCATGTAGCAGATTATATAAAAAACAAACATATCCCAGTCGAAAATGTTATCGTTACATCACTAGATAGTGACAATCATATGCACGAAAAATATTTAGACTCTGTCGCCTACGAGTTTATTACTCATCCAAGTCGTCAGCGTCTGAGTTATCAGCCGGTATCACTTTTTATGAACAACATCTGGGACGCGCCCGCTCCGACTCGTGTCATTGCTTTGTCGAACTCTTTCTTCAATGTCATCTCTACCATGCGCCCACATTCGCTCCGCAATTTTGCTTCGCACTCACAGCCTCTGCAGGCTCTCGAGGCAATGGACTTTTGGAGCAAACGCACTATTGTGGAGGACGGTCATCAGTATTGGCGCAGCCTCTTCTTCTTTAGCGGCAATTATTCAGTTCTTCCGATTCGTATCCCGATATATCAAGACGCAGTGCTTAGTGATAACTTCTGGCAGACGGTTAAGGCTCAATTTATCCAGGTCCGACGTTGGGATTATGGGGCTTCCGATGTAGCGTATGTCGGCACTCGGCTCTTCGTCAAAAGGGAAAAACGTCTCATGCCATTCATGAAGCTCTTCCCGAAATTCTGGCGTCTTCTGGATGGCCATGTCACTCTCGCTATTATGGCTCCGATTGTTGCTTTTGGTGGTTGGGTCCCAATGATTATGAACCTTTCCGCCCACACCATGGTAGGTTACAACCTGCCAAATATCGTAAGCTGGGTAGAGACGTTCGCCGCCATTGGCCTTATCGTTACCGTGCTGATTTCTTTCCGCCTTTTGCCGCCTCGTCCCGCTAAATATCGCAAGGGCAAGGAAATTTTTATGTTGCTCCAATGGATCCTGATGCCGATCACTTCAATACTGTATCAATCCATCGCCGCTTTCTATTCTCAGACTCGCCTCATGCTCGGAGCTTATATGGAAAAGTTTGATGTTACCAAAAAAGTCATCAAAAAATAATCTCCACCATCTCAGCTATGTGCTATAATTGTAGTGGTTACTAAATACACAAAAACGAAAGGAAATTTTATGGACGACAATAATGGTATTCCGACTGCGAACGGTTTTCCTAATCCAAATCCCGTCCAACCCGTCAACCCAGTACCAGGTCAGCCAGTAGGGCAACCATTCAATCAGCCGACTTACGGTGCCCCGACCACCCAGACCATGCCAGCTCCCCAGGCCACCCCGGCCGAGGCTACAGGTAGTAATACTCCTGGTTCCAAAAAGAAACTAGGGCTAATCATTGGTTGTGTTATTGGGGCTGTCGCCATAATTGCGATAGCCGCGGTTGTATTGATAAATATCATGGGTCACAGCGAAAAAATGGTCGCTTGCACCACCGACACCACCACCATGGGCATCAACGTCAAAAGATATGTCAATATTAATGTAAAAGATGGCAAAATAACCGATGGTGACATCACCGTAAGCGTGGATTTAAAAACCATGCAAGATAGTTACAAAAAATACGAAAAAGATATCGTAGATAGAATCACGGAAAACTACAAGAGTCACTGCGAAGACCACTGTACGTTCAGCTATGATTATTCCGAAGGCGACAGTGCGAGCTATACAATGCGGTATGATGAAGATGGTGTTGTCCAGATAGTCAGAAGCTATGGCACAGAAAAAATGTCCACACAGGAAATCGCCGACAAGGTCCAAAAAGCCCTCGAAGACTCCGACACTACTTGTGTCCAACACTAATTACTCTTCCGGTTCTTTTGTCTCGGCTATATTGATGAAATATGTCAACTTAAGGGGCTTGATTCGAAGAACGAGCTCCGTACAAAAAAAGACGCCACATGCGTCTGGTGGGTGATGAGGGGCTCGAACCCCCGACCTTCTCGGTGTAAACGAGACGCTCTAGCCAACTGAGCTAATCACCCGCCATATAATTATACCACATCTGATAAAAAAATGGTATAATTAGCTCAAACGGAGGTATCATGAAATTCAAAAACTATGTCAGGGTGGCACGACTAGCCGCGGGCGCCAGTTTGTTGATTGGGCTCGGCGATTATATATTACTTAAAATTGGCACACCAATCGGTCCACTTCTCTTCGCCTTTGGCTTACTTGGTGTCTGTGTACTAAAACTCAATCTCTTTACCGGAAAATGCGGTTTTCTCTTTGAAGATAATCTCAAAATCAGCGAACTGATCACGATTTTAATCGCAAATCTCATCGCCGGCTATCTACTTGGCGCAATCTTTGGCCTAATTGATGTCGACGTCTTTAATGCTGCCACCGCCAAGGTTTCAGGCTGGGACTTTTCTGCAGAATTTTTCCTAAAATCCGCGCTTTGCGGCGTCATTATGTATCTCGCCGTGGCAATTTATCGCAAAGGCTCGCCACTCGGAATTTTGCTCGGTGTACCACTTTTTATTTTCTGTGGTTTTCAACACTCCATTGCAAATGTCATCACTCTGGGTGTTACGCTTGGGCTCGATTGGTCTGTGCTTCTTTGCGCTGCCGGCAATTTCGTCGGCGCTCTTGCTGCTTGGGGGCTCTGCTCGGCCACCATACTGCCAGACAAAAAAGCATAAAACGCTGCATTTAACCTAGTAAAACCCCATAGGTTTTCAAGAAACGGGACATTTGTCGCATAACTTTAGAAAGCGAAATTTTTTCCTCATATTTTCATGCTATAATCTAGGACGGAGATATGAAAGGAAAGAATGCTAAAAATTGCGGTCTTTGATACTGGTTACGGTGGCGAACTTTTTGCCGATCGGTTAGAGCAAGAGCTGCCAGTGGTGGAAGTCATCAGAATTATCGCTTGGCGAAACGCAAAAAGGATAGAAGAACATCCATTTACGGCTCGCAAGCTCACCGAGGAATCCTTACGTCCCTACATTGGCAATGTAGACCTCCTCGTCATTGCAAATTACCAGATTTCTGCAACTTGCCTTTCATATTTCCGCCGAAAATACCCGAATCAAAAGTTTATTGGTTTTAGTTTGAGTCCAGAACGTATCGTTAAGCGCCCAACAATCATCCTTACTACTAAGTCTACTACTAAAAATCTTACTTATTTTACCGTTGCCCGTAGGTTAAAAGCAAAAACCATTTGTCTCGATAATTGGCCACTGCTTATCGACGACGGCGAACTTACTGATGACAATTTTAAGACTGACCTTGAGCCAGCATTAAAGCATATGACCATACCAAAAACATGCCAAATATTTTTAGCTTGCGGCCAGTTTAATGATTGCATACAAAAGTTTCGTCAGATTTTCGGTCATAACGCCAGAATTGTAGACAGTTTTGATCATACTATCCACGAAGCCTACCATACACTGGGGCTTCGTAGTTTGCGTAAAACTTGAAACCATAAAAACCTTATGCTAAACTTAATACTATGACGATTAGGCTAACTGAAAAGCGCATGCAAGACAAGCGCTTTCATTCCACCGAAGAGTCAATTCTTATTTCATATTGCAAAGTCAAAGATGGGCTTTCGCCCAGTCGCCTCATTAGTTCAGCGCGCATCTCGCGCTCTACTTTTTATCGCCACCATAAAAGTATAGATCAGATTGCCCCAGATTACGAATCATACATCTATCGTAAAGCCAATGCCACTATTACCCGCCTCCTCAAAATCAAATGTCTCCGCCTCCGCACTATTTACGAGAGGCTATTATTTTTTATCTCGGCTAACAGCATTATAATATCGTTTTTGCTCGACGTCGGTAGTCCGGATTTTCTCGATCGCATCATACTTATACTGGAGCCAAAAATTATCTCTATCACTAAGCTCAAAAACAGGGAACTGCTCTTGATTTATGTCGACGAAATTTCTTCTCTCATCAAGACCTGGCGTTCCACTAATTTTGATAGCCGGCTCATACCGGACCTTACTAATAAAATTATGCACCTCACGGCCACCGCGAATGATCGCCTTTCTCCGCTTTTACGCTATGATTCGCCCGACATTTTACAGCTAGTTATCAGCGAATCTCGCCAAAATGTGTTATAATAATAAAAAATAAACGGAGTTCACATGGACGATTTAGAAAAAATGCGCCACACCTTGAGCCACGTGCTCGCAGCGGCAGTGCAGGAACTCTACCCAAATGCAAAATTCGGCATTGGTCCTGCTATCGACAACGGTTTTTATTACGATATTGATTTTGGTACAACTAAAATTAGCGATACCGATCTTGAAAAGATTGAGAAGAAGATGCGTGGGATTATCGCGCGCAAGCTTCCAATGACAAGGCGAGTTGTCTCTAAAGACGAAGCCCTAAACTGGGCCCGCGACCATGGCCAAGATTATAAAATCGAACTCATCAAAGAGTTGCCAGAATCCGAAGAAATCTCTTTTTATGATATGGGAGATATGTTTACCGATCTTTGTCGTGGCCCACACGTTAAAAATACCGGTGAGGTGGGGCCATTCAAGCTCATCCGCGTAGCTGGCGCCTACTGGCGTGGTGACGAAAAACGCGAGATGCTCACTCGCATCTATGGCGTAGCCTTTAATACCGAGGAAGAGCTGGAGACATATCTAAAGCGCCAAGAAGAAGCTAAGGCTCGCGACCACCGCAAACTTGGCAAGGAATTGGATTTGTTCTGCTATTCTAATTTGGTTGGCTCGGGTTTGCCATTGTTTACCCCACGCGGCACAACCCTGCGCGATTTACTTAATGATTTTACTCAGAGCTACCGATTAAAGCGTGGTTACAAAAAAGTTTGCATTCCACATGTTGCTAACATTGATTTATTCAAAACTTCTGGTCACTACGAAAAATTCCCGGAAATGTTCCAGTTTATCTCACAAGAAAGCGGCGATCACTTGGCTATTAAGCCGGTTTCTTGCCCACACCACTCACAAATTTACGCCAGCATGCCACGTTCGTACAAAGATTTGCCAATTAAATATCTTGAAACCACGATGGTTTATCGCGACGAAAGAAAAGGCGAGCTTGGTGGCCTCTCTCGCGTAAGGGCTATCACTCAGGACGATTCCCACGTTTTCTGTACCGAAGACCAAGTTGGTGAAATCTTTGGTGAGCTTATTGAATCCGCCAAGGATCTCTATAAGAAAATTGGCATGCAACTTCGTCTGCGTTTGTCATTCCGTGACGATGGCGATGGCTACATCGGCACTCCAGAGATGTGGAAGAAGGCTGAAGCTGCCATTAAAGATATGGCCGATAAGTTCAAAATGGATTATTTCATTGGCTTAGGCGAAGCCGCCATGTATGGCCCAAAGATGGACTTCATGGCTATCGATGCGTTGGGTCGTGAATGGCAACTTGCCACGGTGCAATTAGATTACGCTCTGCCAACTCGCTTCAAGCTCGAATACACCGATGCTGACGGCAGCAAAAAGACCCCGATCATGATTCACTGTGCCTTGATTGGCTCGATCGAACGTTTCATGAGCATCTACCTAGAGCATACTGCTGGCTGGCTTCCTATGTGGAGTGCACCAGAAAATGTCCGCATCTTAACGGTTAATGACCAGGTTGCCGATTATGTTCATAAGATAACCGACATCCTAGACGACACTTGTCTCGACAACCCGCTTCCTAAAAATAAGATACGCTACACCGTTGATAATTCTGCCGATTCTCTCGGCAAGAAAATTAAGCGTGCTACCGATTTCAAGATCCCGGCAGTCTTAATCGTTGGTCCAAAAGACGCCGAGGATAAAGTTGTTTCCGTCCGTCTTCGCGACAAAGAAGAGAAGATTAAACTTACTGAGCTTTCAGAATACCTAAAGTCTCTTGAATAATAAGGAATCTCGTGAATACTAAGCAAGCTCCCGTTATTGTCATCCTGGGACCTACGGGCTCAGGGAAGACTAGCGTCAGTATTAAGCTTGCCAAAGCACTTGGCGGCGAGATCATCTCGGCCGATTCACGTGCCATCTATAAAGGTATGGACATAGGCACTGCTAAACCATCCATTGAAGAAATGGATGGTATCCCACACTACGGGTTGGACTTAGTTGAACCGGGCGAGCGTTTTACTGTAGCCGACTGGAAAGCCTATGCGGAAGCTAAAATCAAAGACATCCGGTCGCGCGGCAAAATCCCCATCGTTGCTGGCGGCACCGGGCTTTACATTGATGCGCTTATTTATGACTACCACTTCAAGGGTCCAACTGGGAATAAAATAGGAGATACTGAACAAAAAACTTGTTCAGACCGCAAAGAAATTAAGGGTGATTATCTTATAATTGGTATTAAATGGACTCCAGAAGAACTAAGGGCGAGGTTAACCTCACGAGCTGAACAAATGTTTTGTTCAAAACTCTATGATGAGACCAAAAAGCTCGTTGAAACCTACGGTTGGGATAGTCAGGCGATGAAGAGCAATATTTATCAGTTTGCCTGGGATTATATGAACGGTAAAATTAGTCTAGAAGAGGCCAAGACTAAATTTATTTATGATGACTGGCACCTTGCTAAGCGACAACTTACCTGGTTCAAACGCAACAAAGACATCATTTGGCTGGAACTAGAAAAAGTTTATCCATATGTCATAAATTATTTCGCCAACCTTCCAAAAAATAAATAAAACTTTTATTTATTTTTAAATTTTCGTGTTACAATAAATATAGAATGAGCAAAGAAAATAGCAGTCCAATTGAAAAATTATTTGGTAGCAAGACGCGTGCTAAGCTCTTGCAATTATTCTTTGAAAATCCCGAAAAATCTTTCTATGTCCGCGAGATGACTAGGGTCATTGACGAGCAGATTAATTCCGTACGTAGAGAATTGCTCAATCTCGAAAGCATCGGTATTATTAAAAACGAAACCTTTGACAATAAGGTTTATTACTCAGCCAATAATAAGCACCCATTTGCACATCCCCTAAGTGAAATGTTTAGTAGAAAAGTTGATCTAAGTCGCGAAAAAGATGTTCACTCCACCACTTGGGATGAATACACTCGCCCAGTCCGTCGCTATCTCCGTGGGCTCATCGTCACCAATCGTTTGCCTGGGCAAGACGGCGTAGATCTTCTGATAATCGGTGATGATAAGACTAAAAAACTCACCCACTGGGCAGAGATTATCGAAAAAAAGCAAGGCAAGCCAATCAATTATGTCATTATGGCCGTTGATGACTTCACTTACAGAAAAAGCGTCAGAGATCGTTTCATTGAAGAGATTCTCGAGATGGAAATCAGCGAAATCTTCGATCCAGAAAAAATAATAAAATCATAAGGAGGAGTATGTTTGAAATTGAAAGCAAAAGTCCAGACGAAATAACCATCATCACCAAAAAGGGTGCCATAAAATTCAACATTGCTGATGCCGTCATCGACGCTGGACTAGCTGTCGGTAAAATTACCGGCCCTGGCGAGTTTGAGATTGGGGATGCTACCATCCGTGGCGTCGCCACCGAAAGCGACAAGACTATTTATGATGTAGAAATTGGCGGTGTTCACGTCGGTATTCTCGGCGGCATCGAAGAAAATCTCGACGATATTGTGGCAGATATTCTTTGTACATCCTCTGTTCGTGCTGTCCGCGAGATAGAGCCGAAGTTGGTCATCTCTATGGGTAATGTTGATGGCATGGTTGCAGATTTGAAGCTCGCGGCCCGCACCGAGAAAAAACTTAAAGTCAAATCCTTAGACAGCCTCCCGACCACAAAGGAAGTGGTGGTACTAAATTAATGAACACAAATCCACTATATATTATAGTAGTGTTAATTATTATTATAATATCGGTTATTTTACATGAATTATCTCACGGGCTAGTCGCTTATTGGCTCGGTGATCATACTGCAAAAGACGCGGGCCGCCTCACGTTAAATCCTATCAAACACATCGACCCGTTTATGTCGATATTGGTCCCAGTAATATTATATATATTAAAGGCCCCAGTTTTTGGCGGCGCCAAACCAGTCCCAGTTAATCATCGTAATCTTAAATGGCACGAGTGGGGAATGGCACTGGTTGCTATCGCTGGCCCGCTTACCAACTTTTTAATCGCATTTGTAGCTTTTTTAATTGCTCATTTCTCCGGTATGTTATATAGCTCCAGTGACGACATATTAAAATTTATCTTTGCGGAAACTATTTTTATCAACCTCGGCTTTATGTTGTTCAATCTTATCCCAATCCCGCCACTTGATGGCTCGCGAGTACTATACGCCATCGCTCCCGACTTCGTCCGGAACTTTATGGAAAATATGGAACGCTACGGCTTTATTGTTGTCTATGCGCTCATCTTCCTTTTTGGGGATATTCTCTCTGGCCTTATGGTAGACGGCATGAATGGGGTACTCCATTTCTTCTATCTCATCATTGGTGGGTGACAGCCGAAGGGGAAAGAAGCTGGCGGAACCCGCCAAGATGTGATACAATTAAATTAGCCCTATCGGCAACATGATTTTCCTGAATAATCATGTTAAAGGGATTTCGTGGCTTACGTCCGTGGATGTATCGCATAAGATTTTACCCACCTTGTATATATTACGGGGAAAACAGGTCGGTAGGGCGCTAAAGGGTGGTATGAAACAGAGAATTCGCGTAGTCGGTATTATCAGAAACGAGGATGGGGTTTTAATTTTTAAACGCAACCGTGGTCGCTCTGAGGCCCCGGTTTTTTGGGAGCTCCCCACCGGAAAGATTAAATTTGGCGAGCAGCCAGAAGAGGCAATGGTCCGTACCCTGTCTGAGTACACTAACCTCACCCCTAGCTCCGTTAAGATAAAGGACGTCATCACCTTCCTCGCATTAGAGGGCTCTAGTCGCCTCTGCAATCTATATATCGTCTACGAAATCAAAATAAACGGTGCTATCAGGCCGGAACCACAAGATCGCTACACGGCATACAAATTCGTCAAAGATTTTCCCTCGACCAATGTTAAGTTAAATGAGGCCAGCCTTTCGGTTATGGAAATCGTTGACGAAAAAGTCATGACCAGTCATGTTTCACCACGCGATACCGCCACCTCGGTTACTATTTATGTTGATGGCGCTTCACGCGGCAATCCGGGTCCATCTGGTATCGGGTACAACGTAGTCGATGTGGATGGCCATACTATCGAGAGGGGAGGAAAGTTTATCGGTTTTGCCACCTCGCGCGTCGCCGAATATTACGCCATGAGAAACGGTGTCAATCTCGCCATCAAACTTGGCCTAAAAACCGTTCGTTTCGTCTCGGATAGTCTCATGGTAGTCAATCAGTTAAACGGCATCTTCGCAATTAAAAACCAAGATATCTTACCGATCTACCAAGATATTGAAGATAAACTGAAAAATTTTGAAGCAGTCTCATTCACTCACATACCTCGCTCCAGTAACTCCGTCGCCGACCACGAAGCCAATGCTGCTATTGACAGGATGTTACAGGGGTAAAAAAGCTATAGGGGATTGACTTTTCCGCTCCTTTATGGTACAATAGACTAGATATGAAAACGCAGGAAACATCACAACTCCCAATCATCGGTGCAACCGAATTTATTGAGGTGGCCGATATTGTGGACATTCCTGCCAAGATTGATACCGGCGCCGACACTTCCGCTATTTGGGCTTCTGATATTGATATGGATAAAGACGGCAACCTATCGTTCGCATTATTTGGCAAAAAATCACCATTTTATACCGGCGAGCGCATGACGACTAGGGAATATCGCATTAAACACATCCGGTCGTCGTATGGCGATAAACAGATTCGTTATCGTATTAAGTTACCTGTCACTATCAGTGGCAAGACTTTCGAGACGACCTTTACGCTCGCAAATCGCTCTCGCAATCATTTTCCGGTACTTATTGGCCGCCATACTATAGAAAATGAATTTCTTGTTGATGTGTCAAAATCATCAGTTCCGCGTGCAAAACTTACAACATCCGCCAGCCTCACTGCGGATTTATTAGAGAACCCATACAATTTTCACAAGCAACATTTTGATAAAAAGGAGAAAATATGAAGATAGCAATTCTTTCAAATGGACCAGGGAATTATTCCACCAAACGACTTCTGGAAGAAGCCACAAAACGTGGCCACGAAGCTAGGGTGATTAAATATAAAAATTGTTACCTTTCACTCGATGATAAACATCCAGACGTCTACTACGAGGGCGAAAAGCTTCCAAAATTTGATGCCATTCTCCCCCGTGTCTCAAATGGTATGACTCGCTATGGCTGCGCTGTAGTTCGTCAGTTTGAAATGCAAGGAGTTTGGACTTCTGCTGCCTCTGTGGCTATCACTCGCGCTCGTGACAAATTGCGTGCCGCTCAGATTTTAGCTAAATACGACGTTGATACGCCAAAGACTTTGGTTTCTCGTAATACCTCCGATATCGATGACCTTTTAGAGCAGATTGGTCTACCTGTTATTATTAAGCTGGCCACTGGTACCCATGGCAACGGTGTGATTCTTGCTGATACTCGTAAAGCTGCCAAGTCCGCCCTTCAGGCCTTTTATCTCTATAATGAGGATGGCACCAACATTTTACTCCAAGAATTCATTAAAGAGTCTGCCGGCACCGATATTCGTGCTTTCGTGGTGGGGAATAAGGTAGTCGCATCCATGCAACGTGCTTCGCTCGACGATGATTTCCGCTCTAACCTCCACCAGGGTGGACAGGGAACTCCAGTCAAGCTTACCGCCGAAGAGAAGCGAGTCGCCCTCAAGGCGGCCAAAGCCATGGGCCTCCATGTATGCGGTGTCGATCTTATGCGCTCCGCGCGTGGTCCGCTTGTCCTTGAGGTAAACGCATCTCCAGGATTTGGCATCGAGAAAGTTACCGGCATAGACGTCGCCTCTAAGATAATCGAATATATCGAACTCAACGCCCCTCGTCATAATGGCAAAGATAGAGTTGGCGCCTAAATTGTGATATAATATATATGAGCCAGAAAGGCAATCGCTTGGGTTCGCCCAAGAGGAAAGTCCGGGCAACATAGAGCAAGGTAGTCGCTAACGGCGACCGTCCGCAAGGACAGGGAAAGTACCACAGAAACAATACCGCCCCGTTTGGGGTAAGGGTGAAAAGAGTGGGGTAAGAGCCCACAGCATCTCGTAGCGATACGTGGTGGCGGCAAACCCTACCTGTTGCAAGGAGTGCTATTCGCCCCTGCTCGGGGACGCACGTTCACCGCTCGAACATTGTAGCAATGCAGTGTCTAGATAGATGATTGCCAGTCGCGCCTCACGGCACAACTACAGAACCCGGCTTATAGACGGCTCATTTATCAAAAAACCTCCTTAAGAAGGGGGATTTTTTGTAGAATCGGAAAATTTGACAAAATCGATAAAAGCTGCTACAATATAAAGAGTATAAAGAGGTGATAGCCCTTATTTATATGGAAAATTAAAAATTTTTTTGGAGGTCTTGTATTATGAAAAGGAAAAGAAGACTCAGTGGTAAAACAGTCGCGACGGCTAGCAAAATTGGTCTCATTATGGACATAGCGCTGATGACGGGTGGCTTTATCTGCGCAAACGTCAAAAATGGTCCCGCACCCATACCATATTGGATACTCGTAGTAGTGGCAGTGGTAACCTTCGTCGTCAATTTTCCGATGCACATGCTTTCCGCCATTGCTGGGGATAAGGGCAATATGGGAGGACCGTTATTCTCAATGATTGATGGCATGGGTATGTCTAATCCGATTGCTGTTTTTCTGGTGGCGTTATTCTGCGCCTTCGCACTGCCGTTTGTTTTTGTAGCCAAGCTATTTGCCCTCATTATTTATAGGTCATAGCTCACCCCCTCAAAAAAACTATCGCACCTTAGTGGCGAGCCTCACGGCTCGCCCTTTTTTATTGTATCTCGTCGATTGTATTTTTAGGCAGCACAAGCCAAGAATACTTTGAGATTAAGAGTAATTAAAACTCTCCCGAAAGGGAGATTTTTTGATACAATATAAGATATGAACGATACCATACAAATAAGAAAGATAAACAAAAACGATTTAGAACGGGCTTTCGAGCTACTTAATGAACTCAACGAAGGGAATTTAGACCGCGAAACATTTTTGCGTAATTTTGACCAAAAAGTGCAAGGCAAAAACAGTTATTGCATCTGCGCGGCCAATGGCGACGAAATAATTGGTGTACTATTTTCGGAATTCAGGAGCAAATTCTATGATTCTAAAAAGAGGTTATATGTAGAAGATCTTATAGTGGATGAAAAATACAGAGGTAGGGGAGTCGGGGAAAAGATACTTTTAGAATTAGTAGAATATGCGAAGAATAACAACTGTGGCTCGATCGAACTAACTAGCGTGTTAGAAAATGAGGCAGCGCACCGTTTCTACGAGAAAAACAATTTCAAGAAGCATTCATATAAATTTAAACAATCTATTTAACATACAACAAAAACCACCCTCACGGGTGGCTTTTGTTGTAAGAATTACAATATTATTATTTTTTTGCTGCCTTTGGCGACTCGATTAGACCTTTTTTCTTCAAAGTCCTAAGTGCTGAAGTTGAAATATTGCACTTCACCTTCTGACCATTAATCACCAAGGTCCGCTTGCTTACATTTGGCTTGAATACCTTGCGTGTGTGCCTCTGAGAGAACGACACGTTGTGCCCATACATCTTGCCTTTACCAGTAACTTCACAAATTGCCATTTTATTTCTCCTTCACTGCAGTTACGATTGCTTTGAATGCTTCAGGATTATTCACGGCAAGATCAGCTAGCACCTTACGGTCAAGATTGATGTTCTTAGCCTTCATCCCAGCGATAAGCTGTGAGTAGGAAAGACCAAGCTCTCTCGAAGCGTTATTGATACGGGTAATCCAAAGAGCCCGTAAATCGCGTTTGCGATTTCGGCGGTCACGGTAACTGTACCGAAGAGCCTTGATTACACCTTGCTTGCCTAAGCGATAGCTACGGGTCCTTGCATGCTGCATACCCTTAGCGGCTTTTAGAATTTTCTTATGTTTGGCCATCGCGGCCACACCACGTTTCACTCTCATGATTAAACCCCTAATGCTGTCTTAATGTTTTTCTTAATTTTGCCATTAATCGCAGCTGAAGTTTTCATGTTGCGTTTCCTGGCTTTAGATTTTTTAGCGAGAATATGATTCCCGAAGGCTCGCTCACGCGTAATCTTACCACTTCCGGTAATCTTGATCCGCTTCGCGGTGCCCTTATGCGTCTTTAGTTTTGGCATAGGTTTTCCTTTAGTTTATAGTTAATATTACATCATGCTATCTGTTTTTGTATTTTTTACAACAACCAGTAGCTAACGTGCGATCGACCAGCCTTGAAAGTAGGAAATTACTTTTTTCGTACTTGTGTCGATAGGTTGCGTCCATTAAACTGCGCTTTGCCCTCAATCACGACATCATCACCAAGTAAGCCGAGTACTTTATTTAGTAACTCCTCCCCCAGTTCCTTATGTGCCATTTCGCGACCGCGAAAGACAATCATAATCTTCACACGATCACCGTCGTCTAGGAATCCACGCATTTTGCGGACTTTAATGTTAAGGTCGTTATCTGAAATCTTGAGGCCAATCTTCATCTGTTTTAGCTCGGATTGTTTCTCGCGAGCCTTCTTCCGATTCTTGGCATCTTCTTTCATCTTTTGATACTGGAATTTACCCCAGTCAATAATTTTAACGACCGGCGGATTGGCGTTAGCGGCAATTTCCACTAAATCCACTCCCTGTTTCCTCGCAAGAAGCTGAGCATCGCGACTAGACATAATACCTAGTTGTTCGCCACTTGGACCTATTACGCGTACCTCCGGATAACGAATTTCTCCATTTATTCGGGTGCGTGATGAGTTTTTGATAGTAATCCTTTCTTCTCTTGAGTTAACCTGACAATAATTATACATCACCTCTTTCTAAAAGTCAACGCTTCGGCGAGATGTTTTGCTGTTACCACGGGGGCCGCATCTAGGTCGGCGATAGTCTGCGCGACTTTTATGGTCTTAAAATACGACCTAGCAGACAAATTTAGTCGCTCCGAGGCGTCTAGAAGCAACTTTTTGGCTTCCGGATCGAGTTTTATTTTTTGTGATATTTCAAAAGACGAAAGCGATGAATTGTAAATCCCGGACTTGCCATAACGGGCCTTTTGGCGCTCCATCGCCCCTGTTATAGTATTTTTTACAACATTATGCTCGCCGGTTTCTGGCGGGATATTTGTCATCAAATCTTTATTTTCTACTCTTTCGACGGCTACATACATATCGATTCGGTCAAGCAGCGGACCGGACAATTTTTTCTGATAATTTTGTATTTGTACGTCGGAACATTTACATTCATGCGTCGGATCGCCAAGATAACCGCAAGGGCAGGGATTCATCGTTGCGATTAGCATAAAATCCGCCGGATAAGTACTCTTGCGATTGGCCCTAGATATAGATATTTTTTTATCCTCAAGCGGCTGTCTTAGAGCCTCTAGTACCGAGCGCGCAAACTCCGGAATTTCATCTAAAAACAGTATTCCTTTATGCGCCAGTGAAATTTCTCCAGGCATTGCACCTGCTCCGCCACCGATTATGGATGTTGCGCTCGCTGTATGGTGTGGACTTCTAAAAGGCCGCGTCTCAATCACACCATCGGTGACTGCCCCAGTGATAGAGTAGAGTTTAGTGATGTCAATTTTTTCCTCTGGCGTTAATGCTGGCAATAGATTTGCTGCCGCCTTCGCAAGCAATGTTTTGCCTGCGCCTGGCGGACCAGATATCAAGATGTTGTGATGGCCGGCAATCGCAATCTCCATTGCCCGTTTTGCAATTGTTTGACCCCGTATATGGTCAAAAATTGGACCAGACGCACATTTATGATGGCTGTCGGGTGCTTTTACATCGTCGCGCGTCTTACATAAATCACCTTGCTTTTTAAGATGCAAGAATAAATTTTGCAAAGTATCTATGCCATACACCTCTATGTTATCGACCATCACGGCTTGCGATAGATTTTGAATCGGCACAAAAACTTCTGCTACGCCAGATTCTCTCGCGATCTCTACGATATTAATTATGCCTTTTATCGGTCTTAGCTCGCCATTCAGGGACAACTCCCCGACAAACAGCCTATTTCGTATGTCAGCCGCCAAAAGCTGCCCGGATAGCACTAGTACGGACAATGCAATCGGCAGGTCGAGATATGAGCCATCTTTTTCTAGATCTGCCGGCGCCAAATTTATCGTTACTTTTTTGTCCGGAAAACTAAAACCGGAATTTACTATGGCGCTCCTGACGCGCTCTTTTGCTTCATTGATGGTTTTATTTGCCATGCCAACGATATTGAAGGCTGGTAATCCGCGATTCATATCGCCCTCAACTTCCACTAATTTGCCCTCAAAGCCGTATGGTATTGCTGAATGAATTTTACTAATCATGTGCCGGACACTACCATAGGCTAATGGATTTTTCAACCCCCCACCATGCCGACAGGTTATTAAAACATAACCAAAATATTCAAAAAAGTGGATTTTTCGGCGTCTCTAATCGCCCCAAATTGCTTGTGGAAAACTCGGCAAAAATGAACAAAAATTGTCCATAAAATGTATTGACACAACCATTATGAGACGCTATAATAGAGATAGCTTCTGAATAAAAAAATTATACAGAAGGTCAAAACAAAAATTTAGCCAAAATAACTCCACACTCTACTTATAGAAAGCCGGTTTTCCTCGCAGTTACCGGCTTTCTTCTTGTATCAGGGAAACGTTTGTGGTATAATTATGACAGTTGGGGCTGACAAAGCTTAGACGGATCATTAACAGGCGTGAGGCATATCGATTGAATACCGTAAGTATTAAATAAGTGCTAAAAACACAAAAGTAGCGCATGTTGCATACATGCCTGCATATGCTTAATATTATTTAGGCTGGTCTAATGTTTGAGGTTCCGTAGAACATAGATTATCATACAACGGAAATACGGTCACAAAAACGGCACATTGTGATTCGACAATTAGCCATGGCGGTTTTAAGTTTCGTTTTCTGCAGCTTAAAATAGTCGCCAAGACAAAACAGAAAACTATATATGTAGAATCGCGTCCACGTGATGACTCGGACCCGGAGGCAGTATCCGGCAGCTCCACCAACTTTGATTTTAGGCCGCAGTTTTGCGGTTTTTTGGTTATAGTAAAAAAATACAAAAACAGCTTATTTTCAGTATAATATTGTAAATATTACAACATTTTGAGCAAAAATATAGAACAGGGAACAAAAGAGAGAACAGTTGTAAAAATTACATCAATAAAGTTGAATAAAACTATTGCATTTTAAAGAAGCTTGTGCTATTATGAAGACAGTCGAGATGACTAAAACAAAAACATCAAACAAAAGGAGTCAAAATGGCAAAAACAAAATATAGAAATAAACCGTAGACCTTGGCGGGCGAAAAGGTAATTTCTAGCCATAAATTACAACATAGGAATTACCTAGAGCTCCGCCAAGTAAAGCGTTGAGCGCGCCGCCAAATCTTTCGTTAGCACCTTATAAAAACATAAACAAGAACGAAAGGAAAAGACGACAAGGACTCGTGCTTCACCTAGCGTGAAGCGGTCAAAAAAAGAGAACGCGGGATAAGGGTTGTGGCAAATAGTTAAGATTTTAGAGCCAGATAACCCCCCGCTTCTCCCATAACAAACTCTTGGGGGCTACCAAAAAATGTGATACAATGAAGTTATGAAGCATAACCGCATTCTTATCACTACAAGCATTATAGGACTCGCAGCCTTAATTCTGATGCTTAATTTAACATCACCGACCGAAATTGGTCCCGTAGGTGTTTTAGTATTTTTTACAACATTATACGTATCTGTTTTTGGCCTCGTTACGCTTGCTCTGCAGGCATTTTTTTATTTCGCCTACAAAAAACATACATTAAGAGGTAAGGATTACCTATATGCGGCCATACTCTCTTTTGCCCCGATTATGATCCTAATGGCACGCTCCTTTAGTGCTATTACTCCATGGACTATTTGTCTTATAGCGATTTTTCTATTTTTAGCCGAATTTTTTATCTACAAAAGAGTTTAAATGTGGTAAAATAAGCATATGGATAATGGCCAAAATAGACAATTTGACGGCGACTATTTTACTCCTGGGGTAGGGGAGATTCCGGTTAGTAAAAACCAAGAGGATATCCCAAATCTCAATATTGATCAGTCTGTTTGGAGCCCAGCACGAGATACCAGAGAAATTGGTGGCAATGTCATGGAGGCCGCTAGCGCCGACCAAGCACCAGGTCAGAACCCAGAAATGGGCAAAATTATCCCACTCGAGCCAGTCGTGCAGCAGAAAACATTAGAGGGCGATGCGCCAGTGAAAGTTAATGCTGATGCTGTCCGTCCCGAAGGAGACCATATCGCTAAATCCGCGTTGCAAGAAATAAAACGATCAGACGCCGAACTTTCCCAGACTGGAAACGTCTCAAACTATTGCGAAAAAATTCAAAACATGAGGGAAATTTATAGGGGTAACTTCGGAAAGCGAGCAGTCTAATGGAACTCTGGGTGGTTATTCTCATTATCGTTGCGGTAATCATACTGATTACCGCCGTGGTCTCGGCTTCCAGCGTAAGTAGGCTTCGTAAGGCCAAGAAGTATGAACGCGGTCTCAAGATGGTGCCACTCCTTATCCATCTTCCGCCTACTACAGATGACATCGATGGTGGTGGCCGTGATAAGCGCGACGTGGCGAATGAAGTTATTTCTAAGGCGCAGGTTACTTATTCTATCTTGTCATCCACTTTGACTAAAGGTTTCAAGACTCGCCTCTATGGCCAAAGGCATTTTTCCTTCGAAATTATTGCAAAAGATGGCTTCATTAGGTATTACGCTATCGTACCAGCGGTCCTTACAGAGACGGTAAAGCAAGCCATTCAGTCCGCCTACCCCACCGCTCGTATTGAGGAAAAGAGGGAAGAAAACATCTTCGCCCCTGACGGACGCCTAGAAAATATCTCCGGCGCCGAATTGACACTAAATAAGGACTTCTATCTCCCGATTTCTACGTACGAAGATATGAAGCGTGACGCTTCGATGGGTATTTTGAATGCTTTATCTAGTGTGAACAAAGATGAAGGGGCTGCTGTACAAATTTTATTCCGTCCCGCACAAAAAAATTGGTCTGCGCCAGCCAAAGAACACATCGAAAATATCAGCAAAGGCAAGAAAAAGACCAAAACCATCGGCGCCGGCATCGGAGAGCTAGCCATGGATATCATTCGCGCCCCATGGGAAGTCCCACCAGAGCATGAAAAGCGCGAAGAAACCACCCAGATTTCTAGCGTCAAGCAAGATGAAATCACGGCTATCACCAATAAAATGCGTTACCCAGGGTTTGAGACGCTTATTCGCGTCATAGCCTGTTCAGATACTAAACCTCGCTCTGACGCTATTGTCGGCGGTATTATCAGCGCCTTCTCTCAGTTTGACTCCCCAGAGCTAAACGGCTTCAAGGTCAATATGTTTAAGGACCCCAAAAAGCTTGTAACGGATTACACCTTTAGATTTTTCCCGCTAAAAACCAATGTAAATATCCTAAATAGCGTCGAACTTGCCAGTATTTATCATCTTCCAGATCAGAATTCTATCCCGAACTCCCAGGTTGAGCGTCAGCTTACCAAGCAGGTGGATGGCCCAGCCAAGCTCATGCAGGAAGGTATTTTCCTTGGCACTAACGAATTCAGAGGTATTAAAAAGCCTATTTATCTCGGTGAAAAAGATCGCCGTCGCCATATGTACGTCATTGGTCAAACTGGTATGGGCAAATCCGTGTTCCTCGAGAATATTGCCTTCCAGGATATGCAGGCGGGCCGCGGTTTCGCTTTTATTGACCCACACGGTGACGCCGTAGAAGCACTATTGAGGCGTGTCCCAGAGGAACGCATTGATGATGTCATATACTTTGACCCAGCCGATATTGAGCACCCAGTCGGTATGAATATGTTTGAATTCACTAGCCCAGATCAAAAAGATTTTATTGTCCAGGAGGGGATTAGTATGCTCCAATCTCTCTTTGACCCCTCAAATCAAGGCTTTTTTGGTCCTCGCGGCCAGCATATGTTTAGAAACGCCGCCCTTCTCCTCATGTCCGATCCAGCCGGTGCCACTTTTATCGATATTCCTCAATGCTTTACAGACCCAGAGTTTGTTAAATCAAAGCTCAAATATGTTACAGATAAAGCCGTTTATGACTATTGGACCAAAGAGTTCCCAGCTTCTCAAAAATCAAACGACGCTGGCGAAGTCATTACCTGGTTTGCCTCTAAATGGGGGCCATTCCTCTCCAATACCATTATGCGAAATACTCTCGGTCAGGTCAAATCTGGTTTCAACATTCGCGAAATCATGGACAACAAAAAAATCTTCCTCGTTAACCTCTCCAAGGGGAGACTTGGTGACATTAACGCGAACCTTCTCGGTATGATCTTCGTCATGAAATTTCAGCAAGCCGCTATGAGTCGTCAGGATATCCCAGAGGATCAGCGCCAAGATTTCTGTCTTTACGTAGATGAGTTCCAAAACTTCGCCACCGATTCGTTTGAATCTATTCTATCAGAGGCTCGCAAATACCGCCTTAATCTTATTGTAGCTAACCAGTTTATGACCCAGCTTACTGAAAAAATCCGCGAAGCCCTGCTTGGCAACGTAGGCACTATCGTATGCGGCCGTATTGGTGTCACAGATGCGGATTTGATGGTTAAGGCCTTTGCTCCTACCTTTACCGCTGAGGACCTCACTAAGACCCCAAATTTTGCGGCTGTGGCCAAAGTTATGATGTTTGATATGCCGTCAGCACCGTTTACTATGAGTCTGCCGGCACCGATGGGGCAACCAAACGATGAGCTAATGGAGTCACTCAAAGTTTATTCCGCCACTAAATATGCCAAAACACGTTCAGAGGTGGAAAAGGAAATCAACGATCGTTGGTCTGCCGCCCAAAAAGCCGCTGAGAAGCCACCAGAAGCCTCGGAAACCGCTTCTGAGCCAGAAAAAGGTTTTCTTGATGCTTGGCTTTCCAAAAAGTCTTGATTTTTCCCGTGACGGGGTATATAATATATAGGTATATTTAAGAAGAGGTATTAAGATGGCAAAAGAAGCCTATGATTCGTCTGAAATTCGCGTCTTGGAAGGTCTAGAGCCGGTCAGGTTGAGGCCTGGCATGTATATTGGCTCTACTGGTTACGACGGTTTACATCATCTAATCAAAGAGATTGCGGATAACTCTATTGATGAAGCGATTGCTGGGTTCGCAAATAAAATTGAAATTACCATTCTGTCCGACGGTGGCGTTAGAGTGGACGATAATGGTCGCGGTATCCCTGTTGATATTCACCCAAAGACTCATAAATCTACTCTGGAGACGGTTCTCACTGTGCTCCATGCTGGTGGTAAGTTCGGTGATGGTGGTTACAAGGTATCATCTGGTCTTCACGGCGTCGGTTCTTCGGTCGTTAATGCTCTATCTACTCATATGACCGCTGAGGTCTACCGAGATGGTAAGACGCACCATATCGAGTTCGATACCGGTAAGCCGACCATGGAGTTACAAGTATCTAAAGGCTCGCCACGCGAACACGGCACCTCTATTACCTTCTATCCAGACCCTACTATTTTTAAGGAAACTACCACATTTGACTACAATTGGGTAGCAAATTATGCCCGTCACCAAGCCTACCTTACTAAGGGTATATTGATTACTGTCAAAGATGAACGCACGGGTGCTCACGAGTCATTCTACTTCGAAGGCGGCATTAAGAGCTATGTTAAGCGCCTAAATAGCGGTAAAGAACTTCTCTCTGACGACATCTTTTATGTTGAGAAACAGGTTGGCGACACCGGCGTAGAGATCGCCCTCCAATACAATGACACTTTTGCCGAAATCATGAAGCCATTCGCCAACAACGTTCTTACCCCAGATGGCGGTATGCATGTTGTGGGTTTCCGTACTGGGTTAAACCGTACGATTAATGATTATGCTCGCAAAAATGGACTTTTGAAAGAAAAAGAGGATAATCTCACCGGTGATGACATCAAGGAGGGCCTCACGGCGGTAATCTTAGTCAAGCTCCCAGATCCGCAATTCGAAGGCCAGACTAAAAATAAACTTGGCAACCCAGAAGTTCGCGGTATCGTCGATAAGGTTATGACCGAATATTTCAGCTATTACTTAGAAGAGAATCCTCAGATTGCTAAAAAGATAGTCGGTAAGGCTACTTTGGCCGCTCGTGCCCGCAAGGCCGCTCGCGCCGCTCGTGACAATGTTATCAGAAAAGGTGCATTTGAAGGTCTTAATCTCCCAAGCAAGCTTGCCGACTGTTCCTCTCGTAACCGTAACGAATGCGAGCTCTTTATTGTAGAGGGTAACTCCGCTGCTGGTTCCGCCAAAGAGGGCCGAAATCCGCAAATTCAGGCTATTTTACCACTTCGTGGTAAGGTTCTCAACACCGAGCGCGCTCGCCTAGATAAGATGCTCGCCAATGCTGAGCTAGTTTCACTCATTAAAGGTCTTGGCGTGGGCATTGGTGACCAGTTCAATATAGACGGCCTCCGTTATGACAAAATAATCTTTATGACTGATGCCGACGTCGATGGTCTTCATATTGCTACACTCCTTATGACCTTCTTCTTCCGTTATATGCCACAGGTCATCGAAGAGGGGCATGTTTATCTAGCAAAACCACCTCTATTCGGGCTAATCAAGGGTACAGGTAACGCTCGCAAGATTGATTATCTATATGATGAAGTTGCCCTCGAGAAAAAACTAACCGAAAAGATTGAGGAGCGAAAGAAAGCCGGTACCAAGATCGACGAAACGCAAGAGCGCTTCAAACAGGCTGGATATACTGCGCAACAGCGCTTTAAAGGTCTTGGCGAAATGGACGCCAAACAGCTCTGGGAAACCACCATGGATCCAGAGAATCGTATTTTGGTCAAGGTTCATGTTGAAGACGCCGAAAAAGCCGATGCTGTGTTTACGAAGCTCATGGGAGACCAAGTCGAACTCCGCAAGAACTTCATCCAGGCCGGCGCCGCTTCAGTTAACTTAGATGATTTGGACTTTTAAGGAGGAAAGATGGAAGACGACAAGAATATAAACAATAATGAAAATCTGACAATCCAAGATGGTTTAGAGATTAAGCCAGTCGAACATACCATGGAGGATTACTTCCTTAAGTATTCCATGTCCGTAATTATCGACCGCGCCCTCCCTGATGTCCGCGATGGTTTGAAACCAGTCAACCGCCGTATATTATACGCAATGAATAAAAACGGCTGGAAAGCTCCTCATCCTACGGTCAAATCCGCCCGTATCGTCGGTGAAGTGATGGGTAAATATCACCCACACGGCAATTCATCCATCTATGATGCTATGGTCAACCTCGCTCAACCCTGGAAAATGCGATATACTTTGGTAGAAGGCCAGGGTAACTTCGGTTCTGCCGACGGCGATGAACCAGCTGCTGAGCGTTATACTGAGGCCCGCATGGATAAAGTCGGCGTCGAGCTACTTGCTGACATAGAGAAAAATACTGTTGATTTTCGCGATAACTTCGATGGCACAGAAAAGGAGCCGGTAGTTCTCCCGGCCGCTTTGCCAAACATTCTTTTAAATGGTCAGATGGGTATTGCTGTTGGTATGGCTACCAATATCCCACCTCACAACCTTGGCGAGCTTGTTGATGCTACCGTAGCGCTTATTGATGACCCAGAAATCAGCCTCGAAGGCCTTATGAAACACGTTAAGGGTCCAGATTTCCCGACTGGTGCTGAAGTTTACGGTGGTGCACCGATGAAGCAAGCCTATGCTACGGGTAAAGGTTCTGTCACTATCCGCGGTGTAGCAAATATCGAAGAGCGCAAAAATGGCCGTTACAACATCGTCATTACGGAGATGCCGTATGGCGTGAGTAAAGAAGCTCTCATCGAGAAAGTAGTACACCTAGCTCAAGAGAAAAAGCTCACTCATATCGCTGATGCTAGAAACGAATCCGCTCGCGGTAAGACGCGCGTGGTGATTGAACTTAAGAAGGATGCTTTCCCGAAGAAAATCTTAAATCAACTCTACAAACTTACCGATTTACAGACTACATTCCATTATAACGTCCTAGCCTTGGTTGACGGAATTCAGCCTCGCGTGCTAGGTCTTAAGGAAATTCTCAGCGAGTTCATCAAGCATCGCCAGATAGTGATTCGCCGTCGTACCGAGTTTGACCTCCAAAAGGCCAAGGAGCGCGCCCATATCCTTGAGGGGTTAAAAATCGCCCTTGATAATATCGATGAAGTAATCAAGGTTATTCGCGCGGCTTATGATGATGCAGATAAGCAGCTCATGCAAAGGTTCGGCCTTTCCGAAATTCAGGCTAATGCCATTCTTCAGATGCAGCTTCGCCGTCTCCAGGGTCTCGAACGCGACAAAATCGAAGCTGAGTTGAAAGAGCTCCACGAACTCATCAAGAAGCTGGAGGCTATCCTTGCCAGCGAGCAAGAGATTTTGCGTGTCGTTAAAGAAGAACTCATCGCCATGAAAGAGAAATACGGTGACGAACGTCGCAGCAAGATTATTAATCATGAAGTCGGTAAGTTCTCCGAGGAAGAGCTTATCCCAGAAGAGGAAAGCGTAATCTTGCTCACCTCCGAGAATTACATGAAGCGTGTCCCTCAGGCTGATTTTAGGAAGCAAAACCGCGGCGGTAAAGGTAAGCGTGGCATGACTACCAAAGAGGAAGATGTCATTGCTCAGATTTTGACTGCCAATTCGCACGATCACCTTCTATTCTTTACCAGCCAAGGACGTCTCTTCCGCTCTAAGGCCTATGAGGTGCCACAGGCTTCGCTGACTGCTAAGGGTACTGCCGCTGTTAATATGCTGAACCTCCATCCAGAGGAGAAAATCACCGCCATTATTAAGCAGGGCGAGACTGGTGGCGACGGTTATCTCTTTATGGCGACCAAGAAAGGCACCATCAAGAAATCCGCTATTAAAGATTTCTTCAATGTCCGCAGTAATGGCCTCATCGCTATCAAGCTAGACCAGGGTGATGAACTAAAATGGGTCAAAGAGACCACCGGCGAAAATGACATCGTCATTAGCACCTCAGCTGGCCAGGCTACCAGATTTAACGAAAAAGAAGTCCGCGTCATGGGCCGCGCCGCCATGGGTGTGAGGGGTATGCGTCTCCGTCCAAAAGATGAAATTGTCGGCATGGATGTAATTACCGATCCAAAGCAAAAACTCATCGCGGTCTCAGCAAATGGCTACGGTAAAGCTACACTAGTTTCTAACTTCCCACCACACAAACGTGGCGGCGTAGGTATTAAGGTTGCTACCGTTACTGAAAAGACCGGTCCAATCGTCGCTGTCCATACTCTAGATCCACTTGCCAAGGAGGTCATCATGATGTCTACTAAAGGTCAGGCCATCCGCGTTGCCATGAAAGAGATTCCGACCCTCGGCCGCGCTACTCAGGGCGTTCGCATTATGAAGATGAGTGAAGGTGACACTGTCGCATCCATCGGTATCGTTCTTCCAGAAGAAGAAACCGAAGAATCGGGTGAGCAAAAATCTGAAAAATAGTCTTCTTATATTAGATAAAGCAATAGCACATTTCATCTTTCCTAAGAGGTAGTACCGCTTAAGTCTCTTAAAATCAGGGTGGGGGGTTGACTTTTCGCACGACCAGTGCCTATACTCTCGCAAAATTAATAATTGTTTTGTGAGAGTAGTGGGTTTTCACGAGCGGAAAGGGAAAGATGAAAAAACCTATAGCCCTAGTGATATCTATCGTATTATCAGTCGGGCAAATATTAAACCCAGCCACCGTCCTAGCCATGACAGCGGATGATGTAGGTGGAGAATATTGGTATATACCAGAATTAATTGAGCGCGACATGGAAGTCGAAGCCGAGATTAAGGCGAGAAATCCTTGTCTAAAATCACCCGACTATTATTCTTGCCTAGAATTTGAAAGGGCAAGATATATCAGAACGGACGGCAATCGCTACAAGGCGGTCTGGCAACTCCGACATAGTATGATATTGGTTACCGCAATTAACCCATACCGCAACACGATCAGGGTATATTATACTGGTGATGATAGATTGGCTGGTGATGAAGAGGAGACAAGGATAGCTGAACTCTATGTGTATTGGTTAGATAACGAAAAGATTAAAACTCGGAGCGCCACAGAGTATATTGAACAGATTAAAAGTGGCGAAGTGGAAGATGGAGTACATGTTGTTTATGCCGAAACTAGGCATGGTGATGAACCGTGGATTGAATCAAGGGAAGAGATCCGGCTGGTGCTATCAACCGGTTCATTCACTGGCAATATTGGCGGAAAAATCTTATATGCAGCTATTGATAATGCCGGAAGGATGGTTGCTGGCGGTGATGATTATCTGGGAAGGTGTCTTTCTAATGAAGAATTCGATGTAGGACAAGAGTGTCGGGGGTCCTACTACATGCTAAATAATACATATTCGTACCGTCTTGTTTCATATGACGAAATCGATGAAGATAAAACGCTGGATATTAGCCCACTAGTAGTTACTTCTGAACCGACGGATACTCCAGAAGAAAATCCGGATCCGGAAGAAGAATTGGATGACGAAATGGATTTCGAAGAGGACCTAGAATTAGAGGATGAACCAGAAGAGATAAGCCTCGAGGAGGATCCAGAACTAGAGGACGAATCGGACGATATGAACCCAGAAGATGACTCGGAACTAGAAGAAGAATCGGGCGAAATGGAGCTTGAATACGACTTGAAACCAGAAGAAGAAACAATCCTCAATCTGGAAGGGAATTTAGAATTAGAGGAAGCACCAGAGGTGGTAGAAATTAAAGAACCAGAGGGGCTAGAATCAGAATCAGTAGACACGGAATTCGAATCCGAAGTCAAAACCGACGCGGGAGCAGAATCAAAGTTGGAATTTGAACCATATATAATACCAAAAACTCCAGATACTGGAGAACCACCCCACGATGGTGATTCAGGGGCAGATTGGTGTTTACCGATGGTCATTTCTCTTGGCATAGTATATATTATATGGTGGATTATTCCAGTAGGGAAAAAGAGGAGGCAATAAAATTAAAATTTCTGACATTTTTAGTAAAAAAACTCTTGACATTTTAATTAGGGTGGTGTAAACTAATAATTAGTCTAAAGCTGCGAGAATTTTTAGAAGTCTTTAGAAATAGTTTAACAATTTAGTTGTGCAATTAATCATCGTCAGTTTATTTATTTAATTTGAGTTTTTCAAATTTTCTATAATGGAGAGTTTTATCCTGGCTCAGGTTGAATGCTGGCGG
>JAGCVL010000003.1 GCA_017962365.1 Candidatus Saccharimonadota bacterium | reverse complement strand
GAATACGTTCCCGGGTCTTGTACACACCGCCCGTCAAACCATGAGAGTCACCAACACCCGAAGTCCGCCTCGGCGGCCTAAGGTGGGGGAGATGATTGGGGTTAAGTCGTAACAAGGCATCGGTACGAGAACGTGTCGATGGATTACCTCCTTTCTTGAGAAGGAATTGATGCTTATGAATCCGCGAGGATGCATAATGCTAGGTCGGTTACGGTTGCGTTAAATAAGCTTATAACACAACATATCTGGTTCGCCAGACGTAACATTAAGCTTTACACGAACTAAGATGAAAATTGCACAACTAAGTTGTTAAAGAAAAACCACCCGAGCGGGTGGTTTTTTGTTAGTAAAAACCACTTTCATTAAGAATATTTTAAAATTACCTTCGTAAAATTAACATATTATTATCATCTCTCATCCCCCTCACCATGTAACTTATTCCTCTGGAGTCGACTTTCTAATTTTTCAATATTGCCATTAGCTACTTCCGACAAGGGAACTCCTAGGTATCGCGAAATCGCCGCAAGATACCACAACGTATCGCCGAGCTCTTTTACCACCAAGGATCGGTCTTCGTCCGAAACCACCCCGTTCTTATCTCTCAAGATCTTCTTGATCTTATCGGCCGTCTCGCCCGCCTCGCCAACTAATCCCAGAACCTTCTCGATAAACCCAACATCCCCCAGATTGCCGTTTGGCCTAGAAAGATCATACTTCTTTGTCGCTTTCTGATATTCGTCAAAATTCATAAACCTCCTTATCTGTAAATTTATTATATCATGATATAATACAAATATGGAAGACACCAGAAATCTAATTGACGAATACAAGGGAATGACCAACGAACAAGTTTTTTCCGCGCTCGAAAAATCTCGCACTACCCTTGAAATCGCCATTGAGAATGTTGAACACGATTTTAATATCGGCTCCATCGTCCGCACCGCCAATTCTTTTAATGTTAGTAAGGTCCATATCGTCGGCCGCAAAAAATACAACCGCCGCGGCGCCATGTGCACCGACAAATATCTTAAAATCGAGCACCACGCTAGCCTGGAAGACTTTCTAAAAACCCAAGAAAACAGGGAACTAGTCGCCATCGAAAACAACACCCCTCGCGCAAAAGAGCTTCATGCCAAGAGATTCACCAAAGACACCACCCTGATCTTCGGTTCCGAGAACTCCGGCATCAGCAACGAACTTCTCGCAAAATCCGACGACGTTCGCTTTATAGAATCTTTCGGTTCCACCCGCTCCGTCAACGTCGGTGCTGCCGCCGCCATCGCCATGTATGAATGGGCTCGCCAAATAGTGCTACAATAAATAGTTCCACCATCAACAACCAAAAAAGTCCAAAGCGCCATGCTTTGGATTAACTAATATAAAAAAATGGTGGAGTAACAGGGACTCAAACCCTGGACCTCTGCCTTGCAAAGGCAGCGCTCTAATCAACTGAGCTATTACCCCAAACAACTGGTGGGGATATGTGGACTTGCCTGCTTGCAAGCTGCCAATGTCCCACTTTTTGTTTCTCGCTTTGCGAGAATGGTGGGGATATGTGGACTTGAACCACAGACCTCGTCATTATCAGTGACGCGCTCTAACCAGCTGAGCTATATCCCCAATTTAAGGTGCTAAACCCCATTTTACACCATTTATCTAAAAATGTAAAGAGAAAATCACCCTAAAAGGGCGATTTTCCAGGTCATACATACACTTAAGTAGCCTCGCAGTTTAATCTACTTAAGATCAATATAATTTTATATCACGCCATGCATAATGTCAACACCCTTTTTCCACATTTTGTGCAAAACCATAAAAACAATTGTTCGGTAATCGTAAATATATTAAAACATAAAATAAAGAAAAAGCATATTGACAAAACTAAAGCACTATGATATAATAGAACCATAGCCTTTAAATAGGTGTGTTTTATTAGTGTAATTGTGGTGGGCAGAACGGAGATTCCACAATGTCTGGAACCAAAGCTGGCGGCATGAAAGCTGCTGCTACTAACAAAGCTAAATACGGCAAAGAATTTTACGCTCGTATTGGTAAAAAAGGTGGCCAAAATGGTCACACCGGCGGTTTTGCCGCTAACCCTGCTCTAGCTCGCATTGCTGGCGCTAAGGGTGGTCGCATCTCTCGTCGTGGCCCAGCTAAGAAAGCTGCTTAAATTCATCACATCGGGGACAGTGATACTCCCCGTCTGGTGTCTGAAATCGCGTTAGTCCGCAAGAAGGGCAACGCGATTTTTGATCTAGCCAATCTCTATAAGTATCTAGTTCGCGCTCCACTATCTCCTCATCATATAAAACGCCATACTTATCACATAACTCACGGGCTTTTTCCCACGCCGCTCGTTCCATTTTGACGCGCCCTACATCTGTCCGAAAACTCCGATGCCCCAAAATCGCATGCCCCATTTCATGCAAAAGAAGCAAAGGGTTATATTCTTCATCCGAACCAATTACGATCGTCTTCGGCGGACGAAAGGCAAACTTTCGGCCTTTCCGAAAACAAAAATCCGGATAATCCACCTTAAGCTGTTCCACTAACTCGGAAAACATATTTTTAGAACCTCAACACGCCTGCAATAGAATTTTAATATGGTTGAACAAATTTTTTATACAGCCGGTATCCACCTCTGTAAAAGCTCAACCTTTTCCATGCAGATTACCTACCAATGTATATCTTGATTATATCACAAAAATTTGATATAATAAGACGAGTTTTTAGACTCCCTTAAGGGAGCTAAAAGGAAGGAAATAAATTACAATGGCAAATGCCAAAAAATGTACTATGGACGAGTTGCTAGGAAGTGACGTAGCGTCCAAAAAAGTTATTGCGGGTGACACCGTAGCAGGGAAAGTTATCTCTGTAAAGAAGCACGAGATTTTAGTCGATCTCGGCGCGCAGGGCGTCGGGTTGGTTCCTCGTCGCGAGGCGTCGTTTGTGCGCAACCTAAACGAAGGTGATGACGTGACTGCGTCGGTCATCGAAGCCGAGATGGATGATGGCTACGTATTGCTATCTCTCAGAAAAGCAGTCAAAGACAAAGGTTGGGATGAGATCCAAGCCAAGCTTGATGGCGGTGAGACCGTGGAGGTTACTCCATTTGACGCCAACCGTGGTGGCTTGCTTGTTGAGTACGAAGGTATTCGTGGATTTTTGCCAGTTTCACAACTTTCCGCTGAGCACTATCCAAGAGTTGGTAGCTCAGACAAAGATGAAATCTTGCAGCGCCTCAACTCTCTAGTTGGTAAGAATATTCGAGTTCGCATCCTTGATGCTATCAAGAAAGACAACAAGCTTATCTTCTCAGAGAAAGAAGCTATCAAAGATGGCCTCGCTGAGCGCTTTGCAGAACTTAAGGTTGGTGACACCGTTAAAGGTGTTGTGACCGGCGTGGTTGACTTTGGCGTATTTGTCAATGTTGACGGCATCGAAGGCCTCATTCATATCTCCGAGATTTCATGGGAGCGTGTCAATAATCCATCTGATTACGTCAAGATTGGTGATCAGATTGAAGCGAAGATTATCGCTATCGACAAAGAGCGCCTCTCGCTCTCTATGAAGCAGCTCGTAGAAGATCCATGGCTTTCTGAGGTAGAAAACCTAAAGAAGGGTAGCAAGGTTGAGGGTACTGTGACTCGTATCACTCCATTTGGTGCTTTCGTCCAGATTAGCCCAGCTGTTGAAGCATTAGTGCATGTTTCTGAGCTCGGTGAAGGTTCTGATGTCGACCCAGAGAAGGTCTTCACTTTGAATGAACGCAAGTCCTTCAAGGTTCTCGACATCGACAAAGAAGGTCGTAAGATTTCGCTCTCTATTGCGAAGTAGTTAACCCTAGCAAAAACCTTGGTTTAAAACCAAGGTTTTTTGTTGCAAACTTTTATCATTAGTGTTATGATGAAAACGACATCTTAGAGAAAAGCATTTCGAAAACCTATGATGTAAGAACAGTCGATGCTAGACTTGTGTATGTTATAATAGAGTGAAGGAGAATCCGTGAAACACACTAAAAAAGATTTTGAAGAACGCCCTTGGCTAAAATATTACGACGAAGACGATATCCCGGCAAACATTGAATACCCAGATTGCTCAATGGTAGATATGATTATGCAATCTGCCGAAAAATGGCCGGACAATGTTGCATACTCGTACTATGGCCACAAGGTAACCTATAAAAATTTCGTGAAAAAAATCGAGCAGACCGCTCGTGCCCTTAAAAACTACGGCGTCAAAGAGGGTGACCGAGTCACCATTTGTATGCCAAACACACCAGAGGGAATCACGATGGTTTACGCCGTCAATATGGTTGGCGCCGTTTGTAATATGGTCCACCCTTTGTCATCTGAAAAAGAGCTTGAGTATTACATTAAAGTTTCAAATTCCAAATACGTCCTCGTGTTTGATGCAGTTTTTGACAAGATCTATAAACTTCGTGATGTTGCTCAGCTCGAACGCATCATAGTGGTCAGGCCTTCCGATGGTCTTGGCTTCTTGAAGCAGCGCATGTACAAGCTCCTTCACGTTAAAAAAGTCAAACTCCCGGCCAACGACAGCCGAGTTGTCCTCTGGGAAGACTTTATTGCAAATTCATATTTCTATCAGGGCAACTATCACGAGGAACGCAGCGGTGCTGACCTCGCTATGATTATGTACTCTGGTGGCACCACCGGTGCACCCAAGGGCGTAATGCTCTCAAACCTCAATATCAACGCTGAAGCCATTTGTGACGGCGCGGTTATTCGTCAAATCAAGCCAGGTGCGACCGTGCTTTCAATTTTGCCGCTTTTTCATTGTTTTGGTCTCGGTGTCTGTATTCATACGCCACTCTGCAAAGGCATGGGATGTATTTTAATTCCGGCATTTTCTCATAAACAATTTGCAAACATCATTACGCAAAATAAACCAAACTTTATTGTTGGCGTACCGACTTTGTTTGAGGCCTTAGTCGGCGCTAGACTTCGTCGTGATGATTTGAAGTGCGTCGAAGCAGTTATCTGTGGTGGCGATGCTCTCACTACTACTCTTCGTGACAAGGTCAACGAATACTTAAGAGCCCACGGTTCAAGTGCTAAGATTCGCGTTGGTTACGGTTTAACCGAGGGGTCCGGCGCCGTCTGTTTGTCGCCAGAAAATGCCTTCGCGGATAATATCGTGGGTGCCCCACTTCCAGACATGTATATCAAGATCATCAAAAATGACACCTTTAAAGAGCAACCTATCGGCGACGAGGGCGAAATCTGCATCAGTGGCCCACTCGTCATGATGGGCTATCTAGGCAACGATGCTGAGACGGCGCAGGCCATCCGTGTCCATCCAGATGGCAAAGTTTGGCTCCACACTGGTGACCTTGGGAGTTTGCATGATGACGGGTTTATTTACTTTGCGCAGCGCCTGAAGCGCATCATTATTAGTAGCGGCTACAATATTTACCCGACACATCTTGAATCCATCATTAATTCCCACGAAGCCGTCCTCACTTCTACGGTGATCGGCATAGATCACCCATACAAAGGTCAAGTGCCAAAAGCCTTTATCGTCTTAAAACCTGGTTACAAGCCCGGCAAGCGTATTGAGCGTGAAATTAGGGAGCTCTTGGAGCGCAACGTCCCAATTTATGCCTTGCCTACCGCCTATGAATTCCGCGATAAGCTTCCACAGACTCTTGTTGGCAAAGTTGCCTTTAAGAAGCTCGAAGCCGAGGAAAAGAATAAAAATTAAGTAAAACCCTAGCCCGCAACTTCAACGGTTTTTGTTTAAGAAAACGGTTTTTTCGCCAATCAGGGAAATATTTTTGCAGCATCTCACGCGAGCGCGCAAAGCCAATATGCCCCTCTGGGAATTTTGCGAAGTCTTTTGCGGAATCAATCAGTAGATTCCAGATGAAAAACCATTCCAGCTCGTCATGGTATACCTCGACTGCCCCAGCCTTTTCAAAACGTTCATAAAGCCCCGAAAGCGCCGGAAAAATGTCAAAAATATGCTCACTAAACTTTCCTTTATGTAGTACAGACTCATCATTTTGGTAGTACAAATAAAGTGGCTTGTCTATGGCGGCGTATTTTTCGTCAACATACAGTATGAGCGCTGACATTAACTCCATATCTTCATGAATCATCCCCTCGCGGAACGAAAAACCATTTTTATTCCACCAAGTTCTCTTGATTAAGCATTGCCACGGACCCATACCATACCGCACAAAACGACTTTTAAAATTAGGCTCGTCCGGTCGTACTGCTGATAAATAATCCGTATGCCCATCCGCATAGATTCGTTTGGCGCCCAGCATTATGAGATTAGCATCTGTCGCTCTCGCTGTGCCCATTAAAAGGGAAATACTATCCGGCGTAATCTCGTCATCTGCGTCGATAAACCACACATATTTTCCATGCGCATGAGCCATCCCGTAATTTCGCACCGCTGCTGCTCCAGCTGTATGACACTGTAATACACTTGCTCCCTCAAATTTTCGTGCCACCTCTAGCGACCCGTCTGCCGAATTATTATCAATCAGCAATATTTCCACCTTCCCATCAAAATTTTTAACCGCCAGAAGTACCGAATCTACGCATCGTCTTAAATATTTTTCCGCATTAAACACCGGTATCACAATTGAAATATCCATATTTTTATTATACAATAGATTCATGTTCTGGAAAATCCTTATCGTTTTCGTCATCTCGATGATACCGCTGATTGAGCTTCGCGGCGCTATCCCGGTCGCCGTCGGCATGGAGCTCGGCCTCCCAGAGTGGCTCGTCCTCATCGTGGCGATTATTGGCAACATGCTCCCGGTCCCGATCATCTATCTTTTTGCCCGCAAAGTCTTAAATTGGGGCACCACCATCAAGTGGGAACCGTTCAAAAAATTCTGCAACTTCTGCCTCAAAAAAGGCGAAAAAGCCGGAGATAAACTACTCAAAAAAGCCAAATCCGGGGTCTACTTTGCGTTGTTTCTATTTGTCGCTATGCCAATTCCCGGTACTGGTGCCTGGACCGGCACTCTCGCTGCCAGCATCTTAAATCTTGATTTTAAGAAAACCGTCATCGCCATCCTTGCTGGCGTCCTCACTGCTGGACTCATCATGCTTGCTTTCTCACTCGGGCTATTTAAAGTCATTTTTGGATAAAGCTCACCTTGCTAAAACCATAGTCGCGTGCTATCATGGATTCATGAAGAATATGGTTGAAGTTAAAAATTTTCGCATGGATTTTAACGACAAAACCGTCATCCGCGACCTCTCTTTTGAAGTTAAAAAAGGCGAAATCTTTGGTCTGCTTGGTGCCAACGGCTCTGGCAAGACTACTACGATGAGGGCACTGCTTGGGTTCTACCACCCAACATCCGGCGAACTCTTAGTCGATGGTAAAAAATACACACCAGAAGACTCAAAAGTTACTATCGGCTACCTGCCAGAAGAGCGCGGGTTATATCGTAAAGAAACAGTGATAGATACCATGGTGTATTTTGGCAACCTCAAAGGTTTAAATGACCCACTTTCATGGAGCTTAAAGTACCTAGAGCGGGTTGGGTTATCCGATAAAATCAACGAGAAAATCGAAAAGTTATCCAGTGGCCAGCAGCAAAAAATTCAGCTCGGCATCACTATCATGAACGATCCAAAACTTTTGATTCTTGATGAGCCCACCAAAGGTTTCGACCCGATGAACCGACGGCTCCTCATGGAAATTATTGAAGAATTGCACAAGAAAGGTACCTCTATCATCATGATTACGCACTATATGGATGAAGTTGAGCGTCTCTGCGACCGCGCTTTGCTTCTAAAAGATGGCGTAGTAAGAGCTTACGGGACTATTGCCGAGATCAAGAAAGAATTTGGTGGTAAAAGCCTCGATCAAATTTTTGTAGATGTATATGGAGATAGTAATGAATAAGAATGTTTTAAAAGTCGCAAAATTTGAAATCATAAGGCAGCTCAAGAAGCCAGCCTTCTGGGCGGCTACTTTACTAATACCGCTATTTATCGGGTTGGTTTACTTTATCAGCTTTATTTCCGCATCGAGTGTCGATACCGATGTCCATTTTGATGAAAATACTAAGATTGCTATCACGGATGAAGCTGGCATTTTGACTCCTGGGATGCCATATGTGATCGATGGTGACAGGGAACATGGCAAAGAAATGGTCAAAAACGGCGAAGTGGACCTATATTTTTACATCCCAGCCGACTTTGCCGAAAATAAAAAGGCTGAATTTTATCACATTTCCGAAGGTCTAGAGATTTTTAATACCGACGGCAATATCTTAAAGGTTATTTTAACGCAAAATTCCGCCGCCCGTGTTAATGAGCTCGACGTACTGGCCCTAACCGGCAATTACGAAGTCGTCGATAATAAACTCGCCAAAGACGGTGCCGATTCTAATGCGCTTGGCAAGGCCATCATTCCGTTCTTTATCGGCATAGTCTTCTTTATGTTCATTGCACTCTGTGGCAACAGGTTTTTGCTCACCGTGGTTGAGGAAAAAGAAAATCGTATCAGCGAGATGATACTCACTTCCATTTCCGCAAAGCACTTAATTGTTGGCAAAATTATTGCCATGCTAGCTCTCGGCCTAGTTCAAATCGCCGCGCTGGTTATCCCAATCCTACTTCTAGTTTTTGCTAAAAGCGGCGATTCTTTTATCGCGCCAATTTTGTCAACGATTGAGGTTGATCCGGTCTCTATAACCCTAAACATTATTCTATTTGCGGCTTCAGCAGTCCTTTATGCTGGGGTTTGTACATTTGTCGGCTCGCTCGTTTCCACTGCACGTGACGCGTCGTCATTTATCGGCCCAGCCATCATCTTTATGGTCTTTCCGCTCTATTTCATGCAAATGTTTATGGTAGAACCAAATCTTATCGTCCAAGTATTTACCTACTTCCCGCTCTCGGCTCCAGTTGCCCTAATGCTCAGGAATGGTTTTGGCACTATTAGCACGCCAGAATTTTGCATCGGCATTGCCGTGGTTGCAGTTTCGGCCGTTATTGTAATCCGTCTCGCCACTAAGACTTTCCAAAAGAACGCTATTAATTTCAATATCGTAAAGCCGAAGTTTCTAAAAAGAAGCGGTTTCAAGAAAAAATAGGCCATGACAGAAGAAATTAAAATTCACGGCATCTATAAACATTATAAAGGCGATCTTTATATCGTGGAAGATATCGGCCGTCACTCTGAAACCTTGGAAAAACTTGTCATCTACCGCGCCCTTTATGGCGACAATGAACTTTGGTGCCGCCCATACGATATGTTTCTAGAGGAATTAGACCAAGAAAAACAAGCCAAGTTCGGCCAAATTCACCGCTTCGAACTCCAACATATCAAAAGTCGCACTTCCCATTGACAAATTAACACAAGTATGATATAATATAAGATATAGCAAGTTGCCTACCCGCTACTTATATTACTTAGCACTGAATATGGCAACCGCACTTTTATAATCTTGCTTATTTTTTAACCGCAGGACGGACGAGCTTTTATTAAGAACCTATCCGCCCTGCGGTTAGAGATGCCCCCTCTGGCGCTGGGAGAAAGGTGCGATCCAATTGGTGAACAACTATGATGGTGTAAGATTTTCGCTCAAGAAAACAGCTCCAGGATTCCGGCCAGAAGAGATCGACCCGTTTAAGACTCCGGAGGGTTTCCGGTTTGACGACCTGCTCGTCGAAGCCATTATTAGGAGAGCGGCCCAGGCCGCTATCCGCAAATGTGCGGAGATAGACAAAGCCCACGGCAGCGAATTCAGCAAAGAGTCTGGCGGTGCCGGTGACTTCGGCTGTATTGTTGAATTCGATCAGAGCGGCAACGGACCGTCCTATAGACTTTGCGTGGATTCCCCGGTCCAGTACCCAAATAATTGGGCCGAGGGAAAGCTCACCTGGCTCAAAATGCTTTCCAGCCATCACCGCCAACCCTGCACGTCGCCCATGGCAAGGAAAGACTTTGTGGATTTCGTGTGCACGCTCGTATCCACCGGAGGACTGGAGGCTAGTTCGTTGATGCAAGCCGATGGCTACATGTATGATAGTGCCGGACAACAGCTTGCTAGCACCAACGAGCTATCAAACCAGAGTGCGATGCTATTAAGCATGGGTGGGGTAGTCCCGTTCTACGGAGCATTCTGCTACGAATGCGTCATCGCCATCTCGATCGATGTCGGGTCTACACAGCGGACCGCTTTTAGTGGCGTAATCAACATATCTTTCAGCGGAGCCAAGCAGAAAAGGGATCTCCAGTTTGCGATGGAGGTTTTTAAAGCCATGCACGATGAGTTCACGGGGGGGCCATTTTCGAGCCTGGTTTACGGCTATGGCTTCGAGATCAAAGGCTGGCCCGACACCGTCGAGGACGAGTATTTCGCCCAGTTATGGCAGGGAACCATGCGAGAGCTGGGCTACAGTATTTAATAAGCAAGATTACACACTCTCCGCGTCGGGGCATGGCGCGGAGACATTTTTATGCGGCCGTCAATCTGCTCATTATGACAATAAAATATGAATGGCAAACATGCAAATTTTGAAGCAAAAATACCTCTCCCTAAACCAGAATTGCATAATAATAAAAACCCTGTTCATGTTCACACAAAATTAAAGACCCCCGACCAGTCGTCGCCTCGGAAAATCTTAAATAAATTTAAGATTTTTACTCGTCTCCTCGCTCGCCGAACTGGCTACGCCAGTTCGCGCCTGGCCCCAAAAATCACATAAAAATAAAGACCTTTCAGGTCTTGATTTTTATGTGGCTCCCCCGGCCAGACTCGCTTCGGAGCCGAAGGCGTAGAACGAGTCTGCGCTTTTTGAGTTTTTGTAAAACAAAAAAATGGCTCCCCCGGCCAGACTCGAACTGGCAACCTCGAAGTTAACAGCTTCTTGCTCCACCATTGAGCTACAGGGGAATACCTATCTATTATAGCATATTTTTTAAAAATGTGGTAAAATTAGTCATATATTTATTTGAAAAACACAGAAAGGAGCAAGATGGAAGAAAAAACAATCCAAATCGCCGGTTCGATTACCGTAGATGAGCTAAGCAAAGCTCTTGGCCT
Source organism: Candidatus Saccharimonadota bacterium (assembly GCA_017962365.1). Classification (GTDB taxonomy): domain Bacteria; phylum Patescibacteriota; class Saccharimonadia; order Saccharimonadales; family Saccharimonadaceae; genus Nanosyncoccus. The sequence goes on along the minus strand of JAGCVL010000003.1, from coordinate 102,397 downwards.
TTCTGTAACAGAACTCATCGGCACCCTCTTTAAGAACGGTATCGTCGCGACTATTAATCAGCGTCTTGATTTTGAGACCGCTTCCATTATTATCGAAGAGCTAGGCTTTAAAAACGTCAAGCTCGAGCGTAAAAATACCGCCACGAAGACCAGCAATGTCCGCCACGAACTTTCCGATAAGGCAGTAAATCGACCGCCGGTCGTTGCAGTCATGGGGCACGTAGACCACGGTAAAACTACTCTCCTAGATACACTTCTAAACAAAAAGACCGTCGAAAAAGAGGCTGGCGGTATCACTCAGCATATTTCCGCCTACCAGCTAAATCACGACGGTCGGACTATTACGTTCCTAGATACTCCAGGCCACGAGGCTTTTGCGGCTATTCGCCAGCATGGTGCTATGTTGACCGATATCGTGGTAATCGTGGTAGCTGCCGATGATGGCGTGAAGCCACAGACTATCGAGGCTATCAATTTTGCCAAGACCGCCAACGCCAAGATTATAGTCGCTATCAATAAAATCGACCGCGAGGGTGCCGACGTTGACCGTACCAAGGCTGACTTGTCAAATCATGGTCTCCAGCCCGAAGAATGGGGTGGCGACATCACTATGGTCCCAATTTCTGCCAAGATGAATCAAAATCTCGACCAGCTTCTCGATATGATTTTGCTTACCGCTGACATCGAAGAGCTCAAAGCCGACATCAATATCCCAGCTGACGGCCTAGTGATTGAGTCCCACATGGAGACCGGCAAAGGCTCCGTTGTAAATCTCCTAGTCACTGGCGGGGAACTAAAAACTGGCGAATTTATCGTCGCTGGTTCGACCTATGGTAAAATTCGCACCATGCTAGATTGGCAGGGCAAGCCAAAAGGCAAAGCCACTCCGTCTACCCCAGTTACGGTGACTGGATTTAAAGAGCTCCCAAGTTTCGGTGATCGTTTTGTCGAAGTTAAGGATGAAAAAACCGCCCGCAAGATGGCACTTCTCAACGCTCAGGCCGCCGCAGATGAGACTGCATCGGCCAACGTCACCAGTACCGACCTTCTTCGCATGATGAACACCGCTGATAATTCTAAGGTCTTTAATGTCATCGTAAAAGGTGACGTACTTGGCTCGGTTACCAGCGTGGTTGATAGCCTTAAGATGATAGATACGCATGGCGAAATCACCCTCAATATCGTCTCTACTGGTGTTGGCGACATTAACGAAAACGATGTTTACATGGCTGCCGGCGACCGTACCGTCATCTATGGCTTTAACGTTTCCGTCCCGGTCAATATCTCTAAGATGGCAGCCCGCGACAATGTAGAAGTCCGCACCTATAAGGTAATTTACGAGCTTCTAGATGACGCAAAGCACGAGATGGAAAATCTCCTCGATGCTGAAATCATCGAAGAAGACAAAGGCGAAATGAAAGTTCTCGGCGTATTCCGTACTGAAAAGACCAGTATTATCGCTGGCGGTGAGGTTTTGAGTGGTGACGTGAAACCTGGCTATCTCGCTCGTGTTGTGCGCGACAAGCGATATATCGGTGAGGTTGAAGTCACCTCTACTCAAAAGGAAAAAATGGACGTAAAAGAGCTCGTTGCTGGCGAAACTGGTGGCTTAGCCCTGAAGACCAATCAAAAAATTGAACTCGCTGTGAATGACCGCCTCAAATTCTTCACCCGCGAGACTAAAAAACGCACTTTGTAATATTCTTTTTATGGTATAATAACCATAAGGAGCAAAACAAATGCGATTTGATGAAAAATTCTTACAAGAGATGGGTCTTGCAAGTATGCCAGAAGAGCAGAAACAAGCCTTTCTCGACTATATCCAAGAGGAATTAGAGGTCCGTATTGGCGAAAGAATCTCTAGGGGCCTTACCGAAACACAGCTTAATGAATTTGATATGATAAGCGACCCGCTAGAGGCCGCCAAATGGCTCGAAAAAAACCGCCCAGATTACCGCGAGATTGTAAACCGCACCATCGAAGAAATGAAGCAAGAAATCCGCGCCAACCGCAGTAAGTTACTCTAAATTCTAATATTATTTCTTATATCCGTTCAGGAAACTTTTTGCGTCCATTGGTTTGCGTCCCTCTGGCTGCAATCTATCGACGGCCACTAGGCCGCCGTCAGCACAGGGAATCGTAAGAAGAGCCGTCTCACCCTGCTTTGATATATGCGCCTCTAAAATGATGCATTTTATACCGTAAAAAGCATATTTTGGTTTTGGAAACCCTTGGTAAGCTACAATTTTCCGGAAAGTCTGCTCCGCCGTATCTGTTTCCGGTGAGAGCTCCCCCATAGATTTCTCCAATTTTCCGCAAAATGTCGCTTCTGAGTCTTGCGCGACCGGTTCTGGTAGGCTATTAAGATGTGAAACAATCCACTTTGCCCCTGTTTCTGCTAGGGTCTTATAAATCGCCTCTTTACAAATCGGCAAACCGGATAGTGTAGTCTGATAATAAATCGGCCCCGCATCCATTGCTTTTACTAATTTCATTACGGATACCGAAAAATCTGTGTCCCCAGCCAAGATTGCGCTCTCTATCGGCGAAGCTCCCCTATAGGCTGGTAGCAGAGAGGGATGAATATTTAAAATCCCCTCCGGCTCAAACAGCTCCAGTACGTCCGGCTTGATTATTACCCCAAACGACGCCAAAATCCCATGCGCCTCTGGTGTCTCGCGCTTAATTTTCTTGACTTCCTCTAGATCCCCCCTAGTCCTTGCGTGAAAAATCACTTGGCACTCTCGCTCTATAACTGCTAATGCATAATCCGCTAGGGGTCCATTGCCAAAGAAAATTACTTTTTCCATTTTAATCATTCCACAACTTTTCGTTATCTCGAATCTCCGATTCGTAATCTTCGACCGGGACCAAATCACCCTTGTCGCTCATCTTATAGAAAGCCTTTTCATCGTCCCTAATATGATCTATAAATAGCACCCCATCAAGGTGATCAATCTCGTGGAGCAAAGTCCTCGCGAGCTCATCGGTCGCCTTAATTCTCACCTCTGTCCCATCTTCTAATTTTGCCTTCACGCGTACCTTAGTTGGCCGTGGCACCATACCGTAAATCGATGGCACCGATAAGCAGCCCTCGTAATCCTTTTTTATTTTACCCTCCGCCCTAATCACCTCTGGGTTAATCAGGGCTGTAAAAGTTGCCTTTTTCTTATCTTCCATATCATCACGCACGATAATGATGCGCTTTAAGACCCCCATCTGAGGTGCCGCCATTGCGGCCGAGAGTTCATATGGGTGCTCTTTTTCCCAATCAAGCGACAACTTCCGCATCGCAGCAATCGTATCTAGCACTTCCTCATCGATAGTGCTAACCTTTTTTGATTTTTCCCTTAAAAGCGGATTTGGAGTCGTGATTATCTTCATCTTCTAATTATACCATAAACAGATAAAAATCACAATAGACCGGGCGGGTCTAAGAAAATGCGAAAATTTTTGTCGAGCCCATCACAAATTTTTATCAGTGCCATTCGTGATGATGCTCGCACTATAATCTCCCAGGTAAACCCAGCGTTTGTGCGCTCATGAAATGCCGGCATTGGCGGGGAAATACTTAGCCTGTTATCTTGCGACAATCTCGCCACTAGCTCCCGCATCTTTTTTAGCGCCAACGCCTCAGTTTTTAGTGATATTGAAAACTTTGCGACGTATTTATAGGGAGGAAAACCACCTTTGCGCCTCTGTTTTAGTATGTAGTCGGAAAATCCCAGATAATCTTCATCCACCGCAAAGGAAAGCACCGGGTGCTCTGGTCGATAAGTCTGGATAAACACCTCCGCGGTGTCTATATGCCCCCGCCCTACGCGCCCAATTACCTGAGTTAAAAGCTGAAAAACTCGCTCCTCAGCTGCGAAATCTGGCAAAGATAGCCCCGTATCGGCCGCTACCACCCCTACCGTCGCCAGTCGTGGCAAATCCAGCCCCTTGGCAAGCCCCTGTGTTCCAACCAAAATATCTACCTCGCCATCCTTTACTGCTTCATATAATGACTCTAATCCCTCATCTTTTTTATTGTCCGCGTCAAATCGTTTTATCTTTGCGCTAGGAAACAGATGCGATAGCTCAGACTCTAATAATTTCGTGCCAAATCCCTTATGAATCAGGTCTGGATGTCCGCATTTCGGACATCCTTTAGGCACCGCCATCTTAAAACCACAGGTGTGGCACTCTAGATCATAGGTGTCAGCGTGCAAAGTTAGTGACAAAAAACAATTTGGGCACATTAATTCTTCGCCACAATTTTCGCAAATCGTAAGAGGTGACGACCCTCGTCGATTATGGAAAATTAACGTTTGTCGCCCCTGTTCCAGATTCCGTCTCATTGCGGATAGTAGGTCGTTTGAAAAATACCGGTTTCTAGAGAATGCATCTCTGTTTTTAAAGTCAATTATCTTTATTTCTGGCTTAATCGCCGTAGATTTTGCCTTTTTGGTTAATGGTATTAGCGATCCTTTTTCTCTAGCGATATAATAATCCGCCACCGTCGGTGTGGCAGAGCCCAGAACGCAATTACAGCCCGCCAACTTGGCCATTGCGCTAGCTACTCTTATCGCCGAATACCTTGGCGCATTCTCCTGGTAATATGTCCCCTCATGCTCCTCGTCGATAATTATTAAGCCCAAATCTTCCACCGGGGCAAAAAGCGCACTCCTTGGCCCAATTACTATTTTTGGCTCTGTCGTTTCGAGCAGGAAATTAAATATCTGATGCCTTTCCGCCTCTGTCTGCTTAGAGTGAATCACTATCACTTTTTCACCAAAAACTTCCGCAAAAACCTGAACGAGTTGCCCGGTTAAGGCGATTTCTGGCACCAAAAGTATTGTGGACTTTTGCTGTTTTAGGGCATTTAGAGCCAGCTGGAGGTAGATATTGGTTTTACCACTACCAGTAACGCCAAACAGTAGTTTCGTCGCTCCTGGAGCCTCCTGGAGGCCTTTCAGAGCCTTTTTTTGGTGGGGGTTAAGTGGAATATCAGGAAATGTTTTGCCACCCGTCTCCGACAGAGTATTCCCGAACATCCGTTCGGTTTTTCTCCGTTTCTTCTCAATGCCGCGCGGCAAAATCAGGTTTATCGCCTCTCCCTCCATCGCGAGATAATAATCGCGAATAAATTCCGCCGTGTCAAGCAACCGCTTCGGCAGTGGCTTTGAATACAAAACTTTCACGATTGATTTTGTTTTAAAATTTGGTTGCGCAACTTTTTTTATCACCACGCCCGGCACAACCCGCTTTCCGAGCGGCACCATCACTATTTGCCCATTAGGCAGGGGATCATCAAAACTATACGTCAGCCTCCCCACCTTACCTTCCGGCACTACCTCATAAAACATACTACCATTATACACCACACCTCTAAAACCAACCAAAAATCTAAAAAGCATAAGCCAGAGGTGGGGGGTTGTAATTTCGCCAAACCTATGCTACCATCCACCACAGACGAATTTTGACAGAGAAAGGAGTTGAATTTACCTTTATAATTTGGCGGTGGAAAGGAGGGTTTATTGATGACGATTACCGTTAAGCTGGGGCGACTTCACCTCAAATTAACAATCGCCCTCAGACGAAGGCGACACCGTTAATTTAAATCCTAACTAAATTTTAACTCTAACGACCCAAATAGTCAATAGTCAAGATTCGTCCAACCCGCCAGATAGCCGCCCGCAGGATAATGACTTCTTGCGGGCGGTTTCCAAACCTAAAAATCGTTGTAATTTTTACAAAAAGTATGTTATAATAGGGGTAATTTAAGCGAGGTAAAAATGTTAGATTTATTTGTTTCATCCAGGGTGCGCCGCAAAATTATCGTGGTTTTTGCAAAATATCCAGACTTCAAGACTCATTCCCGTGGCCTCGCGAAGCTCATCAAGGAAGACCCTGGCAATATCCAGCGCGAGCTTACTCGTATGGCGGAGGGGAATTTCCTCATCGTCACAAAGCGCGGCAATACTAAAATCTACCAGACCAATAAGCAATACCCAATTTTGAAGGAACTTCAAAGCATTGTAATTAAAAGCCAAAAGGGCAGCAAGCCGTCAAAAACCATCGGCTAACAGGGGTGTAAAATGAACAAATTATTTGCTCAGCTTGTCGAAAAACGGCATTTGACTGACGATTTTCTGCGTCCAAAATACGAAAGCCTTACCGACCCATTTAAGCTCCCCGGCATGAAAGAGGCTGTCTCTCGCATCAAAAAAGCCATCAAAAATCACGAAAAAGTCCTCATTTATGGCGACTATGATGTCGACGGCGTGACGGCGAGCACCGTCATGGAAGACGCCCTGAGGCTCGCCGGCATTAAAGACGTAGAAATCATGCTCCCGGATCGTTTTATTGACGGTTACGGCATGAGCCCGCGACTCATTACTCATGCCAAAGATATCGGAGCTACCCTTGTCGTTACGGTAGACTGTGGCTCTCGTAATCATGAAATTGTGGAAGAATTGAATGCGCTTAAAATTGACACCATCATCACTGACCATCACGAATGTGACGATGATTTGCCAGAGGCAAAAGCCATTATAAATCCGCATCGCAAAGATCAGCCGACGGACGAGCTTAGTAATCTTGCTGGTGTCGGCGTCGCCTTTAAACTCGCCGAGGCTTTAGAAAAAGAACATCTCATCCCAGCCGGCCAAGAAAAATGGCTCCTTGACCTCGTCCTCATCGGCACTATCTGCGACCAGATGACTTTAACTGGGGAAAACCGCATCCTCGGCTTTTACGGCATCAAAGTACTAGCAAAAACTCGCCGCCAAGGACTAAAAGCACTCATGAAAAATGCCGGCGTGAGCTCTATCACTTCTGAATCCATCGGCTTTCAAATCGGTCCGCGCCTCAATGCTGCCGGTCGCCTCGATACCGCAGAGCTATCTCTAAATCTTCTCCGTACTCACTCCGCTGCTGAAGCTACCGCTACAGCTGCCAAATTAGAGGAACTCAATAAAAAACGCCGCGCCGAGCAGTGTGCCGCCACCGATGAAATTAGTGACCGCAATCTACCGGACACGCCAGTTATCATAGAAACAGGGAAGTGGCATGAGGGTATTATCGGCATCGTCGCTGGCCGTCTCGTCGAAAAATACCACAAGCCGGCCTTCGTCCTTACCGAAGTCGAAAACGGCATTTTCAAAGGCTCCGGCCGCAGCTTTGGAGACTTTAACCTTGCCGACGCACTAAGTTATGCTAAGGATGCTATCATCTCCGGTGGCGGTCACGCCGCTGCGGCCGGCGTGCGTGTTTATCAAAAAGACCTCTATGCTTTCCGCGAAAAAATGAACGCCTACTACGACAGCCTTCATCTTAAAAACCAGGAGCAATATTTTAGAAGCCGCGCCGACCTTAACCTCGACTCTCTCCAGGATTTTACGCTTGATTTTCTAGAAGACTTAAAGCTCTTAGAGCCCTACGGCGCAGGGAACGAGGAGCCGATTTTTAGGCTTAGTCACGCGACTATTCTAGAGAAGCGTCGCATGGGCGACAAAAATCAGCATCTCCGCCTCGACCTTCACGCGAAAGACGGTAAAACCATTAAGGCGGTTGCTTTCTTTGTCCCGGACGAATGGCTAAACCTGCCAGATGATGCAGAGTGCGATTACCTAATCAAACCGGTCGAAAACGAATGGCGCGGCACCCGCTCTATCGAAGCCCGCCTTGTTGATGTCATCACCGCCTAAAATGAAAAAGCCCCCGCCTTGCCGGACGACCGGTTAGGCGGGGGTGGCAGGTTTATCTGTATTCGTACTTATACTTGCGACCGTTGATATCAACGGTAATATCAAGCGTAAAACGCTCGCCGTCCGCAAGCATATTCAGCCTGCGCATGAAGCTATCCATGCGCATATCGAAGATGTCCTTGCAGAAATATTGGCTATTTCTGCTGACAGACTCCCTCAGGGCGTCTTCGATATTGATGCCCAGGTCGGATATGCTTACCCCTCCACTTTGGATTGGGCTACCAGAATCGACTGCGACATTGCAATCGACCTCAACGTCTTTTCCGTTAATCCGAAAAGTTCTCATGAGCCTCTCGGAAGAACGAAAATGGTCACTTGCATCTCCACTTTCGTGGATAAACCCACCAGAGCCGGTGAGCTTGGCTATTGCTGCTAACACTATCAGTGCAGCGATAGCCAAAAGAATAATTATTACTATGCTAGTAGGCATATAAGACCCCCCCTTTTTTTCTCGGACTCAGCCAAAAGCACTTAGCAAACCTGCCAAATTACTAAAGAACTTCGAGCTTGAGCCCAATATATACCCTAATTATAGCACACTTTGCCAAAAAAGTCAAGTTTACCGTATTATCTCACAATCTTTGCAGCACAAAAACGGTGACAACTTGCCAAATACAAAAAAATTGTTGTGATCAATAACAAGGAACCCACCTAAAAACGACTCTTGCGTGACTGTGAGATAATACGTAACCATTGACTTTTTAGACAATCTATTATATTATAAAGATATGGAGAGCCCGGAGTTTATCTCCTGGACACCCAAAATATAGTCTAAGGACTTAAAACAGGGGAAGAGTACATTATGAATAATGGTATAACTAAGGAATTCTTAGATTGAGGAGTTAAAGACGGCTTAATATACGCAAAGGATGCTGTAGTCGGCAATTCTTCGGATCTGGATCCAGAAACACTTAGAAACGCCGAACTAACTCGTCGCAAAAGAACTACAGCAGACCAGAGAAATCTGGCCGATGATGACGGTAGCCCGGTAGTGGGCTCCAAGATGAACAATTAATCAAGCCCAACCCCCCCGCACTACTCGGTGCGGGGGGTTTCACACTCCAAAAAGCCTAAGTGCTTTAAATCTAACCAAAGCGGAATAGGTTTTAAGCAAAAGTGGGTTTTTGGAAATTACAGAGGTAAAAGCTTTTATGTCTTAGTTACAGGCTGTAGGGGGTTGAAATTATTTTTGTACTGTGATTATAATAGCGGCGGGTTGGCTTCGGAGTTTTAGTGATTTGAGTTACAAGAGCAGTAATGTTCGTGTTGCGTGAGGTAATCATTAAACAACTAGTCTAGGATAGCTAGGTTACCAGGAAGGAGATGAAATGACCATAACAATTAACTTGTTGTGCATCATCGTTCCACGGCGGAAATCCGAACCGAAGAAAAAATCTAAGTAGCAAAGCTACTTAGACTAACCTCGTAGAGAAGCGTGCCTAGACGCGCTTTTCTTATAACCTGATTATATCAAACTTCCTTAAAAACCGCAACTTCTGTTACTACTAACCTATGCTATAATTAACTTATGAGAAAAGTCATCATTAAAGCCAAACTTTCATCAAGAGATAAATTTGAAAATAAACTCAGTGACATCGATATGGACTTTGGCCCCGTCTATTGGCAGCATGATCGCGTATATATACCGCGGGGTTACAAACCAAAATCAAACTTCCCGCGTCTCGTCATGCGCACAGAGCTAAAAGCTGTCGATGAGCAGCCGCAGTATTACCTGATACTCCGTCGCCACATTGAGGATTCTGGCATTGACATCATCGAAAAAACGCCAGTCACAGACTACGCCACCACCGTAAATATCATCATGCAACTCGGCTTCCGTCAGGCCGGCGAGGTTTCCCGTCGCCGTCAAGATCTCGACATGGGAGAGGGAACCATCATTCATTTAGACGCACTAGATGGTCGTGATGAGACTTACGCCAAGATCGAAACCAACCTCGCGGATGGTGACTCCGTCGAGGCTGTCCGTACCGACCTAACTAAGACTTTCGAGACCCTCGGCGAACACGACTTTGTCGACTCCGCCTACTTTGAATTATAAGCCTCTCGGTGGTTCACCATCTGGCTCGCCGAGCAACTTTTTGGACTTAATCTCGTAACGCTTGCCATTTACCGGCGAAATATAATAATCCTCATTTAGCAGATTTACAAACATCGTGAGATCCTTATCGTCCATAATGATGATCGAGCCATCATCGTCTGTCATCAGCTCAAGCTGCATCTCATCTGCGTATTCGAGCAACTTATCCTGCGGCATTTCCTCTGCGATATCCATCGCCTGCACTTTTTTCAGAATCGGTTTCTTGTCTGCGAGCAGGACATCAAGCGTCAAGCCTTCCGCAAACGAGAGCTTGTATTTCTCGGTCAACTCCTTAGCTTTCGCCTCTGCAATCACTTGTGACTTAAAATCGTACTGGAACAAATTTTCAAACTTTGCCTGATTAAATACTACAATGTTGCCGTCTACAATCGCTACCTGGTTATCATCTGGCATCTTGAGCGCAATCTCCGCCGAAAACGGCTCAAACGATTCACCGTTAATCTCCCACGAGGTTGCACCTTTTAAGGCTGACGATGCTGGGAGTAACTTTGCAATATAAAACGTCTTCACCCCCTCGTCGCCACCAGGGTAAGTAAACTTCGCCAGAATCCCTTTTACTTTCTTAAAATCATACTCATTTTCAGAGAAATAGTCGATATCTTTATACTCATTTTCAATCAGGTGGATTAAAGTCTCGGCCCGCCCAACCTTGGACAGGGAAGTACGGTAAATCACCTTATCCTCACCGTCTGTCTTCTCGTATTCGCGGCACTCCAAGCCCTTATCGGCCTCTTCGATGATGAAATGCACCGCCTCTTGCATAAACATTGACTTTACCGCCCCAGCCAGTTTGTCTGAATACCTAATCTTATATGGCGTGTAATTTTTATTAAATAAAAACAGCTCCGCGCTTACGTTATTCTTAACTTCGTCTACCTCGTTCGCCCAGAGGAATACATCAAACTCGTTATTTTCCATATTATCTCCACTTATTTTTACCAATTATATCACAATCCGGATAAAAAATGCCTCCAACCTTGCGATTGGAGTAGGTCGAGAAAATCTCGAATATATCTCTTATATCTCAATACCTCACGTATTGTACCTACCCTAATTATACCACAACAGCAATAAAAAGTCAAGAGACCAGCCAAACAGAGGTGTTCGGTTATTACAACACAAAACCGCCAGCAAATCAACCGCGCCGTGTTCGGTAAATTAACAGGGGATTTTTCCACATTTGTGGAAAACCAGCCAATTTAAAAAATCTTTAAAAAAGTCCAAAAAAGCTCTTGCATTTTCCAAAAAAATATACTAAACTAAGGACAAGTGGCAATAATAACAAAAACCACACACAAAAAAGCACTTTAAAATCGTTTGAGGCCGACCAACTAGGAGTTTTGGCGCGCATTAAATCTAAAGCGAAATGCGAAACAATAATCGTGCGCACCTTCCTTAAAAAACACACCTCCCAATAAAACTCTATGGTCTTACAGTTAATGTGAGTTAATAAGACCAAACACAATAAGTCTCTCAACGGCTGCGATTATACGATTCGCCTAGCGCAAATCAAAATCGTGGTAGATTAATTGTGATAAGACAAAAATCAAACAAAAACAAAACCGCCGAAGTTTCTAGTTGAACGGTCTCAAACAGTGTATAATAAAGGTATGAAGAATCATCATATACCTGTATTATTATCAGAAGTTTTAGCTAGCCTCGCCCCGAAGCCGAATGAGAAATATCTCGATCTCACGGCTGGTTACGGTGGTCACGCAAGCGAAATTTTGGATGTAACACAGCAGTTTAAAGATTCAGTCCTTGTCGATCGGGATGACAACGCCATCAATTATTTGAAGACGAAGTTTCCGCCCGAGACGACACTGATGCATATGGATTTTTACGGTGCAGTGCTGCAGCTTTTAGAGAGTGGAAAAACTTTTGATATGATACTTGCGGATTTTGGTGTTTCTTCTCCGCAACTAGATGAAAAAGACCGCGGTTTTTCGTTTAAAAACGACGGCCCACTAGACATGCGGATGGACCGCAGGCAACATTTAACAGCGAGTGATATCGTAAATAAATATAGCGAACGGGACCTTGCCGAGATTTTCGTGCGTTACGGCGAAGAGTCGAACGGTCGCGCAAAAATGCTCGCGAGGGAAATAGTCACTCATCGTCCCATTGATACCACAGGGCAGCTCGCCGATCTCATAGCGTCAAAGTCAAAGCATAGCCGCATCCATCCAGCCACTAAAGTCTTCCAGGCAATTCGCATCGTAGTAAATGGAGAGCTTGAGGAAATCGAGAAAACCCTCCCGCTTTTGCCAAAACTACTAAACAAAAACGGTCGTCTCGCTATCATCACTTTCCATAGTCTCGAAGATCGCCTAGTCAAAGATTACTTCAAAGAGGCCTCGAGCCACGGCGAAGAATCCGAACTCACCGTCCTGACCAAGAAACCAATCGTTGCGGACGCCGATGAATTAGTTATCAACCCGCGCGCCCGGAGTAGCAAACTGCGAGTGGCGGTGCGGAATTGATAAAAACAAAAATAATAAACAAAAAGGAGGCAATATGCCAAAGCAAATTTTAGTCGCGAACAAATCTCGCAAACAGACCATCAAGGTCAACTTTCGTTAATAAAAAAATCGGCTGAAGTGGGATTCCCACAGTAATTCCACTTCAGCTAGAACTTAAACAAACTGCGTTATGGGTCTAGTTTTTGAGGACCCACCAAAAATAGAGTTTTCACCGGAGTGTGGAAGTGTATGACCTTCCCGGGGGACTGTCTAAAAGTTACTTATAGCTCTGCTTTTAGACAAGCCCCGGACTAAGATTAAATTTGAAAATTAAACATTAAGATAAAAATAAAAATAAAAAGCGAGGAAAAATTAAAATGTACAACCAGACATATGTGACCAGGAGAAGCGCCAGTTTTACCCGCGGCCGCAACACTGTTCGTCATTCCAGAAAAGGGCTTGGCTCCATTTCCCAAATCATTATCGTGAGTCTCATTACTCTCGTATTCGGTCTTATTTATGTCGCTGAGGGTACTAAAGCTACTAGTTTTGATTATGAAATTTCCGCTGTTGAATCCGAAATCGCCGAATTGACTGCTCGCCGTGACGATCTCGCGGTCGAAAAAGCCCGCCTCACCTCTGTCGCTACCGCCAAAACCAGCGTTGTTGCCGCCAATATGGAAAACACCAGTATTACTGGTTATGCTACCGACTAGGCCGTGTTATAATAATATATATGGCTAAAGTTTCTTCGCGCATTACAATTTTGAAAGGTATAACTTTTGTCGCACTTGCCATTATCACGGTGCGACTTTTTGCCATTCAGATTATTGAGCACGACGAATGGGTAGCCAAGGCAAACGAACAACACACCCTTCTTGAGACTATCACTGCGCGTCGTGGTGAAATCTATATGATGGATGGGGAAGAGCCGGTCCCGGTGGTTTTAAATCAGACCGCCTACCAGATTGTTATCGATCCAGCCATCACTGACAAGGAATCACTAAAAAATACCCTCGAGACCTACGCCAAAGATTATATTTCGGCGGATTTAGATAAAATTTATTCCATTGAAGGTCTTCGCTATTATGTCGTAGCGCGCAACGTGCCTTATCGAAGCGCCAAGCAAATTGCCGAAAAAGTCGAAAATGGCGAGCTTTCTAGTGTCTGGCTCAAATCCTCCAATCAGCGCGTCTATCCGGAGGGCGAGCTTGGCTCTACTTTACTTGGTTTCGTCAATGCTGATGGAATAGGCCAATATGGTGTCGAAGGCTCGCTCAATAAAGTCCTTTCCGGTAAAGATGGTATGCTAAAAACCATTTCCGATGTCAACAATGTCGCTCTTTCGATTGGTAGCGACAACGTAAAAATCCCTGCTGAAGACGGTAAAAACATAGTCTTAAGTGTCGATCGTGGACTTGAACGTGTGGTTGAGGATGCCCTCGCGCATCATATCGACAATACTGCCGCCACCAATGCCGCTGCTCTAGTTATGAATCCAAACACGGGCGAAATCCTTGCTATGACTAGCTTGCCAGGCTATGATCCAGCTGACTATGGTAGGGTAGAGTCTGCAGCTACTTACATTAATCAAGTTACCGAAGTCCCATACGAGCCAGCATCGATTTGTAAAAATTTTGCTTTCTCGGCAGCCATCAATGAAGGAAAAATGACCGCGGAAACCACTTATTTTAACCAAGGATACGAGATTGTAGACGGTTGGAAAATCATGAATGCTGAGCAACGCGAAAGCATCTACGGCGCCATTACTATGAAAACCGCCCTCTACTGGTCTTTAAATACTGGTTCAATTCATGCACTAAAGCTCCTTGGCGATAGCGACAGCGAGATAACTAGGGTTGGACGAGAGCGTCTTTATGATTATTATCATAATAAATTCCGGCTAGGACAAGCTACAGGCATCGAGCTGATTGAGGCTGAAGGCTACATTGAGGATCCTAACGAAGGGTGGGGAAGAAACTCTACTTACGCCAATATGACCTTCGGTCAGAATCTTGGCATCACCATGCTCCAAACCGCCACCGCTTTCTCCGCAGTCGTAAACGGCGGCTATTGGCGCACTCCCACCATTGTCAAAGGCGTACTGGAAAAAGATGGCTCAATTAATGCGAATTGGCGACGGGTGGCGCGGCGCCCAGAAGGGGAGGAGAGCGCGACGGGGCCCGCCGCCTACTCCGAGGATATTGTGGAAGATCACATTTTATCCGAAGAAACCTCTGCCACGATGCGTGACATGTTAGTCAATAACCGCAATTACAAAGTCCGCGGTGGTATTGATAGGCCAGGCTACTCCATCGGTGGCAAATCCGGTACCGCTCAAGTCATTGTGAACGGTGCCTATGATAATACTATGAGTAATCTCGTCGGTTCCTATATTGGTTTTATTAGCTCAGGGAACGAACTTCCAGAGGTTGTCATCATGGTAAAAATGTGGGGAGAAGGAGCTGCTCTCTCTGGCGGCGAAGCTGGGGACCTTTTCGATACCTTATCAAACGATGTTATCGACTACCTAAAAATTAAACCTGTGCTATAATATACTTATGACAATTAATGAAGAAATATTTTACGGACTTCTGCTAGCGCTTGCTGGATTCCTTTTTGCAATGTTATTAACCCCACTTTATACCCATTTTGCTTACAAATATCACTTCTGGAAAAAACAAAAGCAGAAGACTGTCGATGGTAAAGATTTACCTATTATGACAAAGCTCCATGCCCACAAGTTTAAACACACTTTTCCAACCATGGCTGGCCTGATTGGCGTCATCGCTATAACTATTGTGACGTGGATTTTTAATCTTGATCGTGGTCAGACTTGGTTGCCGCTAGCCGGGTTCCTGGGCGGTTCATTCGTTGGTGTTATCGATGACTCTATCAATATCTTTGGTAGTGGTCGTGGTGCAGCCGGGCTTCGTGGTCCAGTGAAGTTTCTTTTAATTTCCATAGTTGGCTTGTTGCTGGGCTGGTTCTTTGCCGTCAAACTTGGCTGGACTAGCATTTTAATTCCATTCGCCGGGAATTTACAGGTTGGGACTATTGGGATGATTTTGATTTTTACATTTGCAGTCGTCGCGACTTCAAACGCCGTCAATATTACCGATGGGCTTGATGGTCTTTCTGGCGGCCTTGCCATGATTGCTTACACTGCCTACGGAATCATCGCTCTTTTCCAGGGAAATGTTTTGCTCTTCGGCTTCTGTATGACTGTGGTTGGCTGGCTCTTGTCTTACATTTGGTTCAATGTTCCACCTGCACGTTTTATGATGGGTGATACCGGTTCTTTCGCACTCGGTGCTGGGCTCGGCGTTGTTGCGATGATGACAAATGCATTTTTGCTTTTGCCAGTTATCGGTTTGCCATTTGTTATTGAGACCGGCTCTTCGCTTATTCAGCTTGCCAGCAAAAAATTCTTCCATCGCAAAGTGTTTATTTCCGCCCCGCTTCATCATCATCTTGAGGCTTTAGGATGGGGCGAGGCCAAAATCGTTATGCGCTTCTGGATTATCGCCGGCGTCTGTGCTATTTTCGGCATTTATCTCGCGGCTGCCGGAGGTGCAATTTGAGAAAACACAAATCCGATCTTGGCATACTATTTGCAACCCTAGCCCTCATGGCGCTTGGTCTTGTTGTGATTTATGCCATTGGTCCTATGCGCGCCAATGTCTTAAACTCCACTTACGGCACTAGCTATGATCCAAATTATTTTTTCATTGGTCAACTCCGCTCGGTACTATTATCGCTAGTAGCCTTTTTTGTGGCTTTCAAAGTAATACCATATAAGTATATCCAGAAATTCGCTAAACCTATGATTATCGTAGCGATAGGGCTATCAATCATGCTTTGGATTTTGGCCAAATCCGGCTCCTCACTCGCAAAATGTGAGCTTGGTGAGTGTCGCTGGTTTAATCTTGGGGCGGTTAGCTTTCAACCAGCTGAGTTCTTGAAGCTCGCGCTAGTGATTTACTTGGCTGACTTTTTTGCCCGCAAAAGGGAAGCAAACGAAATAGGTAAAATAAAAGAATTTTGGCTTCCACTAGGTTTGATTTCAATCCTCTCTCTCGGTCTAGTCGTCATAGCGCAGGGTGATCTCGGCACCGGGGTTGCTCTTATTTCTATTATTCTGGGTACCCTTCTAGTATCTGGAGTCTCCACGAAGCAATATCTTATTACATTGACCGTTCTACTTGTTGGATCGGTCCTTGCTATTGCGACCTCAACGCATCGCATGGAGCGTATTAATGCCTGGATTGATACTATTCAGGGCGCTGAAGTCACCGACTCCACCTACCATATCGAAAACGCCATGCTCGCTATAGGCACTGGTGGATTTGCCGGTGTCGGCATTGGTAATTCGGTTCAGGCCACTGGCTATCTTCCAGAGTCAATCAATGACTCAGTCTTTGCTATCATGGGAGAAACTTTTGGTTTTGTTGGGCTGTTTCTCGTCGTTATGGTTTTTGGGGCGTTGCTTATCCGCATGCTAAAAGTTGCTAGCCATACCGCGCCACCCGATCAGCGTTTTATCGTTGTTGGTGTATTTTCTTGGACGCTAGCTCAATTTGCGGTTAATATCATGGCTATGACTGGGCTTATTCCGGTTACTGGCATTACATTGCCGCTCTTATCTTATGGCGGCACCAGTATGATATTTTTGGCTTACGCTTTAGGTCTTGTTTTGCAAATTTCGTGTTATACTAGTAGAGAGGAAATTACCGATGAAAATATTAGTAGTCGGCGGCGGATCGGGGGGTCATATCACCCCAGTGCTCGCCGTCATTCGTGAAGTCTTAGATTTGCGCCCCCGTACGAAGGTGGAATTTTGGACTGATTTCAAATATTACAAAAATGTCACTCGCCTTACCACTGAGCTGGGAGTATCTACGCATATTATTACCCACCGGATTCCATCCGGCAAGTTTCACCGCTATTCCGGCTGGACTTTCAAAGATTATTTTACCCATTTTGATATCACCGTAAAAGACCTAATTTTCGGCAATATCATCGGGTTTTTTAGATTCCTTGGCGGAATCATAGTGAGTTTTTGTCGCCTAATCAGCAAAAAATCCCGCCCCGATGTTATTTTCTTAAAAGGTGGTTATGTCTGCCTACCAGTTGGTTTGGTTGCGCGGATTTTTAAGATTCCTTATATCATCCACGAATCTGACACTGTGGCTGGTCTAGCAAACAGATTACTCATGAAAAAAGCAAAATATGTGGCTTTTGGCATGCCGCTTACAGATGAGACTAAAAAAGCTCATCCAAATTACGTTTGGACTGGTATCCCGGTTGCCCCAGAGTTTAAAGCTGTCTCACCTTCTCGCACCATGTCACTTAAAAAAGCCTTTTCATTTAATCCGGAGAAGCCCCTAGTTGTGATTACTGGCGGATCGCAAGGCTCAGAGAATCTCAACGAAACTACTCGCCTTATTTTACCAGAGTTATTAAAAATCGCCTCCGTTGCCCTCGTTGCTGGCCGCAAGCATTACGAAGATATGATAGATTTAAAAGATTACGAGAACTGGGATCACGCCAGCCTGGAATCAAACTTCCGCATGTGGGAGTTTAATAATACCATGGATGAGCTAATGGGGGCCGCTGATGTAGTTGTCACGCGGGCTGGAGCTACTACCATTGCCGAAATCGCCGCCTTAAAGAAGGCTGCTATTCTAGTGCCGTTCGAAGTACTTCCAGGTGGTCATCAACTCCGCAATGCCGAACGCTTAGATGATGCTAGGGCCGTCATCATGGTAAAAGATTCCGACATGATGAAAAATCCGTCAGCTCTCCTCGACGAAATCCGTCATCTCGTGCGCTCGCCTCGTCTTCGCGCTGACTTAGCAGATCGTCTTCACGAAGAGGCTCGCTCTGACGCCGCGCTCCGTCTTGCCAAGCTTATTTTGGGGGAGGAGTAATTGGGTGGGCAAAAAAGTAATAAAACCAAGTCCCACCAACACACCAGAGCCACCCAAGCTAGCTCGTCGTGGCGCCAATCGCCGCTCCGTCTTAAAAACCGGACGGACTTTAAGTGCCAAGCGTGAACGGCTAGAAACATCCAACGAACGTGTTGCCACTCATCAAAAAATCAAACGCAAAGAGCGTACGCGCCTTGTAGCCACTATTGTTGGGTTCTTATTTATCACGATTATCGTCATCGGGATTGGTATACTTCTTTCAAAAATCAATAACAATGACCCAAATAGCACCGACGGGGAAATTACTCCGACAGTTATCTATAAACCCACGATTGAGATTATTGACGAAAATACTGGCGGGGCCATTACGGGTCGCATGAACCAATATATCGGGCAGGCCGAATCTGATTTTCGTGAATATAATCTAATCCCAATCAAGGCGGTCATCCCCAGCGGAGCTATTCGTGAAGTCGATTTTTACTTCGATAGTCGCCCTGGGTACATTAAGACGACTATGGACCGCGACACCGCCGTCTCGGCAGAAGACGCCTTTCGTATGGTCCGCTATCTGGAAAATCAGGGAATTACAGAGTATCAATATATAGATGTTCGTTTGCCAGGCAAAGCATACTGGAAATAACAGGGAATCGTTCGGTATTTGTTCGGTTCCGTTTAGTGCTCTTCCTGTTCGGTATTTGTTCGGTAAAAAATAAAAATATAATCACAGTCGGCGGCATCGCATGGCCAAAAAACAGGGAAAAATGCAGAATAGGGAAACAAAACGGGGAAATGTCAAATCGACGAAATCCGCCTTAAAAACCGCAAAAATCTTCAAACTATAACGGGCTGGAGGCTCTAAATAAGGGGTAACTTGCGAACATATGGCAAACCCGGTTAATTTCCACCAACATTTCCTCATCGGAGGCGAGTAAAGTTTAAGAGTCCAGTGGACTCTTAAACTTGATCGAGACGACGATTGAGTGAAATGTAAGTAGCCCCGTAGACTTCTCATAAGTCGTAAAAGATATATTGTGCGACATTAGACTTCTAGCAAAAAGACGGTAAATCATGCGTCTAAAATAAATCAATTAGCATAAGCGCGACGGCGTTGGCTTAATTTATATATTTAGTATGGGCTCTTCCCGCTTCATTCTGTCTAGTGGCGGATACTTAAAAAGCCGTCCATTGAATTATCTTGCCCAGCAAATCTTCCCGGGTCTTTGACTGCCTGACTAAGGTCGATGCTTCGCTCAGTAGTGTTAACAGGGGTAGCGGACTTTTCTTGGTATTCAATTACAGGGGTGATCGTCTTAGAAGTAGTAGCCGGGGCTTTAGGGGCAACAGGGGAACTAACGGGGGAATCATTGACTCTACCTTTTTCGCTGTTTGTATTTTTCCCTTTTTTGCGCGACCTACTATTGCGTTTTGATTGGGACTCTTCCCTTGTGTCGGTCTTTTCTTTTATCTCTGGCTTTTCCCTTTTATCCGATATAAGTTTCTCTAAATCTTTTAATCCTAATCTTTCCTTGCCCTCTGCGGCATTTGGACTCATGCCGGTTTTTCTGAAATCAGCCTTCGGATCAGAAACATATTTCTTGTTCGGTTTTTGTTCGGGCTGTCTAGCGCTAAAACCTCGTAAATTCTGGGTTTTTATCGGTGCTGAATCGTTTTGAGATAGGGGCATAAACACTGGTGCGCCACCGCCCATAGAGCCGGCCTCGCGTCCAGAATCCGATAGCTCACGCTTGTATTTTTCGGATTGTTCGATCGTCTCGCGTATTTCCGCTTCTATTTCGGCTCTAGGACGCGCATATAGCGACCTAGAAGATTCGATGATGGCGTTAAAATTGTCGGATGGAGTTTGCGGGATTGAAAGGGTGGTAGCAGAGAATGCCGGCACTTTCTCACCATTTATAATCATCGAGATGACGAAATGGCGATTATTAAGCTGTAATAAATCCGACGCCTCAAAGGTTGGCTCGAACTGCTTTACTAGAATTGGAGCATCGTCAGCAGAAACACGGAAGGAAATCGTAGTACCCACGTTACCAAATACTGCATCCCGCACCGAATCTGTCATCTGTGCTACGTATTGGTTTGCCACAGTTAGATTTAGACCATATTTACGAGCCTCGGACAATATTACGGCAAATGAATCCGTCGCAAAGTTTTGGAACTCATCTACATAAAGATAAAATGGGCGACGATCTTTTACGTCTGGGATATCGGAACGTGACATGGCGGCGAGCTGTACTTTAGTTACCAAGAAAGCGCCTAAAATGCCAGCATTATCTTCGCCGATTAGGCCCTTGGATAGGTTCACAACCAAAATTTTGCCCTCATCCATGATTTTCCGAATATCAAATGATGACTTCGGCTGACCGATGATATTGCGAATGATTGGGTTTGCCGTAAAAGCGCCCACCTTATTAAGTACCGGTGCGATTGATTCATTGACCTGCTTATCGTTCCACTGACCAAACTCATGCTTCCAGAATTGCAAGACTGTCACATCGTGACAATATTCAAGCGTCTCTTTACGGAACTCTTTATCTGTCAACATGCGAGAGATATCAAGCAGGGTAGTAGATGGCCTGTCTAGCAATGCGAGCAATGTATAGCGTAAGATATGCTCAAGACGTGGACCCCATGAGTCGCCAAACATGCGTTTGAGAACCCCGATAACTTCTGAGCAGATATTTGGTTTCCTGGATGGATCAGAGACCTCAAGTGGGTTGAATGCTACTGGATATGCGGTATCGGCCGGATTGAAGTAAACAACATCCTTGATACGTGATTCTGGGACGAACTTTAGATTATCGATCGCAAAATCACCGTGCGGGTCAATAATACAATACCCTTGATTGTAAAACACATCAGACAAAGCCAAAAGCTCTAGCAAACCGCTTTTCCCTGCACCAGTCTGACCAATGATATAGACATGACGTGAGCGATCGCGCCGCGTGAGCCCAAATTGATGATTAATTCCTCTAAAGTTGGTCAAACCAAAGGCTGAAATCTCCGCATCGTGTTCGGCATTTCCAGTTAAGACCGGTAATTTTGCAGGCGGTTCCGCCGTCTTTGATGAAGCCCATACGATATTCGGAGTCTCTACCGAAGTGTGCGGAAGATGATATACCGACGCAAGCTCCGAGATATTTAGTATGAAGCCACGGTCGGCAAACTCGCGCATTTTGTAAGCATCTAGAGCCTTAGCATCAAAACTTCCGCCTATTTGC
The DNA here is from genome assembly GCA_017962365.1 of Candidatus Saccharimonadota bacterium. Classification (GTDB taxonomy): domain Bacteria; phylum Patescibacteriota; class Saccharimonadia; order Saccharimonadales; family Saccharimonadaceae; genus Nanosyncoccus. The sequence goes on along the minus strand of JAGCVL010000003.1, from coordinate 80,893 downwards.
TTGAAGCCATTTAAATTCGTAGAATTAAACTGCTTGAATGTCCCAACTAGCGCTTGCATGTTTAGTTTAGCATCTACATCGGAACTTCCAAGATATGCCAATCTAATCTTTACTTCATAACCTAGCTTGGTTGCTTTTTCTTCAGCCTTAGAGACTTGTGTTTTGGCTCTTTCAGATAATTCGACTTTTGGGGCATCTGAGCCAGTACCGCCCGCTGGTGGTCTAAATAATGCCCCGAGAACTTCAACCAACCAAGTCCAGTCAATACCAGTCCCCGCAAAAAGTGACTTTTTGCCAGATTTAACACGGGAAATCCATTTATCAGTCGTGCTCTTATGCCAGTCGTCCGCAATTGGACGTGTCAGAATCTGAATCCACATCTCCTCGGAATGGTCTGGGTCAAGCTTTGCTAGAGTTCCGGTAATACCGGCCAGTGGATCCACCTCAAATGAGTCAAAAGTCTTAATCGGTAAGGCCTCGTTTTCGACTAAACCAAGCTCTGCTGAATATTTGACTGGGTATTTCTCGCGATCATCTACATAATCGTCATCCATCTTATAAATTTGCACCGTTGGATATTGTGAATAAATCTGCCCTTCGACAAAACTTTGCAAAACCTTTGGCACCCACACGTAAAAACGGATCTGCCCAGCGGTCGCTACAATTTCAAAAGATAGATGTTCCTGGACTCCACCAGAATTTTTCATCTCCTGTTTATCTCGCAAAATACCGTGAAGCGACGCAAACATCTGTTCTGCCGCTAACTCTTTTTTGTCGTTTGTGCGAGGGATTTCCAGCATCAAAAGCACTGAATCTACATTTAAAACCTTTAGTTTGTTTAATTTTTTATAGTTCCGATACGTCAAAAATGCTAACGCCCCCACTACTGGTATCCAAAAGATTGGCATCAATATAAAATGTATGACTGTGTCCATACCATATATTATATCATATTACGCCAAAGTATACGAGTTCCGATCGATTTTCTTAAACAATTTTTTATTCTGTAAATTTAATAGAATGGTAGTCTCTTTTACCTTGCGGACACGAAGTACTTGCTTTACGATTTCTTCGCGCGTAAGTGGCTCAGTAGATTTTTCCAAAATCCCGACGATGATTTCTGAGATAGTTCCCTTCTTGTACCCCCAGGTAGACAAGGCATAAATCCCCCGTCCAATCAATACAAATCTTGAATCTTTGATCAACTCATTATGAATCGCCTGGACCGTCACGTTTTTGCGTTTAAAGTTTGAATCCTTAATCTCTTTCGCGATATCTGAAAAATGCATTGGCTCTTTGTGAGTCTCAAGAATCACAAAGATTTTATCACGAATATTTTTCGGATTGACGGATGGCCACTTCGCGAGCCCCCAAACACCGTTTAAGGTCGCAAGTTGCTTAGAAATTGACGCAACTGCCTTTATGTGGTCAGGATGCTCATAATTTAATGCGTTGTCAAGCTGATCCAAAGTCATCGGCTCTTTGTTTTTGCGAATTACGCCCACAATCTCGTCTACTCGCTTGCGGATTGCTAGTGAATCTCCGTAATCGGCAATTCCTACGGCACTATAATAAGAATCATTTTCGTCTACGACGGTTAGGCTACCAGAAAAAGTTGCAATAAAATTAATGCCGGCCCTTTCGGACGCGGTCGTGGCTCTCCCATAAACTTTATCAGACAAAGCATCAAGTCTTGCTACTCGGCCCATTTCAGTCAAATTGCGAATTAAGATTTTCTCTGCTGGAGCAAGCTCTGGAATCTGATTTTCTTCTGCGGAAACTTGAAGGTGAATCAGGATTGCCTTTTCAAGTTGCCTCACGCGCTCGCGTGTAATAGATAACATTTCTCCAATTTGTTCAAGAGTCTCACGCCCGCCAGTAAGGCCAAAACGTCGCGATATAATCTCCTTTTCGCGCTCTTGTTCAATGATTTTTAGACTGCCGCGAGTTGCATTCTTGAGGATTTCCGCATTCTGGTCCATGATTCTTTTACCTATCTCATCTCCGTTAAAATTAATAACCTTAATTATAATAACATAGTTTATTCAAATTGTCAACTACGAAATTATGTATTCTACAATATTATTGTAGCACATTTTTTACATTTTTGAAAAAAAATTGTAAAAAACATAACCAAAATGATTGTTATTCCAAAAAAGATGCGCAAACAGCTGATCTCATAAAAGCACTAGGATTAAATAAATTATATATTAATATCTTGGATGCAAACTCCCCGCTCCATATCGTGAGCGGTGAGTAGCCGGTTTTTTCTAGTGGCACTGCTACCACTTCTCCGTTTTCGGCTAGTAGAATCTGATTATTAAATAAAGTCGCAATCTTTACCGGATAACTCAAAGTAAATTTATGTAATGCTTCTACGATTTGCGGTAGTGGCTGTGTCATTGTTAACATTTTGGGGTAATACACCTCCCGAAATAGCTTCTGTAGCTGCGCCATCGACGCGATCAATATCAGATTATTATTCATTAGCGTAGCCTCGTTTATCTCGGAGATTAAAAGGTCGACCGCGTCGCGCGTAATCATTAATGGCCTGGGTATTTTCTTGCAAACTTCCCCTACCGCTTTTGCTGTAACCGCATTTCGTGATAAATCACCAATTATGAGGCTAAAATCGGCCGCCTCTAGGGCAGAGGCAATTTCATCAGCTTTCGAGAATGAGCCCGACTCCGTAGAGCTTAAAAATGTTAAATTTGGCAAAGGCGGCAATTTATTTTCCAGTGCATTCGGCAGCACCACTCTTACAGACTCTATCGGATAGCTTGTGGTCATCCACTCAGCTATTCTTATGGGTGTACGAAAATTTTGCGCATTGCCACCCATGATGGCTACTGTACCCTGTTTTCGTTCCGGGATATTCCATCTTAAATCGCTGAATGGATTTTCGTCATATTTTTTAAAATAATCCATTATATCTCCAATTCAATACTTACTGGGCAATGGTCTGAACCGGTTACATTTTCGTGGATTTCTGCTGTCTTTAGTCTATCTCGCAAAGAATCAGATATAAAAAAGTAATCAATCCTCCAGCCCACATTATTTTCCCTCGCGTGCCCCCAATGACTCCACCAGGTATAACGGACCTCATTTGGGTGTAAATACCGAAAAGTATCTATGAATCCAGCGCCTAGCAAATTGCCGATCCCCTGCCGTTCTTCATCTGTAAAACCGGCCGAATGATGGTTGGTCTTTGGTCGTGCGATGTCAATTTCCTCATGTGCCGCATTAAAATCTCCACATACAACCACTGGCTTATTCAGACTTTTTAAGTATTTCAAAAATTCCGGATCCCATTTTTCAGCGCGTAAGTTTAGCCTCTCTAGGCCATTTTTAGAGTTTGGAGTGTACACGTTTACTAGGAAAAATTTTTCAAATTCTGCTGTCAGTACTCGACCTTCCGTAAGTGGGTCACCAAATTTGTCTGTAAGATTTTCTGCCGGCAACCCATATTTCACCGATAATGGCTTAATTTTTGTAAAAATTGCCGTACCGGCGTATCCTGGTCGCTCTGCCGAATTCCAGAGCTCCTCATAGTCCGGTAGGTCTATTTCCGCCTGGCCTTGCTTGGCCTTTGTCTCCTGTAAGCATAAAATATCAGGTTGGCGCTTATCTATAAAATTCCTAAAAGCCCCCTTATTAATCACCGCACGAATCCCATTTACGTTCCAAGAATAAATTTTAAGCATATCTGCCTCGCTCAAAATCACGTTTTTTAATTGTCTCGCGCTTGTCGTACTTCTTTTTACCTCGCCCCACAGCTATGACTAATTTGATATGTCGCGAGCCACCAAGTAATTTTAGAGGCACAATCGTAGAGCCGGCGACTTTTTCTCGCTCTAGGCTGACGATCTGTTTTTTAGTCGCAAGCAGTTTGATATTTCGTGCGGTATCGGCGCCTAGAGTTAGGTTGTTTAGCCATAATTCCCCACCACGAATTGTCACAAAAGAGCCCTTAAGCTGCGCATGATGATCGCGAATTAAGCGTACTTCTGGTCCGGATAGCACCATTCCACAAGAAAGCTCATCGCCGAGCTGATAATCAAACCTTGCTCGCCGATTCACCGTCACAGATTCTGGTGCTTTTTTCTTCATAAGATAATTATATCACTTTAATTTAACTTTATCTTCCCCTACTAGGGCACGGAGCTTAGATAGTAGCTCGCCTCCAGCATCTAGCCTAAACGGCATCTTGAGCGCCCGCTTGGACTCGCCTTCTTTGATTACTAGAATTGTATCTGTAAAACCGGGGTACAGGTCAGCCAGTCTTCGGATCCCAGTAAGTACCTCAGTGTCATTTGAGTTCTCTACCAAAATATATAGCTTTTCCGACCGTGGGTCTTTTGGTGGTTCAGACAATACGCGTGGCACATCAATGGCGGAAGCTCCACCAGACGGCGCACCGCGATACACTCTCTCTGCCGAACTTCGGCCACCAGATCCCTTACGGAAAGATTTTTCCGGCGCTTTCGCTGGCGCAGCAAGCCGCGTACCGGTCGGCGTATACAAATTTAACACATCGTCACTGACTAGCTCCACTACTTCTGCTAGTACCTTAGCGTCTGAGGTTATGTTGCCATCTTTATCCGCTGCATTGATTTTACCTTGCACCCGCACCACATTGTCCACTTCCAGCTTCGCTCCGTGCTCAGCAAAAACCGACGGAAATACGATAAACTCGGTCTCGGAAGATTTATTTTCCATCTTCACAAAGGCCATCTTGTCGCCTTTTTTCGTAAGAATCGTCCTTACAGCCGTGATGATCCCACCAATTGTTATCAGTCGCCCATTATTTTCTGGCGTAATTAAATCCATCGGATGAGTCTGCTCTTCAAAATATGTATCATATTTATCTAGAGGATGCGCCGAAAGGTAAAGCCCCATTAAATCACGCTCCCATAGCAACTGCTCCTTGTCTGAATATTGAGTTGGTGCAGGTTTTATTTCTACTTCAGGTATTGCGCCGGCCTCACCCATCATCGCGAATAAATCCATTTGCCCAGAGCCTACATCTTTTTGACATTTTGCGCCATAAGCCTGAATCGCCTCGAGATTAAACAGCAAATCGGAGCGTGTATACCCGAAACTATCAAACGCGCCAGTCTTAATTGCGGCTTCCCATGATTTTTTATTAAATTTGGTTGAATCCACACGTTTTGCGAAATCACAAATGGATTTAAACGGTCCATTCTTGTCGCGCTCCGGAATCACGATCTCCTCCACTAGTGATTTACCCATACTCTTGATGCCAGACAGACCAAATCTAATCGTATTTTCTCCACCCACAATTGCGAAATCGCCGAAACTTTGATTAATATCTGGACCTAACACTTTTAGCCCCATGTGCTTGCATTCCGTCATCTCGATTGCTAGCCTATCGGTCCAACGCATGTCAGCAGTCATTAGCGCCGCCATAAACGCGTCTGGGTAGTGTGCTTTTAGGTAGGCCGTCCAGTATGCCACCAAAGCATAACATGCAGCATGCGACTTATTAAAACAATAATTTGCGAAGTCTAGCAGCTGCGCCCAGAAAGTCTCGGCAATTTCTTCGGTTGCTCCGCCAATTTTTACGGCACCCTCAATGAATTGCGGCTTTACTTTCTTCATGAGGTCCACTTTCTTCTTACCTACTGCTTTGCGTAGCGTATCAGCCTGACCACCGGTAAAGCCACACCACTCTTTACTAATCTGCATGAACTGCTCTTGATAAATCATAATCCCGTAGGTATTCTTTAGGGAATTTTCTAGCCCTGGGTGTAAATATGTAATCGGCTCTTCACCGTGTTTACGCCGAATGAAGGAGTCAATAAATTGCATTGGGCCCGGACGATAAAGGGCTACCATAGCGATGATATCTTCAAAAGTAGACGCCTTCAGATCTTTAAGATAACGCTTCATGCCAGCCGATTCAAGTTGGAATACACCAGTGGTCTCGGCGCGCTGCAAAAGTGCATAGGTCTCAGGGTCATCAAGCGGCACCGAATACATGTCGATATCGGTATTGTAAACTTTACGAATCATCCGAAGCGCATTATTGATTACCGAAAGGTTGGAAAGCCCCAAAAAGTCCATTTTAAGAAGGCCAATTTCTTCTACTTGGCCCATTGGGAATTGCGCAGCAATCGGTCCTTTTGCCGAAACTTCAAGCGGCAAAAACTTTACTAAATCATCAGGCGCAATAATCACACCGCAAGCATGTACGCCGTGGTTACGAATCGTCCCTTCAAGTCGTGAAGCAAAATCTATCACTTCCCTGGCGGTCGGGTTTGTTTCATACTCGTTTTTTAAGTCCGGCACATCGCGGATTGCATCGGAGAGTTTTACGTGATGCCCCATCACTGGGTCCGGGACCATCTTTGCTAGCTTATCAGCCTCATTGTATGGTACTTCTAGTACGCGTGCTACGTCTCGCACGGCGTTTTTGGCCATCATCTTGCCAAACGTTGCAATATTACTTACTCGATCGAACCCGTATTTATGAGAACAATATTCTATCACCTCATCTCGACGCGTATCCTGAATGTCGGTATCAATATCTGGCATCGAGATACGATCTGGGTTCAAAAAACGCTCAAAGAGTAAATCATATTTTAGTGGGTCTAGCTCTGTAATGCGCAATGCGTATGCCAAAATCGAACCTGCCGCCGAGCCACGCCCAGGCCCATATACGATTCTCTGAGCTTTTCCCCAGTTGATGAAATCCTGCACAATTAAAAAGTAACCATTGTACCCCATTTTGTCTACCACTGAAAGCTCGTAATCGATTCGAGGTAACACTTTGTGGGCTTCATCGCGATCTTCGTCTACTTTTTCTAGAATTTTACGGCACTCTGGGACTGGGATTTTATTGGCCTCGTCCAAAGTCTTTCCGCCATATCGATACACTAAACCCTGAAATACTAAACGGTCCAGGTAGGTCTTTTCGTCTTCATCGGTCGGAATTGGGAACTTTGGGATCAAAATTCGTCCGAGTTGCAAATCTACATCGCATCTATCGGCGATACGTTTGGTATTGAGTACCGCCTCTGGGCAAGTGTCTTGCCAATGCTCGATGATCTCTTCCGCTGGGATTACATGCAAGTCGTAATCTTTTAGAGTCATCCGGTTTTTGTCGGATAGATTTGCCGCCGTGCCAATACATAGCAACACTTCGTGTGCGTCTTGGTCTTCTTTTTTAAGATAGTGGGCGTCACAAGTCACCACGAGTGGAAGTCCTAACTCTTCTGCGTGCGCCATGTGCCAATCGTTTACTTTTTTCTGTTCTTCTGAATGGGTGGATGATTTTGGATGCCCATGATCCTGCATCTCCAGATAGAATCTATCTTTATATACATTCTTATACCAGTCTATGAGTTCATAAGCTCGCTTGTCGTCTCCCGCTCTGATCGCCTCACTGATTTCTGAACCCATACACCCAGATAGACAGATCAGACCCTCACTGTATTTTTCCAACTCATCGTGATCGGTACGAGGTTTGTAGTATTTGCCATTTACCTCGGCATTACTCATGATGCGGCAAAGATTTTCAAAGCCCTTATTATTCATGGCGATTAACGTGATATGAAATCTCTGCTTGTCGTGCGCAGGATCCTTATCGGTCATTTTGCGCGCGGCTACATAGGCCTCTAGTCCAAGTAGGGGCTTAATCCCAGCCGCATTGCACTCCTTATAAAGCTCTACTAGCCCAGACATTGTGCCGTGATCGGTCACTGCCACTGCTTCCATCCCGTCATTTTTTACAAATTTGACCAGCTCTGGTATTTTAGTTAGACCATCTAGCAATGAATAATGCGTGTGGTTATGCAGATGCACAAAATCACTTGGCTTTAACTCCGTCATGCCTCAATTATACCACAAAAAGTGGCGCCCCTCGGCGCCACTTAAGTTAGGCTAAAAGCTACTTCTCTGATTTTGCCGATTTGGCTTCAGATTTCTTTTTGGTAGAACTTTTGTCGCTACATTCGCACTTGCAATCGTCGTCACATTTGCAGTCATCGCCGCATTCGCAATTGTCGTCACATTCATCATCGTCGCGCTCTTTTGCCGAGATAAACTTCCCCGCGACTGCTCCGACCAAGGCACCGAGCGCCGCGCCTAAGATAAATTTGCCAGCTCCGCTACTTTTCTTTTCGTCCGTCATTTGGTTTCCTCTCTTTTAAAGTTTCTTTAATTTTTGGATTAACGTACTTATCCACCAGCATTTCAATCGTGCCACCAACCGAAGTCAGCCCACGCACATTAGCTACTACTCCGTTTGCATTGTCGGCGATATCCTGGCTTTTGATTATCACCCGCTTTGCTTCGCCGGTCATGCCGATTATCTTCACCATTAATACGATACCAACTACCAAGAATATAAACAGTGTGACAGCTAGGATTGCCACCAGTATCCATTCTGCTACGTTCATTTTACCTCCTTTAATTTAATATGTTAATTTTCCGCGATAAACTTTCTTACGTCGTCGGCGTAATCGGTGTTTCGGAGTACATATTCAAGATGCGCCATAAAGTAATTCTTTGGGTCACCAGTGGTAATCCATTTACCCTCGCTCTTTGCTACGATTACGTCGCCAGTCTCTGCAAGTTTGGTGATAGCATCCACTGTCCATAGCTCGCCATCGAGGCCAGTGTTCTTTGGAATAAGATATTCAAATACCTCAGGGGTTAGTAGATACCTACCATAGCTAGTTAGATTACTCGGTGACAAATCTGGTGTTTTTGGTTTTTCTACGATATGAGACAAAGTTCCATTTTCTTTGAGGGCAATCATGCCATATTTGTGCCAGACGCTTTCTGGCATTTCCTGTGCGGCAATGACGGCCTTAGCGGAAGGATTTTTCTCGTATTCTTCGATTAGCGTCTTTACGTCTCCCTTGCCGAGAATCAAATCATCTGAATATAGCACCACGAATGCATCTTCACCCTCAACATAGCTCTTCGCTGACACGATTGGTGATCCATTGCCGTACGGCAAAGTTGGGTCCTGTTCAATTACGGTAATCTTTGGAAAATCTAGCACCTCAGCCACCGGTTCAAACCGCTCGGCCTTACCTTGTCTTTCTAGTAAAGCTTTGACATTCTCAGATTTACTATGGAAGTAGTCGTCATAGATCGCGCGCGACATCGTCCCTGGTGTTGCTACGATGATAATTTCTTCAATTCCCGCTTCCACGCATTCCTCAACGCAAAGCTGCATTACCGGCTTTGCTCCAATCGGAATCATTGCCTTTGGAATCGTTTTGGTGATTGGTAGATACCGACTCGCAAACCCTGCGTCGGTAATGATTGCTTTTTTTACAGTCATACAAGTCTCCTTTGAGTCTTAATTATAACATGCCGCACCACAAGTATGCAAATGTTGTAAAAAATACAACAATATTATTGACATAGTAACAAAAAATGTGGTACAATCGCATTAATAAGTAAGCATAATCGCTAACTTAAAGGTCATACAAAAAAATGAAAAGAAACAACAGTATGGGTGCCCATATTGGGCTTCGTGGTATAGTGCGCATCATTAGGTTTACTAGCGTACTGAGTTTTGTTATGCTTTGTGGTGCTACTATAGTGCCAATATATCACGAGACGAATAATGCCGAGGCTGCCACTGGTACTGCCACTGCGCCTACTCTTACTTTTACATCTACCAATGCTACGGCCAGTGTCAGTCTAGCAATAAATGATGTAAATGGTACTTTTGCTACCAGCACCGAGGCCCAGAAAGCGGCTTTTTCTATTGCCACAAACAATTACAGCGGTTACACACTAAATCTTACGGCTTCTGGCAATACTACCACCCTAAATGACGATAGCTCACACATCATATCATCAATTGATTATGATGTTTCCGCTGCAGATTTTGCCAGTGATACGAGCTTGAATAACAAATGGGGATTTATTCCAAGCCATTACTCTTCTGCGGCAAATACCGACGATTATTACTTCCCAGCGTCGACCAGCTCCCATAGTGACACGTTGATGGTGACAAGTACCGCCAATTCCAATAACGGTATAGATAATGCAGATAACTATACCATAGGCATCGGGCTCAGGGCAGACTACAGTACCCCATCTGGCACCTATACCAACTCTACTTTCTTAATTCAATATGTAGTAAATCCAGTAGAATATACTATTACTTATTCAAATGATGGCATTTCTGGAGTCAGTGGTCTTCCAGCTGGTCAGGGTGGTAGCGTTCATAACGATACTGCTGCCGAGAGCATCACTTTGTCGTCAACCATTCCGACCAGGACTGGCTATACTTTTGCTGGCTGGTGTCTTGGCTCATTGTCAAATGATGGTACTACTTGTACCGGTACTACTTTTGCCGCTGGTGGAGAATTTGGTATAGATAAGACCGCAGATAATACCGGTGTCACCTTGAAGGCTCTTTGGACGGTGAATACTTATGCCATTACTTTTACTTTTGATAATTCTAGAGGTGTATCAAGTATCGTAATTAAGAATGCTGCCGGAACTGACACGGTTGCTACCGTATCTACGAGTGGCAATAGCGTAAATCTAGCTTATGGCACAACCTATACCGTTGTACCAACCATAGATACTAGTAATGGCTACGAGCTAGATGCTATTACCTTGGTTTCTGGCGAAGGCACACTGAACGGGGTTAACTCCGCTAGCTACACTGTGGGCGACGGCATTGCTACTATTAATGTAGCGGCGGTGAAGACGATCGTTTTGTACGATGAAATCGCCGCAATGAGCAAAGGTAAGCAAACCGCGGCAGATCTGCAAGTCAATATTACAGCACCAACTTCCTCTGATCCATCTATCGACACTTCTAACTCTGGCGTCTATGAGTATGACCCAAGCGTATTCGGTGTGGCTAGCGATGCGTCAAACGATTATAAAATTTTCTATTATCGTGGCATATTGGATAGCACCTTTACCAATACAAATAATTACGGTTCTAGTGGCGACGGGGCTTACTATCCAAACTATGTTATTTTAGACGCGGACGGCACCAAAGATACTTCCGACACTTGTTGGAGGATCGTCAGGACTACGGGTTCTGGCGGAATAAAGATGATTTACAACGGCAAATGGACTGGTTCTACTTGTGCTAACGCCAGAAGTAGTGCACAGGCTGCCGCCACATCGGTTTTTAACGGTGGTTCATCTGCGTACCAACAAATTGTACGCGTGGGCTATACTTATAATGGTAATTATGCTACAGATAACGCTAGCACCGAAACTATTGCTAACGTACTCGGTAGCGATTCTAATATCTCTGCGAACAACACTGATTCCGCGATTAAGGATTATGTAGAGGATGCCTGGTTCTCCAATATTGGTAGTTTTGAGAGTAAACTAGAAACTAGCGCTGGCTACTGCAACGACCGTACGGTTTATAATGATATTTCACCATACACTTTGCAATCAGAATCCACCAATATAGTAACTTATGGCACAAGTGACATGGCCATATTAAGATTTGGTGCCAATGTTAGAAATTTCTCCCCACTTTCTGATAATGGTAACCGAACAATTACTTTAAATTGCACTAGAAATACGGTGGATCTCTATACCGTACAAGGTTCCACTGATGGTAATGGACAAATGTCTAAGCCGATAGCGCTACTTACGGCCGATGAAGCATCTTTTGCAGGTAGCGGATCCAGCACGGCCACCCAAGGATCCGTCTATAATGCTAGCTCATTCTTGCGTTCTGGCTCGGGCTTTTGGCTACTTTCCCCATATGATCGGGGTTCTAATGGGATGTCGCACGGATGCAGCTTAGGTATGAACGGCTACCTTGGTCACGGTGTTCCAACCAGTACGAACGGCGTGCGCCCGGTTATCTCCCTCGTCCACAGAGCAACTGCCACATCTGGCTCCGGTACTGCTGCTGACCCGTGGGTGGTGACTCCATGATATTTTGTCGTTCTTAGTCGCCAAAATACCGCAACCATGGTTGCGGTATTTATAATGTTTTTATGTATATATATTATTTTCTAGCCTTTTTCTTTGTTGCTGTCTTTTTGGACTTTGCTTTGATAGCTTCACGTCGCGCTACTTTGTCTTCCATTTCTTGCGCACGGTTGTGGACGCCGTAAACCATGCTCGTCACACCTACGATTAATAGATACACGCCAAAGAATCTAATAAATGTCATCATCTCAAAGCTTCCGGAGTTTAAAATCACAAAACCAGTCACTATACCGATAATGCCAGCAAGTATCCTGATAAAACGGTCGGTCGGGTCGACGGTGGACAAAAATCCATGGAACACATCGATAATACCAGACACGAAGGTGTAGACCGCTAGTACCACCATGCATGCCACCAAATTGCCCTGCGCAAAGAATAGTAGACATACAGCCGCTATGACATCTACAAGTGCATCAACCACCGATGTTATCCAACCATGTTTTTTGAGCGAATTGTAAAGTGCCCCTATCGCGTCAATAATTCCCATCACGAGTAGATATACTACGATTATGGAAATCACAAAATTCATGTCGGTCCATCCGCCAAACAACGCCAAAAATCCAAAAATTACTGCTAACCCACCCCTTAATACAAATGTAAGCCAGTGCTTATCAATAAATCTTCTATTTATCTTTGCCATAATAATCCTTATATTAATTATGCTTATTATATCACACAATCAAAAAACAACAAAAACCACCACTGCCTGCACTTTATACGTGCCGCCTCTTTTTTCTTGCCGTTTCTACCAGCTTTGTCAACTGATATTTTAAGGGCTTCAAAACCATGTCGTGAGCTGGAGTGTATTTTAGCTCTTCGCACCCAAATGACCGTTTAAATTCTGAAACTCCATAAAACCGGTGCGAAGTTTCCTCTCGCCCTACTATCCCCCATAGATTGTACCGAACGCAACCGCGCTTTCTAGCCTCGTCCATTGCCGCAAGGTGCAGTAGCGGCGCGGCTGAGTATTTTGTCCCGAGCTCCGAAGATACTCCATAGTGATAACTTGCCTCAGCTCCGTAAAAAATCATGAAATTTTGTGCTAGTATTTCCCCATCTTTGCGCGCGGTATAGATTAAAACCTCACCACCTTTACGAAATGCTTCAAACTGCTTCTTCAAAAACTCACTTGAAAATGCCACATATCGCTGTCTCTCGGCGTGGAGCTTCTCTAGCTTGCAAAAATCACCTATCGCTGCATCGTCATCGCAGGCTTTTACCTCTATATCTAGTTTTTCAGCCTTACGCAACTTTCGCCTGAATCCCTGCGATGCTTCGGCCAAGATTTCCTCCTTAGTCTTAGATAAATCCAGAATTCCGGCGTATTCCACGGATAGATACATCGGAGCCTTCACGAGTCCAAGTTTCCTCATCAACTTTAAGGATTTGTCGGATAACTCTAGCTGCGGCCGTACGCGCACGAAAACACAACCACTAGCTAGACCCTGCACGCGGATGTCATCAAAAACCATCTTTACTATCTTAGTATCGCCCCAATCTAGTATCGGCCCACCAGCAATTGCGAGATACTTTCCTCGTTTCGCCGTCTCTACTACTCCGGCATATGCGGCCACAATCGTTCCGTCTTTGATTAGTACTCTCCGCACGACTTTTTTTCCTCGCGCCAAATGGAATTCATAAAAATCCCAAGATTGCAAAAAATTCGCTTCTTTGTGAGCGGTGATAAAATTATCCCATTCCGCTTTGGACACAGCGTCACTTAGTTGCATTATAGATGCCTCCGTTTTCTTCTAATTTCTTCCACTATGTAGTCTTTAAAATATCCAATTTTTGACAGCACCAGGTCGTGCGCTGGCACAAATTCAACCACGCCATCTGTAAAGCCGGTCTTAAACGTAGTCACTCCGGCATACCGATGCGTGGGCTGTCCGGCCGGCGCAATCCCCCATAAATTAAAACGCGAATAATTAGACGCCTTCAAATCTCTTGCAGCTTTCCATAAAAGTGCATACGCTCCAGGCAATTTACGATTTAAATCCGTCGAGGCGGCCTCATAATAATCTCCTTCCTTACCGCCACATATTATAAGTCCGTAAGCTATCACCTCGCCTTCGCTCGTTACGGCCTTGTAAATTTTTGCATCCTCTCCGAATGCTTCCCTCGTCGACAACAAAACATCAAGTGACGGAGGCACAAACCCTTGTCTTTTGGCAGTCTCCATCTGTACACTATGAAATTCTTTAAAATCCGCCTCCGAATTTCCGGAAGTCACCTTGATGCCAAGCTTATCGGACCGGCGCACTTCATAGCGAGTTTGCCGTCGCATCTTAGCTAGTAGCTCCTCCTCTGACAAATTTAGGTCCATTATGACTGTATGCTCTGCTGCGAGATGCATCGGTGATTTCTTGAGTTGTAAACTTTCCAGTAGTTTTAGATTTTTTTCATTCATCTCAAGTTGTGGTCGTACGCGCACAAAAACGCATTTTTCTTCCCGTCCAACCTCGGCGATGCGGTCAAAAATTTCCTTCACCACCGTCTTGTCGCCCCAATCAGTAAGCGGTCCGCACGGAATCTCGAGATATCTTCCGCGTTTTGCGTCGCGCACTATCATGAGCGCCCAACCTTTACCGCCAAAATCATCTATGATTGCTTTACAGCCGAGGAGTTCGTTCATTTTGCCGTATTTGACCGACTGTAGAAAGTTCGCTTCTGGAAACCGTCTCAATACACTTTCCCACTTAGCAGCAAAATTGTCTAATTCGCTAGGCTTAGTCATGCTCCTCCTCTATTAAATGTTTTTTGATTATTATCCTCGCCAGTGCCAAATCACTTTCATTGTAATATGTCGGCAGGTTTATGATTTGCTGGGATACTTTTACGGCTGTCGGGCAGGCCGCCTCATCGAAATGAACTTTTTTGTAATATCTCTTTGGCGATACTGGTCGCTCATACCAAAATCCACCAAAGAAATAGCCAGCTTCCTGTAATTCGTCTAATGTCGCCCTTCTGTCGTCCACTAGATAAAATTCCCTGACGCGCCGGCTCCCAGATTTTCTGAGGTTTTTAAGCTCAGAAAGTGCTATTTTGGCTTCAAAATGTGCTGGTCTTCTGGTAATGTCCAGGCGATTATCGGCCGATCTCTCGACAAAATGCACCGCAAGGAGCACCCTCATTAGTACCCCACCAAGACCAATTCTGGTCAATCTTCGGCACCATAGTCCAAATACCGGATACCATCGCTCTCTGAGATAGTCGGAAATTTTCGGCAATTTGGTAGGCGCTTTAATCTCGTGTCTTTTGGGATGCCTAAAGATTACCGCGCCACCAGAAATTGCATCCACTGACTTTTCTTTGCCGAATGATAGTATCGTCGCTGCACCCACCGTCCCCGCTTCGCGCCCATCTGGATATTCCAGACCGGCCGAATGCGCCAAGTCTTCGATTATCACCAACCCATGTTTTCCAGCAAATCTCTCAATCGCCACCATGTCAACCGGATTTCCCAAGGTATTTTGGACGATAATGCCAGCCGCATCGTCACTCACTACCTTTTCAAGCGTCTCAGTCGTAAAATTTAGATTCTCACGCGAAATGTCTGCAAAAACCGGCTTCATCCCGGCCGCTTTTACCGCTTCGTATACCGCATAACACGTAAAGCCATTGACGATTATCGTGTCACCTTGGTTAAAATATGCTTTGAGCGCCAAAGTTAAGGCCGATCGGCCATTCTTGCACAGCATGACCTCACCGGAATATCTTTTATCAAGGTATTTTGTGAGCTCCTCCGAATCCTTAGCTGTACCATGCAAAAAAAGCTGTTTAAAGGGGTGCTTTACTCCAACCGCAAGACCGAGAAAATAATGCTTCTTCATCTTACTCCTCCTAAAATCGCCTTAAACCGCACTCTATTCGTCACTTTTTTAGCCTCCCGACTAGAGTCATAATCGCTCGCGCCAAGCCCTCAGGGTCTGAGATATATGGCGCATGGGTCCAATTGGCGTAAAACTTTAGTTCAGCGTGTGGTAATTTTTCATACATTATGGTTGCCTGTCTTGGTGGCGTGGTCGTATCTTTTTTACCCCAAATGATGAAAGTCGGCGTCTTTACCTTCGCAAAATCTAAGTTTTTATCAGATTCTAGCATATTCACTAGGGTTCTCTTCATATTTTCTGGCGCCCTAGAATAATCCGTCGTGCCAGTTAGCCGATGAAAAGCCTTATTCACGACCGGTATCTTCTTAAAAGGTCGCCCAATCTTGGCGATTTTCTCTACCAATTGTTTCTTGCGAGACGGCTCATATACTCCAGCCGCATCCATCAAAATCAAATATTTTAATTTTGACGGATTTTTAGAGCATAAATTCAGCAGAATCCGACCGCCATTTGAATGTCCGAGCGCCACAGCTCCGTCTGGTATCTCTCGGTCGGCCCATTTTATATAGTCATCAATCGTAAATTCCTTATCGGACTTCTCAGTTAGCCCTGGCACATGCAACATCTTTACTCGCACACCATTCTTGGCGAGCAAGTTTAAAGTCGTCTTCCACGGCTCTACCGTATAGGTCCAGCCATGTATAATATAGAGGTCTACATTATCGCTCATGAATCAAGCCCCCATTTTTTACGTCTTTCCACGGCGGCCTTCTCTCTTCGGCAAAGTTTGGCGGCGTCTTTTGGGTTTGCAAGTAGCTTCTCAATAATCCACTCAAGATACTGGCTACCCTTAAAAATCAATGTCTCGCGCCCTGTAATTCGCTTCTCAAGATATGCGAGCGCCTTCCTTGGGTCGGTTGTTGCCACTGTCGATATGCCAAGCTCTTTTAATTTTGGCGCGGTGTATTCTTTTGTCCGACGCCCGACTAGCACTACCTTATCTGGGCGAACCGCCGCAATCAGCTCCGCCAGGCGAGTATGTTCCTCAGCTTCCATCGAACCCTGGTCTACAATATCACCAATCACGAGCCATTTTCTCTCCGCGTGCATCCGCTTTACCATATCGAGCGTCGACGCCATTGAAATCATGTGTGCGTTGTAACTACAATCCACAATCTGTATCCCCTTCTTGCCCTCAAAATACGAGCTTCTTCCTGGCGCCACCTTGAGCCCAGAAAAATCCGGATTAAATGGTATCTTCAGATATTTTAGCAAGTCACTAAGTACAAACAGATTAAATGCTACATCTTTCGGCTGCGGCGTATCAAAGTGATAGGTCGTATCCCCATAGGTAAAATCGGTCGAATCCGGATAAACTACGTACTTTTTCATCAAAGATTTTTTAATTGGTATCACCTTGGCCTTGATTCCCTGAGTAGCCTCCACCATCAGCTTTGAATCCGCGTCGATATATACGCGCTTGCTCGTGTTGGTTGGCAAATTGGCAAATTCTGCGGTAATCGCCTCCGATACGCTGTTAAATTTACCTTCCTCTACTACCTTCTCAAACTGTACCGCATGCGAAAGACCGATTGACACCCAAATCGTTACCTCTGGTTTTAGCCATTCGGCCAAAAACTCCGCCTCGTGTGGCCTCTCGCCGTCAATCTCCACGACATAGAGCTTTTGCCTTGGACGACGGAAAAGCCCCGAAAATGGCGCCGCAACAAAAAGCCACGCCCACTTCAGCTTGGATCCTTTCACTCCGTGAAGCCCCAAAATATCAAACGGTATCCCAAAAGCCGAATTTGCGTCATGTGAAAACCGGGCCTTTTTACCGATTTCATGCTCTAGCATTGTCATCATCGTGGTCTTCCCCGCCGAACCGGTCACCGCAATCACTCGCGGTTGCCACCTTTTTAGTACGCGCCTAGCAAAATACCGAAAATATGCTGCCACATTAAAGTATATTTTTTTCTTGAGTTCAGAAACACTCATGACATCTATTATATCTCATATTGCAAAAATACGCAAAATGTGATATAATTAAAGGAGATGCCTTTTAGGGCATCTTTTACGTACTTTGAAAATTTAGACTAGGAGGCGATACTATGGACCCAAGGCATCTGTGGGTAGCGGTAATCGCTGGTGGGCAAGGTACACGCCTTTTCCCCATCAGCCACCCCGATTGCCCAAAGCAATTCTGTCAACTGGATGATAAAAATACGTTCATCCAGAAAACCATCGAAAACTTCAAAGCAATTGGCGTCAAACCCACGCAAATCATTATCACGGTAACCTCGCCGGGGCAAAAAGCTCTGGCCATGGAACAGTGCCTGCCGCGCGGCATTTTGTCTCAGAATATCATCCAGCTTGATCCGAAGTTGGGATATCCCGTCAACATGATTCGTGCAGCGGAATTCGTCCGCGATATTGACCCGGACGGCATCGTTATTAATACGCCGTCGGATCAGTACATCTCCGGTGAAGGCTTTGCCGACACTATCGAAACCGCTGTCACTGGCGCCAGCCAAGGCGACGCAGTGATCGTGGGCGTCAAAATCGGTGACATTGTCACCGCCATGGGGTGTGGTCATGCTATCTACGACAAAGAAGATGGATTTTACCACACCGTAAACAGCTTTGTCGAAAAACCCGAGCGCCACATTGCAGATGCTATCATGCGTAGCGGCAACTCCGCTTGCAATACTGGCATCAATGTCTGGCCCGCAAAACTCATCTGCGAGAAATTTTATCCGCACGAAGCGTACGCCGGCATCAGCACAGACGCCTTCATGGCGAAAATTGGCAATCTGAAAATCGCTGTTGGCACTTTCAGATGGTATGATTGTGGCACGCTGGATTCGCTCTATGCGATTTCCGCCAAAACTCCCAATCATAAAAATGCCAGCCTCGGTGGTGGCATTATCGAACGCTCTGACTGTCGGCGCAGCTTATTTTATGCCAGTGAAGGCATGGAACTCCACGCTAGCGGCTGCGAAGACGACGCTGTGGTCTTCACAGTCATTGGCGAGCGCCCGATTATCGTAATCGCAAAACGGGCTGAAAGTCAAAAAATCAAGCTCCTCGCCGAGGATTACTTGAAGCATCAAGATATCCTCACTGAGGACTTCTCGATGGGTGCACGAAACAACATCGTGCTTCACTCAAACATCTCAAAAGAACTGATTGCGGGCTTCGTCGGCGTCAAAAACTACGTCGTCTATGTCGAACGTAGAGCTGACGGTAGACTCGTCGCAATTGTTTCTCAGCCCATCGACCGCACGGTCTAAACCCTAGTCTCCAAAAAATCCCCCGATCTTTAACCGGGGGATTTTTAAATGTCTTACATTCTGATTTCTGCATCGACACCCGCTGGGAGTGAAAGATTTTGCAAACTTTCAATCGTCTTCGGGGTAGCATTTGAGATGTCAATTAGGCGCTTGTGAACTTTCATTTCGAAAGCCTCACCACCGGTCTTGTAGACGTGTGGCGACTTCACTACGGTAAAAGTAGACCGCTTGGTTGGTAGGGGGATTGGCCCAGATACCCTGGCGCCGGTCCGGATTGCGGTGTCTACGATTTGCTTTGCGCTCTGGTCTATTACCCGGTGATCATACGCCTTTAGGCGGATGCGGATGGTCAGACCCTCAGCTTTTTTGGCTTCTTTCTTTGCTTCTGCCATGCTTTCCTTTCTTTATCTGATAACCTCTAAGACATTAGTTTTTCAGATTTGATAATTAATATTTGTTATCTTCAGATTATATCACAAAAAATCCCTCCTGTAAAGGAGGGATTTTAAGCGTATCTAACTACTTTATAACCTTAGTGATAACACCAGAACCAACGGTCTTGCCACCTTCACGGATAGCGAAGCGGTCGTTGTTGTTCATAGCGACAGGAGCAAGCAGCTTAACGTTGAAGGTCACCTGATCGCCAGGCATGACGATTTCCTTGTCAGCTGGAAGCTCAACTTCACCAGTCACATCGGTGGTGCGGAAGTAGAACTGTGGCTTGTAGCCCTTGGAGAATGGAGTGTGGCGACCACCTTCCTCTTTCTTCAAGATATAAACCTGTGCCTCAAACTCAGTGTGCGGAGTAATCGTACCAGGCTTTGCAATTACCTGACCACGCTCGATCTGATCACGCTCAATACCGCGGAGAAGAAGACCAGCGTTGTCGCCAGCTTGACCCTGATCCAAGGTCTTGTGGAAGGCCTCGATACCAGTCACAACCGACTTCTGAGTGTCGCGGAGACCGACGATTTCAACTTCGTCGTTCAACTTGACGACGCCCTGCTCGATACGACCAGTAGCAACCGTACCACGACCCTTGATCGAGAAGACATCCTCGATTGGCATTAGGAATGGTTTGTCAAGATCGTGCTCTGGAATGTCAAAGTATTCATCCATAGCCTTGACGAGCTCCATGATAGCGTCTTCGTTTTCTTTGTCGCCCTCAAGAGCCTTAGTAGCAGAACCCTTGATGATTGGCGCGTTGTCGCCATCAAAGCCGTACTTGTTGAGAAGGTCGCGGACGTCCATCTCGACGAGCTCGACGAGCTCTGGGTCAGCAAGGTCCATCTTGTTAAGGAAGACGATGATCTTTGGTACGTTCACCTGGTGAGCAAGAAGTACGTGCTCGCGGGTCTGTGGAAGCGGACCATCGTTCGCAGCCACCACGAGGATAGCACCATCTACCTGTGCAGCGCCGGTAATCATGTTCTTAATGTAGTCTGCGTGACCTGGCATATCGACGTGTGCATAGTGACGCTTTTCAGATTCGTATTCCTGGTGAGAGGTCGCGATGGTAATACCACGAGCCTTTTCCTCAGGCGCGTTATCGATTTGGTCATAGGCCACTGGCTTATTCACCTCAGATGGAAGTCTCTTCGAGAGCACCGTAGTGATAGCAGCGGTTAAAGTAGTTTTACCATGGTCGACGTGACCCATGGTGCCGACATTGATATGCGGCTTGGAACGGTCAAAATTTGCCATTCATTCTCCTTTTAATTTTATTTACGTTTGGAGCGCTAATAAAAACCAGCTCCAAATCTCTACGTTACTATTTTAGACTATTTTACGCCAAAGGTCAAGGGGTTTTTCGAAAATCAATACCAAAATTTAGCGTAGGACCTTGACGAAAATGTCAAATAGTGATAAGATATTAACACCTGAGCATTTTGCTCGGGAATATTAATTTGGGGGTATAGATGATGTCTAGTGTGAAAGTAGACACCAGAACCTTAAAAGATGTTGTTTTAAGCGAGAAACCCTTCTCCGATCGTCCGGTCGGGCTGGACGAGCTGCAATCTCAGTATAGCCCCGTCTTCTCGGTAGAAAAAAGAGATGCCAATTCTTTTGCCCTCTGCGCCGACGGAAAGTTCACGATGTGCGCTATAGAGGATCGGCCGCTGCGCCGCACCAAGTTCACGATGCTTCTGCCGACCGTTCGGATGACCAGAGGTCATTACCCGCTCAAAGAAGTAATCGAAGGAATCAACGAACACTCCGACGTTGCGTCGGTCATCGCTCATTTGTTGGGAGTTGATGACGCTAACTATGGCGCCGTTGCCGGTGATTTACGCTGCGACACCACTACTGGTGACCCAGTTTTCAAAGTTGCCACCGGTCACCATGGCATCAATTTTGTCATGTTCTATTCCGATAAGAGGCCAGAGTTTTCTGGCATCGTAGAGAGTCGCACCGTCGTACAGGTTGGCGATAGTATCTGGATGGTAATGTTACCATTCTATCTCGTGGTAAAGAACGTCTTCTAATAATAGCCCTCGGCGATAGTCGAGGGCTTTAAAATGCAGAGGCGGTTGACTTTTTTACATAAGTATGTTATAATAGAAAGATAGCCTAGGTTCTGCATGCTTAGGCTAAAAAATTATCCTAAGGGGGATTAGAAAATGCAGCGAAACTTAAAAGACATTTTTGTAAATGGCACATCTTCCGAACCCGCCACAAAGGAGGAAGTCATGGCCCGCTATTGGGGCCGGTTTGACGTCCTGGATGACGGAGAGGGCTACGACCTGCGCGCTGAGGGCGTTCTGACGCCGTACTCCACGCATTTCTCCAATGGAAGGGAGCGCCCGGTGACTTTTGCCATCAAAGGCGTGCGCAAGTTCGTCGCGGATGGCAAGGTCCACTGGCCCCTTGAAGAGGTCGGAGACTGTGCCGTCAATGACGACGCGGCCAACCCGCACGTCTATCGGCGCCTCGCTCGCCGTGTCGTGAAAGAAATTTCCGACATGGGCCGCGGTGTATTCGGCAACATCGATACCAATTATGGTGTCATTGCCGGCGACATCCGGCACAATGACAGGAACACTAGTATAGTGTTTGAGATTGCTGGCGACCCGGAGCATGCCAACTTTGTTATGCTTTATGCCAACAAGCCTTTGAATTGGTTTGCTGGTACGAAGAATTGGGACATGCTCGAAATCGGCAACGATTTCTGGGCCGTGTTCATCCCTATGTCCGTGGTGGCATCCGTCACCATGTAAAGCACCTTAATCCCCCGGCTTAAAAACCGGGGGATTTTTCGTACCGATGAATAGTAGATCAAAATAGCCAGGGTAATTCCCTGGCTATTTTACTAGAACGGGATTATTTCGAATTTCTCTTCTCAATAATCTCTTGAGCTACGTTAGGTGGAACTTCCTCGTAAGCAAAGAGCTCCATCGAAGATGCTGCACGACCTTGGGTCATACCGCGTAGGTCGCCAGTGTAACCAAATAGGTTGGCCAAAGGACAGAAAGCCTTGATTAGCTTTGCGCCACCGTTCAAATCTTCCATTTCGTCGATGCGACCACGCCTTGAGTTGATATCGCCGATTACGTCACCCATGAAATCTTCTGGGGTGGTAATTTCAAGCTTCATCACAGGCTCAAGTAAGACTGGGTTCGCTTTTTTGATACCTTCGCGAGTTGCCAAAGCACCGGCGAGGGTGAAGGCGAGCTCGGACGAGTCTACGTCGTGGTAAGAACCATCATAGAGCGTAGCTTTGACATCCACTACTGGGTAGCCGGCAATCACACCACCAGCCAAAGTGTCTTCGATACCCTTCTGGACTGGCTTGCGGTACTCTTGTGGAACCACGCCACCCTTAATCATATCGATAAACTCAAAGCCCTTACCCGGCTCGTTTGGCTCAAACTTGACCCAAACGTCACCGTACTGACCACGACCACCAGATTGCTTGATGTGTTTACCTTGCGCCTCGGCGGTGCCACGAATCGTCTCTCGGTATGCAACTTGCGGTGCACCAGTGTTGGCTTCTACGCCGTGCTCGCGTTTCAAGCGGTCAATAATAATCTCAAGGTGAAGCTCACCCATACCAGAAATAATGGTCTGACCGGTTTCTTCATCGGTATGAACGCGGAAAGTCGGATCTTCTTCGGCGAGCTTAGAAAGCCCGAGACCCATTTTTTCCTGGTCGGCCTTAGTCTTTGGTTCCACGGCAATCGATACCGGTGGATCTGGGAAGTCAATCGACTCTAGAAGAATCGGATGTGCTGGATTACAAATCGTCGTACCGGTAGTACAGTTTTTAAGTCCTACCACTGCCGCGATATCGCCGGCTTTGATTTCAGAAATCTCTTTCCGGTCGTTTGCGTGCATACGCACCAAGCGGCCAATGCGCTCTTTGTCGCCAGTCGTGGCATTCATCACGGTATCACCGGACCTGAGGGTGCCAGCGTACACGCGGATAAAGATAAGTTTACCCACAAATGGGTCAGTAGCAATCTTAAATGCGAGAGCGGTGAGTGGCTCGGAATTTTCAGCCTTACGCACGATCTGATCGCCAGTCTTTGGATCGGTACCAACGGTCTGACCTTGGTCACGGTCAAGCGGAGATGGCAAATAGTCAGTCATGAGGTCGAGAACTTTTTCTACGATCACGCCACGACCATCGCCACCAGTCACTAAGAAGAAATCACCGTCGAGCACGCGCTTTCTAAGTGCAGCTTTGAGCTCCACCTCAGTGATAGCCTCTTCGCCCTGAGAGAAATACTTATCCATCAAAGCCTCATCGGCTTGCACAGCCTCTTCTACGAGCATCGAACGAGCATTCTTGGCCTTCTCAAGCATGTCGGCTGGAATTTCGCCCACGGTTAGCTCGTGGTCAGCGTAATCTTTATAGGTGTAAGCCTTCATATCTACGAGGTCTACTACGCCACAGATATCCTTTTCAAAACCAATTGGCAAATGAATCGCCACTGCGTTTTTAGACAAACGCTTGTGGATTGAATCGAGCGACTTATAGAAATCGCCACCGATTTGGTTGATTTTATTTACAAAACAAATGCGTGGAATTCCGTACTTGGTTGCCTGGCGCCACACCGTCTCAGACTGTGCCTCGACGCCCATTTTACCATCAAATACCACCACTGCGCCATCTAGCACGCGAAGCGAGCGCTCCACCTCAGCGGTAAAGTCGATGTGCCCCGGGGTATCGATAATGTTGATTTGATGATTTTTCCAGTAAACCGTCACAGCAGCTGAGGTAATCGTGATACCACGTTCCTTTTCCTGCTCCATCCAGTCGGTATCAGCACCACCGGTGCCGCCCTTTACTAGGTCAATTTTGTGTTTAAGACCTGTGCGATATAGAATCGCTTCCGAGGTCGTCGTCTTGCCGGCGTCAATATGCGCAATAATACCAATATTTCGCAACTTAGCCAGGTCGTTTATCTCAGTAGCCATACGCTCCTTTATTAAAATTATTATTATAAGTCCTTAAGTTCCACGCTCAAAAAGACATATTTTTACTATTATATCATAAAAATTAAAAAATACATAAAAAATGCCCCGGGCTTTTAGGCCCAGGGCGGGGGTGTTAACCCAAGGTTATGTGGATCACAGTGATCTGCATGACCTTGGTTTCGTGTTGCGCGGCGGCATTGTGTTGCGCGGCGGCATCGTGTTGCTGGCGCAGGAACTCCTGCAGGTAGCTAAGCAGGACGTGGACAAAGTCACACATCCTATCCTGAGGCATTCCGGACCATTCTTGCAGGATAGAAGCGTCCGCTTTGGTTAAAGCCGTCGTAGAGCTAAGGAATTTTGTAAAATACAGGAACTCCCGAAGCGGCATCCCGGTCTCGGCCTTCACCAGATGAAAGCCTCTACCAATGGAGATTGCCCCTTTCCGGAGGCTTCGCGGCAGCCGTCCGTACCAGCAGAGGATATTGTATCCTCCAAACTGATAGGCGAGCTTCATTGCCTCTTCTTTCAGGGCAGCCATCCCGCAGCACTGCAGAATCGTCCGAGCCTCAGCCGGAAGGCTGAGAAGGTAGAGGTCACTGACCAAAATTTCAGCCATGGCCTCATCCATCTCCTTTCGCCCGAGATCGGGAGCATGGTCGTGCCCCTGAGCTGCACGGAAGAAGGTGCGCTTTGCTTCAGGTGACCAGCTGTGCTGGTCGTACCAGTTGCCCTTGATGGTTTTAGCTTTTGCTTCACCATCAAAATTCGTAAATTCCTGGTCCCTCTTACTCATGGATAACCCCCTCCTTTTAATTTTTTTGAAAGTAGCGAGACCTTCTTTAATTATATCACAAAACACCAAAAAAGTCAACGTTAGCGCAATAATTTGCTATTTTTAGGCTAATTTCTTTCGTAAGATCTCTTGCACGGCGGATGGGTTTGCTTTGCCGTGAGATTCTTTCATCACCTGGCCCACGAGGAATCCAATCACCTTTTCCTCGCCATTCCTAAAATCATCTTGGGCTTTTTTAGTCTCTGGCTTTGCGAGGACTACGTCTACTATTTTCTCTAGTGCCCCAAGGTTGTTCTCCTGGATTAGCCCTAATTCCTTTGCGATCTGCCTTGCTCCTCTTCCCTTCATCTGTGGGTCAAATAATCTGAGGAAGACTTCCTTCGTCGCAGTGGATGATAGCTCCTTTTTCTCATTCATCTCGGCAAGTTCGCTAAGTTCCGCCGCGGTCGGCAAATCATTGAGATATTCCGCCGATTTCTCCTCTGCTAGTAGCACCGAGGTAAACAGATTAGAAACTAGCGAAATCGCATGGGGGGCGATTTCTCCTAATCTGCTCATCAGTTCTGGGTAATCAAGCAAAATTTCCAGGGTATCAGTAGGTATAACTGACCCAAACTTTGCTCTGTAGCTAGCTGGCATCAGTGGTAACTTTGCCGATTCAGTCTCAATAAACTCTCTCGATAATCTGATTGGCGGTAAATCCGGCTCCGGCATATAGCGATAATCCGCTGCTACTTCCTTAGACCGCTGCGGTGAAGTCTTGCCGGTCGCATCGCTCCAGCCTAGGGTTTGCTGGACTACTTTTTCGCCTGACTCTAGCACCTTAGTCTGCCTTGCAATTTCATACTCTACGGCTCGCTCCACGCTTCTAAATGAATTTAGGTTTTTTACCTCTGTCCTAGTACCGAGCTTATCTGAGCCCTCCGGCGCCAATGACGTATTTACGTCAAATCGCATATTGCCATTATAAAGGTCGCCATAAGTCACTCCGGCGTAACGCATTAGGCGCCACAACTCCTTACAATAGTCATGCGCATCTTTTGCCGAGTGGATGTCTGGCATTGATACAATCTCAATTAGCGGCGTATCGACCCGGTTCAAATCTACTAACGAATATCCGTCAAAATGCGTCAATTTTCCCGCATCGCCCTCGAGGTGTGCATGCTCAATCCGGACTTTAGTGCCAGATGGCAACTCTACGTACCCCACTCCAATAATCGGATGATAAAACTGCGTAATCTGGTACCCCTTTGGTGAATCTGGATAGAAATAATGTTTTCGGTCAAACCTAGAGTATGAATTGATTTCACAGTTCATCGCTCGCCCTGCAAGGATAGCTAGGCGCACTGCTTCACCGTTTAGTCTTGGGAGCATCCCCGGCAAAGCGTAATCCACCGGCGACACACAAGAATTTGGCTCTTTGCCTCTAGCATCGTTATCCACCTCAGAAAACAGCTTCGTTTTTGTGCAAAGCTGCACGTGGCATTCAATTCCAATCGTCGGTACGTATTTCATATTGCTCCTAAATCCTTTAATGCTTGCTTGTAAATCGCGAGTGCCCCCGCTGCTTGTCGGTATGAGATTTCCATTCCGTCCTCGTGCGCAATCATGTTGCGTAGCTTATGTGCTCGCCACACTGCGTTGATATCTGTAAATTTATCGCCAGACTTTTTCAGCCTGTCCCCCATTGTCTTACCAGGTATGCCGGCCTCTATTAAGGCCTTGTCCAGTAGCTTGTCGCCGTCAATAATAGAAAGCGAAAAAGTCGCCAGATTCTCCTTATTTAGGCGGTTTTCAATCCTGAGAAATCTTGTCTGATATTCTTCCTGATTAAATCTATGCGCACGTTTTTTGGTCAAAATCATCGCGACGAGCACTAGTGCCGCCACAATGACGATGGCGATCACAAAAGTTACAACCCCGCCGTCCATTATTTTACCCCCTTGACAAATCTAGCAAAGTGTGCTATAATAGAATTATATTTACTCATCTTGTAACTCCTTGGCAAATTCAATTAGCGCCTTGTCTTGTCTGCGTGGTGCTACCAGTTGCAAACCAATCGGTAGACCAGCTTTATTTCTTCCGGCTGGGATTGCGAGCCCTGGTACGCCAGCAAGATTTAGTGACACACTCATCAAATCTTCCAGATACATAGCTACTGGGTCGTTTACCTTTTCGCCAAGCTTAAATGCCGGGCTTGGCGACACTGGTGTCAAGATAAAGTCGCATTTTTCAAAGGCTTTTTTATACTCATCCGCAATCATGGTACGCGCCTTTGCCGCCTTTAAGAAATACGCATCAAAGAATCCGCTAGATAGTACGAAATTGCCGATCATAATTCGCCGCTTGTTTTCCGGCATAAAACCTTCGCTCCTAGTATTACCATACAAGCTGTCTAGATCGCCAGACTTTTCCGACCGAAAACCATATCTTACTCCGTCGTACCGCGATAAATTCGATGCCACTTCGGCCGGTTGGATGATGTAATAAACTGCGAGCGCATACTTCAAGCTCGGCATCTCAAGCTCCACAATCTCATACCCCTTCGACTTCAGAAGTTCACATTTATCTTTAAGCGTCTCCCGAATCTCCGCATCCACCACATCATTATCAAAATCCTTGATGATGCCAATCCGCAATTTAGGTGATTCGAGACCTTCCGCGACAACGGGAGCGGACTGAGCGGCGGAGCCCCGTAACGACGGGCGCGAAGCCACGGGTCGAGAATCGCCTAATTGCGGATTGGTATTATAGAAATCTGGTAGTGTGGTGAGGTCTTTCGGATCCCGTCCGGAAGCAACTGACATCAAAAGGTCCATATCCTCTGGCGTCTTGGTGAAAAATCCAATACAGTCTAGCGACGAAGCCATCGCTACCACCCCATAACGCGAAACGGCGCCATAAGTCGGCTTGAGCCCATACACTCCATTAAACGAAGCCGGCTGCCGAATAGATCCACCAGTGTCGGTCCCAGTTGCAAATTCCACAATATCAAGCGCTACCGCTGCCGCCGACCCACCAGATGACCCACCAGCTACGCGCGTTTTATCGTACGCATTTAAAGTTGGTCCATAGTACGAATTCTCGGTAGAAGATCCGTGCGCAAAAGCATCAAGATTGGTCCGTCCAATCATGATTGCGCCTTCATTTTCAAGTCTCTCCACTGCGGTAGCCGTAATCGGCGATGCGCAACCCTCCAAAATATGCGCCGACGCCGTCGTGTCACCGCGTGTTGACATAAAATTATCTTTCAAAGCATACGGCACCCCGGCGAGTCGCCCGACTTTTTCTCCGCGCGCGATTTTATCGTCAATCTCGGCTGCTTTTTTTAGTGCCCCCTCTTCGTCGATAAAAGTAAAAATATTATAATCTGCAAAATGCTTCGCTTTTTCAAGCGCGTCTTTTACTAATCTGGTTGCTGTTACGGTTTTGTTGGCGATTTTCATAAGACTTTTGGTACCTTTATTTGGTTATCTTTTTCCTCTTTGGTTAGCGCAAGGAGCTGCTCCATGGAAGCATCCTGCTCTAAAATCTCATCACTCCTCCAGACGTTTTCCATCTCAAACACCTGATAGGTTGGCTCCACTCCATCAGTATTTAACTCGTCCAGCTGGGAAATGTATTTAATAATCTCCGAAATATCCTTGCTCAGGCTCTCTATCTCTTTCTCTGATAAATCAAAATTAGATAGCTTTCCAAGATGTATAATATCCTCGCGTTTTATCTCCATAAAGATATTATATCACTATTTCACGTTTCTGAATAAGATTTTCTTTACTCGTGCGAGTACTGGCTTTACTTCGTCGAGATCCAGGAAGTAGCTTGCGATTACATATGCCACTACCGAGCCTGCAGTAATTATCAAAAACTTCGGCACGGTAATCACCAGTGACACATCTGTCGCCATCAGAGGGATAAACTTGGTGAGTGAAAACGCCACGCATCCAGCAATCACCGTCGCAAAAGTCATCCTGATGGTCCCCTGCCAAAAATCGCGAGTGAGAAGCTTCCGCCCGCTCCGCTTCTCCAAGATTGCGAGCAATATTATAATCTCAATCACTGCCCCAAGCGACTGCGCCATACCTAGACCATCTACGCCCCAACCGAGCAAGAAAAACCACACCGAAAATGCAATCGTGAGACCAATCGCCACGATCGATACCCTAAATGGCGTCTTAGTGTCTTGGTAGGCATAAAATCCTCGCGATGCAATATGAAATACACTCCTAGCAAAAATCGCTACGCACAAAGTCCCGAGAATTGATGCGATTGTGCCATTTTGGTCGCTACTACCGATGTTGGAAATAAAGCTCGTCACATATCCCCGAGTAAAGAATGCCACTACTGCTACCGGTAAAGAAATCCACAGAATCATCCGGAGAGCTTTCCTGAACGTATTGTAAAATTCATTTTCATCGCCAGCCCCCAGCTCCTCGGTCAACTTTGGGAAAAACGCCGTCGAAATCGCTACGCCAATCAAATTTACTGGCATCTGATGTAGAGACGAAGCCTGGTTAAACGACCTTACTGCCCCAGCCCCCATCCGTGATGACAGATTTGTATTTACGATAGCATTAACATAGTCAATCCCCTGATCCAGTGACCGCGGCGGCAATAATTTTAAAATAGTCCGAAAGCCTTGGTTTTTCCAGGCAATTTTAAATTCATAGTCAAACCCTAGCCCAAACAGCCCAATTAGAGACACGATAAGCTGCATCACGGCACCTAAAATCACACCGATCGCTACCCCCATGATACCACCCTCAAACAGCTGCACTCCAAACAGATTAATCCCACCAGTAAACCAGGTAATACCAATAATAATTCCTATATTATATATAGCAGGCGCAAACGCATAAAACACAAATCTCCCCACCGCTTGCTGCATCGAGGTCAGCACGGTAGCAATACTAAATAGGAATGGGTTTATCGCGATTACCCGGGTCATATTGATTGCTAGAATCATGCCAGATTCGTCGAGGCCAGGCGAAACTATATATCTAATTAGTGGGTCCGCAAATATCATAATTAGCACGCTAGTTATTAGCGTCAAAAGTGCTAGCAAATTCAGTAGCGATGAAGACATTTCCCAGGCGGATTTTTTATTCCCTTTTATCAAACGCTCATTAAATACCGGTATAAACGATACGGCTAGCGCCCCAGAGGTTAAAATAAAAAACATAAAATCTGGAATCGTAAATGCCGCCGTATAAGCGTCAATGCCAGTAGGATAAGTACCAAGATAATATGAATTTAGAAGCCTATCGCGAAAAAGCCCAAGCAGTGCCGAAATCAGCGTAGAAGAAGCTAATACAATTGCCGCGGATTTTACCGACATCTTGGCGCTTGCCATTTTTACGACCGACCGGAACCTAAACTTTTTCATAACTATTATTATAACACGTGTTATAATATATAATATGGTAAAAAAGAAAATTGAAGTTAGTTTACCATCCAAAAAGGATGATAAGGCTAAGGTTTCTTTGCCACCAACAAAGAGGCCATTAGGTAAAGCAATTAAAGAGGTAAAAGAGATCAAAAAAGTCAAAGAGCCTCAAAAAGAGCCTAAAGAACCCGAAGAATCCAAAGAAAGTTTGGACGAGCCAAAAGAAAAGCTAACTTTTAAAAATTTTCCGGTTAAAGCAAAAGAGTTTTTTATGAGTTATAAAGAAAAAAGAAAAGCAAGAAAAGAAGCCGAAGCTAGGCGTCACGCCGAAGATTTGGCAACTTTGCCAAAAGAGCCGATTAAGCGCTTCTTTGCTAGACTTCATCCAAAGCGCGTCTTTCGTTGGTGGTTTTCCTGGCGTGGCCAAAAAGCCATCCTTAAGACTATCGGCATATTGTTTTTGTTGATGGTTATTGGTATCGGCGGCCTATTCCTATACTATAAACCACAACTAGATGAAATGCGACTTGAGGAGATGAATATTTCCGAGACGGTCAACACATATCTAGATCGCAATGGTGTTGTGTTGTGGAAAGATACTGGTAACGACAACTACCGCCTAGTAGTCGATCAAGATGAGATCAGCCCGTACATGTACCAAGCGACTATCGCCATCGAGGATCGCAATTTTTACAACCATATCGGGGTTGACCCGGTCGGTCTTATTCGCGCCGTGATATCTACGGTGACCGGTCATGGTGTCCAGGGCGGTTCGACGCTCACTCAGCAGCTCATCAAGCAGGTTTACTTCGCCGATGAGGCTCAGAGTGAAAACCGTGGTGGCTTGCAGCGAAAGATCAAAGAGCTAATTCTAGCTATCGAGCTCGAACGCATGTATACAAAAGACCAGATTATCACCATGTATCTCAACCAATCACCTTATGGTGGTCGACGCAACGGTGTAGAATCTGCTGCTAGGACTTATTTCGGTAAATCCGCCAAAGATTTGACTCTTGCCGAGTCGGCACTTCTTGCATCTATCCCAAATAATCCAGCCGTATTTAACCCATACAATGAATACGGTCATGACCAACTCATCTGGCGCCAGCAGCATACGCTAGATGCTATGGCAGAGATGGGCTACATCACCAAAGAGGAAGCTGAGGCTGCAAAGGAAGTCGCAATTCTTGATACGATTAAACCAGAGTCTAGTCAATATTCTGATATGATTGCACCGCATTTTGTGCTCGAAGTTCGCTCCCAACTCGAAGAAAAATACGGCATTTCCACTATGCGCGCCGGTGGCTGGACTATCACTACCACGCTTGATGCTCGCGCCCAGCAAATTGCCGAAGACGCCGTGAAAGTCGGCGAAGGTAACACCTATGCCAACAATAGCGATGATATCGCCCTAGTTTCAGTGGACGTTGAGACTTCTCAAGTCATTGCCATGGTGGGGTCGATTGACTTTTACAATACAACTTACGGCGAGCTAAACGTTACCACTGACGCATTGATTGAGCCAGGCTCCACAATTAAGCCAATTCTTGACTATTCCCCACTCTTTATGCAACGCGAAGGTATCAACTACGGACCAGGTTCAATTTTGAAGGATGAAAATATTAATTCTACTTATTGTGCTGGCTATTCTGGTGCCTGTTCGCTTACTAATGCCACTGGTACTTTCTATGGTGATGTCTCAATTCGCTTCTCTCTCGGCCATTCATTAAATATTGCAGCGGTCAAGGCTCTATATATTAATGGCATCGACAACTCTCTAGAGGTCGCACATGCACTTGGTGATACTTCTTACTGTGCCAACCGTAGCGGTTATGGCCTCTCTATCGCCATCGGCTCCGGCTGTGGTGTCAAAATGGTCGAACATGCCAACGCCTATGCTTCCCTCGCTCGTGGTGGCTCATACAAGGATCTCTCGTATATATTGGAAGTTAAAAACTCTGCCGGTGACGTTATTGAATCCTGGACTGATTCGCCAGCTACTCGCGTCGTAGATGAGCAAGTTGCTTACATGATTTCAAATATCCTTAGTGACCCATCTGCTCGCTTTGGCATCTATGCACCTGGTGGCTCACAAAGCTATGGCTATGTGGTGCCAGGCGTCTGGACGGCCACCAAGACCGGTACGACCACTACGTCAAATTCCGCTGTCACCAAAGATTCGCTCATCGAAAGTTATTCCACCGCACTCTCGACCCTCGTCTGGAACGGTAATCACGACGGTTCTGGTCTTTCATCAAACTCCAACCTAGTTGCCCGCACCACTGTTGGCACCTACATGGAGCGTGTCCATAAAGAAGTCTACGGCCCAGATGGCAAGTGGAAATCTGGCGATCAGCCAGCTAGACCAGCCGGCATCAAGACCCTTACTGTCAATGGCGTATCAGACATCTGGCCAAGCTGGTTTAATCCGGAGAAAAACTCTGGTATCGTCAAAGAGACGCTTACATTCAATAAGTATAATCATTTGCTAGCCTCGAGCTGTACACCAAGCGATTACAAGATTGAAATTGAAGTTACCAAAGTCACTGATCCAATGACTGGCAAAGACAACTATAAGGTGCCAGAGCCATACGATAAAGAAACTGAAGATACCTGTACTTATACCCCGCCAGAGGTTGCGGTCTCTACTAGCGGTAATAAGATCATCGCTACAATAAAGAAAGGTTCTCTAGGTATCGCTGGCTACTCATTGTATATTAATGATACTGAAAAGAAGGGCATTTCACTCGGTAGTGATGGTGTGATTAGTGGCTATACCCTAGATGGTTCTGAGTCATCCATTAAGTTTGTAGTTACGGATGAGGCTGGCTACACGGCGACCGGGTCAATGAAACTTACCCCCACCAAGCCTTCAAAGCCAGAAGAAAAACCAAAAGAAGATTAACGACTAGGCGTTTTCCTCTTAGCCTGCTCAGCTATCCGCGCAAAAATCATTTTGCCGGCCGGGGTCTCATAAAATCTTACAAATTCTATCATGACTTCTTGTCCGATTTTGTGAGAGGCTTTGTCTACTACAATCATAGTTCCGTCAGGCGCGTGACCAATTCCCTGTCCGCGCCCTGAACCTTTTTCTAAAATTTTTATCTTCATCCGTTCGCCTGGCAAAAAATCTTTTCTCACGGCGAGCGCCAAATCATTGATGTTGAGGGTTGGGATTTTTTCTGCCGTCGCGACTTTGATGAGATTAAAATCAAGCGTCAGCACGGTGCCTTTGTTTTCTTTTGCATATTTTAGTAATTTTTCATCTACTTTTTTAGGTCCGTCAATGTCATCTATGATTTCGGTATTTACCTCTATCACGCGTTCGAGCTCCGCTACGACCTCAAGCCCAGCTCTTGCTCTGCTGCGTTTTTCTGAATCCTTACCGTCCGCTAGTAGCTGTAATTCTAGTAGTACCGACCGAAGGATTATTAAATCGCCATCAATGAAACCACTTCTCGCGATATTGAGAATTCTCCCATCGATTAATACCGACGTGTCGACATAAATTTTTCGCTTTCCGCCAGATACCGACCTCACTTTGCGAAAAAGTAGCACAGTTGTCTCAGATAAAATCAACAATGAAATAATTAAAATCAAAATTTCCATGAGAAGTATTATAACAGAAATTTCTATTTTATCAAATCTACGCCATTTTGCACGGCATATTCATGATTGTCATTCATAATTTTTTGGTATTTTTGCACTAAATCGTCTCGCTCTAGTGTTTTTGCCACATCAATTGCAAGATCATATCTGGACGCCGCATTTCGTCTCAACATCTCAAATGGTGTTGTAGTTGAACCTTCCTCATTAAAACCATGCACGCGCATTCTGCGCCTATCGGCATAATTTTCCAAAATAGTCTCCATGATTTCCGGATAGCCATGGAAGTCTACGATGATTGGGCAATGTTTTGTAAATAGTTCGTCAAATTTTTCGGTAGTTAATTTATTTTCGGTTGTGCCAATTGCACGGTATGACAAAGCATTAATTCCCACAAATCTAAATCCTAACCCCGGCAAATCTTCGCGCAAAATCTTTATCGCTTCAAGCGCTTCGCGCGTTACGATATCCCCGGCTGCCGCAAATACAAAATCCGGGTCTTCGTCCGATATAAATTGGTAAATTGACGCGCCACCGTTACTAAACAGTGACCTAGCCTGGTGTGGGTCGAGAAATCTTGGCTCGTCAATCTTATTAAATGTTGTAAGGTTTACAACATTATGAGATGAAATCATGAAATTAAATGCTTCTTCCGCCGCGATGTCATCCACTGGAAAAATACAGTTAGTCAAATTGGACGGTATGCTGAGTAACTGCGAAATCAAGGCTGGACTTTGATGTGTGAAGCCATTGTGGTCTTGTCGCCAGCAAGTCGAGGTAGATAGTAGATTTACGGCCGGCATTGGATCTCGCCATGCTACGGTTTTAGATTGCTTAATAAACTTAATTTGTTGTAGCAGTTGTGCTGTAATAATCGGGAAAAACGCCTCGTAGCTTCCCATCATCGCTTGCTCGCCATTTGATAGATGTCCGGTCATGGTAGAAAACAATACATTCTCAGACAGCATCTCTACGATTCTCCCGTCCGGCGACTCTGGCAAGTCTCCAGATTTCGTTGGCATTCCCCATGCGCGCTTTTCTATGTCAAACACTGCATCAAATTTATTTGATGTTGTCTCGTCGGGTGAGAAGAAATAAAAATGCGGATCATTTTTAAGCTCGCGTTTCAAAAGTTTACCAATCCTCTTGGCGGGTGAATGAAATTCAGTACCAAGATTATCATCCTCGTCGACAATCTCGGACGGGTGACGGTTTTGTAGGGGGACCCCCGCGGAGACTTGGCGACGCGGGGGACGACAAAACCGGCAGGACCCGTCCCGGATATTATCGAGTAGCTCTTCTGGGCGATAACTTTTGAGCCACTCCTCAAGTTCACGTAGTTCTTTTTCGTCACCAGAAGGATTTTTTAGTGGAATTTGATGTGCCATGTGGCCGCGATTCGGACCGCCCTCGCCTTTTTCCGTCTTTAAAATATAAAACGGAGAAGCTACCTTTAAATGCAAAGCCCCCTGGAATGTTTCTGGGTCATCACCGCGAATCCACACTGGAGTATATCCAAATCCTCGTATCATCTCATTTAATTCCCGCTCAGATTTTCGTGCGTAAATCGACGGCGCCGAAATCTTGTAGCCATTTAGATGTAGGATTGGTAGAACTTTACCATGTTTCCCGCCGTCAAAAATGTTATGCAAGTTCAGTGAACCTATCGCCGTGGCGGTCTCCAGCTCACCATCACCAATCATCACCGCCAAGGTTTTTTCTGGATGCCCCATCGCCACGCCATAAGCGTTGGCAAGTGCATAACCTAGTTCCCCACCTTCAGTAATCACTCCGGGGGTAAAAGGACTAGCGTGACTCGGAAAGCCATCTGGCCATGAAAATTCTCGGCAAAGATATTCTAGGCCAGCACGGTCCACGCTTGCCTTTTTGTCTACCTCGGCTAGCTTTTCATCTAGCCATAAATTCGCATTAAGCGCCGGAAATCCGTGTCCCGGCCCTAGTACAAATGTAAAATGCGGGTCATCCGCATACGCTGCGGCTAGATTAGCGTACGCCACATTAATCCCGTGACAAGTTCCCCAGTGCCCAAGCAGCCTTGGCTTTATGTCTTCAGACTTTAAGTCCCTTTCCAGCAAAAAATTGTCCTTCAAATAAAGCTGGGCCACGCACAAAAAATCGCACATCTCAATGCGTCGTCGGATTTCCTCAATTTTGCCAGCGCCCACCGTTTTCATATACTTTAATTATACCATAAACTCTTTAATTCGCGCCACTTCGTCGCGAAGCGCTGCGGCTTTTTCAAATTCAAGGTTTGCCGCTGCAAGTTGCATCTCGGAAGATAACTGTTTGATAAGTCCTGGCAATTCATCTTTTGGTATTTTTCGGATATCGAGCTTATTTTCTTTTTCCTTTTCTGGTATCAAAGCGCGCAGGCCCGCCGAAATTTCCTTTTTGATCGAAGTTGGCGTAATATTATGCTCAAAATTATATTGTTTCTGGATTTCGCGTCGCCGATTGGTTTCGGAGATTGCTTTTTCCATGCTTTCCGTGATAAAGTTAGCATACATTATCACTTTTCCTTCTACATGTCTCGCCGCGCGCCCAATCGTCTGAATCAAAGCTGACTCGCTTCTTAGGAACCCTTCTTTATCTGCGTCTAGTATTGCCACGAGTGACACTTCTGGTAAATCTAGTCCCTCGCGAAGCAAGTTGATCCCTACCAGCACGTCATATACCCCCTCGCGTAAATCTCGCAAAATATCACCCCTCTCTAAAGTATCAATGTCCGAATGGATGTAGGCGGTCTTGACACCGCGTTCTTTTAGGTGATCGGTTAAATCTTCCGCCATGCGCTTAGTGAGGGTCGTGATGAGCGTACGTTGCCCTTTTGCGATGCGTTTGTCGATCTCCTCCATCAGATTATCAATCTGTCCGTCAGATGATCTCACCTCAATCTCCGGGTCAAGCAAACCAGTTGGGCGAATCACTTGCTCCGCTGGAGCTGGCGAGCGCTCTAGCTCATATTCTCCCGGTGTTGCGGATACATAAATTGCTTGGTTTACTCTCGCTTGGAACTCGCCAAATGTCAACGGTCGGTTATCTAGTGCACTGGGCAACCTAAAACCATAATCTACCAAAGTCATTTTTCTAGCATGGTCACCATTGTACATCCCACGTACTTGCGGCAAAGTCATGTGCGACTCATCCACAATCAAAAGATAATCCTCCGGGAAGAAATCTAATAGAGTTGCTGGCGGTTGTCCCGCCTTTCGGCCATCTAGATGTCTGGAATAATTTTCAATTCCTTTCACAAAACCGGTACTTTCTAGCATTTCAAGGTCGTATTTTGTTCGCTGTGATAGACGCTGGGCCTCAAGATATTTTTGATGCTCGTTAAAATATGCCAGCCTCTCGTCATACTCCGCGCGAATGGATACGAGTGCTTTCTCAAGCTGATCCTTTGGTGTCGCATAGTGGGTATTTGGAAAAATATGGATGCGCTCTGGTTTTTCTCGTACTTCAAATGTCAAAGGATCTACGATTTTCATATTTTCCAGCGTATCAAACCCGAATTCGAAACGATATGCGTATTCACCATTTGCTGGATAAAGGTCGATTGTGTCCCC
This sequence comes from Candidatus Saccharimonadota bacterium, assembly GCA_017962365.1. Lineage (GTDB taxonomy): Bacteria > Patescibacteriota > Saccharimonadia > Saccharimonadales > Saccharimonadaceae > Nanosyncoccus. Next base: position 43,004 of record JAGCVL010000003.1, on the reverse strand, counting down.
CATCACCCGGAAATTGCCCCGCTCAAATGCCAAATCATTTCGGTGGTATTGGATATCAACTAATTTTTTAATAAAATCTACTTGCGACAAATTTTCATTTCGTGAAACCTCAAATGACATTTCTAAGTAGTGCTCTGGTGAACCGATGCCGTAGATGCATGACACGGATGCTATCACTATACAATCTCGCCGCGTGAGAAGCGCTTCTGTCGCCGCATGCCTCAATCTATCAATCTCATCATTAATCGCCGAATCTTTCTCGATATATGTATCGGTCGACGCGATGTAGGCCTCCGGTTGGTAGTAATCAAAATAACTTACAAAATAATGCACTTCATTTTCCGGGAAAAACTCCCGCATCTCAGCATAAAGCTGTGCCGCGAGGGTTTTGTTGTGTGCGAGAATCAGTGTCGGGCGCTGCGTCTTCTCAATGATATTTGCCATCGTAAAAGTCTTGCCAGACCCAGTCACACCGAGCAGAGTCTGCTCTTTTATGCCATGAAAAATCCCATCCGTGAGCTGTTTAATCGCTCCCGGCTGATCCCCAGTCGGCTGGTATTTTGATACTAACTTGAATTTCACTCTATTATTATATCATACTAGAAGCTTTGGTATTTAAGCCCTAGCGACCGATAAAAGTCTATCGCTGTTTTAAGCCCGCAATTTTTCAAAGTCAAATTGGCCACCTCATCCAGCATTACTAGTGTAAAAAGTGTAATCGAAAGCGTCAGAAACGCACGCTTTGACATTCGTTTTGCAAGATAAATTAGCGCCGGCACTATTAAATAAACTAGGACTAAGGAGCTAATACCGAAAAACGTGACACTTAGCGGGCATACAAACCCGTTGATGTTTCCAATCGCCCAGAGGCCTTGGTTGTAATTCCAATACCTAGTGCCATTGCCAATGGTATACACTAACCACCCGCCGACTAATTCTACTAGCCCGGTCGCTAGAGCCGAAACCAAAAATACCGCCCATGGGTATTTCCGAATCTTGTAAGTCAAAGGTATCACCACAAGCGCGCCAAGAGCGTAGATGTTTATCCATGGCAATAAGTTACCGCCGCGCATATAAAACCCGCCAAGGTCGACGAACCCAACCAAAACCTCATACGCCCACCCAACAAATCCAGCAATTACCACCACCAGGAATAGAATCCCGATTTTCTGGTATCTCTCCAACTTAAAACCTTTTTCTAGATAAGTCTTAAAAACTTGTTTATAAGATAATTTTGTGTTTTTGCGCGCTTTGCTGCTATGAGAGTTAACCATAACCTCATTATATCACAATATGGGTCCAGGCTTACTCTTGGCCATCGTCTTTTGATTTTATCATCGGGAATGGTACTGCTTCGCGACCTGGCACTCCCTCAAGTAGCCAGAAGTTTCGCTCCGAGTTGCCCCAACCACAAGCTGGCGGCATACCATACTCTAGCATTTCCACGAAATCCATATCAAGCATCTGCGCTTCGTCGTCGCCCGCATCGCGTGCGGCTTGCTGCTCTTTAAATCTTTGTAGCTGATCTAGTGGGTCGTTTAGTTCTGAGAAGCCATTCCCCATCTCGGTACCAGCGATAATTGGGTGGAAACGTTCAGTCACCAGCGGATTTTCTGAAGATTTCTTCGCGAGTGGCGACAAGCTCAAAGGCTCTTCCACTAGCCAATACGGCCCAGCCGAAGTCTTGCGGATTAGTTTCCATACGTGATCAATCAGCCGCGCTTCAGACACCTCAAAATTCGTCTCCACGCCATTTTCTTTCAAAATTCGGATTAGTTGTTCGTGATCTGGATTAAATACATCAACATCGAACTTTTCCTTTAACAAATCGGCATACTTTACGCGTGGCCACTCACAGTCCAGGTCGATATCAAACTCGCCGACGTGGAATTTTAGAGTACCCCAAGTCTCCTTGGCTACGTACTTTATCATTTCCTCGTACAGCTTCATGCCGTCTTCGTAATTTTCGTATGCGGCGTACGATTCAAATGCGATATGTTCTGGCAAATGTTCGTCGTCTACGCCTTCATTCCTAAATCTCGGCCCGATATCGTAAACTTTTTCAAATCCACCACCAAGTAGCCGTTTCAGTGGCAACTCGTGCGAAATCCGAAGATAAAAATCTTCATCCAGTGCATTCATATGGGTCACAAATGGCGTCGCGTCTGCTCCGCCGGTCGTGTGTTCCAGCACCGGAATATTTACTTCTATAAAACCATGCGCATTCATAAAATCGCGTGTCGCCTGCCAGAACTTAGAACGACGTACTAGTCTCTCGCGTACTTCTGGGTTGACGTTCATGTCTACATACCGTCTGCGATAACGCTCTTCCTTGTTGGTGAATTTTTCCGGCAGAGGTCTGAGCGATTTAGTCAGTAGCCTCACGAAATTTGCAAAAACTGAAATTTCGCCAGTCTGTGATTTATCTACTACGCCTCTTGCTTCCACGAAGTCGCCGATATCGAGCAAGCGTATATCTTTTGCGCCGAGCATTCCCTCTGGAGTCTCCTCTGGTACAGCTTTCATAAAAATCTGCACCTCGCCAGTATAGTCACGAAGTTTCAAAAATACCAATTTACCAAATGACCGAATTGCTACAATCCGCCCAGCTACGCATGCTTCTTGTCCTGCGCGCTCATCAAAATGGTCTACTATCTCGCGAATAAAAGTATTGCGGTGGCTTTTTGACGGGTATGTCTCAATCCCCCGTTCGCGAAGTTCTTCTAATTTCTTTAGTCTCTCATTACGATAATCTTCAAGTAACATATAATATATATTATATCAGATTATTTGATTTCGACAATCTTAACCTTTTTACCATTAAAGTCAACTGATTCACCGGCTTTATGTCCGAAAATTGCTTTTCCGATCGGAGATTCATTGGAAATTTTCCCCTCAAGCGGGTTTGCTTCAGTTGGTCCGACCAGGGCGTATTCTACTGACCTGCCGCCCATGTCTAGCACTACGGTTGCGCCGAGTGCTACCGTCTCACGCTTGCCGCCACGGATGATTTTCGCATTTTTTAAGATGTCTTGAATCTCTAGGATACGCCCTTCAGCGAGTTTTTGCTCGTTGCGTGCTGAGCTGTACTCTTCATTTTCCGATAAATCGCCAAAAGCTCGCGCCGTCGCGATGCGCTCTGCGATTACTGGACGATTTTTGATTAATTCATCAAGTTCTTTTTCGAGTTCTTTTTTGCCTTCCGCAGTCAGGCTAATGTTTTTCTTTATCATATTAACTCCAATTTACTAAAACGAGTTTACAGTATCTCTACTAGCTTGTCAAGGGCGACCTTATGGGTTTCGCCGGTCTTTCTTTCTGTCACTTCGGCTACGCCTTCGGCTAGTGTCCGGTCGGAAATTACCACCCGGAGCGGCAAGCCGATTAATTCGGAATCGGCAAACTTTTCGCCCGGCCTCGCATCGCGATCATCAAACAAAATCTCATCTTCGTGCTCAGCGTAAAACTCGCGAGCTTTTGCCGTCCCGGCTTCGCCAATCCCCACAAGATAAACCTTAAACGGTGCCACTGCTTCTGGCCAGACTAGGCCCTTTTCGTCCGCAAACTTCTCTGCAATTACCCCCATCACCCGGGATACGCCAATCCCGTAACAACCCATATATACATTCTTCTGGGCATTGTTTTCGTCGATAAACTTTAGTCCCAAAGGCTCAGAATATTTGAATTTCAATTTGAAAATGTTTCCCACTTCTGCCGCTGTGGTTTCAGCTAGCTCCTCGCGCTTTACGCCGAGATCTTCTAGCACTTCCGGCTCCAGCACCTCCTTATTTAATACTACCGACTTGTCGGCATTATAATAAACAGTATCTTCGCCTACAGGCAAGAAAGTCTGATATTCATGCGAGTATTTTGAAAAAATTCCGCCACTCGCAAAAGTCTTGTAGGTCTCAGTGAGACCAATTCTCTCAAAAATACGCGCATAGGCCTTTTCAACCTCAGCATAATACTTGTCCAAATCTTCCTCTGTCGCATGGAACGAATACATATCCTTCATCAAAAACTCGCGCCCGCGCAAAATGCCACTTTTTGCCCGCTTTTCATTCCTAAATTTAGTTTGGAACTGGTATACGGATAAAGGCAAATCTTTATAGCTGGAAATATAAGTTTTGAGCAAATTCGTGATCGGCTCCTCATGCGTCGGAGCTAGACCAAGCGTCCCACCGCCGACCACTTCAGTTTTAAACCAAATATCTACTTCCTGGTCCGAGAACCGCCCGGTCTTTTCCCATAATTCTGGATTTTGGAGGGATGACAAAAGCACCTCTTGCCCACCAATGGCATTTAGCTCCTCGCGGATGATGCTCTTAATTTTTTCAATCACCCGAAGCCCCAGTGGCAAGAAATCATACACCCCGGCCAACTCCTTGTGGATGTATCCGGCGCGCGTAAGGAGTGCGCCATTTTGCGCTATCTCGTCCTTCGGTGCTTCCCTTAAAGTCTTAATAAAAGTTTGCGTCATTTTCATGACGCTAATTATACCACACTTAAGAAAAATACTCTATACTACCATTATATCACATTTTACCAAAAAAGTCAATGGATGCCCATGACATACAAGAGGAAAAATGCCACACCGTTCCTCAACATATGCGTCAAAATCCCGGAATAGATCGTACCCGTGATCTCCCTTAGCCCGCACAGTACTACGGAGAGGCAAAAAACATTCAGCCCCACATTCCACTGAAAATGCATTAAGCCGAAGAGTACCGACACTATAAATGTGGATAAGATGATCCCGCCCCACTCCGGCAAGCCGCTGAGTTTTTCCCTGAGCTTGCCATAGAGCCACCCCCTAAAAATTACTTCTTCCGCTATCGGCGCCACCACCACTAGTACCACAAAAGACACTATTCGGTCAAAGCCACTAATATAGAATGCAAAACCAGTTTCTTGTACTTGCTCAGCATTAAACCATGAAAATTGGCTAAAAATCGCCACGAGCCCAGTCGCGAGCAAAAGCGACACAATAAAACCTACCGGAGATAATCCGATATCGGTCCAGGTCGGCCAACCTTTTAATCCCATCTCTGTCCTGGATGGAATGGCAAAATCTTTGCCAGCCGCCTTGTCTTTAGTTTTCCATTTTGCCAACAATCCGGCGGGCACAAATATCACAAGGGCCACAGCCAGTGCGTCCGCTAGTATGTAATATATAGCTAGCGGCACCGGTTCGCTTAATTTTGCTGGGCCCAAAATCCATGACATCAGTAACCCTATTACGAATTGTGACGCCACGACAGACGCAAATGCCCATACCGAAATCAGTGTCACTTTTAGTGCTATTTTCCACCATTTATTTTTAGCTAAATCCTCACCCATCAAAAGAACCTCACAATGTCTAATATTGTTACGATAAACATTAACGCCAGCAGCACTATGAAAGCTCGCGCTACGATTTTTTCCTCTACTTCTTTGGTTAGTTTTTTCTTGCGAAGCTTGTAAATTGCGATGAGGAGCCACCGGCCGCCATCAAGCGCAGGGATTGGTAAAACGTTCATGCAAGCCAGCGAGATTGAGATAATCGCTGAAAGATAAGCTAAATTAGCTGGCCCAGCTGAGGTGAACGCCGGAAATAGCACACCGATGATACCTACTGGCCCAGACACCGAGTCGCCCACTGCGGAAATCGCTTCTTGCCCGCTTTCGCGTACATTAGCATCAAAGCTAAATAATCTCCCCACGCCAGACACTAAATTCCAGAGTAATTCCCCGACGCCTTTAAAAGTCTGACCAGTGATTTGTAAAGTCACGCCCATTCCTACGATCGGGGCCGACCAGGTAGAGTATGATTTGACTTGTGAGCTCTCCATCGTGACGCCAAGCAAATATTCGGCATCCGACGGATTGAGTTTTACGTTAAACTCCAAGTTTTTGTCGCAATTGCAACCTTCTTCACCCTTGCGATAAATTTTGTAAACCACTTCTTCCCCTGCATGCTCGGCATTGTAGCTAGTGATATCGCTACCGTACCTAATATCGTTTTTGTCGATCGAAATAATGTAATCCCCGGCAATGATCCCGGCTTTCTGCGCTGGGGATTCTTCTGCTACGGTCAAGATTTGCACTGGCGTGAAATCCGTCCGCGTATCAGACTCTACCGTAAACTGCCCCTCGATAAAGTCCGGCATCCCAGTCCATGCCAAAATCGTAAGGATAACAATCGCTACTAACCAGTTCATTGCTACGCCCGCAAAAAGAACCTTCGTTTTTGCCCAAAAACTTGCCGCCCCAAAAGTGCCAGCCCTAGTGTCGGCCGCCGATTCTCCATCCATCCGACAGAAACCGCCAATTGGCAACCAGTTCAAACTAAAAATCATGCCCTTTTGCGCAAAATCGGCTTTTTCGCCATGAGAGTAGACTACTTTTGAAAGCCGATCTTTTTCCCACTCTGCCCTTGGGAGCCGGCGCCATTTTCCAGTCTTAGCATCCTTAATCCAAGCTATCGCACGTGGCGGAAATCCGATCCCAAATTCCAGTACGTTGACGCCATTTTTTCGTGCAGCAACAAAATGTCCAAACTCGTGCAGTACTACGAGTACCATTAAAACGATAAGACCAACGATAACTCCAATAAAAATATCCATAACCAAATTATACCACAATTCGGGCGGGTCCTGTCGCAAATCATCCCCCAAAATTTTGCTATCGCAAACATTTTGGGGGTCCCCCTATTTGCGCCACCCGCCACCTACCGCCCCTATTTGCCAAATCTCCTATTGCGCTTTTCGTATTCCGCTAAAATATCTTTAATGTCATCTTTGCCCATCTCTGGGAAATACTTTTTCATAAAATAAAATTCCGCATACGCCACTCGCCACAGCATAAAACCAGAAATCCGCTCTTCACCAGAAGTCCTTACCACCATGTCAACATTTGGTACTTCTGGATGATACAGATGTGATCTGATTGTATCCGGCGTAATTTCCCCATCTATTTCGCTGGCAATCCTTGCCGCATCGGCAATTTCTTCCTCGCCACCATAATTAAAACAGAGACAGACCGTGATACCGGTGCATTTTTCTGTGACCTTTTCGGCTTTTTCTAGAATGCTAGCGAGCTTCGGCGATATGCGGTCGTGCGAACCGAGGATTAGCATGCGGGCATTTTTAGTGGCCAACTTTTCTGCATACTTCAAAATCCGCGTCTCCGCAAGTTTCATAAGATACGACACCTCTTCAGCACTTCGCCCCCAGTTTTCGGTTGAAAAAACGTAAAAAGTGATAAATTTTATACCAGCTTCGCTCGCGCCGTCGACTAACTCCGGGATGGCGTTAAAGCCCTTCTTGTGGCCCTCAAGAGTCGGTAGGCCACGCTCTCTGGCCCATCGTCGATTACCGTCCGCTATAATCCCTAAATGCGTAATCATATTTTCATAATCTCTTCTGATTTTGCCTTAAATGCTGTGTCGATTTTGTCGCTAAATTCCTTAGTCAAATCGTCGATTTCTTTCTCGGCGCGCTTTTTGACATCTTCACCCAGCTCTTCTGCTGCTTTGATTTCTTTTCTAGCATCCTCGCGCACGTTTCTGATTGCAACTTTTGCTTGCTCTACTTTGGCCGAAGCGGTCTTTACGATTTCTTTGCGCCTTTCTTCGGTCAATGCCGGGATCGGTACTCGGATTACTCGCCCATCATCAGCTGGGTTGAGCCCTAAAGTCTGGTCTGCTCGAATTGCCGATGAGATCGCCTGGATTGTCGATGGGTCAAATGGTGTCACGACAAGCAATGTGCCATCCGCCGCGGTCACATTCGCAACTTGGTTTAGTGGCATAAATTGACCGTAAGCTTCTACTTTTACTCCACCAAGCATATCTGGATGTGCTCTTCCGGTCCGTACTTTTTTCATTTCGTCATCAAATCGTGCCGCGACTTCTTCCATCGCTTTGCGTTCTTTACTGGTGTCAAACATAATAACTCCTTATTTATAATATCAGTATACCATAAAAAATAGCCCCTTAGGGCTATTTTTTACTCGGTTACACCAAGTTCGATTCGCTTGAACTGTTTGACGGTGATATTTTCACCAGTCTTTGCGATTGCTTCCTTGATGAACTGTTCCACAGTCTTGGTATCATCCAAGATGTATGGTTGGTTCATAAGCACCTTGTCTGAGAAAGCCTTCTTTACTTGACCCTCAAGGATTTGTTCCTTCATATTCTCTGGGCCTTTAAAATTAGCTTCGAGCTCAGCGATTTTTGCCTTGCGGACATCTTCCGGGATGTCATCTTCTGATACGTAAAGTGGTGCCATAGATGCAACCTGCATTGCGATCTGATGTGCAAGAGTCTTAAATTCGTCGGTCTTCGCCACGAAAGAAGTTTCACAGTTTACTTCTACGATTGCACCAAGTCGGCCATCGTGGACGTAAGCCTCAACCAAACCTTCGCGAGTCTCGCGGTCGCCGCGCTTTTCGGCCTTCGTCAAACCTTTTTTGCGCATCGCTTCAAGAGCCTTGTCAAAATCCCCATCGGCCTCGACGAGAGCCTTCTTGGCGTCGGTCAAACCTGCGCCGGAGAGCTCTTTTAATTTCTTAATTTGTTCAACTGAAATTTCAGCCATAGTTTTTGCCTCCTTATATTTAGTTTACGCAAAATTATTTCTTACCTTCTTTAATTGCTTCGACAAAGTAATCTAGGGCAAGTTTGGTTGCCTTGATCGAATCATCGTTCATTGGGATAACATAGTCGATGTTGGTTGGGTCGACATTGCTATCGGTGAGGGCTACAACTGGAATATTTAGTACGTTTGCCTCGCGGACGGCATTTTTGTCTTCGTTGGCATCCGTTACGATTACGATAGCTGGCTGCTCAGACATTTCCTTGATACCGCCGTAGCGCTCGTTTAATAGATCGATTTCCTCTTGGTAGCGCTGTACTTCGAGCTTTGAATAGCGATTTTCGAGCTCACCTGAAGCCATGCGGCGTTCGAGGTCTTTTAGTTTTTTGATTTGGCGATTGACCGTATCAACGTTGGTCAAAGTACCACCAACCCAGCGTACGGTTACGTACGGCATATCTACTGATTCAGCAGCTTCGCGGACAATGCCCTTCATCTGCTTCTTGGTACCGACAAAGAGTACCTTTTTGCCAGCTTTTACAGCCTCAGTAATCTTTGGCAAAGCCGCATTGAAACCATCTACGGTTTTTTCTAGGTTGATAACATGCGCATCCTGGCGCTTGCTATGGATGTATGGCGCCATCTTCGGGTGCCAGCGGCTCGTCTTGTGCCCAAAATGTGCACCAGCTTCAAACAGAGCCTTCATATCGACATTCACTGCCATATGATTTCCTTTCTCTTTGTTTCTAGGTCTCACTCCCGAGGAAATCTCCTAGAAACTGTTTCATTAAATAATATATAATCCCATTATATCACACCTTTACTTTTTAGTCAAGGCGTGCTATAATAACCATAATTATGAGTAAAACAGAGTTACATCCGAAAGATTATCGTGCTGTCGTCTTCATGGACGAAGCTGCGAAGTTCTCGTTCCTCACCAAATCGACTGCGAAGAGCGAGGAGACCATCAAGTGGGAAGACGGTAATGAATATCCGCTAGTCAAGATCCAGATTTCTAGCGCTTCACACCCATTCTTCACTGGTGAAGAAAAGATCATCGATACCGAGGGTCGCGTGGACCGCTTCAAGGCTCGCGCTGCTAAGGCCGCCAAGATGAAGACAGCTCTTGAAAATAAAGCCAAGAAAGCTGCCAAAGAAGCCGAGAAAAAGGCCAAAGTCGAAGAAAAGTAAAAATAACCCCTTCAAGGGGTTATTTTTTAAAGCTAAAGTTGGGCACCCTCGCAGTTTTTAGAGTGCCCAACCCCGTATAAATTACATAAAATCAAAGAGTATTTTTTTTAATGTCGTTTGCCTTTATTGACTTTTCGTCCGCTTATTACGATGCCGAGAGCTACTATGCCAAGGATAAAGAACATAATTAGGCCAGTCGTGAGATAGTCTTCACTTGAAATATTAAGATTTTGGAACATCCCACCAGTATCCGGTGCGCCAGCATCTGGTACTTGTGACGGCGTATAGTTTATCGTTATCACGAGTGGTACATAGAGCGTGTCACCTTCGGCATTTTTTGCCACAATCGTGATGTGATATGTGCCCTTTTCTTTTAATTTTAGCGGCACTTCTTCACTATTCTCGAGTTGAGTACGGTTTTGGGTCGTGATAAAATCATCATCGAGGTAAAAATCTGCAGTGTAGACGTCATAGCCGACTGAGTCGACCTTTACGCTGTACTCGCCCGTTATTGGGTCAACTGAGTAAGATGCCAAAATTGGTAGGTATTTGAAAACAACATAATCTTCTGGCGACGGCGCTCCGTCATCGTCGATGGCTTCGGCAGAAATCTTATACTCGCCATACTTGTCTACTGCAAATTTGACGTCTTTGATTTCCCCTACTTTATTGTCTGGTGTATTATATACTGCAATTATCTTTTCGCTTCCGTCGTCGATATAAGTTTGTCGTACGATAATTTTGACCGCATTCTCATATCTTATATTTAGGGTGAATTCCGGAAAAGAAACTTCTTTCCCATCTGCAGGGGATGTCAAATCCACCGCCGGTGTGGTACCGATTACCCTTACTTCTATGGTGTCGGTAACGGTTGATACCGCCGACACACCTTGGCTCGGCATATTCGCAGCAACCATCGTCATAATGGCCACCGCAGATAATCCTAGCAGACCAAGGAATTTCTTTTGTGTTTTTCTCATACTCTACTCTTTTGTATTTTATGTTTATTTTGGTTTCGCCAAGACCCGCTCCACCGGGTACCAATCTAAACGGTAAATCTAGACCGGCGTTCTTTGCGCTTCCTAACCATAATTATAATCCACACAATTATGATTGTCAATAGTAAAACCATAGCCACGATGATTGGCGCTGGCAAAATCAAAATCATTCGCGAAATAGTCTCACTCTCGCCTGCGGCTCTCACGGTCCAGGTTGCCTTAAATAGACCAAAGTAGGGGGTATCTTCCCATTCGTCAACAACCGACAATTCGGCATCCGGAATTACCGACACGCGTGCTTCATTTGGTGCTGTTTCATAATAAACACGCCCAAATATGCCCTCGACTTTTAATGTGCCACTCATTGTGAAATCCACATTGCCAGTATTTTTAGACTTACCGGAAGCGTTGATGGTATTTCTGGTGTTTCCCTCCGCATCTGTTGTTGACTGGCGCAATTCAAGGTTTGAAATTTCGGCAGTAGTAATAGTCTCACCACTGGCGCGCCCATAGACTACGAGTCCAGGACTCGCTTCAGTTTTAATGCCACCAGAGATAGTCGTACTAGATAAAGTATGCGCAAAGAGTACAGCATATTGACCACCAGCCGGTAAACTTGTTGGCGTAGAGATTCGGTAGTTCACTTCCACGCTCTCACCTGGCTTTGCTACGAACTTTGGCCTAGTCGTATATTTACCGTCAGGGCCTTTAAATGTAATCCAGCGCGTAATTTGTGTGTAGTTATTTTCCCGGCTGAAGCCCAGCTGGTACTCTTCGGTCTCTTCTGAATAGGTGTAGGAATATGGCGAAGCGTATACCTCAAATGGCATATCGTCGCTGCCATTATTCATTACCTTAAACGAATCCTCATATATTGTGTCTGGCTGGAGCTGTAAGATTTTGCTTACAGGACTAATGCTGATGCTGGTCGCCGCTTTTTTTATTTCATCTGATGTGTCTTCTTCAGCGTAGGCGACATTTGGCATTATTGTTAGCGCCCCAACCAAGCCAAACATTATCAATGTCATAACCCCACGAACAATTCTCTTCATTTGCCTCCTTTGTTTATTCCATTATAGCACACTCTGCGTTAAAGCTGTTTATATTTTTATAAAATTCTGCCGATTTTAAGAAAGTATGTTATAATATATATATGCGCCTGTGGTGGAATTGGTAGACACGCTACCTTGAGGTGGTAGTGGCCAAACCTACGGCTGTGCTAGTTCGAGTCTAGTCAGGCGCACCAAAGTGAAATTAAGCCCTCTTTGAGGTCTTTTTTTCTCTGTTCTGGAGCGGTTCGAGCCGCCTCTTTTTTAGCTTCCAATTCTTCGTGATAATTTGCTATAGGAACGAGGTATTTTACAGGGGTAAATTGTATGGTTCGACCCGATAATTTAAGATTCATTCCGAGACGTTTGATTACAGCTCTTTTGCGCTCCCAGTCATCACTATCGAAGTCTTCCTTAGCATAACGCGCAAACATGAAAATATCAGTCGCTTTGTCTCGCCAGTTTTCGGCGGCGGCTATGACCTTGCTGCGCTCTGCTTCGAGGCTATCAATTTCATTTTTTAAGGATTCTTGTTCTGATAAGAAGAAAGCATTATCCGTAATCACACCAGTATAAACCGCTCGTCTCAATGAATCCAAATCGGTCTTCTTCTTGGATATCTGGTTATTGATTTGCGCAATTCTCTCATCTTGTTCAGAAGTCTTCATATCATCTTCTTCGGCTAGCGCCTTAATCGCAATCTTATAGAAGTCTTCATCTATAGCATATTTGCAGAGTTCTTTCTTGATTTGTTTGACAAGCTCAGATTCAGCTACGTAGACTGACCGGTTCTTGCATCTTTTCTCCGGATGCTTGCCGCAGCAATGGCAGTAATGATATTCCTTAACAGCACCATCTTTCAATTTCTTGTATTTTTTCTCTGTTACAATTGCGTACCCACACTCTGCACACGTAAGTAATCCCCGTAAAAGAAATTGATAAGGGTCTTTTTGTGGCCTGCTAGAATGCTTAGGGTTTATCATTTTTTGTACTTGTTCAAATTCGGCTTCGGTAATCATAGGGGGGTGATTCCCATTATATACTTTGTTACCCCACTTGAATTTACCCATATAAAAAGGGTTCTTAAATAGGTTAAGTACTGCATTGTAGCACAGTGGTTTACCGCCAGACCTTTTCTTCTGTGGCGTACGTATCATCAGCTCATTAGTAGCAATTCTGGACAATTCAGATACTGAATATGCACCAGACAGGGCTTTCTTCCATAGCGTCTGAACACGATCAAACATAATCGGGTCCTTGATTATTACTTTATTAATGCGGTCATTCAGGTAGCCTACCGGAGCGCTTTTTGGGTAGTCTCCTTTGTCGGCCTTTGAGTCCATGCCGCGCTTCACCTTAATTTTCAGCTCCTTAATGAATCGACTATTCATGGCATTTTCGATGGTAAAAAGCAACTCATCGTTATTGTGGTACCACTTTTCATGTGTACGGATTCCATATAACGTACCACTGTCGAGCAGCCATTGTAAGTCTCCACCGTCCTTAGAATTGCGTGATAGGCGGCTTGTGTCCCAAGCAAGGATTACATCATACTTGCCATCCTCTATGTCACGCATCATTTGTTTAAAAACGATGCGTGCACCAGGGGCTTTTGCACTCTTGGATTCATGTAATACATCGATTATTTTCAATCCATCGTTCTTCGCAACCTCCTTCATAATACGAACTTGGTCGTCGATAGACTGGACTTGCTTATCCTCAGATTCAGTGGACTTGCGCGCATATAACACGGCTTTTAAGTTTGAGTTACGATAATTCATATCAATCCTTTCAGCCCAAAAAGGGCGACCGATTGTTCCACTTCCAGAGCACGAAACCCTTTCCGTATCGGTCACCCTACATTGCCGGAAATAAATATAGTCTCGTGTATTAACTAGAAGTGGAACAATTAGATAATAACATATTAGTGTTTACTTCTCAAGCGTGTTATCGAAGAAGACCATGGGTTTAATTAGCATTTGCCGCTTGTCATCATCATCTTTTTCATAGCTAATGAGCGAAGCACACTGCAGTGCCGGTATAAACATTTTTCTTACCATTTCTAGATTTGGATAGTTGCCGGTCTGCTCAAAATGATAATGTGCTAGCTCGTCATAGGTGATACCCTTCTCGCCGCCATCTGTTTTATTCTTTAGACGATAGGCAGGTATGACGAAGTTTTTATAAAAATCCAGTGCCTGTGGAGGTACGCCATAAAACATACTTTCATTTATAACGCTCCAAAGCTTCATGGCTTCATCAACATCCTTATTGGTGGCAATAATTTTGTCTCCTACCATTCTAAAAGGTGCATTTAGCAAGGCTATACCCTTTACTAATGATATAAAATGTCCAATCTGGCGCTGCACTCTAGGTGGCGTGGAGCGAAGCTTTTCGTAAAAGCGTGTTTTTAGATACTCACTATCATCAATATTTATCTGTCCAACACTAAGGTTTTTTATGTAAAGGACTCTCTCCATCAACGCTCTTCGTGCTTCATTGGCGTCGAGTTTAGTATTGTAGGCATCCTTGTTACTATTCCTTGCAATGCTTTCATCAACTCCAGCCCTCACCGTTTCTTCTGTGCTTTCTGGGCTAAGGATAAGGCTTCTAGTTTGCTCCTGCTCGTCAATCCTCATGTTAGCCGAGCAAAAGATTGTTGATGAGAAGCCTAGAATATATCCCTCTTCTGCAGTATTCCGCCCATTTTTACTCTTATTTGTAAGAATAAAAGGCGTCTTCTTGAGGTCGTGTGATAAAAACGAACGCAGGTTTTCAAGTAGTTGCATGTCCGGCTGCTCTGCAAAAACTAAAATGCGTCGTTCAAGGTCTATATAGAACCCTCCGCTATCGTCAGACTTCATTAAGCTGGTATTGTAGTAGAAGGCCGTCTTGCTTGTCCTACCATACACCTTCACGTCTTGGGCTGGGAAATATTTTGACGCCTCCAAGGTAATATAGGTCTTGCCCGTGGAACTTTGTGCGTTAAACATTACATTTAATTGGGAATCTTCCGTGTAAGCTAGAAGCATCGCCAGGAAGGTGATAACCTTGTTTACGCGATTGTTTTTAATAGTTGAATCGAGGACATTCGCCACATCATCGACAGTCATTTCTTTAAATGTAGACACGTCAATTGGTTCTGCGCCACAATGACACTTTGCGTATTTGTTAAAGAGCTCATCAGTAGTACCACGTTTCTCAACAAAGTAATCTGTAAGGTCAGCACACACATTATCCTCGAACGGTAATGAGATCATGTAGATGGACGCTGATGGTATATGCTCCGCCAAACGTTTTGCAAGTATCGTTGCACCACGCTTGCCAACGGCACTCTCGCCCAAGCAAAGGTAAATATTACGTGCGTTCTTTAAGGAGTCTATCCATTCTTTTCTGAACGACTGGACTAGGCCGCCCCCTGTAACTACGGGCATTTTTACACCTTCCTGTATGGCAATTATCCGGTCTAACTCGCTTTTACAGATGAGCACATCACTTGACGTACTTTTCCTTAATTCATCCTCCCCCACGAGCACTTGAGCCGCATTAGTTGGATAAATCTCATATTTCTTAATCGACGTCTCTTGACCCATTACTTCCGATAATGTTTCAGCCGGCTCGTCAGCGGGTGTTATACGCAACTTTAAATAGACCACTTTTCCAGTCTTATCAAGAACTGGGATAACAAACCTATCATACCCCCCAAATTTCCATATGCCTAGCCTAAACCTGTCAATGCTAGCATTATTGATGCCACGCTCGTGAAAATAGCTGCGAACCCTCTTATCCTCGTGCGTCCTTTTATGAATATTGCGCACCATCGCCTCAAGAGACTGTTTCCTCTTATTTTTTTCAGGCACCTGCCCCACCTCTTGCTTAGAGTCATAGTTTACGTTGCCCGCGTAGTTCAGATTAATATCCATTTTTTCTTCTCCTATTTTCAATTATTCTTATTAACTCCGCCAGATCCGATAGTTTTTGCTCAGCTTCTTCGGCGGAGATATTTTGGCCGAGCTTGCGCTCGTATACACTTTTAAAAGCCTGGACGAGCTCTTTTGAGATTTTCATTATATAAAAACCTTCCAATACTCTTAAGGGGGGTTACTCAACCGGGATAGCTATTAGATTAAGTAACCCATCCGGCTATCCTATTACCAGATTATCAGGGGACCCAAAAAATGTCGTCGACAGTAAAAAAGACAGCGAAAAAAACTTCGCCTAATCTGTTACAAAAAGCGTCCTATTGTGGTCAATTGAAAACTAGTTGAAAACTAGTTGAAAACTAGTTGAAAATCAGTTGAAATTAAGCCTTTTCTAAAGCCTTTAACTGATTAAGTGTGAGGTTAGCCTCTTTGTTAATATCGATATCTTCACTCCTCAATGTCACAAACATCGATAATTCATTTCTTACTACACTTTTCTCGGCAAACACTTGTGTAGCAATTGATGCTTTTCCTATGTAGACCCTTCTATCACCACTTTTGTTCATACCCTCTCTTGTAGCGTGCATATGTTTACTCTTGTATGCGTGCAATAACACTTGGAATGGCACCATATCCTTCTTGAGCTTACTAATATAATAACTCTCATCATTGTCCTTACGTTTGACATAAAAGCTGTACTGTTCTTCATCGTAGCACAATTCACACGGGTATATAGCCCGGCAGTTATCATTAATAGCCCTAATACGGTTAAAATCCAGGTTTATAAAGAAATAATCTCTATAATTGCAATCCTCAAAAACAAAATTAGATAAATCCATAGCGGAATAGTTTTTCTGTAGCCACTCCTCATTATGATACTTAAGATTAAATTTACCCTGGTCGTATGATACGACCCAATCCGCATCAAAAAAACCATCTTCAACCAGCTTACGGATAATTTCGACTTGTTCAGAGCCCCCAATCCCATACTTAATTGCATTACCATTAGACTGTAATCCCTTTTGCCCATCGCTTAAAAAATAAATGAAGTAGTCCTCATTGGGCCCACTTTCCTCTCTTTGTTTAGAGATTTGCTCAAACACGGCATCCTCTCCTGGTACAAAAAATCTTAAAGTCATTTTAGCTATCCCGTTTCACCCAATTATATCATCTTTTGGTTCAGCTAAATAGCCCTATATGATGGGAATGACCCATCTGCATTTTTTATTAGATTGTCTTCGGCGGTTAATAGCTGTAGATTATCCCACCTACACAGCCTTATAACTTCTTCTTCGGTATGGGCATTCGCCAGTGGGATAATATGGTCTATATGTACTAGCTCGTTCCCATTATACTTTTTTCCATATCTAATCAAATAAGTCTTACATAGATGGTCGTACAACTCTTGCAAGGTGCAACCGATTATTCCCTCAGTACGTGCCGACTTTCTGAACCCTCTACGGTTAAAAGAAGTCCTAATTTCATTCCTAATCTGTTTCTTTAATTTAAAAACTGGGTCAACCTTTTTGCGATTCTCTTCATAAGCTGTAATTTTTTTACGCCGGTGCTTACTCGACTCACGATTTTTAATTCTTACATATTCTCTAAACTCTGGGTCATCTTTTCTGGTATCACGATATTTTTTGGAACGCAAATTAGCCCTTGCTCTTCTTTCTTCTGTCATATTTTGATTAGATTTCTTATTATAGGCACGACACTTTTCTCTATTATTCCGTTGCCAGTTAAGCTGGTACTCTGACAACTCATCCTTATGCTCATTTCTCCATCTTCTATTGAGCTCAGAAATGCGTTGCTTATTCTCAGACCTATATTGTTTTAAATACTTGCTTAAGCAACTTTTACACTCCGTTCTACGCTTACCAGAATCTCCTCTGATACGAAACTCGTCCAGAGGTTTTTCTTCGCCACACACCCTACAGATTTTAGTGGTCATTTCTTGCATCTATAATATTGTGTTTAATTAATTATATTATATCATTTTTTCTGGATATAGCAAATCAATCAAACCCCAATTGCTAGGTAATCTAATTATTGTTGACGAATTTTACTATACGATGTATAATATTTCATATATGGATCAGAATAATGCAATTGCTGTTCCTAAGACGAAGCTCCTATCCGAGTGGGATTTTGAAGCGAATAATAAACTTGGATTGAATCCAGACGTATTATTTACGAATAGCACGAAAAAAGCTTATTGGGTTTGTAAGGACTGCGGACACAAATGGAAAACCCAAATTAGTGTCAGAAAAAAAGGACACGGTTGTCCTCGGTGTGCACACCTTAAAACTGGTAAAAACAATGCTTCACTTAAAGAACCCAACAGAAGCCTTTTGAAAGTTTTTCCAGATGTTGTTAAGGTATGGAATTATGAGAAGAACCAGAATCTAAAGCCAGAGGATTTAGCAGCAGGTTCTAATAAAAAGGTATGGTGGAAGTGCTCTAGATGCGGTAGAGAGTGGCAAACAACTATCTATGCCAAAGCAAAATCTGGTACTACAACCTGCAAAGAGTGCACGTTCAAGCAATTAGACCGAAGCTACTATGTCAAGCCGGGCATCAATGATCTGGCATCTTGTAACGAAAGAGTTTCGGCCGAATGGGACTATGAAAAAAATGGTGAGTTAAAGCCCGAAAATGTTCCAGTTCGTAGTATCACAAAAGTGTGGTGGAAATGCAACAAAGGGCATACGTGGCAAGCATCAGTCTTGAGTAGAACAAAAGAAGGCTATCGAGGATGCCCAATTTGTGCGAACAAGCTAATAGTTGCAGGAATAAATGATCTAGCCACCACTAGGCCAGATTTGGCAAAAAATTGGAATTATGAAAAAAATGGTGACTTAAAACCAAGCGATATCGCAGCGGGTTCAAACAGAAAAGTATGGTGGAAGTGCGAAAAAGGTCACGAATGGAAAACAATGCCAAATTGCTGCGGATTCTGCCCATATTGTATCAATCAGAAAGTATGGCCTGGCTACAATGATCTGGCCACCATTAATCCAAAATTATCCTCGGAATGGAATTATGAAAAAAATGGGGAGAAGAAACCAGAAAACACTTTGTATGGTTCAGGGAAAAAAGTCTGGTGGAGATGCTCAGAATGCGCACACGAATGGCAAGCAACTGTAGTTAGTAGAGCAAATGGTAGTGGATGTCCAGTATGTGTTAATAAAGTAGTTATTACTGGCCATAACGACTTGACAACGATAAATCCCGAATTGGCCAAAGAGTGGAATTACGAAAGAAATGGCAATTTAAAACCAGAAAACATAATAGCAGGTTCCCCCAAAAAAGTCTGGTGGAAATGTAAGCTAGGCCACGAATGGCAAGCAACTGTAGAGAGCAGGCATCATCAAAACGTGCATTGCCCTATTTGCTCATCAAACAGACGCACATCAATACCAGAAAAAGCCGTCGGCTATTACCTTGAAAAATACGGTATAGCTGTGGAAGAAAACAAAAGAGTTAAAGGTTACGAATTAGATATTTTTATCCCAAGTATGTCCACTGCAATAGAGTATGACGGTCAATATTATCATAACAGTAAGGAAAAAGACTTAAGAAAGAATAGGCTATGTAAAAAACTTGGGATTCAGTTGATAAGAATTAGAGAACCAAAATTGCCACCACTTAAAAGCACCTCTACCGACATAAAGATTAAAAAGCTAAGCCATAACTACAGTTATTTGAATGAGCCAATAAAACAAGTACTATTAATCGTAATCGGTGATAAAAAATTTGATATCAATGTTGACCGTGACTATGGCAATATTTATGCAAGATACCAAAAAGGTGAGGAAGAAAAGTCACTAATCAAAACACACAATGAGCTTATAAAAGAATGGGATTACTATAAAAACACCGTGGACCCAGCCATACTCAATGCGGGGTCGAAATATAAAGCTTGGTGGAAATGTTCAGAATGTGGATACGAGTGGCAAGCACCAGTATATTCACGAGCACTAGGTGGTTATGGATGCCGTAAATGTGGGCATAAACGAAGCGCAAAGCTAAGATCAGTCGTTACAGATATCAAGGACAGCCTTTCAGCCAAGAATCCAGACTTGGCCAAGGAATGGAATTATACGAAAAATGGCGACCTGAAACCAGAGCAAGTATATGCTAAATCCCCAAAAAAAGTTTGGTGGATATGTGAAAAAGGTCACGAATGGGAAGCCTCCATAGCAAATCGTGCTACCGGACGCGGATGTCCGGTATGTTCAAACAGGATAGTATTGCTAGGTTACAACGACCTTGCAACAGTGAATCCTGGTTTGGCAAAAGAATGGAATTATGAGAAGAACAAAGGCTTACGACCAGAACAAGTTTTAGCAGTATCCAGTAAATATGCTTGGTGGAAATGCCCGAAGTGCGGTAAAGAGTGGCAAGCCAGAATACGTGAACGTAATCTGAGAAAAATTGCCAGAGGTTGTCGTAATTGCTCAGCAAAATATCATAACAATCTGAAGGGGTAAATAAGGCAATGAATGACCTCCACGAAGATTTAGCCCTAAGGTTATTAGATATAAAGTTTATCAATGATGAGTGGAAAGACCTCACTAAAATATATGGAGTCAAGGTTGCAACAGAACTAAGGAAAATAGCTCCAAGCGACCCATCAATACTATATGATTTATCTGTAATCAGTCTTATGGATAACGGAATGACTGAAAAACAAGCCATAAAAACCGTTGACAGTTATTCTTTAAAAGACTGGCAACGAGAATTTGAAGGAGCAAAATCAATTATCGTTTATACTATTAATAAGGCCGCGGCAACAATGGCTAAAAAGAAAGGTAAGTAAAAATATGGCAACCAATAAAGAATATAATGATTATATGATAGCCACACTAGGCACAGTAAATAAACACGATACGGACTACTGCAATGACGAATTAGTCAGAGGTATAGACGGGTCGGACACCGCCAATAAGTCAGTAGGCGGTATGGTAGTAGTTGGCATAATTGAGGTCGTAGTCATACTTATATTAAGTCAGACTACCGATATAGATAAAACTTTTTTGTTAATGTTAGCCTTTTACTCGATAGTTAAAAACATCGTCTTTGGTTGCCTGTTTAGCCATATATGCACGCAGAACCTTGGTTGCAAGCGAGAGTGGACAGACGACAAGAAAAAGATAGCGATAGTTAAGATATGTTTAGCAAAAATGGGCAAACTAAAAAGTGATGTTGACCTAGAGGACTTTGAGTTAAGAGACCGTTATTAACTAAAAAGAAAGGTAAATAAGATGTATTTTGCAGAATTAAGCGACACCGCCAAAGACCTAGTGCGAGCAGGTGCACCCGAGTGGACATATTACGCAGGGCGTATTATTGGGGCTTGCCTAGTGATAGGTTTGGTACTGTTTATTGGCATTAAAGCGATAAAAAAGGTTTTAGAAACTAGCACGGCAAACGACAAAACCACAAAAAACCACCACAAAGGCTAAAAAACGGACGAGTAAGAAAACGACTAGAAAATCGTCCGACAATTACTACGACGGACTTTTAAAAGAGAAGTCAATTTAAGAAGCTATAGCACCCACCAATTCACCCCTAGCTTCGCAGGGGTTTACAATCGGAGCCCCTGGGGGACTGACCCCGGCCAAAATCGAAACAAAAAATATAGTGGGAACGACCCCCTACTACTTTTGCAAAAAAAATCTTCGCTTTTGAGGGTGTCTATTTGGGTATTTTTTACAATCCGTGATATAATGGCTTTGTGTACGTTTATTGAGAGAAAAAGAGATCAGGTGAGTAATTATTACTCATTAAATCTTCTTTTAGCGTAGTTGCAACTTCTCTCACTAAGGCGCACCAGATTTTATTAGATTCATTAAATCCACTTCGCTAAGACGTGGAATATTTAGTTTATCGGCCTTATCGGTTTTTGACTTGCCTGGCTTCTCGCCAGCAATTAAGGCCGTAGTTGTCTTTGTGACGCCGGAAGTCACGGTGGCTCCGAGCGACCTTAGCTTGTCTTCTGCCTCTTCCCGACCCATTGAGGACAAAGTCCCAGTAATCACATATGACTTTCCAGCAAGTGGTAGCTCGACGTTAATTTCGTCGGCCGGCCATACGCCGAGTTCGCGGAGCTCATTAAGCAGCTTTAAATTATCTTCATCCGAAAACCACGCCATAATTGACTCCGCCACAACTTCGCCAATATCGTTTATTTCTAATAAATCTTGTTCGGTTGTATTCATCAAGGCATCAAGCGAACCGAATTTCCGTGCCAGGCTCACCGCGGTTTGTGCCCCCACGTGCCGAATCCCCAGCGCGGCGATAAATTTCGCAAGCGGAGGATTTTTTGAGTCTTGAATTGCGTCTACTAGATTTTTCGCTGATACTTCGCCAAACCTTTCTAGTGCCGCAACTTGCCCCACGTTAAGCCTATATAAATCAGCAATAGATTTTACTAACCCAGCATCGACTAATGCTACAACGTTTTTCTCCCCCAAACCATCAATATTTAGCGCTGGCTTTGACGCGTAATATTCAATTGCCCTTTTTAAAATCAAATCCGAGTTTTCACCCTTGACGCGATACACCACTTCCTCGTCCGGCCGTTCAAATTCGAGCTCTGGGTATTGGGCCTTTAGCTCTTTCAAAAAATCATACGGTTTCGCATCGTCAGGCCTTAGCGCTGTCAAAACTTCTTTGACTTGCGGTATGATGTCACCAGCTTTATAAATAATCACAGTGTCACCTATTCGCACATCTAGTCTTGCAATCTCATCGGCATTGTGAAGCGAAGCGTGCCTTACGGTCGTCCCAGCAACCTGCACTGGGTCAAATAGTGCTACTGGTGTAGCTGCTCCAGTCCGCCCAATCGAAATCACGATGTCGCGCACTTTTGTAGTTGCCTCCTCGGCTGGGAATTTATAAGCCACCGCGCCGCGTGGTGTTTTTCCTATGATGCCAAGCTTATCGTACATCGCGCGGTCGTTTATCTTAATTACCATCCCGTCAGTATTGAACTTTAGACCCTTTCGGTATTCGTCGAGATGATCTATGTAGTTAAATAATTCTTCCTTTTCACTACTCAAAAAGACCCGGTCTTCCATGGACGTCCTAAAACCAAGTTTCCGGAGCATCTCGTAGGCATCATGCCAGGTTGGCAAATCCGGCGTCACCAAATCATAGGCAATAAATCTTAATGGGCGACTTGCGGCTATTTTTGAATCCAGCTGCCTAATCGAACCAGCGGCGAGATTTCTTGGGTTAGCAAACTCTGGCTCACCTGCTTTTCTCTGCTTTTCTTGTAACTTTTCAAAGTCTTCCTTAAAGATGATAATTTCTCCACGCACTTCCGCTGTGTCGATATCAATTTTCAAGGGAATATTTTCAACCGTTCGCACATTGAGTGTCACGTCCTCGCCCACTAAGCCATCACCGCGCGTTGCGGCCTGCACCAGTAAGCCATCGCGATATTTGAGTGAACATGCCAAACCATCCATTTTAATATCGGTAAAAAACTCTGGAATCTTGCCACCAGGAACCAATTTCTCGTTTCGGCTAATCCAATCCATCACTTCTTCGCGAGAAAAAACATCAGCCAGCGAAATCATGCGCTTTTCGTGTTTGACTTTTTCGAATTTATCTAGTGCCTTGCCGGCTACGCGCTGAGTTGGTGAATCTGGGGTGATGAGTTCTGGATACTCAGTCTCAAGCTGGGACAATTCGTGCTTCAATGAATCGGCCGCCGCCTCACTCATGATAGACTCGTCAAGTACATGATAATGATATCGGTAATCATTGATCAGTTCGCGAAGTTTTAAAATTCGAGCCTCGGCCTCACTTTTTGTCATTTTTTAACTCCTTCGTGTCATATCCCAGTGTCCAACGATAATATAGATATAGATATGCTGAAATGTAGACGCCGGTGAAGCAGGTCATGACGAGTAGACACACTGGCACGAACGGCACACCATGAGTCCATTCAAATTGTTTCATGAATAAGTCGAAAACAATAAGCGGCAACATCACCGCCACCCACGTGATGGCTAGCATGAAAATTAATCCCACTAGCCTTAGGACGAATTTTACCCTGCGTCCCATCATCAATTCTGACGCAGTGCGCAATGCCTGCATTGGATATAGCCCAGGCGCACTTACTGCTACCATTGCCATAAGCGAAGATGAAAGTAGATATCCAGATAGCAATATCATGAGTGCTGCAAAAATGAAAAATATCAAGGCATAAAATGGAGTTGCCAAAAATTCCGTCTGCACAGCCGCGGAATAGACGATGATTAGTATAAATATCGGTATACATTGGATTACCGCCACCACAAATACCACAAAGCTGGATACTAATGGGGTCATGGCGTTGTAAAGTGCATCACGCAGTTTAATTTTTCGCCCCGCTAGTCTATGTCGCAAGATAAAAATTGTCGTTAGCCACAAAATCAGAAAAATCAACACCGCAAAAACCGTGCCAGATTCGCTAGCCTCGCTAGATAGCCCGCCGGTTGTGACGGTAGATATAAGCAAAAGTCCAGACTTCGCCACCACTCCAATATCCCCTTTTTCCATCTGCTCCGTAGTCTGGTCTAGTACGGTCTGAAATTGTTGGTAAGTCGACTCGTTCATTAGACCAATAAACGCCACTGCTGCCACCACTGCGATTATGATTAGTGGCAGAAACAATTTCCAATTCTTAAAAATCACCCGAAATGTAACTGCCGAATGGTGCATAATGCCAGGCACTTCTATATCGCGTTTGTAATCTTCGCGGTAAGAGCGCCGAAAAGTCTTGTGCGGGCTAGTTTTGTATTTTTTATAGATCCTCTTAGCCCATGCCCGGAGTTTATTAAAACATTTAAAACGCGTCCTTTTTTCGGGCTTTTTGTTGGATTTTTTAGAAATTTTTCTTGCCATTTTCTAGCCTTTCTATGCGTTTTTCAATCGGCGGATGTGTGCTGAGTAGGTTATTGAAAAAACCTTTACGTAGTGGGTCGTTGATATACATTGAAGCGGCAGCCACATTTTGGCTTCGCATAGGCTGAGTATGAGATTGTAGTTTTTTAAGCGCATCAACCATTCCCTCCGGGTAGCGCGTGATATTTACCGCTGATGCGTCAGCTAGATATTCGCGTTCGCGCGATACGGCCATCTGAGCAAGCGCTGCAAGTATCGGCGACAAAATCGCCGCGACCGCGATGAGCAGATACCCCATCGGGCTGCCCTCGTTGTCACGCCGACGATTACCATAAAACATCATCCGAAATGCAATGTCTGAAATTAGGCCAATTACGCAGACAAGTCCGAATACTATCATTGATACTCTAATATCGTAATTTTTTACGTGCGACATCTCGTGAGCCATCACCGCCGTGAGCTCCTTGTCGTTCATGATGTCGAGGAGACCAGTGGTAGCCGCCACTATGGAATGCTTCGGGTCGCGACCAGTCGCAAAAGCATTTGGTGCCGGGTCATTAATAATATACACTTTCGGCATTGGCAACCCGGTAGTGATTGATAGGTTTTCTACGATGTTGTAGAGTCTAGGGTTGTCTTTTTTGCTGATTTCTGTTGCCCCGGTCATCACAGTCGCAATCGTCCCGGCTGCGAAATATTGGACTATGGCATAGGCGGTCGCAACCAAAATTGTCCATACTGTAATCCACGGATCACGATAAATCCAAGCAAAAGCCCCCGCAATTGCCGCTATCATGACCACGAAAAGTATCATGATAAATACAGTCCGTCGCTTATTTTCAGCAATCTGCTTGTACATATTAGAACTTTACGTCTGGTGCTTTCTCGATTTTTGCCTTTTCGCTGTCTGCTACCTCGAAGTAATCGCGCTTTTTGAAATGACCAAACATGTTATTGATGATATTGGATGGGAAGGTCTTAATTTTGGTATTTAACTCCTTAGCCCCAGCATTATAAAAGCGTCGTGCAGCTTGAATTTTATCCTCTACATCCTGCAATTGCTCTTGGAGCTTTACGAAATTTGAGTTTGCCTTAAGTTCTGGGTATGCTTCGGCGATTGCGAAAATCCGCCCGAGCGCCCCCTGCATCTCTTTTTCCGCCTCAGCGGCTTGCTTAACGGTCTTTGCGCCCATGACTGCTGAACGTGCACTTGTCACCATCTCAAAGGTTTCTTTTTCGTGCTTAGCATATCCCTTTACCGTCTCGACCACATTCGGGATTAAGTCTGCACGATATTTGAGTTGTACGGTGATGTCGCTCCAGGCTTCGTTCACTCGCTCATTCAAGCTCACAAGTCCATTATATACTCCAACGATTGCACCTACTACGGCAATCAACGCCACAATTACAATAATTACTATTACTACTGGATCCATTTCCGCTCCTTTATTTATTACATTTACCATTATATCATAGCATTTTGATATTGTGCAAACCCATAATTCGTGCTATAATTAGAACATAACGTGCGAATGTAGCTCAGTTGTTTAGAGCGCTTCCTTGCCAAGGAAGAGGTCGAGAGTTAGAGTCTCTTCATTCGCACCATTTTTTATTGTTCCAGAGACCATCACCAGTCATTTTTTAACTCTCGTTCTTGTGAAGCTAGAGTTAGAGCCTCTTGCGTTCTGCACCACATTTTTTATTGACCAAGCCGGCACCTTGTGTCATAATGGAAAAGCTAGCCAAATTTTACGGCTAGTAATTTTACAATGAGGAGTGGTAAAATGCCAAAGCTGACTATCGAAATCCCAAAGCAGGAAGATTTTGGTCCTAATCAGGAAACAAAAATCCAGGGCACTATGGATGATCCTAAGTTTGGCAGCCATGAAGTTGTGGTAGACATCTCATTTGGCGAGGCGGGCATGGCGCTTGCAAAATCTTATACTAAAGGCCCCGATGGTCGCAAACTACCATATGTCATGCCGACAAACTTCGTTGTGCAGGTCGATGGATACATCCCCACAATCCACGCTGGGCGTTTCGGGCAAGGCGCCCGCATCAACATGGTGAGGAAAACCAGAGAGTCGCAAGAAGGCAACACCTAAAAACCGCAACGCTTAGCTTTTACCCCCTCAGTACCTTAAATGACCCGGCTTAAGTCGGGTCATTTTTAAATCAGATGCTTTATGGAGTTAAATCTCTCACCCCTCGCGTGGTGGCATAATTCCCTACATCGGTAAATCTGTCCAGCGCAGTCGTTAGACGTGTCTCATTACCATACGCTCTTGCATTGCGGTTATAAATATAATACATATTGGCTTGGTATAACCCAATAGCCGGTACATCATTTACAAAATGCATCAAGAATGATTCGTATTTTTTCGCCCTCAAAGCTCCATCTAAAGTTTCCCGTGCCGCCACTAGTGAATCATCCACCATTGTGCTACTATAATTTGACAAATTAAGCCCAGCAGCTGACGCTTGTGAAGAGTGGAAATACGGCAATGGGTCCGGATCCGCACCAAGTTCAATTTCATACACTAGAATGTCGTAGTTTCGTTTTGCGAGCACATTTGCGATAAAATCCTGCGTCTCATCGTAAACCATCAAATTTGCATCAATCCCAAGCGTGACTAATTCATTTTTAAGTTCCTCGGCTACTGCTGGCAAGTATCCAGAATCTACCGTCGCAATATTAAGCATGATAACTTCTTCCTCAGACATAGTTTCAATTTTTGTGGTCGCCTCAAGAAAATTCTCAGCCGGAATTTCTGGATAATTAGAAAGTTCAATCTGAGACTTTAGTAATGGAAAATCTAACGGATTTTTGCTATGACCAGCTTGACGTAGAGACTCCAGACTAATTCCCTCCCGAATCGTTTGTCGGAGCTCTTTGGATTTTAAGAAGTTATTAGTCGTATTGAAAAATACGAACACGCCAGCGTTAATCGGTGTCTCTTGCCTCACGTAGCTGCCAGACGTCACCCGCTCGGCATCGAGCCCGGATAATTCGGCGGTCGCAGTGACCGTTCCCGTATTTAAAGCCGTCACGATATCATCTTTTGTTGCGAAAGTATGTACTGCAAAAGTATTTAACATTGGCCGACCAAGATAAAAATACGGATTAGCCGACAAGTAAATCACCTCTTCGCCATCTAGTGTTGCGCTCTGGAGTGCATTAAAAGTAAATGCCCCGCTTGTCACTGGTGCGGTCGAAAAATCATCTTCTGCCAAAGTTTTCAAATTAGCGTCTTCAAGCTCGTGTTTTGGCACAATTGGAATATTGAGCGCCGACATAAAATCAGCATAGGCTGACTTCAAAGTAAATACAATCTCGCCATTGTCACCTTCTTTTACTTCCACGCCAGCTAAATTGGAGCCGTAGACGGTATTCACCGCCGGGTTTTTAATAAGGCCAATTGTAAATAACACATCCTCGTTTGTTAAAGGTTCACCATCTGACCACATGAGGCCATCTTTTAATTTCATGGTCCAGACTTTTCCGCCTTCGCTTGGTGTTAGAGATTTTGCGAGCATCACCCTAGGGTTGCCAGAATAATCCATCGTCACTAGTGTTGAGAACATTAATCGGCTAAGTACCTTTTCGCTATTTGTTGTGGCAAAAAGTGGGTTCATGGAATTTACTCGCCCAAGAGTCGCCTCGGTATACGAACCGCCTTCCACAAACGTATCTTCAGCATAGGAAGCACTAAACCAAAACGCCTGAGTGATTGCAAGCATGATTAGCGCGAGTACTAGCAAGCTCCATTCTAACACCAAAAGCCTCACATTTTTTATGTGTGACAGCCTATGGATGAAATTTTCTTCTATACGTTCGCGACTTTCTTCACTCGCCTTAACTGACGCACGAGAAAACTTTTTGATTAACTTTTGCCCACGCTTTTTGAGAGTTTTTTTCATATTTATGCCGGAATTAATAACAACCCCAAGATTGAACCTACAAATACTACGCTCGTTACAATCGTTGCGATAAACATCGACTTCTCGAGCCCTCGTCTAGTTGTATAAAGCTCACCAGAGCTTCCAAAACCCGCGCCGAGTGATGCGCCGCGCTGCTGTAGCAAGACCAACAATATCGTCAGGAATGCCGAGATGAATATTACTACTTCTAAGAAACTTCCTATCTGCATATTACTCCTATCTAAAACTATTTTAGCATACTTCTACGTTTGAGTAAAGAATGGTATGTTATGGCAAACCGGTGAGCCTCCTCGTCAATCCTGGCGATCAGCCTAGCGACATGTGAGCCATCCGGTAGTTCCAGACCAGACTTTTTGCCTGGGATTACCAATGTTACGCTCGCGGACTTACTGTGATCGCCCGATTTATCGCGGCCAATCACCGGTATGCCATAAGTCTGCACTAGTGGTAAAATTACATTAACTTGTGTGGCGCCACCATCTAAAATAATTAAATCTGGATATTCCCATTCGGTATGCTTCAATCGTCTTGTCAAAACTTCTTGCAGACTCTTCAGATCGTCTGCACGTGACGTCCGTACTTTAAATTTCCGATATTCACTCCTCGCTGCTGCACCATTTATAAATACCACCATACTACCGACCGTGTTTTCTCCGGACTGGTGCGAGATGTCATATCCCTCAATCCTCCGCGGCGGTTTCTCGAGCCCTAACATTTTTTGAAGCTCCAAAAGTGCCTGATCTGACGAAATATCCAAAAATTCTTTGTCTGAAAAAACAATTTTCTTTCTGAGTTCTTTTAACCCAAATAGCTGATTTCTCGCCTCAGCCGCGAGCTCATATTCGCCACGCGAAGCCGCATCGTACATGGTTTTTTCTAGTTCATGCATCAACTTTTCGCGCCCGCCTTCAAGGTATTTAATCAACTTTCGCAAATTTCGTTTGTAATCTTGGGCTGTACATTTCCCTACTTCTATACCTGGCGTCAAGCCAAGATCAGTGTCGAGGGTTTTCTTTCCGTCGTAAGGACGTACGTAATATGGAAAAATCCTCCGAAGCACCCTTAAGGCCTTTTCTACTGCCGTTTTACCATAAAAAGGCCCGACATAGATGGCCTTGTCGTCCATTGGCGTTCGCGTAAATGATACATATGGCACTTCATCGCCCATTGATACGCGCACGTATGACACTGCCTTGTCGTCTCGAAGCAAAATATTCCATTTCGGCATGTATCGTTTTATCATTTCAGATTCCAAGAATAACGCGTCCATCTCGGTATCTACCACAATCCAGTCCGTATCATAAATCTCCGCGACTAAAGCTTCGGTTTTTACGTCTTTATGGCTTTTTTGAAAATATTGCCGCACGCGATTTTTAAGCACTGCCGCCTTGCCAACATAGATAATTTCACCATTTTTATTTTTATGGAAATAAACCCCCGGACTCGCTGGGAGTTTGTTGAGTTTTTGTTTTAGCCTCTCATCCATCCTCTAATTATTCTACTAAAGTATGCTAAAATTGTAAATATGAACGATTTGGAGATTTTAAATATTAGAGCAAGGCAAGTTCTCGATTCGCGTGGCAACCCCACGGTCGAGGCTGAAGTTATTTTAAGCGATAAGTCATATGGTCGAGCCATTGTGCCATCTGGCGCATCCACTGGGGCTGGGGAGGCCTTAGAGCTTCGCGATGAAGACGATGAGCGCTACGGTGGAAAAGGTGTTTTAAAAGCTGTTTGGAATGTTAATTCTAAAATTCACGACATACTCGTCGGTAATACTTCTAATCCAACCATAGTCGACCACATGATGCTGGATTTGGATGGTACAGAGGATAAATCTTCACTTGGCGCAAACGCGATTCTAGCAGTTTCATTGGCCAACGCTAAGGCTAATGCTCGTTCTTTGAGATTACCTTTTTACCAATATGTTGCCGAGCTCGCCGGTACAGTAGACGAAATGTCCATACCAATGCCGATGATGAACGTTATGAATGGTGGGGCTCACGCTTCATGGGCAACCGATTTTCAAGAATACATGATTATCCCGCGTTCAGCCGGAAACATTGCCGACGCAGTGCGCATGGGCGCGGAAGTTTTTCATTCGCTAAAAACTATATTGAAAGACCGCGGCTACCCGACCACCGTCGGTGATGAGGGTGGCTATGCGCCATATGTACGTGGCGGCAACAATGAGCCACTCGAATGCATTAAACTTGCCGTCGACAAAGCTGGCTACCGATTTGGAGAAGACATTGCCATAGCAATGGATATTGCAGCTAGCGAATTTTACGATGCCACCCCAAATAATCCATTACATAACCACGGGCATTATACATTGAAGACCAACGGTGAATGGAAGACGGCTGACGAGCTCATCGATTGGTATAACTGGATTGTGGATAATTATCCAGTGGTGTCTATTGAAGATGGCCTCGCTGAAGATGACTGGTTAAATTGGAAAAAGTTAACCGAACGTCTCGGCGGCCGCATCCAATTAGTCGGCGATGATTTGTTCGTGACAAACACCAAGCTCCTAAGTCGCGGCATCAAAGAAGGCATCGCAAATGCTATTTTGGTTAAGCCAAATCAAATAGGTACTTTGACTGAAACCATCGAGGCTGTCATGATGGCAAAAGACGCTGGCTATGCCACCGTAATGTCGCATCGCTCGGGCGAGACTGAAGATGTATCTATCGCGCACCTCGCCGTTGGGCTTGGTACTGGACAAATCAAGACCGGTTCCCTCTCACGCAGTGAGCGTATTGCAAAATATAACGAACTTATTCGTATTGCTGATACGAATTCTAGTCTCGGTCTTTATAACCCATTCTAAAATAAAGCGTATCCATAAAAAATACCCCGCTAGGGGTATTTGTACTATACGGCATTCGCTTCGCGGAACCCGTCGTAGAAGTTCTCTGAAATTTTCGGATGACCGATGCGGTTGGCGGCTTTTACTATCTCATTTACGTCATCAGTAATTTTAAATATATCGGTGTCTTTAATGCCAATCATCTTAAGTTTCGTCATCTCGCGGATAATTTTATCAAAGCTCTTCCAGTAGGACTTTCCGACTAGAAACACCGGCATCTTCGGCATCTTTTCCTCTTGCATCAAGCATAAAATTTCTGACAGCTCATCCATCGTCCCAAATCCACCCGGGAAAAAGACAAAGACTTTTGCCGCCATCGCCAGCGCTACTTTTCGTGCAAAGAAATATTCAAACGTCAGACAGTCCGTGAGATATGGATTTGGAAATTGTTCGTGTTTCAAAGTGATATTAAGCCCAATTGTCCGTCCACCAATTTCATACGCGCCATGCGAGGCCGCTTCCATAATACCGGGTCCGCCACCGGTCACTACTGCATGGCCGTTTTTTGCAAGTAAACCGCCGAGCTTGTATGCCAGTTTGCAATATTTATTATCCTGTGATAGCCTTGCAGATCCGAAAACCGTTACGCCTTGCGGAAATGACCGCACTATTTGCAAGCCTTGTCCCAAATCTTTTGCGTACGCATTCGCTCGCTCAATGTCTGCGATTGATAGTTTTTTTAGTAATTCTTCCTCAGCCTTTAGCATAAATCCTCCTTCAGGTTAAACTTTTGTATCATCATCGGATGTAGGTCTTCATCACTAGTGAGTATGCCGGTATTTGCACCAATCTTGGAAACCACGGCAGTGGAATTGGCGGATGCAAATATTAGAGATTTTCTAAAACTCTTACCGTCAGCATATGCCGCAAGGAACCCAGAGCCAAATGCATCACCCGCTCCGGTTACGTCGCGCACCTTGATATCTTCATAGATGCCGAATCGGTATGTCTCTTTGGCTTCGCGATTGCCTGCAATCCCGCCCATCATGCCATCAGTGATAATTACTATCGGGGCATATCCGTTCAGATGGTATAGCAACTCGGCCAATGTTGCTCCTGGCACTAATTTTGAAGCTTCGGCTTTATTTAGAATGAGCACATCTACATATTTCATGAGTCTCAAAAGTTCGCGCGGATAGTTTAATTCTCTCGCGCCAGGATTAAACATTATTTTAGTCCCCATCACATTTGCCTTTTCAAAAAATGCTAAAGTCGTTGCTAAATCACCATACAAAGTTGTGACATATAGCCAATCCGGTTGTATTTTGTCTAAATCTTGCACTGTGAAGTTATTGAACTTTTCACTTATCCCGCGACAAGCCAAAATTGTCCGCTCCCCACTTTTAGAGTCAAGCAAGACTATTGATGTACCGGTGGTTTTGCTGGATGAAAACTCCACATAGCTACTATCAATCTCCTCGCGATCCAGCGCTCTAAGAATAGCGTCTCCTGCCGCATCGCGTGCAATGTTTGTCATTAGTATGGTCTCGTGTCCGTAGCGTGCGAATGAAATTGCCGAGTTGATACCACCACCACCTACGCTATATAACAATCGGTCAATGTCGACCTCGGAGCCGACTAATACTTTTCCAAAAATTGCTTCTTTGCCAATCGTGGTTGGTTTTAAATCGTCATGGTCAATCAGATAAATATACTGCGTCGCCGATCCAATTGATACGATCCTAGCCATTATAGTACCACTCCGCTTTTGTCAATCTCCGCCACCAGTTCTTCAAAAGTCGCCGCCGGATTTTCAGACTGCGACAAGGCTGAGCCGACGTTAATTACGTCAAGATCCGCATGCGCCAAGGCTCTGATGTTTGTGATATTGGCACCACCATCCCAACCAATTTCCAGTTCCGGCTTCATTGCACGGATAAGTGGAATTTTTTCGGTTTGCATCAGATCTGCTTGCGATCCCTGCATGCCAATAGTCCCAGCAAAAACCAGTACGTGGTCAACTTCTTCAATATAATTTTGTACATCACCCGGAAACGTAGCTGGTAAAAGTGCAATCCCAGTCCTAATACCGTGCTCTTTTAGCGACTTAATCATTGGCATCAAATCCTCTTGCACTTCTGCATGCATAATGCAAAGCGAGGGGTTCAGTTTTAATATCGTATCAAGATATTCAGACGGCTTCGCTACGATTAAATGCAAATCCGCTTTCCAGTTACGCGGCCACCAAACATTTGTAATGTCTAGAGTTTGCGTTGGCGCAAAGATTCCATCAGACACATCTATTTGCACGCGTCTAGTAAAAACATTGATACGCTCTATCTGCGTGCGATAATCTATCTTATTGTTTGATAAAATCGTCGGGACGATTGTTACTTCCCTAATCATAATCGCTCCTTTCGTCTAAACGATTAATTCGTCGCACTCGCCTCCCAAGAGGCTCAAAATTTGTCTGCAAAAAAGTTTGTGCAATTTCCTTTGCAGAGTCAAAATTCATAAAATGCGCCGACAGGCATAGCACATTTGCGTCGTCGTGTTCACGGGCGAGTTGGGCCGATTCTGGCGTATTGCAATGTGCTGCACGGATACCTTTGAAACGATTTGCCTGAATCGTCATGCCATGCGCCGAATCGCAAATCAATACCCCAAACGCTTCAGGGTCTTTTTTCACCGACGTGGCGACCCTGATTGCTGGATCATTAAAATCATCTCCTTCGGCAATTTCGTAGGCACCTTCATCGGCTACTTCATACCCATTATTTGTCAAAAAATCAATAAGTTGGCTTTTTAGTTCAAATCCTCGATAATCTGCACCAATATAGACCTTCATCCCTAGTTTTCTCCGTAATTTAATGCTAGCTCAACCAAACGATTCGAATACCCCCATTCATTGTCATACCAGGCTACAATCTTAATCATGTTGCCGCCTACGACATCAGTGAGTGGCAAATCAACAATGCAAGAATGCGGATCACCGATGAAATCGGATGATACTAGCTCCTCGCTAGTCACGCCGATAATACCTTCATAGTACGGTTCTTTAGAGATGTTTACGAAAAGCTCATTTAATTCATCTTTGGTGGTGTCGCGTTTTACAATGGCAGTAATATCTGCCAACGATACAACTGGGGTTGGTACTCTCACTGAAAGACCCGTAAAGCGGTCCTTAAGAGCTGGGATAGTTAGCGCTGCGGCTTTTGATGCTCCAGTGGTTGTCGGGATGATGTTTTCGGCGGCACTCCTAGCTTCGCGCAAGTCCTTGGCTGGCGCGTCCAATATACGCTGTGAGCCAGTATATGAGTGGACCGTCGTCATCATGGCTTTGTCTACGCCTAGGTTATCTTCGAGTACTTTCATGATTGGTGCGATGCAATTCGTCGTGCATGATGCATTTGACAAAATTGCGTCAGTATCTTCCACAATCTCTTCATTTACCCCTAGTACTATGGTCTTCGCGCCGTCACCTTTTGCTGGGGCTGAAATAATCACCCTTTTTGCTCCAGCGTCGATGTGTGCCTTAGCTAGCTCTGGTTTGGTAAATAACCCAGTCGCCTCAAGTACTACATCTACGCCGAGATCCCTCCACGGTAAAGCGGCCGGGTCTCTCTCCGCATAGACTGGGATTTTTACGCCATCCACCATGATGACGCCATCCTCAGCACCGACTTCTTTTTCGTAAGTACCGTACGTTGAATCGTGTTTCAAAAGATGCGCTAAAGTCTTTGCGTCAGTAATGTCATTAATCGCAACAACTTCAGCGTCTTTACGTTCATTCAAAATTTTAAACGTATTTCTGCCAATCCGCCCAAACCCATTAATCGCAACTTTTATCATCCTACCTCCTAAAAAATATGCTTATGTCAATTATAACATAAGCATATCGAAAATTGTAGACAATTTTTAGCGAGCAAAATGTGCAAATGCGCGGTTTGCTTCAGCCATGCGGTGGCAATCTTCCTTCTTCTTGAAGGCTGCGCCAGTCTCATTGTAAGCATCAACGATTTCAGCTTCAAGCCGCTTCGCATATGGCATACCCTTGCGAGCGCGTGCTGCCTGCACCATCCAGGTGAAAGCAAAATGCATTTGACGATGGCCTGCAATTGGGAATGGAATCTGGTAGTTTGCACCACCAACACGGCGAGATTTTACCTCAAAATCCGGCGATACGTTAGCGATTGCCTTTTCGAGCACCTCGACTGGGTTTTCAGATTTCAATTTCTTTGCAGCACCTTCAATAGCGGCATAAACTGCGCGCTCCGAAGCTTGCTTTTTGCCATCTAACATTGACTTATTGATAAGTCTTTGCACATAGATTGACTGATATTTGCGATCTGGATTAACTTTACGTTCCAGAGATTTAGTAGTTTTACGCGGCATTTACTTACCCTCCTTCTTAGCACCGTATTTAGAACGGCCCTGTTTGCGACCCTGCACACCCTGAAGATCTAGGGTGCCACGCACGATATGATAACGCACACCAGGAAGATCTGGCACACGACCACCACGCACTAGTACCACTGCGTGCTCCTGCAAGTTGTGGCCTTCGCCACCAATGTAAGCCCAAACCTCTTGACCATTAGTAAGACGCACACGAGCAACTTTACGCATAGCGGAGTTTGGTTTCTTTGGAGTCTTAGTGGTTACCTTGATACATACACCACGTTTCAAAGGTGCAGCAGTTTCGTAGCGCTTAGTCTTCAAAGTGTTCACGATGGAACCAAGTGCTGGAGATTTTGATTTCTTCGCAGCCTTTTTTCTTGGCTTGCGAATCAACTGATTGATAGTTGGCATTAAAAATCCTTTATTATATATTATTATACATATTGCCCCGTTTGTTTACAGCAATAACAAACGAGATGAAACTCTTTACCTAATTATAGCACTATTTGTTTACTTTGACAAGATAATCCAAAGTTTTTTCGATAATCATGCGATTCTGGATGTCGCCTTTTACATTTGGATCTTTCAAAGATTTCAACGCTTCTGGTGATTTCTTGTAAACTTCGCGTAGCTCGGCGATTTTTGCATTCACCTCTTCCTCCGGAACGGTGATTTTTTCGGCCAGTGCAAGGTTTTGGAGCACTAATGAACCCTTGACTCTTGATTCGGCCGCTTTGCGGGCTTTCTTTTCCCAAGATTCCATTGTCTCACCGGATCGTTCAAGGTATTTTTCAAGATCCATGCCCATCGAGGCGGCATTGCGGCTCACATCTTCGCGAATCATCCGCATCTGGTCGTCGATCAAGATTTCCGGTGCAGAAACTTTTGATTTCTTAACAAGTGCCTCTACTAGGTCATTTTTGTACTTTTCCAGATTTTGATGCTCGGTCTGGGCAGTCAAATTCTTTTTAATATCTTCTTTTAAGGCTTTCAAATCATCGAACGGACCACATTTTTTAGCAAGTTCGTCATCGATTGCCGGCTTAATCACTTCGTTAATTTGCTTTAGTAAAATTTCGAAAGTCGTCTTTTTCCCAGCCAAATCTTTTACGCCATAATCTTTCGGGAAAGTAAGTGCTAGTTCAAACTTGTCACCTGGTTCGTGGCCGACAATGCCGTCTTCAAACCCAGGAATAAATGTGTTGGAGCCGAGCGTCAACTTGTAATCTTTCGCTGAACCACCATCAAATGCCTTGCCGTCTTTTTTGCCCACAAAATCAATCACTACCTCATCAGTCAACTTGGCTGCTCGCTTGGTTACTTTTTTCTCCGCAAAAGACGTCGCGATGTTTTCAAGCACGCCGTCGATATCTTTAGCTGAAATTTTAACCTCGTCCGGCTTCAAACCAAGCTTCTTATAATCACCGAGTTTTACTTCTGGCAAAACCTCGCCAGTTGCGGTATATTCCAAAATCTCTCGCGGCACATATTTAGTGATATTGGCACCCGGAAGAGCTAGCGGCTGCTTGGAGTTTTCCATGAAAGCTGGAATAATCGTCTCGCGCACGGCAATGTCTGCTGTTGTGGCGTTGATGTCGTTTTCTGGGATAAATTTCTTTGCGACATCTACTGGCACTTTGCCTTTTCTAAAACCAGTAACGTTCACATCTTTGACAAGTCGCTCCAAAGCTTTGTCTTCGTATTTTTTTAAGTCCTCACCATCTAGAGTTACGGTAATCTCAATCTGCGAATCAGACAATTTCTTTAATTTTGTTTTCATAAAAAACTCCTATAATTTCCTAAATTATACCATAAAAATCGCAAAAATCATAAAACTAGCGACTTAGTTTTTGCGAAAGTGTCTCACTACAAATGTCGGGTCGACCTCGAGCTTGACCCCAGGATTCAAAATGCCATATTTATCAAACGCATTTTTGATGTCAGCGTAAAGCATTGTCTCGTCATCCGACATTTCCTCGCTAGATACGAGAGCCTTGATGCGCCCCTCGGCTGAGCCGCCGGCTATTTTGCCGCCCTCTCGCCTTATGATAAAACTACTAGCTCTTAGGAATGCCACACTCTTTTTACTAAAATCTTTTTCCGTGGTATCAAATTTCGGACGTAAACTGTAACAATTTGTCATGTACGAGCCATAAAGCGCCAATTCCATACCTAGGCTCCCCTCTAATACCTTGATGTCTTGGATAAAATTCTCTAAATTTTTAGCTGGTACCGTAAAATTGGTCACAATGGGGACACGCTCGCCATTTTTGGTTTGATTTAAGAAGCTGACTAGCGAATTATCGAGCTCATCTAAGTCTTCACTATTCTTTCCATTTTCAGTCACCAGGAACGTATTTCTTGGTAGAACTTTTCGTACACTTTCGATTTTCCTGAGTGCCGCATTAACCCTATGGTCAAATTCGGCCTGTACCACAAAGCCACCTTCTAACTTTCCAGTGATTTTGCCGAGCTTTTTGCCGGTCTCTTCCGCAACTTTCATAATCCGCACATCGTATAGATTTAATTTGCGTGGCTTCATTGGCACTACCATGTCGAGGAAATTTTGCGCCATTTTAAAATCGCTAAAAGTCGCCACTGCGCGCCTGACGTGACTTTCAATTGGCACGGCCCTCAAAATCACTTCGGTAATGATACCAAGTGTTCCTTGCGCTCCAAAGAATAGCGGCATAAGGTCAATCGAACCTTTCTGGACTGATTTTGTAATCGTCTGATATCCAGCTCGCCCCATTGGTTTTTTTGACATTTCTTTGATTAGCGAATCATGTTTCTCCGCTAATTTTGCAATTTTGCTATAGATCTTGCCAGTAGGATTTTTTTCAGCAGTTTTCTTTTTCAGTGTACGGGCCCCCATCCTGGAGGTCTGCAAAATACTACCATCCGCCAAAACTACCTCGATACGCTCGACGTAATTCATGATACCGCCGTATTTGCCAGCAAAATCATCCGATGGAAGATTTGAAATCAGCCCGCCAATCGTCTCCATCTCGTGCCCTGCAACCGGAATCGTTAGCCCATTTAGGGACAAAGCAGTGTTTAATTCTTTCAAGGTGATCCCCGCCTGTACGCGCACTAATCTCTCGCGCTTGTCCGCCTCGAGCAGGCGGTTCAATTTGTCAGTCAAAATAATCATTCCACTACCGAGGTCGGCACCAGTTTCGTCGAGCCCCGAACCACGCACTGTAATTGGTGCTTTTACATCTTTCAGCGCAAGTTGATAACAAAATCGCGCTAGCCTCTGTACATCCTCCGTGGATTCAGGTAAAGCTACTAACTTTGGCTTAATGGCTAGTACTGAAAGGTCGGTTGAGTATTTTTCAAGTATTTCGGGAGAATCAAAAACATTTCCAACAATCAGCTGATTCAAATACCTTGCGATTTTTCCCATCCTGCTTATGATTATAACATACAAAATTACGATTTTGTGGGATTTTTTTCGCGATAGTTTTGGATCGCCTCACGCAAAGCATCGTGGCCCAGTACTGAGCAATGAAATTTGTGTTTTGGCAAATTCCCAAGGTAATCATCAATCATTTTAGCATCGATCTTTAGTGCTTCATCCAAAGTTTTGCCTTTTGCGAGCTCCGACAGTGCCGAAGTCGAGGCGATCGCCGAAGCGCAGCCGTAAGTCTTCCAGCGAATGTCAGCAATCTTGTCGTCTTTTACGACGATATACATCTTCATCTGGTCGCCACAGATTGGGTTCCCCACTATTCCGACTGCATCAGCCTCAAACGCATTCTCGTCCCCCATCAGAAAGTTCCGCGGGTTCAAAAAATGGTCTTTTACCGTTTCTGTATAAATCCAATCCTGATTCTCCATCTTGCTCCTTACATTTTTAT
Organism: Candidatus Saccharimonadota bacterium; assembly: GCA_017962365.1. Classification (GTDB taxonomy): domain Bacteria; phylum Patescibacteriota; class Saccharimonadia; order Saccharimonadales; family Saccharimonadaceae; genus Nanosyncoccus. The sequence continues at coordinate 3,348 of JAGCVL010000003.1, read as the reverse complement.
TGTACTAATTTTTTGCAGGCGGTCAATGATGCCGGGCAGCACCGCCATTACCTTCTCTATATCCGCCTCAGTATTATCGGTCCCGAACGAAAATCTAATCGATGAATGTGCCACTTCCGCATCGCCAGTCTTGGCCATAAGCACATGTGACGGCTTCGTATCACCAGCCGCGCAGGCCGACCCAGTGGATACCACTACTCCCTCGGCGTCAAGATAAAGCTGGATCGATTCCCCTTCCGCCGCCCGAAACGAAGCATTTAGTATATTAGGCAAAGATTTTCCGTATCCTAAGTCGGTGTTTAGACTGCTCCCTGGTATTTCGTTTAGAATTCTCCATGCTAAATTATCGCGCAATTTTCGCACTTCCAAGTCGTAAATTTCCCAACTTTTTTCATGTAAAACTTTTTCTAGCGCCACACCAAAACCCACAATCCCAACCGTATTATAAGTGCCACCGCGCCGCTTGTTTTCCTGATTGCCGCCAATAATCAGAGGTTTTAGAGGTACGCCTTTTCGCACATAAAGCGCACCCACACCCACCGGACCGCCGATTTTGTGCGCTGAAAAAGTCGCATAATCTAGCCCCAGCCTCTTTACATCTATTGGGATTTTGCCGAGCGCTTGCGTGAGGTCGGAGTGTAAATATGCCCCACGTCTCTCTGTCACGAGTGGCTTCCCCCAGTCGTTTTTTGCTTCAAATAGCCCTGATGATGCAGGCGCCTGGATTTTTGTCGCTTTTTTACGTATTTCGTCTAAATCTAGTATCTCCCCGGTCTCGTTGTTTGCTAACATGTAAGAGTATAATTTGGGCAATTTATCGCTAGCGTAGACCCTGGCCGCCTCGATGATCGAATGGTGTTCGAGCGGTGATGTCTCAATCTGGCACCCCTCAAAAGTCCGAATCACGGTGTTGTTTGACTCGCTCGCCCCAGAAGTAAAGATAATTTCCTCCGGTTCGGCATTGATGAGTTTAGCTAGTAATTCCCTCGTCTTCTCAACCTCATTCATTGCCAGATGTCCCGGCGTGTGAAGTGCTGACGCATTGGCAAAAAACTTCTCCTCTGCCTTCCGCATCGCTTCTCTCACCTCTGGCAAAAGTGGCACCGTTGCCGCGTAGTCTAAATACACCATAATATTAAGATTATACCGCATCCCCCAAGAAAACGCCAGCCAGTCTTGACTTTTTTAAGCATATGTGATATAATAGAGACATAGTTATCTCTCTCTCTTGTAGGAGGTGGTTATATGAGAGAAACTAAGATCGTTATGCTCCGGCCGGAGTGGCATCAGGAAGATCGAGCGAATCGTTTTTCCTCGATGGCCCGGCCAAGGCAAAAAAAGGCCGACGAAGATATCGTGGCCAGGGCCTACGCCTGGGCGGTCTCGGCCCAAGAAAAGTATGGATTTATCGCCACGCCTATCGAGCTGGACGGGTTTGAGGATGGTGATAAGCTCACCTATAATCCCGCAGAGGTTTACGTCTCGGTGTTCTATGATGAGAAGACTGGTACGGCAATCCTGAGACGGGATTGGGACGGCGGATATTTGGTCCAGTACAACGTGCTGGTGAACTACGCCGACCTCAAAAAAATCGCTCCGCATTCCATGAAACAACTCCTGGAAAACGGGGTCAAACTTTACAAGAGGGGGGGATAGCCTCGTACTTCACTGGGGCTCCGATATGGAGCCCCTTTTTCTATCTATTATTGAGCATTAAGCTTTCGCCACTCTTCTGGACTAGAATACGATTGGTAAGTTCTTTGATCGTAAGCATGCTCAATCGGTTGAACTCCAGTTCTATTGCCTAAATCACTTTGCGATATGGTGGCGGCACCCGCAGCCTTGCTACCAAGGTCTTGCTGGCTAATGGTTGGCACGCTATTTGCAGCTTTAGCCTCTGGCGCTTCGGCGGCGAGTTTTTTGAGCTCAGCCATCATTTCATCAGCCTTTGCAAGCATATCTTGTAGACCTTCTCTATACTTCGCCAATGCCTCATTCTGTCTCCTCAGGCGCTCTTCTGGCGAAAGCAATTCTTTCGGTACCAATCCACTCTGCTCCATCTCGCGATCTTGGTCAGCTTCAATCTTGCGATATTCGGCCTCTTCTTCCTTTCCCGCCTCATCGTATGCCTGGTAATATTTGTCGGTCGGCCCTTGCGAGTTCTCGGCGTAATAATCATCCCGATTCATCTCGGTGCCATCTTCATTGTGACCGTAGCCGGATTCGCTGAAATTATTAGGATTGTACATTTTATCTCCTTATGTTAATTCCTGAGCTCATTATATCATACTTATTTAAAACCATAAATCCTATCGCATTATGCAGCGCACCGACTCCCCTTGCCGACGATTATAATTGCTGCGATAAGACGTATAAATATAGTTCTGGGAGAAAAATGTATCGTAAGCGCTATCGCTACTATCGTATGTAGCTGACCAATAATAGCCATAGGTGCCTGTACTTAATGTGCCAAACGTATTATCGCCGGCGAGCAAGAAATTTGGGGTGGTGCCGGGGCCAGCATTATTATAGAAATTTTTACCAGTAGCCGAGCTGGTATCGTTATAGCTATTTTCCAAGTTTGCCCCATAAGCCGTAGCGAGAGTATAGAAGTCTCCTGTCTTCCAATTGGAATTAGCCTGAGGATCTGCGTTGCCAGTGGTGGCGACTGGAAGTCTCCATTCTTTGGGGCAAATACTGGCTACAATGTTGTATCCTTTTCTTGTTTCCGTGGCGGCCCCGTCACTTTGTTTGCCGCCCAAGGTAGCAGCAGTCCAGGAATAGTAGGAATAACATGGAGTATTCTGACCACTAGCCCCACAGTCGGTTTTGTTGCCGGAATTATAGACATATGCATACCAAATTGTATTAAATCCAGAAGCGGCTGAATCTGGGAGTACTATAGTATCACCATCTTTCGTCAACCTATTCTGGGTAGTAAAACCACTGATGTATTCACTCGTCACATCCGTATCGTCTGCAGAGAGGGCAGTACCACCAGCAAGGTTGAGATTCTCAATCATCCAGCATTTATCATCAGCAAGTTTTGCGACATTGTATGTCTGGTCATCACGGATGTCTATCAGCGTACCAGTCTGTCCAGCTTCTACAGCAGTACATATAGCTGAAGTAGCATCCTGCATAGTATAGTAACCATTGTGTTTGGTTTTACCTGCTTGTTCGTAAGCTATGTCAAAAGTTATGACTCCTCTCCACTGCGCATAAAGCGTAATAGTAGTACCAGCACTGGCTAAGTTAGTAACTTGCTCTCCATTAGTATAAGAAGTACCAGTACCGTCTGGCATAGTATTCCAACCATTAAATACTTTGTTTGCTGGAGCAGTGAAG
>JAGCVL010000002.1 GCA_017962365.1 Candidatus Saccharimonadota bacterium | reverse complement strand
CGCGGTTTGGCACCTCGATGTCGGCTCATCACATCCTGGAGGGGGAGCACCTTCCAAGGGTCCGGCTGTTCGCCGGTTAAAGTGGTACGCGAGCTGGGTTCAGAACGTCGTTAGACAGTTCGGTTTATATCCGGCATGATCGTTAGGAATTTTGAGGAGATTTGTCTCTAGTACGAGAGGACCGAGATGAACGAATCTCTAGTGTACGGGTTGTGGTCACCTACTGCATCGCCCGGTAGCTATGTTCGGAAGAGATAAGCGCTGAAAGCATATTAAGCGCGAAGCCCACTCCAAGATAAGAATTCCCTATGGAGACTCCAGAGAGAAGATCTGGTTGATAGGCGCAAGGTGGAAGCACGGTAACGTGTGGAGCCGAAGCGTACTAATAGGTCCATCGCCTTTTTATGTTCCATGTTTTTATCAAGACTTGATCGCGGTAAAAACATGGGAGACTTAGCCAACAATCGGTGTTTAACACACCGTGACGCTTTAAAATCTGTACACCTTATGGACATCAATAGTAATAATTGCGTCGAAATTATTACGATTTGGTGCCCATAGCGCTGGGGTAATACCTGTTCCCATTCCGAACACAGAAGTCAAGCCCAGTCGCGCCGATTATACTGCTATGCGGGAAACTAGGAAGGTGCCAAATTGTGGAGAATCCACCCGAAAGGGTGGATTTTTCTTGACAAAAATTTTTTAGTGTGATATACTGCGAAGTACAAAGGTCATATAACAAATAAAAAGGAAAAATAAAAATGAAAAAATGTGGAAGGATTGGGCTTTCGGTTGTAGCTACGGCTTGTTGTGCCACAATAGCCAGCCAAAGCGTATTTGCGGCTAATCCGTACGGCATCACCTATTCTGGTGGTGAGCCGCTTGGGGCGAGCAATGTAAATATCGATCCGAACTTGAAAAATTTTAGCAATTTAGTCACCGCTGGGGATTATAATAATATTTATGATCCCAAGGATGTGAAGATGCTTGGCGACAAGTGGGAAGAAGGCTATCTCAAGATGGCCAGTCGTTGTGATCAATTTTCATACATTAAGATTTCGAACGTTAGTGAATATGATATCAATGATAATCTAGGTTGGGTCATGTATGGCGATGCGTATGAAGTTAGAAATAGCATACAAAATATCGTCATGGATGGCGTGACACAGTTTGACGGCAATAGTCCTACCACGGTCGGCGTTCGTAAAAAAGACGGGTTCTTGATGGTTGGCTTCGGAAATAGTGATGTTTATAAAGACAATAAATGTACCGAGAAGGTTGCAGGCTTGGAAGAATTGAAACCGGAGTCTCCAATGAGTGAAGATAAGTGGATATTTGTAGAAACCAAGACGCGTCTTTTCAAGAAGGGGACTAATGAGCCGCTAACTTCTGGCGAGATTTATTACGTGATTAGCGATATTGATGCTGCTCAGTCGTATAAGATTCTGAACCCAGGCTTGCAACTAAATTCAAACAACATGTATGCTATTTCAGCAAAAGATTTGCAACATAATGTGACTGAATATACCGATCTAAAGAATATGTTTAATCCAGAAACACATGTTATTTATTCGGAATACACTGCGACTGGCGGTGCTGTAGGTGGGGATTCTGCTCACGTATTCGTAAAGATGAATGCTGAAGATTTGGCGAACGGTGCTAATGTTGTGTACGGATTTGCTGCACATGCTGGTAGTTCGGTTGGTGAGTTCTATGCCAGACAGTTTACTGTCAGGTATATCTCAGACGATAATGGTAAGATTGTGGGAATTGATACCGAAAAAGTAATAATCGATGGCAATCCGTCGGGAACATCTTTTGAGCCAAGTGATGGTTACGAGTTTGACTACTGGGTTGCAGACAAAGATGTGAAGCTGGGCAATGGTACGGTGATTAAAGCTGGCAAGGAGTTGACCTCAGATCAGGTTAAGCAAGTTGTGGTTACTGAAGATGTCACGTTTAAGGTTATTTATGAAAAAACCTCGAAAGATGAATCAGAAGAGACGCCAGTCACAACTCCTGACACCGGTGCCTCTACTGCGGGAGGATTAAATGCAGAGCAGGTCAAAATATCGCTTGTTGGCTTGTCTCTGATAATGGCGGCTATAGCTATAATGCCGAAACTAATGCGTAAAAAAGTTGGTTTTAACAAGAAATAGAGTTAAAATGTAGCTATCAAAAAGCCCCCTTTAGGGGGCTTTTTATTACTCGGCTTCTTCGTCTGATTCTTCTAGTGCGGAGAGTAGAGAATCTTCTACGTTTTGCTTTTTCTTCTTGGCGGTAGCTTTGACGAGTTCGATATCAATCTCGTAGCCAGTAAGTTTGGAGGCTAGGCGTACATTTTGACCTTGCTTACCGATAGCGATGGATTGCTGCTCTGGCGAGACAGAAACTTTAGCTTTCTTGCCGTCGATTTCAACTTTGTTAATCTCAGCTGGAGAGAGGGCTTCACGGATGTATTCGGAGGCATTGTCGCTCCAGGTGATGATGTCGATTTTTTCTTTGTCGCCGATTTCATTCATGACAGCTTGAACGCGGACGCCGCGTCCACCGACAAAAGTACCGACTGGGTCAATGCCAGGGACCGATGAAGTGACTGCAATTTTAGTGCGTCGGCCAGCTTCACGGGCGATACCTTTGATCTCGACGGTGCCGTTTTCAATCTCTGGGACTTCTTGTCTAAAGAGACATTCGACAAACTCTGGGCAGCCGCGAGACAACACTAGCTGAGCGCCTTTTTCGTTGCGTTCAATTTTCTTGATATAAACTTTAAGTCTGGAACCAACGGTGTAAAATTCGCCGTCGATTTGCTCACTGCGTGGCATGATGCCATTTGCTCGCCCAAGGTCGATACGTACGAGTCGTGGCTCGACTCTTGAGACGGTACCGGTGACGATGTTGCCGAGTTTGTCTTCATATTCGGTGAGGACAGCTTCGTTTTCGGCTTCACGCAAGCGTTGGATGATAACTTGCTTTGCGGTACCAGCTGCGACACGACCAAAAGTCGTAACTTTGCAGGATTCTTCGACGATGTCGCCGATTTTGGCGTCTTTTTTCAGCTTTTTAGCGTCAGCGAGTGGCATCTCGGTGGATGGATTATAGGCCAAACCATCTTCGATAACCTCGCGGGCGATGTAAACATCGGCTTCTCCACTGTTGGTGTTTAAAATGGCGCGGACGTTCATGTCGCGGTCGCCGTTATCTTTGCGCCAGGCGGCGGCAATGGCTTGCTCGATTACGTCGAGGACGGTTTCTTTTGGTAGGCCTTTTTCGTCTGAAATGATGTCAATCATAGCGGACATTTGCTTCAAGTCTAGATTTTCCATTTGTTCCTTTCTAATTAAAATAACCGTCTCTCTTCGAGCCGGTCAATTCTGTATAGTTTGATTATATCAAATGGCTTGCAAAAATGCAAGAGGTTTGGTATAATAGAGGTACTAGAATTTACTTGTAATAAAAAGGAACTTATGAAAATAAACGAGGAAGAGCGTCGTGCCCGGCTCTTAAAATCGAGGGCAGAAAGGCTGCCGGATATCAAAAAGCAGTTTGAGGCGGCCCAAAAAAGGAATTTTAACTCAAATTTTGCGCCAGGTGGCAAGGATGCTACACTAGTAGGCTCTAAGGGCGGTACGAAGAATAACGCCTCTAAGGTGGCAAAAAATGCCTCTCAGGGCAAAAAGTCTAATTCTAAGGGTGTCAAAACGACAAAAACTTCAAAATCTGAGGCCGAAAAGCGTAAGGTGAATCTGTCGGTATCGACCCGTAAGGGTGATATGGTGCATCATCAGAGAATGTTGTCGCAAGACGTAAATGCGCAGGCGACACAGCATATTATAGGCGTGCCGGTAAATAAATCACGTTACAACGGATATGGCGGAGAGCAGATTACCAATGCTAAGCTTAAAAGTATGCGTCCAGATACGGATGCGGTAAAAATTATCCCGATTGGTGGTGTGGGCGAGTTTGGGATTGGTAAAAATATGACCATCGTGGAATATAAGGGTGAAATGCTGGTGATTGATATGGGGGTGCTATTTGCTGGTGAGGATTATCCGGGGGTAAATTATTTAATTCCAGATATTAAATATCTTGAGGATAACAGAGATAAGGTAAAAGCGATTTGCTTTACGCACGCGCATCTTGATCACATTGGCGCCTGCAAGCATCTTTTGCCGAAGTTTTCTGAGCTTACACCGGTATATGCGACGGATTTTACGATAGGGATGATTAAAAAACAGATGTCTGAGCTTGAGACGGCTCCAGATATGAATTATATTTCCGTAGATCCGTTTAAGCATGAAAAAATCAAGGTTGGGCAATATTTTACAGTTGAATTTATTCATACTTTGCACTCAATTCCTGGGAATGCAGCAATTGTAGTGCGGACACCAAATGGTTTGATTTACTTCTCCGGTGACTGGCGATATGAGGCGAATCCGATGGGTAAACAAGCAGATTATGAAAGAATTGACCAAATTGTGGCCGAAGAAGGCGTAGATTTGCTCTTTAACGAGTCTACTAATATAGATTCGCCAGGGCGACATCCGCATTCGGAATATGATGTAGGCGAAAATCTTGGCAAAGTGATGGATCACTATGCTAATGGCCGGGTGATTATTTCGTGTTTTTCGTCGCAGATTTCTAGGATTGAGTTGATTTTGAAAGAAGCGGCGGCTAGAGGACGTAAGGTGGCGTTTTCTGGATTTTCGATGATAAATAACGTCGAGGTGGCGCTCCGGGCGAAGTCAATTAAGGTGCCAAAAGATACGATTGTTAAGATGGAAGACATTATTAAACTTCCAGACGATAAGATTTGTATCGTGTGTACTGGGTCGCAGGGCGAGCTTAACGCGGTCTTAAATCGCATGGTGACTGGGGCACATAAATACATTAAGATTAAATCTACAGATACGATTGTCTTTTCATCTAATCCGATACCAGGGAATGAGCCACATGTAGTATCAACAGTGGATGGCCTACTTCGTGAGGGTGCGCAAGTGATTCAAAACGGCAAGACGCATCTTACAAACATTGGGCCCCTACATTTGTCTGGGCATGCTTACTTTGAGGATCACGTGGATTTTGTAACGAGGCTTCAGCCAAAGAATTATATTCCGTATCATGGTGAATTTTACATGCTTGAGCATAATGCGGAGATGGCGGAGAATGTGATTGGTCTTTCGCGTGACAGAATTATAGTGGCGGATGACGGTGACATCATAGAACTTATGCCAGATAAGACGATTAGGAAGTGTGGGCGAATTCATGTAGGAAATAAATTGTATGATGATGCTGACCAGATGGTGCATGAAGCTGTAGTAAAAGACAGGATTCATATTTCGCGCGAAGGGATTTTCGTGGTGGTACTGACACTAAATAAAAAGACCGGTCATCTCATGAAGACGCCAGATATTGTGTCACGAGCTTTTGTGTATCTTGATAATTCGGAAGAGTTGATTGGGAAGATTCGGCATTATCTGAGAATTAAGACTGATAAATCGGTATCAACTGACCCGGAGATGAAAGTATTAAAAGAGGAAATCAAAGAGGATATTACGCATATTTTATTTGATGCGACGGGGCACACACCAATTGTAATACCTGTGATAAATAAGGTATAATATAAATATGGGATATGAACGCGGCGCGGCATTTAGGATAAGAGGAACACAGTATGGCGGATAAAGAAACCGAAGCAGAGTGGGCGCGGATGCGAAAAGTGGAGACAGAACGCCAGAAAGCAAGAAAAGCCGTCCGACTAGAACAGGAAAAACAGGGAAAAGTAAACTTGGCTTATCTTGACCCCGTAGCGACAAAAACTAAGGGGTGGTCTAGTAACCCCAATGTGATACTCGTAAATGCAAGTAGGATGGCGGATAAGAGTTTTATTTTGATGCTTGGCGGAGTGTTACTTTCGATACTTGGAACTGCTGGCAATATGGTGGCGAGTGTGTTTAACCTTGGACTTGCAGGAGCGGTTTTAGCGATTCCGGGAGCTGTCGGTGGACTATGTATGGGGGTGGCAGGCCTAATGGCGGCGGCGGTGATAGGGTGCGAGATTTATTTTAAGGCTAAGAACGGACGAAGCTTTAGCGTGGCTTTTCCGACATCACTTGGGACGATTGTGGTGGGCGTACTCTATATTTGTCTGAAAACAATGATTTTGTGATATAATTAATCTGTGCCCAGATGGCGGAACTGGTATACGCGTTCGACTTAAAATCGAATGGAGAAATCCGTGCGGGTTCGATTCCCGCTCTGGGCACCACGTCTGTGCGACATGGCTCTAAAAAGAGAGATTCGTATCTTTCGATGCGATTCCCGCTCTGGGTACAGATTCATTGTTGTTGGTTATGAATATTTTATATTGTGGCGATAAAGGAATACAAGAGGGGGTGTTAGTGTCGATTTTGTCGCTACTTTTTAATGGTAAGAAGCACAATTCGGATTCGCCGATTTACAATATCTACATTGCAACGATTCAATATGAGGGGGTAAAGCCGTTTACTAAAAGGGCGGCGGAGTTTTTGGATTCTTTGGTGAAAAAATATAATCCGAAAAGTTTTGTAAGATTAGTTGATGCGACGGACGTGTTTGTGCGAAATTTGCCGAAGAAAAATATGGGGTCGTATTTTACGCCCTGTTCGATGCTTAGGCTTTATGCGGACGAGATGCCGGAGCTTGAGAAATGCGATAGGATTTTGTATTTAGATTACGATGTGGTGTGCCGAGGCGATATCTCGGAATTTTATAATACGGAGCTTGATGGGATTGAGGCGGCGGGGGTATTAGATATTTATGGGAAGAACTTTTATCATTACAACGGGATATTTAATTTTGACTATATGAATTCTGGGGTGATGCTATTTAATATGGTGGAGTGCCGGAAGACGAAGTGCCTAAAGCGGGCGGCGGCGAAGTGTGCGGAACGGTGGATGATGCTCGCGGACCAGGCGGCTCTAAATAAAGTGATAAAAAAGCGGAAGTTGATGCCAAGAAAATATAACGAGCAGGGTGAAAGGCCGCGCAAGGATACGGTGCTACACCATTTTAGTAATAATTTTAAGTTTTGGCCGTATTTTAGAGTGCAAAAAGTGAAGCCGTTTGAAGTGGAAAAGATTCATGAGATACTAAAGATCACGGAATATGATGAGATTTTGGACGAGTATCTTAAACTTAAGAATAATTTATGATATACTGATAATATAATTTGTGAGGTTATTTGAAGATGGCAAAAGCAGAGTTGTTTCAAAAAGATATTCCTAAAGATGAACGGGTTTTTTATTATGAATCCGAAGAGGATGATCCGATTAAGACTGATGAGCAGGAAAAAAAGATAGAAGTTGGTTTACCTGAGGGTTATGAATTTATGCCAAAAAACCCGTTCGTGAAGATGTATTCGGCGGCACTGTTTCGGATTTTTAAATTATTTGGGCAATATTATGAAAAAGGATATTGGCAGGCGAAGTTTTATGGGCGCGAAAAGTTGAAGAAAGCACGCGGTAAGGGTTATGTGATTTACGCGAACCATACGAATCCATTTCATGATGTATTTGGGCCAGCGATTGCGGCGGACCGGCGGATTTTTACTATTATTAGTCCGGTAAATTTGAAGGTGCCAGGCATAGGTAAGCTGTTGCCATATCTTGGTGGGTTGCCGCTAGGTAAGACCTTGGATGAGAAGATTGCTTTTAATGATGCGGTAGATAGGAGACTTAACCAAAAGAAGTGCTTGGTGATATATCCAGAGGCGCATGTGTGGCCATATTATACTGGAGTGAGGAAATTCCCGGCGGGTGACAAATCATTTAAATATGCTGTGCGAAACAACTTGCCGGTTTATACGATGACGACGACATATCATCGTCGCAAAGATAAAAAGCGGGGTGACTTGCCGAGAATGGATATTTATATTGATGGGCCGTTTTGGCCGGACGAGAAATTATCGGATGAAGAGAATCGTGCGAAGCTAGCCGAGAAAGCTTATGAATCAATGAAGAAATATGCGAAGAAAAGTACATACGAATACTTTGAATATAAGAAAAAGGAGAAAAAATGAGCATTTTTGCGACTGGCAAGCCGTTGAACCCTTTGACAAAGGTGGTACCAGTGTTTTTGACTATCAATAATGGGTATGCGCCATATGCGGCGGCGGCGATTCATTCTTTGGAACAAAATTCCAATAAAAAGCGGTATTATCGGGTGATAGTTTTGCACGATGGGCTGAGTTTGCCAAATCGCGTGAGGCTTCGGAGTCTTGCGACAAAAAATATGGCAATTCAGTTTAAGAAAATAACGCACAATTTGCATCTTAGGGTGCTGGTTGCGTATTGTACGAGGCGCCGGAAAGGGTCAGGGGATTTCTTTTCGAGCGCGGTGTATTATTACCGATTCTTTATTCCGCGGCTTTTCCCGATGTATGAGAAGGCGGTATATATTGACAGCGATACGATTTTGAGGGGCGATGTGGGTGAGTTGTTCGACATTAAGCTTGGTGAAGACGAAGTGATTGCGGCGATGCGGGATCCTAAGGTGACGGCGATAAAAGAGTTTAGGGATTATGTGGATAATGCTGTGGGCGTGCCACATGATAAATATGTGAATGACGGTGTGATGTTGATGAACTTAAAGAAAATGCGTAAGATGAAGTATTTGTCGACGATGATTGATTTAATCCAAAGATATGACGCGGATTTTTTGGCGCCAGATCAGGATTATGTAAATATAATTTTGCAAAATAAAATACATTATATTGGCGAAGAGTGGAATGCGGAGCCAAGAGCGGACTTGCCGGATGACACAAAGTTGGTGCATTTTAATTTGTTTAATAAGCCATGGCATTATAAAGACGTACCATGTGAAAATTTGTTTTGGGATGCGGCAAGGGGAACTGGGTTTTATGGCGATTTGAGGCGGCAGCAAGAAGCGTTTGATACTGAAAAGCAAAAAGCCGAGCATGAAAAAATAGGAGCTTTGCTCGCTAAAGCGGTGAGACTAGCGAGGACAAAGAAGCCGCTGATAAAGCTATAAAAAATAAAACCCAGAGTTTGTTCTGGGTTTTTTTGATTGTCTTTAAAATGGAGGTGCCTACCGGAATTGAACCGGTGTACGCGGTTTTGCAGACCGCTGCGTAACCACTCCGCCAAAGCACCGTGTATGTTTATTGTATCATAAAATGTTTCATTGCGGAAGAGATGAAAGGGCGGAGTAGACAATATAGCTATAATAGATTGCGAAAGTAGTGAGCATGAGGGCGCCTTCGCCGCGAGTGATTTTGCGACCAGAGCGAGCGACTAGAAGAAGGATGGCGGTGGAGCCGACGAGCATTACAATATCGAGAAGCTCGAAGCTGTCTGGTGTGACGGTGCCGAATAACGTGACTGGGAGACCCAATACAATGCAGATATTGAAGATATTGCTGCCGATGATATTACCGACGAGAAGCTCGGTTTCGCCTTTTTTGGCGGCTTTGATGGTAGTGATGAGCTCCGGCAGGGAAGTGCCAAAGGCGATGACGGTGAGGGCGATCATGCGGTCGGATATGCCGATGGCGGTGGCTATGGTGGAAGCGGAACTTACGACTAATTCGGAGCCGCCAACTACGCCGACGAGGCCAACGAGGACGAGGATGAGGGAGGTGCTGAGTTTAAACTTGGGTTTTTCAACTTCTTTTTTGGCTTTGCGATTTTTGCGAGCCATGGAGATGATATAGAAGAGAAAGATTGTGAAACAGAGTAAACAAATGATGCCATCGGCGCGCGAGATGGTGTTGGCGTCGGCATTCATGAGAAATACGTCAAGGAAGAGCACGACTAAAATGGTGGAGATAAGTAGGAGTAAGGGGAGTTCTTTTGCTACGGTGTCTTTTTTGATGCGGATGGGGCGAATGAGTGCGGCGAGACCAATGAGAAGAAGGATGTTTAAGATGTTGCTACCGATAACGTTGCCAAGCAACATATCCGTGGTGCCGTTGATGAGTGAAGAGACGGAGACGGCGAGCTCTGGCGCACCGGTGCCGAAAGCGATGATGGTGAGGCCGATCAGGAGCTTACTGACTTTAAAGTGAGAAGCCGCAGAAGAGGCTCCATCGATGAGCCAGTCGGCACCCTTGATAAGGATAACAAAGCCGACAATAAGTAATATCACTTGCAACGCGATTTCCATGGTTTAATTATAGCACTTATGCTAATTTGCGTCCATGACAGATTTGATTTTTTCTGAAACGGTGGTGACGGATGTCTCATCGGGGACGAAGACGAAAAGATATTGGTCTGGGAAGGTATAGGTGGGAGCGTCAATATGCTCGCCTTCGGCAGAGATGCGTTCGATGGTCCAATTTGGCATTGAATCGAGCTGCGCATTGACGAGCTTGTAAAATTCAGAGCTTGGGATATTAGTCTCAAGGGTGCCGCTCATAGACGAGAGGATATCAGTATATTTAGTAAGGATAACCCTAGAGGAAGTGAGCTTATTAATGATTGCCATGATAACGTCTTGTTGGTTTTGGATACGATGGAGATCGCCGGTGCCGTAGGCTTTACGTTCGCGGGCGTAGCGAAGGGCGCAAAGGCCGTCGAGGTGATTGATGTGCCCTTCTTCGTAATAGCAGTATACGCCATTAGTTTGCCTATGGAAAGTAAAATCTGGCGTAACATCGATGCCGTCAATTGCATTAATTAGGTTAATGGTGGAGTCAAAGTTGACGCGAATATAATAATCTATTTTAATGCCGTAAAGGTCTTGGAGGGTATTGATGGACATATTGATACCGTAGAGTCCAGCATGGGTGAGTTTATCCTTGAGACCATCCGTACCGTGAAGCTGGACGTAATAGTCGCGCGGAATGCTGGTGAGAAGAATGGTGTGTGTGCGAGGGTTGATGGTAACTATCATGTTGACGTCGCTTCTCGAAACGGTTGAAATGTCGCCGTAAGTGTCTATGCCACTGATGAAGATATTGAAGGAGTCTTTAGTGACATTGACGTCGCTATTGATGGTGTCGATTTTGGTTTTAATTTCGATGGTATCAAGAATGCGGAGAGTCTCCATGTTGAAACCAGTGACGATTTCGGAAAGAACATCTGCGAGTGAACTTTTGATAAAGATGGAATCCGTCTGGTCATCTATAAATGCGTTGGTGGCGGCGGTAGAGCTGCCGTAGTTGGTGGATTTTAGGGTGACTTTTTGCTCTAGTTGCTCGAATGCTGTCTGGTAGCCTTCTTCGTTGGCGTCATAGGTGGCGATAGTGTGATTATCGAGGTCATCTAAGGCTGCGAAATCGGAGTCTTTTTTGACGAGTACGTAGTATTTGTCAATTTGGTATTCGGAGGCGCGAATTGAATCCACGAAGCTCATAATGTGGCTTAGGTAGAAGAAAATTATACAAAAAATCCCGGTGAAGATGATGGAGACTATGGTGCAGATAATGCGGGATATGCGGGTTTTCTTGATGCTGGTGAATTTTTTGAAGGTGAAAAAGGCGAGGGGGAGGGTGATGAGGAGTAATAAAGCTATGAGCATAAGCAGATATTTAATTGGTAGAATGGAGAGGCAAAAAAAGATGCCCAGGATGGTGATTATAGAAAGTATACAGAGTGAAAGAGAGATTTTAGAAATAAGGTCGATGATTTTAGTTGAAGTTATCTTCTTTGAGGTGGGTTGTTCGTGACTTAGAGAGACTTTTTCGGATTTTATATTACTTAGTGGGATTCTCATTCGTCTATTATATCATAAACTAATTAAATATTATAGTTGCCTAAGGTATTAAGAGTGTTTTCTTAGATATTTTTTTAAATTTTTTAAATCGTTACGATAGAATATGATACTGATGGTGATGATAGTGACCGCAAGTATGCCTCCATATATAATGGCATGATAGACCCAATTTGAAATAGTGTATTCAGTGATTGGGAACAGGGTTAAACACGCCGTTATGACTATGGAAGTTGGAATTAAATATATCACTGATCGTTTTATGAACTTTCTGAATGGGCGATCGATAAGATGATCGCGCAAATAATAGTATTGCCAAGATGTGCGATATAGCATTGCGACGAGTGTACCTATGGCAACACCGGTGACTCCTAGAAATGGAACAAGCGTGATGGATATAATAATATTTAGTCCAGCTTCTAAGAATGCGGCTTTTCGCATATCTTTGAATTTACCCGCGCCATATCCTAGCCTGAGGGCTGGTCCACGTAAGCATGATATGAGCTCGGCGGTGAGTAAAATAATGCCAAAAATTGGCTCATAGTAGTTAGTGTCAGTAACCCCTTTTGTGTAGAGCATTACAAACGGAGTAATGAGCATTATTCCCATGCCAAACATGAAAGTCCCGGTTGTGAATAATATAAATTCAAATAAATCAAACTTTGTGTTAAGCTCATCCATGTCACCTTTTGCATATAGATGTCCTATTGATGGAGCAATGGCGTCGGAAATTGATTTAATGATTTGGCGAATGCCATTAGACACTAAAGCGTATACACTGTAAACCGATACCGTTTTAAGTGATGTCATTATTGTTAGTAATACTATATCGGTATTACTATGGATAAAAGCCGCAACATTGATGGCAAAACCATTCCAGCGGTCCTTAATAAGCTGTTTGTCCGGCGAAGCTTTGAGGTTGATATTGAAGTGGTTTTTAATATAGTGATTAAAAATGATTGGTTGAGCAAAATAAATGATAGCGGAAACTAATTTGATTATATGAATATTTGGGAATAACTTAATGAGAATAAATGTGGCTATCGTTTCAATAACCAATAATGTTGCATGGGTAAAGTGAACAACATAGCCATGTTTGGAGGCGTCTAGAAGGTTCTTGTCGGCGAGGGAAAAACAATATTGTGTGAAGAGTTTAATGGACAAGATTAGGACAAGTGACAAAATAAATGGATAGCTAAAATTGCTATTTGTGAAAAGTGGGTAAACAATGCTTAGGATTAAGCTGTAGCCAAGAAATACAAAAGATATTTTTCTAAGAAAATTTCTCGACGTGACATAAACCGCGCTGACTTTGGAATTATTTTTATCTGTGAGGGGTTTGTAGTATGAGGCCATTATGACGCCATTTAGGCCACCCTCGATAAGGTTAATATAATTTAGAAATTGACTGATTGAGCTAACTAGACCGTTGGTTTCCGAACCAAAAGTGTCAAGAATGAGCTTCGGAATAATAAATCCGCTAACAATAGAGATGGCTCTAAGCAAAAGGCTAGAGAATGTATTTAGTAAGGCTATCGGTAGTTTATGCTTTTTCTTCATCTAAAAGAGTTTTCATTCTTTGCTTTTTGTTTTTTATCGATGCTTTCTCTGATCTGGGTGCTTGAAATTCCTTTTGTGTATGGAAAATAAACTATTTTTATACCTTCTTTGGCGAACTCTTCTTCATATTTCTGCCATTTTTCTGTACCGTACCAATCATCTCCAACAAATAAATAGCTTGCGCCTAGTTTTTTGCACATAGCAAGTTTATCCATGTCGGTTTGAGGGACGACTGCGTCGACATATTTACAGCATCGGACGATTTCTGCGCGATCTTCATAAGGAATCATGGCTTCTTTGCCCTTATATTTAACGAGTTCATCAACGGTGACACCAACAACGAGTTTGTCGCACATTCCTTTAGCATTTTTGAGAAGTTTTAGATGGCCGATATGGAATAAGTCGTATACTCCAGCCGTGTAACCAATAATCATGATCATTTCTCCTTGTACTAATTATATCATAATTTGTTTTTTTTGTCTATTCTGTAGGCTTTCATCTCATGGGTAATTCGTTCTTTTTCTGGAGGAAGCTCCAAATAATTCCCATAACGGCTTTCGAGATATTCTTTATAGCCACCAAAAGCGTTAGCTTTAATGTCTTCAAAAGAAACTTTTACAGTTTCATTTAGCCATTCTTTTTTCAGGATATTACCTGGGTGTCTTGCCCATACAGTATCACAGACATATTCAGTCGTGCCATATTTTACTTTTTTGCATTTTGAGACGAAATATTTTACGAGTTTTGGATATGATATTAGTTTTAATGGAAGACGCTTAACTGTGCCTATTATTTTTCTGGATTTTTTTGTGTCTTTTCTATATCTTTTTGTTTCCTGAAGTCTTTTGCTGAGAAAAATTCTACGCAGACGCAGGATTTTTTTTAGTTCTTTTTCTGGTGGATTTTTGATGCCGTCAAATGGGAAGACATCTATCCAAAGATAATTACTATCTATCCCGTTCACTGCGTCGACCTTAATGTTTTTGTCATATATTTTCATAAAAAGAAAATCTGGGCTTTCTTGGAGTTCTGGTGAAGAGACAATTAGATTTTTACCAATACTTGAACCGTTTTTTATTAATTCTATTAGTTTTTCATATTCTGGTCGCGTCATCATCACGTCGATATCGTCGTCCCAAGGAATAAAGCCTTTATGGCGAACTGCGCCTAATAGTGTTCCGCCATAAAGAGAATATCGTAGAGAGTGCTTATTGCAAAAACTTATAAATTGTTTCAAAATATGAAGTTCGGCAAGTTGGATTTCTCTTAGGGATAAGTATTCATTTTCCATATTATTGATTATACCTCATTTTTTTAATCCATAGAAAAGGCCTTGTTAGGCATGCCCTTTTGTTTAGGTAAATGGTTTTGATGTAAATTCTTTTTGCTTTATTGATTTCCCCCAAATTGCCATATCTGACTATTTTTCTAAAAGTTGAATCATAATGAAGTTCAGTGAAGGTTGTTTTGTATGTTGCGTAGTCTAGCATCCCAAGTTTTAAGAGAAACGCCGACGCTAAGTTTAGTAGATGCGCAACGGTTATTTTTCTTTCCGGCAAACTAAGGTTTTTCCATGTAGTAATTTCATTGCAGACATATAATACATTATTGATTTTTTTAACCAAGTTGTCTTTAGATCTAGTCAGACTGGTATTATTATCTACATAATGGTATAGTGGCGCATTTAAAAATAGACAGGTTTTTGCAATGGTTATTAAATCATAATAAAAGAGGGTGTCTTCTAGATATGAAATGTTTGGATCAAACTTGATTTGTTTAACTATTTCTTTTTTTATAATTAAAAGCCATACATAAGTAGGAATTCTTTGTTTGTTCACAAAGAAGGCTTGATATATTTCTTTTTTATCTCTAGCTGAGCCTAGAAAGCGATTATTAAGGTCGTGTAAATTGTTGTCATATGAATTATTGGTCGAGGTGAAGTTGTATCGAATAAAGTCTGGGCGGTTATTATTGTCCACACAGTTAACGAGTGTTTCTACTGTATTTTTCTCTATAAAATCATCGGAATCTAAAAATGTAACATAATCGCCTTTCGCTTTTGAAATTCCTTCATTTCGACATACGGAAACGCCTAGATTTTTATTGTGTTCAATTAGTGTTACACGTTTATCGGTTTTTGCAATTTGTTTGATTATGTTGGCTGTATTGTCGTTTGAATAATCATTTATACAAATTATTTCTATTTTTTTGTACGTTTGTCTGCAAACTGATCTTATGCATTTTTCAATGGTTTTTCCACTGTTATAGCAGGGTATTATGATGGTTATTAGTATTTTTTTCTTAATCATTTTTTTTATTTCTCCTCTTTTCTTGATGTGCTAAAGTTGGATTTGTGTTATTGAACAATAATGTAGCTGCGTACAGAATAAAAATATTATATTGTGGCCTAAAACATATTTTTTCACTAAAGCAACTTAAGATAAAAACGACCATGATGAGATAGATTATTTTTGTTGTGCCGTTATTGAGTCCTTTCATATATTGTTTTATTAGGAAGCAGGTGCCCACCAGTGGGATAATACCATATACAATCGTGATAAAAAGTGGTAAGTTGTCTAGTGCTGAATCAAATGAGGAGTTCGCGTATGTTATGTTTCCAAAGAGCCATAGCCCGGTTGATTTAATAGTGTTTGCAGGTAGGCGAATGCGATCCGGTAAAATTGTATTTAAAAAGCCACTGGAATAAGGGACTAGAAAATAGATGCATAGGCTGATTAAACTAATAGCGGCAATAATTGTGAATAAATTATTTCCTATCCAATTAATAGTTTTTCCTGAAAATAGCTTTGGCTTTTTCTTATATATTAACAACAGGATAACGCTTAGGATGATGCAAGCGATTTGGGTTCTACTGCCAGTAGTGAAGAAAATAATGAGTACTGCCACAAGCGATATTATGATTTCGAGAATGCCATATTGTTTTCGTCGTAGATATGATATTTCAAAAACTATTGATAAAACATATGTACTAAACATATTTGGGTTATTAAAACCGAGGCTTAGGCGCACCGTTTCTCCCCTTAAATGTGTGGATCCGATATTTAGCACCCCCACCAGCGACAGTGTGACCACCAGTAGTACTAACGCTGTTTTAATGACGATGTCATATTCTACTAATTTATCAAAATCTTTTTTGCCGAATGCTATTATGAGCAACCAAATTGTCGGAAGTAGGAGATCGTGTGTCAATATACACAGGATTACTAAGGCAATAGAGATAATGATAACGATAGTGGAGCTCTTTAGACCTTTTTCAAGAATATTTATGATACTTAGCAATATCAAGACTGAGATCCCGATCGCATAAACTATGGTATTTATCTTATTATCAAAAAAGGTGATAGATTTTAATATATAATGTGCTATTAAGATGGTATATGAAATATAGAATAGTATGTTGTTAATTTTTCTGAAATTTCTAGCAATCATAATCTACAGCTCAAAGTGACTTTTTTCTTTTAAGATTTTATCAAAAGCATTGTTGACTATATGTTTTATCTTTTCCACTTCAGTATCATTGATTCCCGCCTTTTCGGGGTCATTCAGGCAAATGATGTGGTATTTTTGTTTCTTGATATATTTTGGCACTTTTGGATCGTCGATGTTTTTACTAACTCCGAAGCTAGACCTCCTTTGGTGGAAATTACCCGTAGCGAATTGCCAATAATTAAATAGCCAATGATTAATATCTTCAGAGCTATTTCTGAATTTGTTGTTTATAGTTATCCGTATCGCTTCCGGTTCTTCATTCCATACCTTGGAAAAAGTTCTTTTTAGGTAGCTATTGCCAATATGAAAGTTCCTGAATCCGACAAAGTGACCGTAGAGCATTAGGGGGTATGTAAATGCTATCCACGGGCCCTGTTTTAAGGATAGGAACTTGCCAAGATTTTGCTTTTTAACTTTATTGAATTTAAAGTGTTTATTGATAATGGCAATATCTTTTGCAACGATTCGGTAACGACTTTGGCCTGTCTCTACTGGTCTAATGGCAAAAAGTGCCATGGAATTAACTGGCTTTCCGTTTTTAAAGAAGTCGGTAGGTTTGACTTTTTTTGTGATAAATACATCATCATTGAATAAAACGAATTGTTCGCTAAGACTTGGTATATTGTGTAGACAAAGCTCAATTGCATTGGAATTAAACGTTGGGAGTGCATCTTTTGGCATAATGTCGGAATGATTGACTATATTTAATTTTGGATGATTGGTGTTTAGCCATTTTGGAATTTGGCCATTTGTGACAAGATGCACTTTATTTACCCAAGGAGCAAATTTTTCGACACCACGAAACCAATATTTGAAATTATCCCAGTCACGATATCTTGAAGTGTCATTGTCAATCCCGTCGATTTTTGGGAGTTTTTCAGCATATTTTTTTCTGGATTCTTGCCATTCTTTATTGCTCGGGTCAACCCAAAGCACGACAAAATCAATTTTGGTTGCCATAGTCTAATTATACCACACGAGATTACATATTATTTAGATTGTTGCTGTCTGACCGGTTTAGTGATTATGGTATAAACACGTTCGCAATTCTTTTTGTCTCGATGCCCATAGAAATTCATAGCGTCGTTTTTGTACTTATTCTTGAGAGTGCAATTTCTTTTTATAGTGTTATCAATTTCTTTGATGAGCTCATCTTCGTTGGCGAATGTGTTGCCGAATGGCGATGCCTTACCGCTGCCGGTGTAATGTTTTGTGTAAAAATCTTTTTGGTCAAATTGATAAAATATGACGGGTTTATTCATATAAACAAAATCGAAAAAGACGCTAGAGTAATCAGTAATTAAAATGCTGGATTTTTTTAGTAGTTCTTGGATATCAAATTCCCCGGGCTTACCGATTTTAATGCGATCGTTGTTGCTCTTGAAATTGTGGGCGAGTTTTTGCATTTCATTGTGGGGAAAGAAAATTAATTCCATATCGTTTCTGGAAAGAATTGTTTTTAGCTCGTTGTTTTTTAAAAAACTATTCCAATATTTATAATAGTCGGTGTTTTTGAATGTGGAGTCGGGATATTTTAATCTAGCAATATCACGGAGCCATTTACGAAAAGTTGGCATAACGAGAATTGTCTTAATTTTTTGTTTTTTTGATAAATCTTCAAGTTGATCATAACGACAAAAACCAGCTATATAGATGCGGTCTTTATATTTCGGGTTTGCTTCAATTAGTAATTCTTTTTCCGGTTTTGAGGCTGCTATTATATAATCTAGTTTGCCGCGTAGATTAATCTTGTTTTGCGTGATGCCATGCTGTAGAAATACGGTTTTTTTCTTGCGCATAAATGGTAGAAAAGGGATGCAGAATGATTTTCCGGGGCTGGCACCATGCATGTGCGTTGAGATTGAATAGGATGACAATATGTGACAGATGTGGTGTATTGCGGAGTTTGGTTCTATAATCAGGTCTTTGCGCGGCATCTTATTGTAGTCGGTGCTATTATTTGCTAAGACATAACGAACGTTAGTTTCTGGCCTATTTTCCAGGATCCATTTATAGAGCCAATAGCCGTTGTCTCTGGCTTCTTCTGGTCTTTCAGAAATTAACCAAAGATTTTTATATTTTTTACTAAAGCGTAGGGGGATTGATATGATGAGATAAAAAACAGTACAGCAGGAATAGCTGAAAAACCACCCACTATAGAAAAAAACTTTTTTGATTTTTTGGTGCATATATTGTCATTATATCATAAATGAGAATCGTGCTATAATGTGTAGATATGAGGAAAGTCATTGATGGGATATCGTTAAATTGTTTCAAGGAGAATTGTTTGTTTTTAGCGATGATTTGTCTGGTGTTTATTTTTGGAATGTATGGTTTGGTAAAAATGCCACGGAAATCTTCGGTTTCGGAAAATAGAAATCTGACACAATTTAGCCATTTTACGGTTAAGAATTTTCTAAATGGTAAATTTCAAGATAATTTTGAAAACGCGCTTTCGGATCAGTTTGCTTTTAGCGAAAAAATACGCGTAATGTATGGTGAGGCACTAAATAATTTGCCGACTTATAATTTGTATAGCATTGCCTGCAAGAATCGCTACGTACAGCTCGATGGTAAGACGTATACGAACATGACGTTTAATTGTGAGGACTATATTGTCCCCCCAGCTATAAATGATGATTCGAAGCAAAAGCGTGTCCTTACTTCTGGGATTTTAGAAAAGAATATTGCGAGATATAATCACGTAAATAGCTTGGTAGATACATATTATTATTATTTTGACGAACCCCAGATTTATAATTTTCAGACGGGCGAAAAAGTGATTGATCTTGAGGCGATATTAAAAGAAAAGTTAGCTGGAGAATATACGCTTTCCAGGCTAAACTATGATGGCTATGAGGGATTTAAGGAATATTTCTATAAGACAGACCATCATTGGAACTATACTGGATCGTATCAGGCATTTCAGGATATCGCGAAGATGTTTGGCGTAAAGAATCCAGCTGAACCTACCGGTACTTTTACTAGCGAAGAAAACTTCTATGGCTCAAAAGCGAGGGATTCGAGGAACCATAGTTTCAAAGAAAACTTTACAATTTATACATTTGATTTACCCGCGCATGATACATATGTAAATCATAAAGAACGGGAATATGGGCATTATGAGGATTTCATGAACCATAACTATAAGTCCAAACAAGACTTCAACTATTATGGTTGGGTTTATGGTGGTGATATGGGGGAAGTGGTTTTTGATTACCATCAGCCAAAAAAAGACAATCTATTGATTATTTCAAATTCATTCGATAATCCTGTTAATGTGCTAGTAGCTCAATATTTTAATAAAACTTATGCTGTAGATTTGAGGCATTACAAAGATCATGTGGGTGAAAAGTTTGTTCTTAGCGAGTATATTAAAGAAAAGAAAATAGATAAGGTTTTGTTTATAATGGGACCAAGGATTCTATTTGATGAAAAATCTAACCAAGGATTGGAGCTATAATGTTATTTAGTAGTCTTACATTCCTATTCGCGTTTTTGCCACTGACGCTGGTGCTGTATTTTCTGGCGAAGGATAAATACAAGAATTATATTCTGCTCGTAGCGTCGCTGATTTTCTATGCGTGGGGTGAGCCAAAGTATATCATCCTCATGATTATTTCGATCATTTTCAACTATTTTATTGCGCGATTGATAGACAAGAAGCGCAAGAAGAAGAAAATTGCGAAGTTCTGGCTGATTGTGGCAGTGGTGGTAAATATCGGCGCACTGTTTATCTTCAAATATCTCGATTTTGCAATCTATAATATCAATCTAGCGTTCAATTTTAACCTTGGGCAGACGAATTTGGCGCTACCGATTGGGATATCGTTCTATACGTTCCAGATTTTGTCGTACGTGATAGACGTTTATCGTAGGAAGGTGAAGCTGCAGAAAAATATCTTTACGCTTGGTACTTATATCGCGCTTTTCCCACAGCTGATTGCAGGTCCGATTGTGCGATATTCGGACGTGGAGAAGCAGCTTAAAAAGCGCACGCACTCGCTAGATAAATTTTGCGACGGGTTTAGGCGGTTCATTGTTGGTTTCGTAAAGAAGGTTTTGATTGCTAACAATGTAGCGGTGATAGCGGACGCGGTGTTTAACGAGCCTTCGGCACAGAGTGCTCTAGGGCCGGTGGCGATTATCGTGACGCTTCTCGCTTATACTCTGCAGATTTACTATGATTTTTCTGGTTATAGCGACATGGCGATTGGGCTCGGGAAGATTTTTGGCTTTGATTTTGACGAAAACTTTAATTATCCGTATTCGGCGCATAGCATCACGGATTTTTGGAAGCGGTGGCATATTTCACTTACGACTTGGTTCCGCGACTATGTATATATTCCGCTTGGCGGCAATCGTTGCTCTAAGATAAAATGGGTGCGGAATTTTGCAATAGTATGGCTTCTTACCGGGCTTTGGCATGGAGCGAGCTGGAATTTTGTACTTTGGGGTGTGTTCTATATGATAATATTGCTTGCCGAAAAACAATTTCTCGGTAAATTGATTGCGAAGCTTCCAAAATGGCTGTCATGGATTTATATGTTTATAATAGTAAATTTTGGGTGGTTGCTCTTTAGAGTGAACACGCTAGATGATCTTGGGTATGTATTAAATTCGTTCTTCCATCCTAGTGGGGCGACGGCGGATTTTCTGGCACACAATTTTTCGATTGTTCCGTATGTGAATTTTATGATAATTGGGTTAATATTTATGTTCCCAATAGGGAAGAAATTCAGCGGGTGGCTTCTCAGAAAGAAATGCGGGCGATTTGCGCTGGATTTGATTTTGATCGTACTATTTATGATAGGGATCTGTGCACTAGTAAATAGCTCTTATAACCCGTTTATCTATTTTAGATTCTGATAATTGATAGTATAATATATGTATGAAAATTGGTTTTTTTGATTCTGGGCATGGTGGGGTGACGATACTTGCGGCGGTGAAGGCGGTTTTGTCGGGGGCGGAATATTATTACATTGCCGACGCAAAGCATTGTCCGTATGGTGATAAGAGCGAAGCGGAGCTGTACGCGATTGTGAAAAACAACGTGGAGCAGCTGCTAAAATGGGGTGCTGAGATTATCGTGGTGGCTTGTAACACGGCTACGGTGAGGTGTATAGATAAATTGCGCCGGGATTATCCAGATGTGAAATTTGTAGGCACGGAGCCGGCAATTCGGTTAGCGACAAAGTCTGGTGCGCGGAAAATCCTGGTACTTGCGACCCCTGGGACGGTAGAATCGGAGCGGACGCAGCTACTGGTGGCTGAGAATCTCCAGCCTGACCAGACGATAAAACTCCTGGCTTGCCCAGGTTTAGCTGACGTAATAGAGGCGAGATATGTAGAAAATGGCAATGGGGTTGAGGGAAAAGTGGACGATTTGGATGGTGCTATAGATGCAAAACTTGGCGAGCTGCTCTCTGGTGAGCCGGATGAATATGATGTGGTAGTGCTAGGATGTACGCATTATCCACTCGTAAAGGAGAAAATCCAAAGATTTTTCCCGTCTGCGAGACTGGTAGACGGGAGTACAGGGGTGGCGGAGCGAGTGAAAGATTTGACAATAGAGAGCGTTTAGGGGTGCTATACTTGACTTTTTAGCATAAGTGTGTTATAATGGGGGTATGAATACTATTTTTGGGATAGTTTTGTTTACGGTAGGGACGCTCGGGGCGTTTGTGGCTGCGACGGCCGCTATTGCGTATCTTAGGACGATGAGCGTTTATATGAATATGAAAAAGCTCTACCGTATGTCTTTTAGCGCTGGAATGATGGTAATTGCGGCGCTATTATCGGTACTAATCGCGCGAATGTTGATGCCAAGCGAGATAGTGGAGGCGGTGAGTGACATGTCTGTGGCCATTACGGATATTGATAGTGAGAAAATCGCTAAAAAAGCGATTGCGGACTCAGCTGAGGAGATTGATAAAAAAATAGCCAGGGAAGCAGTCAAAAATGCGTCGGTTCTTCAGGTGAGCGGCTTGAATTTTAACGCCTGGACTAGCACCTACAAGGGTAAAGAATATGCTTATGTGGAGATAGAAAATAGTGTGCCGTACGTTTACGCGCCGGATGCTCGGGGAAGTTTTTGGTATGATATTAATAACATTGCTGCGGGGCGGGAAAGTGGCAATATTACAGTGATAGGGAATGCGGGGATTTTTAACGATAATACTAGCCCGCGAGGGACGTTGGTACAGAATGGCAAAGTGATTTTGACTGGTGAAAATTCAAAGCTTGAAAATACCCTGGTGATAGATGATGCTGGAAATGTTGGTTATACGAATAAAGCTATAGAAAATGGTACAGTTGAATATACGGATGCTTTGACCGGTAAAAAAGTTTCTGGACGGAAAATCGTATCTGCGGTGACGGCTTTTTCGCCGATAGTGATAAATGGTAAGGCAGCAACGAAATATAAAAATAGGGTTGTAAATTATTCGGCTTATCGTGCGCGCTCGATCTTTTGCGTGCGCGACAAGGGGTCTTACACTTTGATTACGAACAGGGGTGAAGGCACTGACGGTGGCGGGTGGAATTTTGACGATATGGCGGCGGTGGCACTTCGTCATGAGTGCCAATTTGCTTTCAACTTGGATGGTGGTGGTTCGACAGCTCTAGCTTGGAGGACTTCGCTTGATGTCGGGTTTACGCCATATACGACAACTGAGCGCTATGCACCAACATTTATCGTGTTCACCGCCGACAATCTTGCGCCGGCCGGAAAGTAATTAGACTTTACGGACGCGGATGGTGTCGGTACCGTATTTGTTTTTATCGCCTGAAACGATGACGGTGAGGAGGTCTTTTTTGCCTTCTTTACATTTGAGGTATCCGGAAGCTTTGAGCTCTTCGGCGAGCGATAAGCCGAATTCGTCCGAATATGGTCTCACGAAAGCGGAGTTTGCGTAGATGAGTGCAAGTTGATTGGCGACACGTGGATTTGATGTGACGGATACGATTGGCAGATTGGGGCGTTCGGCGGCAGTCGCAAAAGCGGTGGCGCCAGAGGCGGTTTGACAAATGATGGCGTCGGCATCGATCTCTTCGGCTAATTTGACTGCCGTGGCGGAAATTGCATTGTAAATGCCACCATCGCTGTCACGTGCGATGGAAGCTACGCGAGAATGATTTTGGGTGTAGAGGATAACTTTTTTCATTGCGCGGACAGTCTCGACTGGGTAAGAGCCGTTGGCGGTCTCGTCTGACAACATAACGACGTCGGCGCCCTGTACGACGGCGGTGGCAACATCGGAAACCTCGGCGCGGGTTGGTTCTGGGTTGTCTACCATGGATGACATCATTTGGGTAGCTACGATGCAAAGTTTGCCGTGCCGGCGGCACATGGCGATGAGCTTGCGCTGCATGGTCGGCACGACCTCGGCGCCGGCCTCGACGGCCATGTCTCCGCGTGCGACCATGATGCCGTCCGCGGCTTTTACGATTGATTCGAGATGTTCATCTGAGGAGATGGCTTTTTTGGTCTCGATTTTGGCGATAACGCGGGCGGTGGAGCCGTGTGATAATAGAATCTGGCGTAGGTTTTCGATGTCGGATGCTGATTGGACGAAAGATAAAGCGACATAGTCGATGTCTGCGCTGGCACCCCATTCGATGTCGCTCAGGTCTTTTTTGGTTAAAATATCGCCGCTAAAATCCGTATCGGGAAGATTAAGGCCTTTTTTT
The DNA here is from genome assembly GCA_017962365.1 of Candidatus Saccharimonadota bacterium. Classification (GTDB taxonomy): domain Bacteria; phylum Patescibacteriota; class Saccharimonadia; order Saccharimonadales; family Saccharimonadaceae; genus Nanosyncoccus. The sequence goes on along the minus strand of JAGCVL010000002.1, from coordinate 139,359 downwards.
GACATGATGAAACCATCGTTTAAGACTTCCACGCTGATTGCGGTTTTTGAAATAATTTCCTTGACAATGGTTTTTACTTTGCCATCAAACATGGATAATGGCTCGCCGACTTTACATTTTTCGGCGAGATTGTACTGTACTGGAATGGTGGAGCCGCCGTCGTGTTCGTATTCTGGGGACGCTTCGAGCACCAAAATATCACCCCTATGTACATCGAGACGATTGTCTTTTAGCATACCGAGTCGGATTTTTGGGCCTTGTAAATCTTGCAAAATAGCGACGCTACGGCCTTTCTTCTCGGCGGCTTTTCTGATCCAGCCGATTTGGGTTTCGCGTTCTTCGTTTGAACCATGGGAACAATTTAATCGGCAGCCGTTTACTCCAGACATGATTATTTCTTCGATAATTTCCGGTGAGTTGGTCGCTGGCCCTACCGTAGCCAGAATTTTAGTTCTCTTAAACAGTTTACTCATGTGAATATTTTACCATATTTTGATGAATATGGTATAATGAGCTTATGGCTAATGTGAAGAAAACTGCCAAAACTAAAAGGGTAAAGCGCACGAAGACTTCTAGCGCTAAGGTTCATGCTGGGCGGACTAGATTTTCCAGCCGTCGGGGGCTTTCTGATCGCGATAAGAAAATTTTTAAGATTAGTCGACGTGTGATTGTGGGTGTGATTATCGTTGCGATGCTGGCTGTGATTTTGGCGATTTTGGCGGTGACGCTAAATAATCCAGAGAGTCTTGTGACTAAGAAAATTGAAATAATTACGGCTGATTATTATGAAAATTATTTTTATCCACGAGTGGAGAGTTATGGCGCTGAGGATAAACCACTTGGCGATGTTATGTCGCGATATACTGAGACTGGGTTTTCGAAAATTACGCTTCGGCAGTTGCTATTATTTGATAGTGAGCGCTATAGCTCGCTAGCGGATTATATAACCGGGTATTGTGATCCGGAAGCTACATATGTAAAAGTTTATCCTGACGAGCCGTTTACAAAGTATGATTATCATGTAGATTATCACTACGCTTGCACTTTTTGACGGTTTTTGCTATAATATACACACGTGGTCGCGTCGTCTAGAGGCCTAGGACACATGGTTTTCATCCATGCAATCGCGGGTTCGAATCCCGCCGCGACTACCATAAGACAAAAAAGAAGCCACTTGTGGCTTGTTTTTTGTTCTGATGGTGGACGTGAAGAGATAGCCCATCCCGCCGCGACTACCATTTTTTATGATTCGATGGCGGAGAGGCCGGGGAGGTCTTTACTGAGGAGAAATTCAAGAGCGGCGCCACCACCGGTAGAAATGAGGCTGTAACTCAGATTTGGGTGGTCCGCGATAAGGTTTTCGACAAAGCCAGCGGTGTCGCCGCCGCAGATAATACTGGTAACGCCCTGTTTTTCGCCGATAAGTTCAGCAGCAATAGTAGAGGCGGTAGCATAAGCTGGATCTTCGGCTTTACCGAGGAGACCGTTCCAGATAATGGTGTTTGCATCGGTAATGAGGCCGGCTAATTTGCCGGTAGAAAGGGGACCGACATCGAGCTTGTCACCGGCGGCATTTTCGTCGAAATCTTCGGCTACGTAAATATTGTCAGAAGTCGCTTTGTAGCCGTCGGCAGCGATTTTGCCGCCAACAAAGATATTGTCTGCCGAGTTTGCAAATTTATCAATTAAAGGTTGCTTGTCGGAAACTTTGGCGCCACCAAGGATGAAAAGAAGAGGTTTTGTGGGGTTTTCGATAGCTTTTTTAAGATTTGCTACTTCTTTTTCGATGAGTAAGCCAGCATAGATGGGCAGGAAGTTTTTGACTGCGTCGGTGGAAGCGTGGGCGCGGTGAACGACAGCGAAGCCATCTTGCACATAGATATCGGCGTTTACGGCATCGATGATATTTTTAATAAAGTTTTTATCATTGGCTTCTTCGCCGGGGTCGGTGCGGAGATTTTCTAGAGCGGCAACTTTGACGTTATCCGGGATAGGAATTTGCTTGCCTTTCTGCGGAAGATGGTAGAAGCCGATAGTTAGCTCCGGCAGGAGTTTTTTTAGGACATTGACGGCTGGATAGAGGGTGGTTTCTGGTGTGAGTTTGCCTTCTGGGCGGCCGAGATGGGAGATTAAGATAATTCGTTTGGCACCGTGCTCTAATAGGTAATTAATAGTAGGGAGGCTGGCGCGAATGCGAAGGCCGCTAGTAGCTTTGCCTTCTTTTACTGGCACATTATAATCCGTGCGGACAAGGACGATTTTATTTTTAACATCTATATCTCGAATAGTTTTCATGAGTCAATTATAGCATATTTTTGACTTTACAATTATTCATCGTGTGATATAATTTTTTTATGAAAAAGAATAAAACTTATCATGAAGTAATCGGGGAAACTATTGAGAGCCTGAGGATGGAGCGGGGATGGACTCAGGAAGAACTGGCGGAGAAAGTTGGCACGAGTCAATCGGCGATTCACCGGATTGAAAAAGGCGGACAAAATATCTCACTCGAGATGATTAAGAAACTGTCAGAAGCGTTTGGGACGCAGATTCTCTCTATAAACGACTCGGCTTCGCAGAGTTATAGGATTCGGGGTGGACAGGAGCTTCATGGTGAGATTACGATTAATACGTCAAAAAATGCAGCCGTAGGGCTTCTATGTGCAGCGCTTTTGAACTCCGGTAGGACGGTTTTACATCGGGTGGCTAGGATTGAAGAAGTATTTAGAATTATTGAAGTTTTGGAGTCAATAGGGGTAAAATGTCACTGGCAAAATCGTCACCGTGACCTAGAAATTATATCACCACGTGAATTAAAACTTGACGAGATGGACATCGAAGCGGCACGCAGGACGCGTTCGATCATTATGTTCCTTGGGCCTTTACTTCATCGATATCCGAGGTTTCGGTTGCCGTATGCGGGTGGATGCTCGCTTGGTACGCGGACGGTAGAGCCACATATGCAGGCGTTAAAATCTTTTGGGCTGGAGGTTGATGCGGAGTGTAATAGCGGATTTTATGAAGTGGGCATAAGGCAAGAGACTTTGCATAAATATACTGATAGGTATATCGTGCTAACTGAGCGTGGCGATACGGTGACGGAAAATGTGCTAATGGCGGCAGCTTTGTCGCCTGGGCAGACGACGATTGTGGGGGCTTCGCCAAATTACATGGTGCAAGATGTATGTTTCTTTTTGGAAAAGTTGGGTGTGAAAATTTCTGGTATTGGTACGACCACTTTGGTGGTGCGAGGGCGGTCGGTAATTGATGAGGACGTAGATTATCACGTATCTGAGGACCCGATTGAGGCGATGAGCTTTATTGCGGCGGGGCTAGTGACGAAGTCTGAAATCACGATCGAGAGGGCTCCAATTGAGTTTTTGGAGATTGAACTTGAAGTTTTGAAAAGTATGGGTGCGCGGATTGAAAAATCGGCGGAATATTTGTCAATGAATAATCGGACTAGGCTGGTGGACCTTACGATTCATAAATCTGATTTAGTGGCGCCGATTGATAAAATTCATCCAATGCCATTTCCGGGGCTTAATATTGACAATTTGCCATTTTTCTCGGTGATTGCGGCGACGGCTAAGGGTAGGACTTTGATTCATGACTGGGTGTTTGAAAACCGGGCGGTGTACACGACTGAGCTTTCTAATTTGAATGCAAAAGTGGAGCTACTTGATGCGCACCGGGTGTATATAGAGGGGCCGACTAATTGGCGACCGGCGGAAATGGTGGCGCCGCAGGCTTTGCGTCCAGCAGTGGTGGTTTTGATAGCGATGCTTGCTGCGCCAGGGACTTCGATACTGCGTAATATTTATCCGATTAAACGCGGGTATCAGGATTTTGCGGCGAGGCTTCGGCATCTTGGGGCGGACATTGAGCCGTTAACTGGTATTTGATGGTATAATTGAGTGATGGATGATATTTTGGAGGGATTAAATGAGGCGCAGCGAGAGGCTGCGGAGTGTCTCTTAGGTCCAGTATTGATACTGGCGGGTGCTGGATCTGGTAAGACGAAGACTTTGACGCATCGTATTGCAAATTTGATTGCTCACGGTGTGGAGCCTTCGCGCATTTTAGCGGTGACATTTACTAATAAAGCGGCGAACGAGATGCGGGAGAGGCTTTGGGCTTTGATGGCCTTAAATCATGAAGCTCAGGAGCCGCCACGAGGATTTATGCCGTACATGGGAACGTTTCATGGGGTATGCGTGAAGATTTTGAGGCAAGAGGCGGACGCGGCGGGGCTTGATCGAAATTTTGTGATTTATGATGCGGATGACCAGGTGGCACTAATGAAGCGCATTATGAAGGACTTGAAATTAAGCGAAAATAAGGCCCTGAAGCCAAAGTCGGTGCAGGGGATTATTTCGAGTGAAAAAAATCAAGGTAATGGTCCGGAAGAATACGCGGCGAAAGCGGTTTATCCGAACCAGCAGGCAATAGCAAAAGTTTTTCGGCGATATGAAGAAGAGAAGAAAAAAGCTGGGGCGTTAGATTTTGATGATTTACTCTTAAAGACTCTCGAGATGTTTAGCCGTAACGCGGAAGTGCGAAAAAAGTGGCAGGAAAAATTTCAGCATATTTTGATTGACGAGTATCAAGATACAAATACCGTGCAATATCAGTTGGTGAAATTACTGGTAGGGAAAGAACGAAATATTTGTGTGGTGGGGGATGACTGGCAGTCGATTTACTCGTGGCGAGGGGCGGATTTTACGAATATTTTGAATTTTGAAAAAGATTTTCCGGGGGCGAAGGTGGTGAAGTTGGAACGAAACTATCGTTCGACGGGAAATATTTTAAAGGCGGCACAGAAAATCATTCGGCAAAATAAAACGCGGACCGATAAGGAACTTTATACTGAAGCTGGAGATGGAGAGCCGATTGAAATTGAAAGTTTGACGGATGAAACGGCGGAGGCGGAGTATGTGGCGCGAAAAATTATAATGTTGTCACAAGATTTTGCAGATTATGGCGATTTTGCGGTGCTATATCGGACAAATGCGCAGTCGTATGCTTTTGAAAAGGCGATGATTACGAGACAAATTCCATATAAAATTGTGGGCGGGGTAAGATTTTACGATCGGAAGGAAGTAAAGGATGTACTGGCGATTTTGAAACTCGTGATGAGTGGGCGTGATAAAGTGAGTTTTGAGAGAGTGGCCAAGAATGTGCTATCTGGAATTGGCGAAGTGTCGCTAAAGAAAGTGCTTGACGCGATAGACTCCATGAGTGACGTCGCCCCGCTTTTAAATCCGGATATTGTTGAGGTGCTAAACGCGGCGAAAGCACGAAATGGACTTCTTAGACTTGTGAATTTTCTAAAAAAAGTGGATGCCTCGTCGAACCCGGGCGAGATAGTGAAGTCGGCGGTGGAGTATTTTGATTTTAAAGCTTTGACCGATGATGGTACTCCAAGCGGGGAAGAAAGGATGAGGAACTTAGAGGTTTTAGCAGGAATCGCGGCGGAGCATGAAACTTTGGAGGATTTTCTAGCGGATGCGGCGCTGATGTCATCGGCGGATGAGGTGGCCGGAAAGCAAGCAGTGACTTTGATGACACTTCATGCGGCGAAGGGGTTGGAATTTCCGGTGGTTTTTGTGGTGGGGCTTGAGGAGGGATTGTTCCCAGGCTCGCGCGCGTATGATGATGAAAACGAGCTAGAGGAAGAGCGGAGGCTGATGTATGTGGGGATGACACGGGCGATGCAGAGGCTGTTTCTGACCTATGCGGCGTCGAGATATTCATATGGCAGTCGGAATTATAGTATGCCGTCGAGATTTTTGACGGAGCTTGGTTATAATCCGTATGGGTCGTCAGGATATCGGGATGAGGACGCGGATGGGTTTAATGATATCGAGACTGGATTTAGGGGTGGATATGGCGTGAAGAATGCGGGCTCGTTTGATGATTTTTCCGAGGAAGATTTTGATCCATTTCCAGAAGATTTGCCAGTGTGGGAATAATATGGTGTAGCGAAGCTACGCGAGATGTGGTATATTATATATATGAAGTTATCTGAAGAATTATTATATCGTGGCTTCAAAGCCGAAACTACCATCAAAAATCCTGCGGATTTAGATACGCGTGAGTCTAAAAAATTCTATTGGGGAGCGGACCCGTCGGCGGATTCCTTGACGATTGGCAATTTGGCGGCACTAATGATGTGTGCGTGTTTCGTGCGACATGGTTATGAGCCGGTGCTTCTAGTTGGTGGAGCGACTGGGCAGATTGGTGACCCGAAAGATAACGGTGAACGAGATTTGAAATCAATCGATGAAGTTGAGCATAATAAGAAATGTATTCGAGAGCAAGTAGAAAGGGTGATGCTCGGGGCGGGTGACGTCGCTTGGGGGACCCCCACCGAGCTTTGCGAGGATGGGGGAAAAGCGACGGCAGGACCCGCCCGGGCTATCACTATGGTTGATAATTACGACTGGTTTAAGGACATGAATTATTTGACTTTCCTTCGTGAGATTGGAAAAGCGTTTTCGATGACACAGCTACTTGATCGGCAGTTTGTGCAGAAACGGATTGGTGAAGGTGGAGCTGGGATTTCCTATGCGGAGTTTTCGTACACATTAATTCAGGGCTATGATTTCCTACATCTCTACCGTGAACACGGTGTGTCTTTGCAGCTTTGTGGGGCAGACCAGTACGGTAACTGTACGTCTGGTATACACTTGATTCGGAGACTTTGTGATGCAGAAGCAGATGTGTGGTCGACACCGCTCGTGATTGACCCGGTGACTGGGCGAAAGTTCGGCAAGTCTGAGGGCAATGCGGTGTGGCTAGCTAGCTCTGATAATGGCGGTGGAAATTACACCTCGATATTTGATTTTTACCAGTTTTGGATGAATCAGCCAGATACAAGTGTAGAATATTTGATGAAGATTTACACCTTACTAATGCCGGAGGAAATTGAGAACATTTTGAAGCGGCATTTTGAAGCGCCAGAGAAACGGTTAGCACAGAAAGTGTTGGCACGCGAAGTAACGTCGGTGGTGCATGGTCGCGATGCGGCAGCTGCGGTAGAAAATCTGACGGCGGTGCTGTTCTCGCGCGAGACAGATTTTTCGGATTTTTCGGAAGACGAGTTGACGGAATTTGCGGCATATTTGCCGGTAGTATCGAAGGGAACTTTACTTTTGGATTTGTTAACATCGACGGGATTTGCAGAGTCGAAGAAAAAGGCTCGAGAATATATTTCTGGCGGTGCGATTTCGGTGAATGGCGTAAAAGTGACAGATTTAGATATGGCTGTAAATCAGACGGCGATTGTAAAAAAAGGTAAAAATAAATTTGTGATTGTAAAATAATATGTATTTGGCGGTTTTAGGTAGGCAACCAGAGATATCGATAGCAGAGCTTGAGGCGCAATTTCCGAAAGCTCAGTTCTTAGCGGGTCCTGCCTATGTGACGTTCTCGGCGACGGTATCTACTATCAACATTGATAGATTCGGTGGGGTTTTGAAGTTGGCAAAGGCGTTAGATGAGAAGCCATTAGAGTTTTTGCAGAAGTTGCCGGAGGGGAAAATTACGCTCGGGGTGTCGGATTATTCTTTGAGGGCATCAAGAAAATCGGCAACTTTAGAGGCGCTTAAATTGAAGAAAATTTTGGTGCGTCATGGGCGAAGTGTGAGGGTGGTGGAAAATAAGGATGCGACTTTATCTACAGCGACATCGCTTCACAATGGACTTAGTGGCAAAAATGAACGAAAAGTGGAGCTCATTAAACTAGATGACGAGTGGTACCGGGTGATTGGCGTGCAGGATATTGATGCCTACGCGAAGCGCGACCAAGCGCGTCCGGCGCGAGATGCAAAAGTCGGGATGCTTCCACCAAAGCTAGCGCAGATTTTGATTAATCTTTGTGGCCCTTTGTCGGAAGGTTCTACTATATTAGATCCATTTTGTGGGACTGGCGTAGTGCTTCAGGAAGCTCTTTTGATGGGCTACCGAGCATACGGAACAGACGTCGACGAAAGAATGGTGGAATACAGTAAAAGAAATTTGGAATGGTTTACTGAACCTGAAAATATTCATTCTCGGGCCGCGTCGCCTCGGCCCGTCGCCACGGGCGAGGCGCGCTCAACCTCGCGCTGCCGCGCTCCGGAAGCGCCTCGAATGAACATTTTCCAGGTTCAGCAAGGCGATGCTACTTCTTTCACGTGGCAACAACCGATTGATGCGGTGGCGTGTGAGGGGTATCTTGGCAAGCCGATGTCAAATATTCCGCCGGAAATTAAGCTGAAGACCGAAAAGCAGGAATGTGGGGCGATTGTTCTAGGGTTTTTGAAGAATTTGGCTTCGCAGATTAAGTCTGGTACACCAGTGGTAGTGGCGGCGCCAGCGTGGCTTCGCGAAGATGGGATATATTCGCGTCTTGAAATCCTTGACGAAATTGCCGATATGGGGTATAATGTTCATAATAAAACGCGCGAGGGGCTTATTTATCATCGAGATGGGCAAATCGTGGCGAGAGATATAATAATATTAAGGAAGAAATAAATGTCACACGTAAAAGCTGGCGGTACCGCCAAAAACGTCCATAATAATGCTGGTCAGCGCCTTGGCGTTAAGCGCTTTGGTGGCCAGAAAGTAAAGAACGGTGAAGTTCTCGTCCGCCAGACTGGCGCGACCAAACTTGCTGGTCCTGGCACTTACATGTCTCGCAATTTTACGATTCATGCTGCCAAGGATGGTGTAGTTACCTTCGTCAAAACTAAGAAGACTCACTTCTCTGGCAAGAGTTTACCACGCGTTCGCGTAGAAGTTCGCTAATCTGGAAGTTTAAATATCCCCGAAAGGGGATATTTTTTGTGCTATAATGGTCATATGCAGAAGAAAAAACGTTTTAAGTTTCCTTGGCGGACGCTGATTTCGGTAGCGACGTTTGTACTTGTGGGTTATGTGGTGTATCAGAACTGGGACGGGTTTGTAGAAACGTTTAATAATCTTAAAAATGCGAACCTCTTTATAATTATCTTGCTTCTTCCGGAGCAGATTTTTATGTATTATGCTTGTGGGCAGATTTTCTTTTCTTATCTCGAGGGAAAATTCCGAAAGAATTTTGGGCGGAAAGAAAAGCTAAAAATTTCGACGGAGCTTAATTTTGTAAACCGGGCGGTGCCGGCGGGCGGTATTGGTGGCCTCGCATATCTTACGTATCGTTTACATCAATTTAATATCACGGCTGGACAGGCAAGTTTTTTGTATATTTTTCGATATGCAATTACGACGGTAGTAAACTATTTGCAAGCGCTAGTTGCGATATTGATTTTGTTTGCGCTCGGTAGTATCCCGTCTGGAGCGGAATGGATTATCTGGGTGTCGCTTTTGATGAATGCGGGGGTATTTGTGGGGCTTGGATTAATAACATATGTTGCAAGTAGCAAAAAGCGAATTGATTTCTTTGGTAAGGTAGTGATGAAAGTGACCGACGCTATGGCAAAGGCGGTGACTTTTGGGCGAGTGCGACATATGTTGGAGCGAGACAAGGTACAGGAATATTTTCTCAGTATTCATGATTGTGTGTTGATTGTAAAGAAAGACAAAAAATCATTACTGCCGCCAACTATTTGGGGTGTGATATATAGCCTGTGCGAAGTTGGGTCGTATTGGATTGTAGCAGCAGCTTTGGGGCGACCAGAAATTTTCCCGATGATACTAGTGGGTGAGGCGATTGGCTCGGTGTTTGATGGGATTGTGCCGTATGGGCCATATGAGCTTGGCATGGCGGGGGTGATGGGGATATTGCTTGGTGGTACGGAATCCGCAATGGCAACGGCACTTATCGTGACCGTGATGACGAGGGCACTGTCGCTCATTCTCACAATTGCGACTGGCTATCTGCCGTACCAAAAAGCGATTCGGAGCAAGAATGGATAATTTAACTCCTTCGGATTTGGTAGCGGTAGTAAATCAGACGCTTGAATATGCGTATTCGTCAGTGACGGTGGTAGGGGAAGTGGCGAGTTTTAAAGTAAATCAAGGAAAATGGGTATTTTTTGATTTGAAGGACGAGCAGACTAGTGTGCCGTGTTTTATGACTTTGTGGTCCATGCGCCAACCGCTTGAAGATGGGATGAAAGTGATAGTGCGTGGGACGCCAAAGCTGACGCAGTGGGGAAAGTTTTCTTTTACGGTGACCGCGGTACAGCCGGTGGGCGAGGGGTCACTTAAAAAAGCTTTTGAGATGTTAAAAAAGAAATTGGCCGACGAGGGGCTATTTGACCCAGCGAAGAAACGTGGAATACCGGAAGATTTGACACGGCTTGGGGTGATATCATCGACACAGGCGGCGGGATATGCGGACTTTATTAAAATTATTAATGCGCGGTGGGGCGGGATGAAAGTGCAAGTGGCGCATACGCAAGTACAAGGTATGGATGCGCCCGATCAGATTATACGAGCATTACAATATTTTAATGAAAAAAGCGAAGTACAAATGATTGCTCTCCTTCGCGGTGGTGGCTCGGCGGATGACCTTGCGTGTTTTAATGATGAGAGATTGGTGCGAGCGGTGGCGGCTTCTAAAATTCCGGTGATTTGCGGGATTGGGCACGAGGTGGACGAGTCGCTCTGTGATCTTGCGTGCGATGTGAGAGCTTCAACACCATCTAATGCGGCGGAACTCCTGACGAGGGATCGCAAAACTGAAAAAGTTGAAGAAAAAATTCGGTTGATTTTGCAGAAGATAAATTCTGAAGTTGATTCAAAATTGGGAGAAATTCGGCAGAGACAGAAAATGCTCGAGAGCTTAAATCCAGAAATGGTTTTAAGACAAGGATATGCGATTTTGAATGGCAAAATTGATACTGGAAATGTTGTAAAAATTACAACATTTGATTCAGAAATCATGGCATTGATACAAAAAATCATAAAAAGGAGCAATGATGAGTAAACAAGAAAAAAGTTTAAATGAAAAATTAAAAGAGTTAGATAAAAAAGTGGAGTGGTTTTATTCGGATGATTTTGAACTTGAAGAGGCGGTGAAAAATTATAAAGAAGCGGCGGAGCTGGCAAAAGAAATTGAAGATGATTTAAAAAAGCTGAAAAATGAAATTGAAATTTTAGCGGAAGATTTTTCAAAATAGTGATATAATAAGTTTATGGATAATTCTCAGATGCCAACAGTGCAACCAGTGACTCCGGCGAGTATGCCTGGAGCTTTAAATGGTGCTGCACCAAAGATTGTCGCTGCGTCACAGCCAAAGAAAAACATTATGCCGGCGGTATTGGGTGTAGCGGCGGCGTTGTTTTTGATATTATCTGGCGTTTTTATGTGGCTATTTGTGTCAAAAAATAATGAGTATGCAGAGCTTAGTGACGAAGTTGACCTTAAAATTGCAGCAGCAGTGAGCGAGGCAAAGGCAGAGCAAGCTTTGGCTGATGCAGAGGAGGCAAAGAAAGACACTAGGCAGTTTACTGGACCGACGGATTATGGGCAGTTGTCTTTTGACTTCCCAAAGATGTGGAGTGTGTATGTTGCGTCGGATGCGTCAAAAGGCGGTGATTTTGTAGCATATCTTAATCCACTTGAGATTGAGCCAGTGTCAGATTCTACAGTGTATGCGCTTAGGGTGACGATAGTAAATAAGGGTTTTGAGAGCGTAGCGGCTGATTATCAGAGATATCTAGAGCGAGATGAGTTAAGTATGACTACGGTGACGGTTGGTGGGACGACGGCAAACCGATACGTTGGTAAGATTCCTGGCACAGAGCTTAATGGTATTATAGTGATTTTGAAGATTCGTGATAAGACCGCAATCCTTCGGACTGATGCGATGGGATATGAGGGTGATTTTCAGACAATTTTGGATTCTGTAAAATTCAACGCATAATATGGTAAAATGGGGGTATGGATGTGGAGGTCGACGGAATTTTGGTGGCGGCGCACGAACTCAAAGAGCCACTTGCTACTTTGAGGCAACTTGCTTTTTCGTTTGACGAAATGAGTGAACCAAATGAATTGATTCGTGAAAAAATGGTGAGCGTGTCCGATCGTGCGATTCGGCAAGTGAATGATCTTTTGAAGTTAAGGCGGCTGGAATCTTCTTTGCCGGAAATGAGTCCACTAGCGGTGCGACCAGTGTGTGATGAAGTAATACGAGAGCTGGAATATCTGTTTCGTTATAACAAACGGGAATTATTTGTAAAATTTCCTGGAAAAGAGCAGCTCGCATATGCAAATCGAGAGTTGCTATTTAGTGTAGTGTATAATTTTTTGCTAAACGCCGTGCATTATACTGGCGATGAAATGCGGGCTGAGATCATGGTAAAACCGATAAAAGATAAAATACGAATTTTAGTGAGGGATTATGGCCCGGCGCTTCCGATGGATGTGTGGCGCGAGATGCAAAGAGGTTGGGTGGAAAAGCCGACCTCGATTGCTATGAGGCCTGGGTCGTCTGGGTTAGGACTTTTTATTGCTTCGAAATTTTCTAAATACATGGATGCAAAAGTTGGCGCAGTAAGGCATCGTGATGGGACGAGTTTTTATGTTGATTTGATGAGGTCAAAGCAAATGAGTTTGTTTTAGGAGCCTTTAAAATGATTTTTGTAATTGATGATAATCGGATGATGGCAGAATGCATAGCAAAAGCATGTGGTGGGGAAGTAAAAATTTTTGGCGACGCGCTGATGGCGACGCAGGCGATAGATGATGGTCTTCCGGAAATGATTTTTATGGATGCAATGTTGACGGGGCCAGATGGTTTTACTATGCTAAACGAACTCATATCATATTCTGACACAATGAAAATCCCGGTGGTCTTAATAACGGACGCAAGGTTTGATAACTTGGACCTTAGCGAGTATGGTGTGGTGGGTGTGCTAAGCAAAGATACGGTGACGCCAGCGGAGGTGAGGGCATATGTCGAAAAATATTGTTGATACAAGGACGCTAGCGATTGTGCTCCGCCGGACAAATTATGGAGAAGCGGATAGGATTTTGAATTTGATTACTCCGGATGGCAAAGTGTCTGCAATGGCGCGTGGGGTACGGAAGGCAAAATCAAAACTGGCTGGTGGAGTAGAGATGTTTTCTTTGGTGGAGCTTAATTTGCATTTTGGGAAAGGTGAGCTTGCGACGGTTACGGGCGCTAGGATGGTAAAATATTATGGAGCAATACTTGCAGATTACAATCGAATAGAGCTCGCCTCGATGATGTTAAGAAAAATAAATACAGTAGCGGAAGGGACTAATGCGGCGGACTATTTTGAAATAGCGCGTGAGTGTCTGGATGGCCTTAATAGTGGAATGAGTTTAGCCTTGGTGGAAAGTTGGTTTTTATTTAATTTGCTAAAAGTGTCTGGGGAAGAGATGAATCTTTATCGGGATGGGCTAGGCGATAAATTGAGGGAAGACGCAAAGTATTATTATGATGTAAACGAAATGGCATTTATGCCAAAGATGGGAGGGGAATTTGGAGTAGATGAAATAAAATTGATGCGGTTGATGGTTTCCGCGAAGTTGCAAATAGTATCAAAAGTAAAAAACGTAGACGAAATGGCGCCTGGTATTTTGCGACTTGCCAGAGTAGCGAGCAAGATGATATAATTAGGATAGAAAAGGAGATTTTTTAATGGCAGACTTTAATAAAGTTTTGACCCCGGGGGATTATGAAAATGGTGAGCTAAATGTGGTGATCGAAATCCCAACTGGCTCAAATCATAAGATTGAATGGGATAGAAAGCATGCGTGTTTTATGCTTGATCGCGTAGAGCCAGTAGCATTTGCAAAGCCATGCAACTATGGTTTCATTCCGCAAACTTTGGATGAAGATGGTGATGAGCTTGATGTATTAATGATCACCGATCAGCCTCTCACAACTGGGATTTGGATGAAGGCGAAAATTCTCGGTGTGATGAAGTTTGTCGATGGTGGCGAAGTGGACGATAAGATCATCTGTGTACCAGCGGACGACCGTAATAACGGCGATGCATATAATACTTTGGAAGATTTGCCAAAGCAAACTTTGGAGCAGATTAGATTCCATTTTAATCACTACAAAGACCTCAAGAAGCCTGGTTCGACTGAAGTAAAGGCGTTTGAGAGTATCGAGTCAGCTAAGAAAGTTATTGCCGATGCGATTGAACGCTATAAAGCGTAATTAAGCTATAAAAAATGTCACCTAGCGAGCTAGGTGACATTTTGTTTGGAAGAATTATTCTTCGTCGTCAGAATCGCTGAGATTCTTGAGAGATTCGTAGAATTCGATTTGGGCCTTGACGTCTTCTGCGGTCATATCTTTGATGTCTTCTTTGTCTGCAGAGATGACGACATATTTGCCATTAAGAGCATATGAGCTAGCTTCCTCGTTTGCAGCTTTGAGTTCTTCAAAAGCGGCTTTGGCGGTCGCTTCGTCTGCGAACTCATAGAAAGACTTAGCGTCGGTGACGGTATTGCCACTGTAGTAGTAAACAATGTGAACCGCTACGGCACCATCTTCGTCATCTTCATTTTCGATGTTGAGGACGTACTTTGAGCCATCGCTTACAAAGTATGCATCGTTGATAGCTGGGCTAGCGTTGAATGCTACGACTACAGCAATAACCACTGCGATGATAGCGACAACGGCAATCCCGAAAATTGCGAACTTGCTAGCGTTTGACTTTACAGCTTCTTTTTCGCCATTAGTTTTGATAGTTTTCGTATTAGTTGGTTTTTTAGCTTTTTCAGCCATGATTATACTCCTTTTATAGGATAATTATATCATACTTATGCTAAAAATATCAAAGTTCGGCAATTTTTTTGCGAATTTGAGTGGCGGTGTCGCGGTCGCGGATAGTAACTGTGTCATCTTCCAACGTGTCAAAATCAATGACGATGCATTTTGGTGTGCCGATTTCGTCTTGTTTGCGATAGCGTTTGCCGATGTTGCCGGAATCGTCCCAAGTTACGAAAGTATATTTTTCTTTCAGGAGGTTATATACTTCGCGAGCCTTCTCGACGAGCTCTGGTTTGTTTTTGAGCAATGGTGAAACGCAGAATTTGTATGGTGCGAGATGGGTTGGAAGTTTCAAAATGGTGCGTTTTTCGCCATCGATTTCGTCTTCTGTGTATGCAGTTGAAAGTACGGCAAGGAAGAGTCGTTCGACGCCAATGGATGGCTCGATGATATGTGGGACAAATGTCTCATTAGTCTTTTTGTCGCGATATTCCATGGATTTGCCGGATTCTCTTGCAATATTTGCAAGGTCAAAATCGGTGCGATAGGCAAGACCCATGAGTTCCTCTTCGCCGTTTGGATAATCAAACATGAAATCAATGGTGCGCTTGGAGTAGTGGGCGCGGTCTTCTGCTGGAACTTCGTACTCGTGGATGTCTTCAGATTTAAGTCCGGCGACATTGGCCAGGAAATCATGTTGAAGGGCGCGCATTTTTTCAAAGTTTTCTTCCCAAGTGTCGGGTTTGACAAAATATTCGATTTCCATTTGATAGCATTCGCGGTCGCGGAGAATGAAGTCGCGTGGGCTGATTTCATTTCTGAAAGATTTTCCTTGTTGAGCGATACCAAATGGAAGATCTGGGTAAATGGTGTCGACGATATTTTTGTAGTTCGTAAAAATACCTTGAGCTGTCTCTGGGCGGAGGTAAGCTTTGTTTTTATCGGCGAGCTCTGCGTTATCATCTGGTAAAACAGCTCCGACGTGGGTTTCAAACATCATGTTGAACTTGCGGATGGGGCCCCAGTTTTCCTTGCCGCAGACTGGACATTTGGTGTGGGTATTTAAAAATTCTTCGGTAGTGACGGATTCAGTAATATTGTTAGCGATTTTGTCGGCGCGGAAGCGAGATTTACATTCTTTACATTCAACAAGCGGGTCGGCAAAAGTAGCGGTATGACCGGATGCTTCCCAGGTACGAGGGTTCATAAGGATGGCGGCGTCGACACCGTACATGTCGTCGCGTTTTTCGACAAAGAAATGCCACCAAGAATCCATGAGATTTTTTTTCAGCATGACACCGAGCGGACCAAAGTCCCAAGTGCCGGCCATGCCGCCATAAATATCACTGCCAGGGAAAATAAAACCGCGGCGTTTGCATAAACTTACGATATCCTCTAACTTACTCATGATATAATTATAACATGAAACGAGAAAAGTCCAGTAACATAAAGAGAACGTTGTATTATTTTTGGAAAGCACTGATGCAATATAAAGTGCGGACGATTTTGGTGCTTCTGCTCGTGCCAGTATGGATTTTTATTTCGAATGTGGTGGTGCCGTATGGTACTTCGGGAATTATTGGTAAACTTTCAAGCGGGGATTTTGAGCTTGCAAATTATGTGGGGATATTGATGCTTACGATCATTCCGGCAGCGGTAAATAATCTGGCGGTGATTCGAGCGCTTGATTGGCTGGATTGGTCACTCGATGCGAAGGGCGGTGAATATTTATCACACTTGGCTTTTGAGGCGGTGGTCAATCAGTCGATGACTTTTCACTCGAATAGGTTTTCAGGTTCGCTTACTAGTGCAGCGAATAAATTGCCAAATGCGTTTATTAATTTGAAGTCAGGATTTTTGTGGGATATTTATCCTTTAGCGCTTACGATTTTGTTTTCAATCGGGGTAGCGGCTTTTGTGTGTCCGCCATTTGCGATAATTTTGATAATCTATACAGCGACATATCTTGCGGTGGCGATTACGACTTTTTATAAGACTAGGCACGTAGATGCGGCTTTGGCAACAGCGGAAAATAAACAGACTGGACAACTAGCGGATGCGATCACAAATGAATTATCGATAAAATCCTATGCGCGAGAAAAATTCGAGAAGACGAGATTTGAACGAGCGACGAAGCGGACGCACGATGCGACGATAAATGTAGCAAAAGTTTCACTTTGGCGAAACATGTCGATGAACGTTGTAAACATGATTACTTTTGTGGCACTTTTGATTTTGATTGTGATGAGTCATGATTTATTTGGGCTTTCAATTGCAAACATTGTGTTCTTATACTCATTATCAAATTCTTTGCTTTCAAATATGTGGACGATTAATCATATACTTAGAAATATTAATCGGTCGCTAGGTGATGCAAAGGAAATGGTGGAGATATTAGACTTGCCATATATTATTGATGATAAAACCGATAAGCCGCTCAAAGTAGGCGATGCAAAAATTGATTTTCGTCACGTGACTTTTAGCCATGAAAAGCAAAAAGATAAATTATTTGAAGATTTTAGTTTGGAGATCAAGCCAGGCGAAAGTGTGGGGCTAGTGGGTGTGTCTGGTTCTGGCAAGTCGACTTTGACAAAATTATTGCTTAGGTTTGACGATGTGAAAGCAGGGGCGATTTATATTGATGAGCAAGATATCCGTGATGTGACCCAGAAAACTTTGCGGGAGGCGATTGCGTATGTCCCGCAAGAATCTTCGCTGTTTCATCGGAGCATATTTGAAAATGTTGCCTATGGTAAGCCGGGTGCGACTGACGAAGAAGTATTTGAAGCGGTGCGTCTTGCGCATGCGGATGAATTTATTGCAGATTTGCCAGACGGGTATGATACGATGGTGGGTGAGCGCGGAGTAAAATTGTCTGGTGGGCAAAGGCAGAGGATTGCGATTGCACGGGCGATTTTGAAAGACGCGCCAATATTGGTGCTTGACGAGGCGACTTCGGCACTTGATTCCGAGTCGGAAGCGGCAATTCAGCAGGCGCTATCAAATTTGATGGAAGGGCGTACATCTATCGTGGTGGCACATCGATTGTCTACGATTGCAGGGCTTGATAAAATCGTAGTGCTTCGGGATGGGAAAATAGTGGAGCAAGGTTCACATAAAGAGCTCCTTAAAGCTGGTGGTGAATATGCAAAACTTTGGTCGCGTCAAAGCGGAGCGTTTTTGGAAGACGCGTAAATTTTTGTGTCTTTGATGGAATCCGGGAGGTAGTTTTTGTCCAAATGGAAACCAGCTTCCCACTTTTGGCCTTCGCCAAAACCGAGATCCTTCATGAGTTTGGTTGGTGCATTGCGAAGCCAAGTAGGGACGGGTTCATTCATAGTTTTTTTGGCAAGATCTAGGGCGGTGTACCAGGCGTCGGTGGTGGCACGGGATTTTTTAGAGAGAGCGAGGGCGACTGTGGTATGGGCGAGGATAAGGCCGGATTCTGGCATACCGACACGTTCGATAGCCTGAAAACAAGCGGTGGCGAGACTTAGGGCGCCGTTTCCGGCGAGACCGATGTCTTCGGATGCAAAGATGACCATGCGACGAGCGATAAACTTGGGGTCTTCACCAGAATTAACCATGCGGGCGAGGTAGTAAAGCGCTGCGTCGACGTCGGAGCCGCGCATAGACTTGATAAAGGCTGAAATAGTATCATAATGACGGTCACCTTTTTTGTCGTAGCCGGGGAGTTTTTTACCAGCGGCTTCGATGACGACGTTTTTAGTTACATTGCTTGAAAGCGAAGCTGCAAGCTCTAAGTCTCCAAGCGCGCTTCTTGCATCGCCGCTAGATAATTCAGCCAAATAGTCCAATGCGTCTTTAGTGATTTTGATTTTTTCAGATTTACAGGTTTTTGTGAGTATTTGTAAGACTGAGGCTTTACTCAGTGGTTTAATGATGACGACGCGAGAGCGGGAAAGGAGCGGCGAAATGACTTCAAAAGATGGGTTTTCGGTAGTGGCACCAATTAAAGTGATAAGGCCGGATTCGACATGAGGCAAAAAAGCGTCTTGCTGGGCTTTATTAAAGCGGTGGATTTCATCGACGAAGAGAACTGTGCGGACTTTTAAATTCCAGTTGAGCTCAGCGCGCTTTACGACTTCTTCGACATCTTTTTTGCCGGCAGTGACGGCTGAGATTTCGATAAAATCAGCATCAAATTCATGAGCCAAGATGCGAGCTAGGGTGGTCTTACCAGTGCCGGGAGGACCCCAAAAGATTAAATTGACGGGCTCTTTTTTCTTGACGATTTCGGTAAGGATTTTGCCATCCCCAATAACATCGTCCTGTCCTAAGACATCTTCTAGCTTAGTTGGGCGCATACGCTCTGCAAGGGGGACTCTATTCATGTATATATTATATAATACGAGGTAACTATTTTATAGTGGTTATGAAAAAAAGTATTTACAAAAAATTTTTTTTTGTGGTATTATAAAGTTAATATAATAATATAAGGAGTTATATATGTATTACACAACATCTTATCCTACGGTGACTACTGGTGTGAGCGCCGGAGCAGGGATTTGGACAATCATCGCCCTCATTTTGGCGATTATCGGAGGTGTGCTAGTTCACTTCCTATTTGTGAAAGCAAAACAAGAGCCAAAAGGTAAGTTCTTGGTATGGCTAAAGGATTTCTTGGCTTTCAAGACAATGTGGATTGAGCCAATCATGAAGGTGTTGTACTACATTGGGACCATCTTTGTAGTTTTGGCATCGTTCTCTTTGATCAGCGTTAGCTTCTTGTCATTCATCTTGACATTGGTGCTTGGCCCAATCGTAATTCGGTTGATTTATGAAGGTGCAATGATGTTCATCATGATCTGGCACAACACTCAGACCATCGCTGACAGCACTAAGAAGAAATAATGCTAGTACAGGTTACAGTAAAACCTGGTAGCCGTAAGGGGCCGCTTGTCGAGGTGGCCCCTGATGGTCTGGTGGTATACTTACATGAAAAAGCACATGACGGTGAGGCAAATGATGGGCTTGTGAAATTGCTTGCGGAGTATTATGACGTAGCAAAAAGCTGCGTCTTAATAAAAACTGGCGCAAAATCACGGAAAAAGGTGGTGGAAATTATCGGAATGTGATATAATAAATAAAGTTGGTTCTGTAGCTCAGTTGGTAGAGCAGAGGCCTGAAGAGCCTTGTGTCGCTGGTTCAAGTCCAGCCGGAACCACCATGGACGATTAGCTCAGTTGGCTAGAGCGTGTCTTTGACGTAGACAAGGTCAGAGGTTCGACTCCTCTATCGTCCACCATCGTAGGATGGGTCGGTAGCTCAGCAGGTTAGAGCACGGGCCTTTTAAGCCCGGTGTCGAGGGTTCGAGCCCCTCCCGACTCACCATTTTTGTATCTGGGAGTTTACGAGCGGGGCTCGTTCTTGCGAATCGAGCCCCTCCCGACTCACCATTTTTTGTGCAAAATTATAATATATTATATGGTATAATTAGAGATATGAAAAAAGTAAATACGAGTCCGATTTCTGGCATGCAAGAATTGTTGCCGGAGGCACAAGCTACATTTAGTAAGATTAGAGATGGCATAGCGGGTGTCTATCGGAAGCACGGTTTCTTAAATATCGAGACACCGATTATTGATAGGTGTGAGATATTGCTTGCAAAAGCTGGTGGTGACACTGAAAAGCAGATTTATAAAGTGGTGAAGACGGCGGAAGCATCTGAGGGTGCCGACCAGGCGCTCAGATTTGACCACACCGTACCACTAGCTAGGTACGTGGTAGAGCATGAAAATGATTTAAAGTTCCCATTTAAGGTATCGCAGATTGGGCGAAATTTTCGTGGCGAAAGAGCACAGAAGGGGAGATTCCGCGAGTTTTATCAGTGCGATGTGGATGTGATTGGGCGGGGTGAGTTGCCACTTTATTATGACGCAGACGTGCTAATGACCGCACTTGATGCCCTAAGAAGCATGGAGCTTAACACACCAATTATAGCTCGGGTGAGTAATCGCAAGATTGTGACTGGCATGATAGAGGCGCTTAATTTGCAAAATCAAGCGGCGGATATATATAGCATTATCGACCATTCGGAAAAGGTCCCAGCAGAGAAGACGGTAGAAGCCTTAGATGAGCTTGGTATTGGTGAGAAAAATCGCAATAAAGTTTTGGCTTTGATGCAGCTTAGTGGCGACGTGGAGAGTGTAGTACAGGGGCTTCGCGAGCTTGGTATAAGTGGTGAGATGTTTGAGGATGGTGTAAGTGAGCTTTATGCGGTCGTCGGTATGCTCGAAAAAGCCGGTTATTCCGAGATGGTGCGAGCTGATATGCGGATTGTGCGAGGTCTTGATTATTACACTGGTACGGTGTTTGAGTTTTGTTTGCCGGAATACATGGGGGTTGGTTCGATTGGTGGGGGTGGACGTTATGAAAATCTGGCTGAGTATTTCACCGACTTGAAACTCCCTGGAGTGGGAGCATCGATTGGACTTAGTAGGCTATTTTATGTTCTGGCTGAAAATAATTTGGTGAAAAGTCAAGTTGATAAAGTGGTAGATGTAGCAGTGGTGCCTATTACTGATAATGAGTTATCATACGCCGTAAAAGTTGCTGGGCAGTTATTATCTGAGGGTAAAGTGGTGACCGTGGTGGCATCCAATAAAAAGTTGGGCGATAAGCTAAAATATGCAGCAGCGATTGCAAAACAAGGCATCGTACTTGGTGAGGCGGAAGCCGAAAGCGGCAAATACCGAATTAAAGAATTCAATTAGTGTGGTAGAATATATATAATATATAGTAGAGTGCGGAGGTAAAAGTGGGCAAGAAGCTCAAGTTTAATTGGCGAAAGTGGCTAGATGGTTTTGCCTTGGCCGGGAAAGGTATTTTACTTGCCACGAAAGAAAGAAAATTCCAAATTGGGTTTGTTGTGGCCTTTTTATTTTTTGGAACGCTCATGAATTTGCTTGCTGGTGGAATGTCAAAATTTCAGTTGATGGGGGCGGTAGGTATAGGTGGCACGATGAAGATTATTGGCGACGCTTTGATTGGTGTGTTTGGGGTAAATATGATTTTTATGGAGTGGGTGCCGGTATTTACGATTGCGGTGCTTCAGGGTATATTGATTGGTTTGATCGTGTTTTTGTGGGATAAAAAGCGAAAACAACCCGGAACAACCGATAACGAGACGAATACAAATTCTGCGAATGTAGAGAAGGCGGGGATTATCACGGGACTTATTGCACTAGGCGCGGGGTGTCCGACTTGTGGCACTACGCTACTCACGCCGCTTATGGGGGCAATCTTTTCGACCGGAGGCTTGGCGGCGAGTGGTGTAATATCTGGAATAGTGACGGCCGTGGCGATTATAATCGCGATTTTGGCATTAAGGCGCATTGGCGAGGAAGCCTATGTTATAATAATAAATGAAAGATATATGAGGCGGCGAGCCGAAAGGGAGAAAAAGTGAAAACTGGTAAAATTATCAGAATTATAGGCATCGTGGTAATCGTAGTGGCGATTTTTGCCGCAATGGTGGCAAGTATGAGTCAAAAGCCGTCGAATGCGGAGAGGGTCTGGGATAAAGAGATGACGGTGGGGAATATGGAGGCAAAAAACTACTTCATTATTTACTCCGATGTGGCTTGTCCGTATTGTGTGGCGTTTGAAAATGCAATTATTGAGCACGAGGAAGACTTTAAGAGGTATATAGAGCAGAATGATGTGCTGGTGGAAATACGGGTATCTGATTTTCTATATGAATATGGTCAATCAAAGTCGATTGAATCGCGATATGGGGCGGAGGCGATTTATTGCGCGAGAAATGAGGGTAGATTCTGGGATTATTATAATCTTGCAATTACAAAAGTATGGAATGAATATTATGCGAAGCTTGGCAAGTCGGCATTTGGTGAGTTTAATAAGCTCGGTAAAGATTACTGGATTGATATGGGCAAAGAGATTGGTCTTGGGGAAACTTTTGTAAGTTGTGTAGAAAATGACGAGACGGTTGCAGAGATTAAAAAGAATGCAGAAAAGAGCGCAAAGCTAGTCAATGGGATGCCATATTTTAAGTTCAATGATTCAGTGCAATCTGGGTTTGATTTGTCGTGGGGCTGGGAATACGTGTTGATGTATTTCAATAGTGGACTGAAATCATAACAAAATAAATACAATAACAGGGATATTCTTAATATATAATATACTGTTGTTCTGTCAAGTTATATTACAACATCAAAAATCTTAAAAATCAATATTGACACACTAAATGGCTATGCTAAAATAAAGTTAAGTTCGGACCAATCACACGTTGAGAGGGGCCTGAACTTAGGAGAAGAGGGTGGAGAGTGTAGAGCTATTTTGGCTAAATGTCTTGTCCAACCACCTAGAAATGAAGAAGTTGTAAAACCCTTGAGTCTCGCGGAAGGGTTTTATTTTGTAGCGTAAGTGTGATACAATATATAATATGAGACTTCATCGTAAGATGGACAAAGTTTTATTAGTAGCTGCGGTTTTTGTGATTACCTTTGGGGCGGTTATGTTGATAGGGCACGGCAGCGATACTTTTGCGCGCAACAACGGTGACGCATCTTCGGCAGAGGAGCATTTTGTAACGTTGGAGGATGGAGATATGTCAATAATGGTGAGAACGAGCGCGCGGACGGTGGGAGAGCTACTTAAAAGGGCCAAAATTGTTATAGCGGAGGCTGATATCGTAAATCCGAGCCTCGACACCGAGATTGATGGTGATTTTACGGTAAGCATCTGGAGAGCGCGACCGGTAGTGATTCGTGACGGAGTGAGGGAGCAATATTTGATGACGACCGAGGTCGATGCGCGGGAGATTGTGGTGAAGTATGGTAAAGAAATCTATGAGGAAGATGGGGTGGCGGAGAGCCTAGCGTATAATTTTCTGGCGACTGGTCCAGCTTATATATATGAGGTGACTAGAAATCATGTGGAGCCGGAACCTGAGCCGGAGCTTGACCTTAGTAGCAAGTTAGGCGTGGCGCCACTTACGGCTAGGAGGGGAGTAAATCAATACTCGGTATCAGTAAATGGGAAGATGGTGCAGAGAAAAGAGACATACTATGATTTATCGATGAGTGGCGTAATGGCGATTGCGGCTAGGGAATGTCATGTTCAGCCGTATTACGAAGTACGCGACGATGGAGTAAAAGTAGATGCGGAAGGTTATGTGCTCGTCGCGGCAGATCTTAATCGTTATCCTAGATGCACGGTGGTGGAGACATCGCTAGGGCTTGGTAAAGTTTATGATACGGGGTCGTTTGCGCTGTCAAACCCAGAGCAATTTGACCTCGCGACAGATTGGACAAATCGCAATGGTAAATAAATCACTTGGACAACATTGGCTTAAGAATCGCATGATATTAGATGAGATTGCGGAACTCGCTGGCGATGGGCCATTATGCCTAGAAATTGGGCCTGGGCTCGGGACCCTCACGTCGTCGCTCCTTCGGCGGTTTGAAAAAGTGATTGCGGTAGAATATGATGCAGATTTGGCGCGCAAATTGCCAGGGTCGTTTCCAGGCAAAAATCTGGAAGTAGCAAATGAAGATTTTCTAAAATATAATCTTGAAAGCTTACCACAGCCGTACGTGGTGGCGGGAAATATACCATACTACATCACGAGTCCGATTATTGAGCATATACTAGCGACGGACAATATGCCTGGCAGAGTGGTACTCTTGATGCAAAAAGAAGTGGCGGAGCGGATCGTAGATGAGCGTGAGAGCCTGCTGTCACTCAGGGTGAAAAATCGGGCGGATGCGGTGCTGGGACCTATAGTGGTGGCTGAGGAATTTACTCCACCGCCGAAGGTGGATTCGCAGGTGCTAATCTTAAAGCCGCATGCGCCGATGGTGCCAGACGAAGTATTTAAGGTGATAGAAGTAGGCTTCATAGCGCCAAGGAAAAAGGTGACGCGCAACTTATCCACGCTTATGTCGCGCGACAAAATAAAGGAAATCTTCGAGAAATTAAATCTTAATATCGATGCAAGACCTGGCGACTTGCACCTAGACGATTGGCATAAAATCTATCTCTCGATGCAAGAAAAATAGCGTTGACTTCTAACTTCAAATACAGTACAATAAACATAAATAGTATGTAAGTGTGGACGACGTACTGTGTGAAAAAAATTGCGAGAACAGATAGGAATATGGGAAAAGCATATCGTGGGCTTAATGCTTATATTTATGCTGTGACTGGAATTACGGTGCTAGCTGGTACGATGCTTTTTTCGCAGAATTATACGACACATGCGGATAACTCGGCGGTGGACGTGGTGGCGATTACAGTGCCATCATCTTGCACACTTGGTGGCGTGGTGGATTCGGCGCACAATGCGACGATACTGAGCGGTGAATACAAGCAAAGTATTGGCCAGACCACCATTAAGGCTTTTTGTAATGATTCTGGCGGATATATAATATTTGCAATTGGTGTAAGTGGTGGCATAGATGGTCAGACTGATCTTATTAGCGCTTTCAATACAAATTACAACATCCATACTGGTACGGCGACGAGTGGAGCAACATCGGCGTGGGCGATGAAGCTGACGGCTGGTACGGTGACTAATGCGACAGATGGTATCAATGCGACGCCGCCGACGATTGCAAGTGATAGTAACGGTTCGTATGCGAGCTACCATGTAGTACCAAATACTTACACCATGGTGGCATATCGCCAGTCGCAGACGGATATGAATGCCGATATTACAGCTAGCGGGTCTTACCTTACAACGACTTACCAGGTCTATGCAAATGGAGCGCAGCCAGCTGGAACATATAGTGGTAAAGTAAAATACGCCATGATGCACCCATATTCTAGTGACACGTTAAAGTCAATCAAAATGGCACTTGATGAGGCGCAGGGCACGGAGACTATCACGAAAGATGGTGTGCAATACTACACTATGCAGAGTATGACAAGTGCAATATGTAATGCAACAACCATCATTGGTGAGGCTTCACAGATAAAGTTGATAGATAAGCGTGATAATAATATATATTGGGTGGCAAAGCTGGAAGATGGGCATTGCTGGATGACGCAAAATCTAAGTCTAGATCTTGAGGCCACTCCGACAAATGTCGCCGCTCTCACATCCGAAAATACTGACCTTACGACTTATGGCTCAAAAAATTATGACACATCAAATGGCTATGCTTGTTCTAATCCGTCTACCACCACCAATTGTACTGCAGTCAATGAAGTTATCACTTGGATACCGGAGCGGGGTACGATTATGGGCAATAACTTAAATAATACAATTTGGCCTAATGACAATTCTAATCCATATTCTTATGATTCGGGCGTTGCAGTGGTGGATGGCGATGATTCTTATGATGGTCACAAGTATGTTGGTAATTACTATAATTGGACAGCGGCTATTGCTTCGAATAATTCTGGCGCATTTACGTCTAGTACATTAAATAATGTAGCCAATAATCCCCAGAACTCGATCTGCCCGAAGGGTTGGAGACTGCCCACCATCGCTAATAACACTAATTTCCCAGGCACAGTCGCGGGGTCTCCAAATGAATTCAGAAGGCTAAACGTAATATATAACGATAATTCTGCTAGTTCAGCTACTGGATTGATGAATTCACCGCTTTATTTTTCTAGGTCTGGTTACATTCTAAATGGTACATTAAGTGGCCCCGGTACTTATGGGTCCTATTGGTCTAGTACTGTTAATAACAGTAATTATGCATATAGTTTATATCTTCATTCCGATGGTGCCGATCCAGAAAATTACAACTTTCGTCATCGTGGTCGCTCGGTGCGTTGCGTAGTGCGATAGGAATTTCAAAAATGGTATTTGATTCTTGCAACGCGGTGGCGACGTTTTTGACGGATGATGAATGCGAGAATGATAGACATAATCGTGAAAGCGACCAGGGCGATGAACCAGAGTGGACAGATGAGGAGGACTGACTCATTTTCGGATATCTGGTCATCGAAATAGACGGTTTGGCTGATTTTGACAGCGCCGAGCGGTGGTAAGTTGTCGACAGTGCGAGCGAGGGTGCGGGTGCTTTCTGGCATGACGATTTCTTCAAATTTATCTCTTTCGTCTGCGACCGGGAAAATAGTCTCGCCAGTGATAAGATTGGTAACTTTGATGGAGATGAAGGCGCTTTGGTGGACATTGCCGGTATTTTTGATGGTGGTGGCGACTGTGGCGCTATTAGTAAAGGAAAATCCAGGGATTTCGTTGTCTAAAATTTCTCCACTTCTGGTAGTAATGCCGGTGACGTCGGCATAGATGACGCTGGCGAGTTCGAGAATATTTTTTACGGTGACGTTGTCGCTAGTGGTGGTGGCGTTTTCATCTTCGGATACGACGATGGCGGCGTATTGACCGCCGGCTGGAGCGTTTTCTGGTACGATGATGGTGAAATTGACGGTGTGGTGCTCGTTGGGCTTCAAAATGCCAGTGGGATTTTCGATGGTAATCCAGTCGGTGATGACTGTGTATGGGCCGGTGGTGGCAAAATCGGTGGTATAACCGTCGCCGATGATGCTATAGGGTGCAATTTTGACGATGTAGGCGAAATCTTCGGTAGCGTTGACGGAATTACTAATAATAATACTGCCCTGATAGGTATGTCCGGCCTCCAAGGAAAAACGCTGACTCATCGGAAGAACTGAGAAAAGTTTTTGTTCCATAATTATATTATAACATGGTATAATAAGGGTATGTTAGATGTGAAGTTTATTAGAGAAAACTTAGAGCTTACAGAGAAGTCTGCACGTGAAAAGGGTTACAAAGTAAATATTAAAGAAATACTAGAGCTTGACGACAAGCGCAAGGCGGTACTTGTCGAAGTGGAGGCTTTGAGGGCGAAGCGCAATGAAATTTCCGGGATGATGAAGGGCGGGAAGCCATCAGAGGAGTTGATCAGAGAAGGTAAAGCGATTAAGGAAGAGTTGGCTGCGAAAGAAGAGGCCCTAGGCCCGATAGAGTCGGAGCTAAATGGGAAGCTGAAGCAAGTCCCAAATGTGATTTTTGATGACGTGCCGCTAGGTGGCGAGGAATGCTCGGTCGAGATTAAAAAATGGGGTGAAAATCATGCGACTGGCGTAGATCATCTGGATTATGCCGTGTCTCGCGATTGGGTAGATTTTGAGCGTGGTGCAAAGGTGGCTGGTGCGAAGTTTTACTATCTAAAAGACGGCCTAGCTTTGCTCGAAAATGCTTTACTACAATATGGTATGGCTAAGGTGATTGAGCATGGCTTTACTTATATGACAGTGCCAGATATGGTGTCGTCTCGGGTGTTAGAGGGGTGTGGTTTTAACCCACGGACGTCTGAGCAGTCTGATGAATATTATATTGAGGGTGAAGACCTTGCGATGATTGCGACGGCAGAGATGCCACTTACCGGATATCACATGGACGAGATTATCGACGAAGACCGGTTGCCACTATGCTATGCCGGATATTCGGCGTGTTTTAGAAAAGAGGCTGGGACTTACGGCAAATATACACGCGGTTTGTTCCGAGTACATCAGTTTAATAAGCTGGAGATGTATGTATTTTGTCTTCCGGAGCAAAGCAAAGAGATACATGAGAAGATTTTGGCGATTGAAGAAGAGATTTGGCAAGGACTTGGTATACCATATCACGTCATAAATATTGCGGCGGGCGATCTTGGTGCGCCGGCGGCGAAAAAATATGACATGGAGTATTGGTCACCAGTCAATCAGAAGTACCAGGAAATAAATTCATGCTCAAACTGTACCGATTATCAGGCGAGATCATGCAATGTGCGCGTGCGTCGTAAAGATGGCACGGTGGAATTTGTGCATACCTTAAACGGTACGGCGATTTCTCTGGCGCGGGCACTCGTGGTATTGATTGAAAATTATGCAGTAGAGGGCGGTAAGCTCAAAGTACCAGAAGTTTTGAGACCATACCTTGGCGGCAAAGCAGAAATTTAATATAAAGGAGACAATATGATAGAAAAAATTGAAATTAGCGGAAATAATTACAAGGTAGAAGATGGGCTTCGCAAATATGTAGACAAGCGGATTGGTAAGCTAGACCGCTACCTACCGAAAGGTTCAAAAAAGGATATTGTAGCTAAGGTCGTAGTGGCGGAAATTGGCAAAAGCATGGCGAATAAGTACGAGATTTCGGTGGCCATGGAGATTCCTGGCGGCAAGGTGATTGCGGCAAAAGATGAATGCTCAAACGTGTTTGCCGGGGTGGACCTTGTGGAGGCAAAATTGACCGGACAAATTCGAAGATATAAGCTGGAAGTCCAGCCACATCGTCAAAAAAAGAGCTTGAAAAACCTCTTTATTCGCAGGGGATAATATGGTACAATTGGGGGTAATTAGGAGTTATTTATGGTGAAAAAAGAGAAGAAACCGACTGACAAGTTGGCAGATAAGACAGCGCTTACGAAATTTTTGCAAGGTGTGTTTGGTGATGCTCAGAAAAAGGTTTTGAAGCGACTTTGGAAGAAGGCGCAGGACATCAATAAGCTAGAGCCAAAGTACGAGAAGATGTCTGATGAGGAACTCAAGGCTCAGACAGAGAAGTTTAAAGAGCAGCTCAAGAAAAAGAGTGTAGACGAGATTTTGCCAGAGGCGTTTGCGGTGGCAAGAGAGGCTTCAAAACGCGTGCTCGGGATGCGGCCTTATGATGTGCAGCTGATTGGTGGCATGGTACTTAATATGGGCGCGGTGGCCGAGATGAAGACTGGTGAAGGTAAGACTTTGGTCGCGATGCTCCCGGCATATCTTAACGCTTTGACTGGTAAGGGTGTCCATGTGGTGACGGTAAATGATTACCTGGCGCAGCGTGATGCTGGATGGAACGGGCCAGTTTATGATTTTCTTGGCGTGTCGGTCGGTGTGATTATCAACGAGGCTTCATTTATATATGATGCAGAGTACGAAAATGAAGATCATGCAGACGAGAGATTTAGGCATCTTCGCCCAGCGACAAGGAAAGAGGCTTATAATGCCGACATCACCTATGGTACGAATAATGAATTTGGGTTTGACTATTTGCGCGACAATATGACGAGCGAAGTGCAGTATTTGCGTCAGAGAGAACTTAATTTTGCCATCGTGGATGAGGTGGATTCGATTTTGATTGATGAGGCGAGGACGCCACTTATTATTAGTGCACCGGCAGGTGAGAATCCAGAGCAATATTATCAATTTGCAAAGGTAGCGAGTCGCTTAGTGCCAGAGGATTATGTCTTGGACGAAAAGCGGCGTAGCGTGACTTTGACCGATAAGGGGATTGAGAAAATCCAGCAGATTCTTGGTGTAGATAATCTATATTCCGTCAAAAATACCCCACTAGTATATCATATGGAGCAGGCGCTGAGAGCGGAGATCTTGTTTAAGCGTGATAAAGATTATGTGGTGACGAATTCTGGCGAAGTGATTATCGTAGACGAGCATACCGGTCGGTTGATGCAGGGTAGGCGGTATAATGAGGGGCTGCATCAGGCGATTGAGGCAAAAGAAGGTGTAGTGGTAAAGCAAGAATCCATGACGCTGGCGACGATTTCATTCCAAAACTTTTTCCGACTATACAAGAAGCTGTCTGGTATGACTGGTACGGCATTTACCGAGGCGGAGGAGTTTCAGCAGATTTACGCGCTAGATGTGATTCAGATACCACCAAATAAGCCGATTATTCGCGTAGACAAGGACGATTTGATTTACAAGACTAAAGCGGCAAAGCTCAAAGCGATTGCCGAGGCAGTAAAAGAATATCACGAAAAGGGTCAGCCGGTGCTCGTAGGGTCAGATTCGATTGCAAACAACGAAGAAATTGCAAGATATCTGGAGCAGTTTGGCTTGCCGTATGAGATTTTGAACGCTAAAAACAATGAGCGTGAGGCGGCAATCATCGCAAAAGCTGGCGAAAAAGGTGCGATCACGCTCGCAACCAACATGGCTGGGCGTGGTACCGATATTAAACTCGGTGAAGGTGTGAAAGAGCTTGGTGGTCTAGTAGTGATAGGCTCAGCAAGACATGATTCGAGGCGGGTAGATAATCAGCTTCGTGGTCGTGGTGGACGCCAAGGCGATCCTGGTACGACACAATTCTTTGTATCGTGCGAAGACGATTTGATGCGGATTTTCCAGGGTGATAGAGTGAAGATGCTGATGACGCGGCTTGGGGTAGAGGATGATATGCCGATTCAGACGCGATCGATTTCGAGGACGCTTGAATCAGCACAGAAGCGCATCGAAGGCTTTAACTTTGATTCACGCAAAAATGTGGTGCAGTACGACAACGTGATTAATCGTCACCGCAAGGTAGTATACATGATGCGTCGGAAGATTTTGATGGGCGATGACATCCATTCTGAGATTGAGCGGTTGATGCGTGATGAGACGAAGGCACTAACTGAGTTTTCATCGCGGGTCAATAAAGATTTTGATGCACAATTTAAAGCGGTGTTTGGCTTTGACGACGATTTGATTCACGGGATTGGTCTGAAGCGCAAAGAAAAAGAGCGTGCAAAGTTGGCGCTAGAGGCAGTCAAAGAGGCGTATGCTGCGCAAGAAGAGAAATTTGGCGCTGAGACGATGCGAAAGATTGAGCGAGAAGTCTATCTTAAGGTACTTGATACTTTGTGGATGCAGCATCTTGAAAATATGCAGCACTTGCGTGAGGGGATTCATTGGCGTTCGGTGGGTCAGAGAGATCCACTAGTAGAATACCGTTCGGAGTCGCAGAAGCTGTTTGATGGCCTACAGAGGAATTTGCGCGAAGAGGTGCTGAAGATTTTGCTCACCATCACGCCAAGTGAAGCAGCGGCTGAGGACGTAATGGATGGTGAGGAATATGAATCTGAGCTTACCAAGATGGCGGGGTCTCAGACCGAGCGGGGAGTAAATGAGATTTCTAAGGGCGAGAAAAATCTGGATGATGAGTTTAAGAAGGGTGGCAAGAAACTCGCTAAGGCGCCAACAAAAAAGACTTCTAAGAAGTCAAAGAAGAAAAATAAGAAATCCAAGCGGAAATAAACCGCATAATTCCATTATAGCATAAGTATTAAGATTTGTCAAGAGTATGAAGCATTCAGTCGAGGAAGTGCAACTAAAAAACGGGGCCAAGGGGCTACTGATAGATATCCCTGGGGCTACGGTGATGGCGACGCGGATTGAATTTCGCGCTGGGATGATTTTTGCGAAAAATCATGAGATTTACGAGTTGCCACATCTAGTGGAACATTTGGCTTTTGGTGCGAATGCGAAGTATAAGGACGAGCAAGAGTTTGAGGCGGAGTTTACCAAGAATGGAGCTTATCATAATGCATGGACCTCAGACGTGTCGGTGTGTTATGAGACAGAGTGTGCGGATTTTGAGTGGGATAGAATAATGGAGTTGCAGCGAGTGTCGATTTGTGAGCCAAAGTTTAACGATGAGGAGCTGAAAAGTGAGAAAGCAAACGTGCGCTCGGAGCTGACTGGATACATGAATGATTATTATAGACTTTTGTGGCCGCGTGTACAGCAGGCGGTGGGGGAAGATGTGCTGGATTTGCCACAGCGGAGAGAAACGATTTCGAATATCGAATTAAAGGATATCAGAGAACATTATCGCAGGACACATACGGCTAAAAATATGCTTTTTGTAATTGCTGGTAGGCTTAAGGGGCGACGACGCAAGATTATTAGGGAGCTTGAAAGCTGGCCACTCAAAGAGGGAGAGAAGTTTGAGATACCGTTTACTGATTTGCACGCGAGTGAGGCGGTGTCGATAAGGCGGAAGGATGCGTCAAATATTACGTTTGGTTTTTCGTTGGTGACGCCGCGACATTTGGCGCCTGAGGAGGCATTTGCGATGAACTGCCTTAATCATATTTTGAACGGTACGACGAATTCGCGGATTTTTGGACAAGCGAGGAAGCGGGGACTAGTGTACGGGATGGGTAGTTCGCTTGCAAATAATATGCGGAATGCGTATTGGGATTTTGATGGTGAGGTAAATGTAGAAAATGCAGAAGAGCTGTTTGCTCTAATCCAAGAGGAAATGATGCGAGCGCTGAATGGTGAAATATCGGATGCGGATTTTGAAGCGGCAAAGTCGTATGCGCTAGGTCGTTTCCAGATGGGTGCGCAGACGCCATCGCAGGTGGCGGATTATTATGCGGAAAATTATTTTGTAGACGAGACGACGCCGAGGTATGACGAATTGCCGAGCTTGATTCGTGGGATAGATAAGACACGGATGATTGAGCTCGCGCGAGAGTTTGCGGGAAGTGGAATCAAGGGCTTTGCCGCGGTGTCGAGCGTCGAAAAGGCGTTTATCTCTAGCTTAGAGACGAAATTAAATTTTTAAACTGAGCGCCGCGGTCGTAGACGTTTTTGAACATGTCGAAAGAGGCGGCGGCGGGGGACATGACGACGATGGATTTATCCATAGTCTCGGCAATTTCTCGGGCGGTGTTGATGGCAGATTCGAGAGACTCGGAGACGACAAAGCGGGGGTCGTCGTAACGGGCGGCAAGCTCATGGCCGGATTCGCCGATGAGGATGATTTTTTTGGCCTGGGGAGCTTGCAAAATTTCGTAGAGCTCAGGGATGTCTTTATAGTCGGTTTTGTCGCGACCGCCGATAATGGCAACAACATTGTTATCTGGGAAAGCCTCTATAGCAACACGGGTAGATGACGGGTTGGTCGAAAAGTTGTCGTCGTAATATCTGACACCATTTAGCTCGCGGAGGAATTCAAGACGATGCGGAAGGCCATGGAAATTTTTTAGGCCTTCTGTGATTTCGACTTTATATTCTTTTAAATATTCATCTGGTGATATATTTTTGTAGCTAGCTACGGCGGCGATAGCGGCGATGGCGTTATTTATATTGTGCTCGCCTGGTAGATTGACGCTCGAACGGACATCGTCTGGAATTTCGAAAGGATAAGGGATTTTGTGAGCTTTAGATAGATTGGCAAGCTTAGTAGACTCAGGGTTTTTGGCATAATAAATGCAGTAATCACCGGCGGATTGATGGCGACAGATATTGGACTTGGCGGCGATGTAATCGTCGTAACCGTCATGAACGTTAAGATG
This sequence comes from Candidatus Saccharimonadota bacterium, assembly GCA_017962365.1. GTDB lineage: Bacteria > Patescibacteriota > Saccharimonadia > Saccharimonadales > Saccharimonadaceae > Nanosyncoccus. The sequence goes on along the minus strand of JAGCVL010000002.1, from coordinate 105,629 downwards.
GTCGGGTTCCAAATGGCCAACGATGGCGATATGAGGGGATTTTTCGAGATCCCAAAGCTGGAAGCTGGACATTTCATAGACAACAACGGAGTTAGCGGTAAGATTGTCTAGGATATCGAGGGCCGGCACGCCGATGTTGCCGACAAGATAGGCGTCTTCGTGGTGAGCGTCGAGGAGGGACTTAATAAATGAGCAGGTGGTACCTTTGCCCTTGGTGGCGGTAACACCGATGATGGGGCAAGGACAGCGGTCGAAGAAATATTTAGTAACACTAGTCTCGGTTTTTAGATGAAGTGGTGGGACGGATGGACTGCGAAAAATTATATCATAGGATGAATAATCGCCCTGTTTGATTTCTGCGGGTGTAAAATTCTCCAAGATGTCGATGGTGGCATCTTTAAAGTGGTTTTTGATATAATTTTCGGCGGATTTTCCCTCGACGCCGTAGCCTAGTAATAAAATTTTCATAAAAATATTATAGCACAAAAATCCCTCCGACTCGAAAGCCGGAGGGAAGGGGGATTAGATGGCCGGGATGAAATGGTGTTTAATCATAAAAAGCCGGATGGCTTTAAATTCTTTTCGACCTTTTTTGCTTCCTAAGAAATGCTTAATCTTGCTGCGTTTCCGGTAGGGACACGCATTAATCAGCATTTTTTGGAGCATTTCATCGACGACCTGTCTGGGGTTATTTTGGGAGGCTGCTTGTCGGATTTGCTCGATCCACCAATCTCCATCATCTCTCCCGACTTTGTAAAGAAAGTTCGAAATCTTGAAATCGCAGAGTTCGTCCCTCATTTTACCTATTTCGGACAGCTCGACTAAATCAACTGAGGAATCTTCCATTTTGTATACCCCTTTCATGTAATGTGCGCGATTGTGTGCTACAGATTATAACATTTTTTGGAAGTTTTGTATAGTCTCTCTAGCTTCTTTGACGGAGTGAGTCTCCATCAAGGCGGCGCGTAAAGAAGAGGCGCCAGGGAAATTGTTGACGTAAATTTTAAAGAAATGTTTCAGAGGCTCATATGAACGAATATATGAACGGGTCTTTTCGGAACCGCTTCGCTCACACCCGTCGTCACGGGGTTCGCTCGCTAAATTGCTCCCGTTGTCGCAAACGTTCCTCAAAGACCCATTCACATATTCTTCAAACAACCTCAGGTGCATCTTTAAAAGTTCCATAAGCTCATCTTGGGTTGGGGTGTGGTCGGTGAAGCAGTATGGGTTTCCAAAAACTCCGCGGCCGATCATAAAACCGTCGACCTCTGGGTATTCAGCGTGCAATTCTAGAGCGTGGGTGCGGTCTTTGATGTCGCCATTAATGATGAGCTTGGTCTCTGGTGAGATTTCGGCACGCATTTTTACGATTTCAGGGATTAACTCGTAGTGGGCGGGGACTTTGCTCATTTCTTTTTTGGTGCGAAGATGCACGGTGAGGGCTGCGGGATGCTCGGCAAGCAAAACTGGTAGCCAGGTACGAAACTCTTCTGGTTTTGACCAGCCGAGGCGGGTCTTGATAGAGACTGGTAAGTTAGTATGTGCGCGGGCGTTACGATAACATTCTATAGCTAGCTCTGGGGTTTTAATCATGGCGGCGCCACCGCCGGTTTTGTTGACATTTTTATCTGGGCAACCAAAGTTTAGATCTATGCCGGAAAAGCCGAGCGACTCAAGCGCCGCGGCGCATTCTGCGAAGTGGGCTGGGTCTTTACCCCAAATTTGGGCGATGATAGGCGAGTCGGTCGGGGCGATTTCGAGGCGCTCGAGGGCGTTTGCGCGGCCTTTTTCGGATGCGTATGACGATACATTGGTAAATTCCGTGAAAAATAAATCCGGTCGGCCGGCACGCGCGACAACCTGGCGGAACATAATATCCGTCACGCCCTCCATCGGCGCAAGACAAAGAAATGGTTTTTTGAGCTCGTCCCAAATCATATTTAAATATTATAACACGAAGCTGGGGTGAGGGCAATTTTTACCTTTTTGGTTATTTTTATGTTAAAATGGAAGCGTCTCTTGCTATACTTCGGTCACTGGCAAAGAGAAAAGTTAAAGGTTGCGGGCATTGTCATTTATACCCGTAACTATGAGCCAATAAAATAGCGGCTCACATAAATGGCTCTAATAATTTAATTTAAGGAGTCAGTTATGAAAAACTTTAACAAAAACAAAATAGAGAGGGTCGAAGTAATGGCGCTTTTCGGTTACGAAATGACCCCCTGCCAACCGCTTAATTTTCGGCGGCAGGGTGAGTCGGAAACCGAAATCACCGAACTCCTCCAAACCCAGATTAGATTCGTGGGCGAGGTGGCTCTTCATATCTTCGACGTATTAGTCGGCCGGGAAAAATTCCGCCTCGAGTTCAACTCGCGCGATTTATCCTGGTACCTCACACAATAAAAATGGCCCTTCGGGGCTATTTTTATTGGATTTGTTGTATAATGGATGGTATGCAAGAGATTGAAAAAAGACTGGAAAGTTTGAAAGCGGAATTTGCCAAAGTTTATGAGCGACTGAAAATTGCCGAGAAAGTGCAGAGGCTGAAGAAGCTAGAAGAAGAAGTGGCGGAGCCGGAGATTTGGCGGGACGTGAAGGTGGCGACTGAGAAAAATCAGGAGCTAGCGAGTCTTAGCGACGAGGTGCAACCATGGGTGATGCTGGAAACGCAGATTAATGACATGGGGGAGCTCATCGCGATGGCGGATGATAGCCTAACGACAGAGATGGATGGGCAACTTACGGCAATGGAGAGTGAACTGGATGGACTAAAGAAGGCACTAAGGTTTACCGGACCGTATGATGGTAGCGATGCGATTCTTCGGATTACTTCTGGTGCGGGGGGGACGGAAGCGATGGACTGGGCGGGGATGCTAGAGCGCATGTATCGGAGATTTGCGGAGCGACAAGGGCTCAAGATGGCTTTGATTGAAAGAGTAGAAGGCGAAGAGGCTGGGATTAAAACCGCGGTGTATGAGCTAAGTGGGGTGGCTGAGGGCTATACTGGGGCGGGAGCATATGGGGTGTTAAAGTCCGAGCATGGCGTGCATCGCCTGGTGCGGTTGTCACCATTCAATGCAAATAATTTGAGGCAGACTTCTTTTGCATTAATTGAGGTTTTGCCAGTGATTAAAGCGGATACAGATGTGCAGATTGACGAAAAAGACCTTCGGATTGACGTATATCACAGTGGCGGACACGGCGGGCAAGGTGTGAATACGACGGATTCGGCGGTGCGGATTACGCATCTTCCGACCAATACGGTGGTGGCGATTCAAAATGAGCGGAGCCAGCACCAAAACAAAGAAAAAGCGATGGAAATTTTGCGTGGAAAATTGGCGCAGATGCAGATAGAACAGCACGCGGCGAGTTTGTCTGAACTTAGGGCTGGCGAATCGGCTGGTTGGGGACAGCAAATTCGGAATTATGTGATGCAGCCATACCAATTAGTAAAAGACACGCGCACCGGGCACGAGACTTCAGACGTGAGTGCAGTACTGGATGGTAAAATTGGCGAATTTATTGATGCGTATTTAGAGCGTTAGGTATTGCAAAAAAACGTTTTTCGTGATATAATGGAAAGGTTAGTTCTAGACATCAGGACGGGTCTGCTATTTCACGGGCGGAAACCAGCCTAAAAGTCTAGTTTTAATAGTGTCGTTTTGTCTGTTGTACAGAGACAAAACGGTACGAGCGCCTTATAGGGGCGTAAGGTCACTAGAAAATCTAGTGGTAGGAGTTAAATATAAAGGAAAGGAATAGAATGCAAGTCATTCTCGGCACCAAGATTGGTATGACCCAGATTATCGGTGAGACGGGTGAAGTTACACCAGTAACTATCCTTCAAGCCGGTCCATGCACGGTGACTCAGATAAAGACTGTCGACACCGATGGTTATAATGCTGTGCAAGTGGGCTATGGTCAGGGTAAGAATCTGAGCAAGTCGGTTTCTGGCCACGTAAAGAAGGCCGGAGAAAATATAAATCCTAAGGTCCTAAAGGAATTTCGCGTTGAGGTGATTCCTGAGGGTATGAAGCTTGGCGATGCTCTTACGGTTGAGAGCTTTAAGCTTGGCGACAAGGTAGCTGTGACAGGTACGAGCAAAGGTAAAGGTTTTGCCGGTACAGTGAAGCGGTGGAACTTCCAAGAGTCTCGTAATACGCACGGCTTTAAGGGCGACATTAGAAAGGTCGGTTCGATCGGTTCGATGTATCCGCAGAAAGTCTGGAAAGGCAAGCGGATGCCTGGTCGCATGGGGCACGACACGGTAACGGTCAAAAATCTCGTAGTGGCGTATATCGACGCGGCGAATAATTTGATTGGTCTTAAAGGCGCTGTGCCAGGTCCGAAGAAAGGTATCGTAAGCGTGGAGGGAGAGGAGTAATATGGCTACTTTAGATAAAGACATTTTCGGTCTCTCAGTTGAGAATCACGAACTCGTGAAACTCGCTTATGATGCATATCTTGCCAATTCACGTTCATCGCACGCAAAAACTTTGAAGCGTGGTGAAGTTTCTGGTGGTGGCAAGAAGCCATGGAAGCAAAAAGGTACGGGACGTGCTCGTTTTGGTAGTACCCGCAACCCGATTTGGCGCCATGGTGGTGTGGCGTTTGGTCGCACCGGTGAAGAAAATTTCACTAAAAAGATTTCTAGAAGCGCAAAACAGCAGGCTGTACGCCAGGCGCTTTCAATGAAGAATGCAGACAAGGCAGTAGTGGTTTTGCCAGCTGATGCAAAGCTTGATGGTAAGACAAAGACTGCAGCAAAGATTTTGAAGGATTTGAAGCTCGATGGCAAGAACGTGCTTGCTGTGGCAGCCGAAAAGACTCCAGAAGTTCTACGTTCGACAAATAATCTTGCTAACGTAAAGTTGGTACGCGCAACTTATCTTAATGTATTTGACATCATGAATGCGGATGCAATTGTATTCTCAGAGGCTGGCCTTAAGGCTACGACTGAGTGGTTGAAAGGAGATAAGTAATGGCGGACGCAAAGAAAATCGTACTCCACATGATGGAGCCACGTGCAACTGAAAAAACTTACATAGAGCAGACTAAGCGCACGTATGTTTTTCCAGTGAAATGCGGAATGGGTAAGCAAGAGATTGCAAAACTCGTAGAAAAAGAATTTAACGTGAAAGTTACGGATGTCCGGACTTTGATTCGTGATGGTAAAAAGACGAAATTCAGCAAGGGTAAGCACGCTTATCCTGGGATTACACACCGTCAGGATAAAAAGTACGCGTATGTGACGCTTGCGGAAGGTAATTCGATTAAAGTTTTCGAAGAGCCGGAAAAAGAAGATAAGAAAACCAGCGCAAAGGATGCTAAGGCTGAAAAAAAGGTCGAGAAAAAGACCGCCAAGGCAGACAAGAATGCAGGTAAGGAGAATAAATAATGGCAATTAAGGCATATCGTCCAGTGACTGCTGCACAAAGACAGAAGACGACTGAGGATTATGATCAGATTACGACTAATAAGCCGATGAAGTCTTTGCTTCGTGCAAAAAAGCAGCAAGCTGGTAAAAACAACCAGGGTCGCATCACTGTGCGGCATCGCGGTGGTGGCGTGAAGCGACATTATCGCATCATGACCTACAACCTACCAAAAGATTTGACTCTTACGGTGGAGGAAATTGAGTACGACCCAAATCGCTCAGCACGTATTGCACGGGTGAAGGATCAGAATGGTACATATTACTACGTACTCGCTGACACTAAAATGACTAAGGGTACGACTTTTAAGACTGGTGAGTCTGCAGAAGTTGAAAGCTCTAACCGTTTGAAACTTGAGAATATCCCAGTTGGTACCTTTGTGTATGCAATCGAGCTCACTCCGGGCCGTGGCGCACAGATGGTGCGAGCGGCTGGTGCACAAGCACAGCTAATGGCAAAAGAAGATGGCTATGCTACCCTCAAGATGCCATCTGGTGAAGTACGCAAAGTACTTGCAGCTTGCGAGGCTTCAATTGGTACAGTATCGAACTTGCAACATCAGAACGTAAAGATTGGTGCTGCGGGTCGCCGCCGCCGCAAGGGTATCCGACCAACGGTACGTGGTGTCGTAATGAACGCAACCGATCACCCACACGGTGGTGGTGACGGTGGTCGTCACGGTACTGGTAAAGCGCCGAGGACTCCATGGGGTCAGCTCACGCTTGGTTACCGTACTCGTCATAATAAGAAAACTAATAAGATGATCGTGCGCAGTCGCCACGAAGGAAAGAGGAAATAATGTCTCGGAGTCTTAAGAAAGGTCCATTCGTGGACGCGAAGCTCGCGAAAAAGATTGCCGCTTTGTCTCAGGAAGATCGCACCGTGATCAAGACTTGGGCACGCCAATCTACGATTTCACCAGAAATGGTGGGGCGAACGATCGCTGTTCATAATGGCAAAGTACACGTTCCAGTGTTTGTTTCAGAAAATATGGTTGGCCACAAGCTCGGTGAGTTTGCACCAACACGTAAATTTAAGCGCCATGGCGGCAAGAAGGCTGCTGAGGCTGCAGCTGCGAAAGGAGCTAAGTAATGACTACTCATTTTGCACACGCATATGAAAAGGGTATCGACTCTTTGCCACGCAAGACTACAATCGTAGCGTCTCTAGTACGCGATCGATATGTAGCTGACGCGGTGGTGATTCTTGAAAATACCCCACGAAGAGCAGCTCGGGCAGTGCTTAAAGCTGTAGAGTCTGCTGCTGCAAATTTGGTAAATAACTCGAAAGTTTCAATCGATCCAAAGTCGATTCGAATTGCACGAATTTTCGTAACGAGCGGAACCAGAATGCGCCGGTATGTACCAGCGTCTCGTGGTCGCGCGCTCCCTTATGAGAAGATTAGCAGCAATATATTTGTCGAAGTTGCTGGCGAAGAAAAAGTAAAGAAAGCTGCCGAAAAACCAGCTGAGGCTAAGGCTAAGAAGACCGAAGAGTCTACAAAGTCGAAGAAGCCAGCTGCTAAGGTAGAAAAGGAGAAAAAGTAATATGGGTCAGAAGGTTAATCCCATCTCTTACCGTCTCCAGATTTCCAAGGACTGGTCGTCAAAGTGGTTTACCCGCAAGAGCGATTTTCGTCATTGGTTAGTGGAAGACGACAAGATTCGGCATCTGATCGAGGACAGGTTTAAAACTCGTCCAACGATCGCCAGAATCAATATCGAACGCTCCGCAAATCTTACTACTATCACGATTTTGACAGCTAAGGCTGGCGCAGTGATCGGTAAGCAAGGTGCGGGTATCAATGAGCTCAAGAAGCAGCTCGAGAAAATCGTCGAAGGTCCAATTCGGATTAACGTCGAGGAGGTAAAGAAACCAGAACTTAATGCTAAACTCGTTGCTGAGAATATCGGTTTTCAGCTTGGCAAGCGTATGAACTTCCGCCGTGCAGTCAAGATGGCTTTACAGTCTACTATGAATGCTGGTGCTAAGGGTGTACGTATCGAGGTGTCTGGGCGTCTAAACGGTGCCGAGATGTCTCGCCGCGAGAAGTTTATTGAGGGTTCAGTACCTCTACATACCTTGAGAGCGGATATCGATTTCTATTGCCATCACGCACCAACAATTGCTGGTATCGTCGGCGTGAAGGTTTGGATTTACAAGGGAGAGAAATAATATGGCGATTTTACTTCCAAGAAAAACCGCGCACCGCAAGGTTCGCAAAGGTAAAAACGAAGGCATAGCCACTCGCTGCAATACCGTAGCATTTGGTGATTATGGCCTAATGTCGCTCGACAATGAGCGCATCAACTCGAAGCAAATCGAGGCTGCTCGTCAAGCTATCACGCGTTACATTAAGCGTGGTGGTAAAATCTGGATTCGGATTTTCCCACATACTCCAGTAACCAAGAAACCGCTTGATGTGAAAATGGGTTCTGGTAAAGGTGAGCCGCAGTTCTTTGTAGCAAAGGTGAAAGCTGGTACAGTGATGTTTGAAATCGCCGACGTGACGCCGGAGCAGGCAAAGGAGGCTTTGCGTCTCGCATCACACAAGTTGCCAGTGAAATGTAAAATTATAAAGAAAGAGGAGTTTTAAGATGGCGCACACTTTGATTGGAGTTGTCACTTCGGACAAGCGCGATAAGACCATTACCGTCTCCATCGTTTCTCGTGAAACTCATCCACTATACCGCAAGCAGTACACAAAGACTCGCAATTATACGGCACATGATGAGAAGAACGAGGCAAAAATGGGTGACCGCGTACAAATCGCGGAATGCCGACCACTTTCAAAAACCAAGGCTTATACTTTGGTGAAAGTGCTTGAGAGATCACATGGTCAGGTCGAGCTCAAAGAAGGTGTCACGGAAGTGGTACACGAGGAAAAGGTCGGTGCAGATAAAATTGCACGAGCAAAAAAGACTGAAGGGGAGGAAGAATAATGATACAGCAAGAAACTAGACTAAAAGTAGCGGATAACTCTGGCGCGAAAGAGCTCGGTGTGATCCGTGTGCTTGGCGGTACTCGTGCGAGGTATGCACGGGTTGGTGATATTGTCACCTGCTCAGTGAAGGATGCTTCGCCGACTGGCAACGTAAAGAAAAAGGCTGTAGTGAAAGCAGTAATTGTCCGCACCGTGATGCCAATTCGCCGTCCAGATGGTTCAACCATTCGTTTCGACGAAAATGCAGCTGTGCTCGTAAATGAGGACAAAACTCCTAAGGGTACGCGTGTGTTTGGCCCAATTCCACGGGAACTCCGCGACCTTGGTTTTAACAAAATTATTAGCTTAGCGCCGGAGGTACTATAATGAAAGTTGGTGACAAAGTACGCGTAATTAGTGGCGACAACAAGGGCGTAGAAGCTAAAATCGTGAAAGTTGACCGAAAGAAAGGCCTCGCTTGCTTAGAGGGTATTGGTCTAATTGAGCGGAAGCTTAAAAAGACTCAGTACAATCCAGCTGGTGGTAAAAAGACTATTCATCAGGGTATCAATCTTTCAAATTTGAAATTGGTTGAAGGCGGAAAGACCGCTGAAAAGAAAGCCGACAAAAAGGCAAAGAAAGGAGCTAAGTAATGGCGGAAAAGAAAACGGCTGCGAAGACGACTGCTAAGAAAGCAGCAATCGCACAACCACGCCTCAAGGCTCTTTACAACACTGAGCTAAAAGCAAAACTTGCAAAGGAGTTGAGCCTAAATAACATCAATCAGGTTCCAGAACTCAAGAAAGTTGTTGTGTCAGCTGGTGTGGGTAAGAAGCGTGAGGATAAAAAGTATACCGAGACGGTAGAAATGACACTTGCGAAGATTACTGGTCAGAAGGCAACTTCTAGGCTTGCTAAGAAGTCGATCGCAACATTTAAGATTCGAAAAGGCATGGGTGCGCCAGTTGGTTACCTCGTGACTCTTCGCAACGACAAGATGTACGAATTTGTTGATCGTTTGATTAACGTGACTTTGCCGCACGTGCGAGATTTCCACGGCGTAAGTCGCACAGCTTTTGACAAGCAAGGAAATTACAACTTGGGGCTTAAAGAGCAGACTGTGTTCCCAGAGATTACTTTCGAGGATGCAGCGGTGCTTCACGGTCTTGAGATAACATTTATTATTAAAAATGGTTCGAAGGAAGGAAGCTATAAATTGCTAGAACTCTTTGGAATGCCGTTTGAGAAGGAGAACAAGTAATATGGCAAAGAAATCTGCAGTATTACGCGACGAAAAGCGGCGCAAAATGTACGAAAAATATAAAGCCAAGCGCGCAGAGCTAAAAGCGGCTGGGGACCTCGAAGGTTTGCAGAAGCTTCCACGCAACGCATCGGTGACACGGCTTAAAAACCGCGATCTTCTCGACGGTCGTCCACGTGGATACATGCGCCGGTTTGGACTTTCACGTATTAATTTCCGGGAGAAGGCGTCGAAGGGCGAAATTCCTGGTGTGACTAAGAGTAGCTGGTAAGGAGAAAGGAGAAATATGTCTATTCAATCTACAGATCAAATCGCCGACCTCATTACCCGCATCCGCAATGCGATTCAGGTTGGTAAAAACGAGATTCTAGTACCTACCTCAAAGCTCAAAGTAGCAGTGGTGGAAGTATTGAAGAATGGTGGATACCTATCTTCATACGAAGTACTAGAAGGTTCACCGCGTGGAATTCTCCGTGTTGTGATTAACGAGCCTGGCATGGTTGCCAAAATCAACGAAATTGAGAAAGTTTCAAAGCCAGGTCGCCGGGTTTATGCTGGGGCTGATGAGCTTAAAGCTGTTAAATCTGGTCGCGGCATGGTGATTGTATCTACTTCTCGTGGTCTCATGACTGGTCGCGAGGCGAAGAAAAATCGCCTTGGTGGTGAAGTCTTGGTACGCGTTTGGTAACAGAGGCGAATTTGACAGATTATTAAATCTGTGATATAATGGAAAGATAACCCTTTGACGGGTTATTTTTCTTTTTTGTATGGATTTTTATTTTATACGTACTTATGCTTGCAATCGTTGGTAAGGTCTGATAACATTGGCAGTGTTGTTAAAATGAAAGTTTGATGGCTAGTGTGGGCAACAGACTTCCGGTCTGTTTGGCGGGCAAACAGAAGGAAGGATAAATGAAAAATAAATTCAATCGATATAAAATGGTGTTTGCGGCCGTTTTAGTGATGGTGGCGACTGTGCCTCTGGGAGTAGTACGTAATGCAAGTGCTGCTAGTCAGCAGATTATCAATCCGACTGAGGCGACGGTTGCGCCTGGGGATGTGAGGCTGTACAAAACTGCTGAGGTGGTGGCTGGTATGATAAATCAATGGAGAATCAAGCTTCGAGTTGAGGCTCCAAAGGCGCTTTTGTCTTCCGATACGGTGATTGTATTGGATAGATCCGGCAGTATGACCACCGGTTCTCGTATGACGAATGCGAAAAATGCTGCAAGCCAATTAGCTAGACAATTGCTCGATGCCAATGATTCAGCCAATCCAACAAATAGGGTTGCGATAGTTTCATTCTCAGATTATGCAGACAATAATGTGACGTGGGAAACTGAATATGGGAAAATTCAAACAAAGATTAACGGGATACGTGCAAATGGCGGTACGTTTACCCAAGATGCAATGCATGTGGCCGCTAATCTATTAATAGCATCTGATGCGAATATTAAGAATATCGTAATTCTCTCTGATGGTGAACCATCGTACAGTTTTAGGATTAATAATCCAGATAACTACTTAGTGAATGGCGGCCCAGAGACTTTCTTATCTGGATTATTTAGCGGAAATGAAAGAGAAACCAGCACGAATGTGCCACAGTCGGCGTATATTTATTCTGGTAGTAATAGGCGTGTAGGAGATGGTGGCGAACAGGGTATTGGATTTTGGAATCCAGCAGAGATTATGTGGTGGAGATACGGAGGCACCATTAATCCAAAATATTATAATCATGGCAATTCAGCCATTGCTGAGGCTGGATTTTGTAAGAAAAATTCAGCGTGCGGTAACATTTATACTATCGCATTAGATATGGATTCAGATTCGGTTGGTAACAAGGTTTTGAATCAAATGGCCTCGCCTGGCAAGAATTATACCGCCACATCTGTAAATTTGACTACAATCTTCAATGATATTGCAGGGGAAATCAAAAACGCTATTAATTCTGCCTCGATTAAAGACATCATGGGTGATGCGATTGTTGTTTCTGGCACCAACGCTACCGAAATTAATATAAATAATCTTACTTTCACAGAAGACGAAACGCTGTATGGCGGTAGGGGAGGCTATTATTGGGAGGAAACTTATATTGTTGAAGCAAGTTCCGATGTATCCAATACTTTAGATTCATATGGCAATTTTCTATTGAATAAAGAAGCTACGCTAACCTATATCTACGACGGTAAAACTGAGACCGGGACATTTCCAACTCCGGCAGTATCAAAGCTAATAGCGATTAAGGTTGGGAAGAAATTAGTAGGCGCAACCAATGCAGATGCAAAGTTTAATATGGTTTTGACTGGGCCGGATGATTTTAGAGAAACTATCGCCATTAAGGATGGGGAGACTAAAAATATTGTAAAAGCATTTCCGGCTGGCAATTATGCTATTTCGGAGGTTGGAACAATTAACAACGATGTGGCGATTGCTAATTATTTGAAAGAGTATGAGATCAATGGTGCGGATGGTGCCGGTAGATTTAGTATTGCTCAGGGTCAAACCAGCGATATTAACATCGTGGTGACAAATACTTATGATGTGGTAAATCTTGACGTGGTGAAAGTTTGGGATGATGCGGGCGACCAAGATGGAGTACGAGAGGATTTCTATTTTGCTGTTAAAAATGATGACGGTACAATTGTTGGGTTCCAGCTGATTGATAAGGAAGTTGATAGAAAAGAATATCATTTTAGCTTCCCAAGATGGTTCAACAATGCGGAAATTCAATATGCGGTTGAAGAAATGATTAACTGCCAGACTGTTGGTGGTGTTAATACTTGCGAAGCATTGGCAAGCAATGAAGCGAGCAAATATACAATGAGTAGAGAAGGTAATGTTTTCATCAATACTCATACCCCAGAGACCATTAACATTGCGATTAACAAAACGTGGAACGACGATAATAATAGAGATGGTTTGAGAAATGTTAATACTACGGTGAGATTTTGCGTGAAGGGATCGGTGAATGGTGATACGATTCTGGAAAGATGCAATGATGAATTTGGTATTGGTCTTGGGACTTTGATTGGGCTTCGGGATAGTGCTTTGATTGAGTTTAATGATTTACCAAAGTATGCCAATAAGGGTGTGGAAATCCAATATGAAGTACGGGAAGATATGAGCCTATTTTATGATAAATATACAAGTATCATTCCAGAAGGATATCTTACGATTACTAACAATAGTAGTAATTTGGATGTAGAAAATACACATACGCCAGATGTTCGCGATATTGAGGTGAGGATTGTTTGGGATGATGATGACAATAGCGATGGGCATCGTCCAGCCGATATTGAGGCTGAGTTGACCGAAAATGGCGCCAAATCTGGTAAGAAACTAGTCGTTGATGAAAATGGTGACGGGGCTTGTGGTGCATGGTGCGTAATGTTCGAAGATTTGTTTGTTAATCAATCTGGTAGCGAGATCATTTATGGAGTTACACAAGATGTGGTACCCGCTGAGTATTCGAGAACCATCAGTGGCAATATGGAAAATGGTTTTGTGATTACATATCGTCATACTTCTGATACCCCAGAGGAGCCAGAGGGGCCGGAAGAGCCAGAAGAACCGGAAGAACCAGAAGAGCCGGAAGAGCCAGAGGATCCAGAGACTGCTGCTGACGATGATCCTATTGCCCCAATAGCGGATGATGAGGGCGGTAAAGGCGGTTTAGACAATAATCAGATATTGTCTCCAAACACAGGTGTAAAAATCGCCAAAAGTGGTGAAGCTGCAGTTGAAAATAGTATAGTAATGTTGGCGGCAGTTGTATTTATGGCGGTGATTGTGTTCTTTTCTGCGGTAGTAGTGAAGAGTAAAGAGGTTACGGCTAAGAAGGCCTAGGGAAGGTTTTGGTGGGTTTAGGCTTGTATCTACTGGCAAAATGTGATATAATGGTGGAGATATTAAAGTAAAGGAAGATATGAGTCGTATCGGAAAACAACCCATCGATATTCCGGCGGGAGTGACAATCACGGTCGGCGACAAAGAGATTACTGTCGCAGGCCCAAAGGGTCAGCTCTTAGTCCCGGTGCAGCCAAAGACCACTACAAAGGTTGAAGGCACTCAGATCGTAGTCACGCGTAGTGACGACGAACCAAAATCTCGGGCTTGGCACGGTCTCCAGAGAGCATTACTAAACAATGCCGTCAACGGAGTCACCAAAGGTTACGAGAAAAAACTAGAAATTAACGGTGTAGGCTTCCGCCTTTCAGGTGGTGGCCAGGAGATCGAGATGGCGCTTGGTTTTTCACATCCTGTGAAATACAAGGCTCCAGAAGGTGTCCAACTTACCACCAATAAAATGGAAATCACTGTAAGTGGTATCGACAAGCAGAAAGTCGGGCAGGTAGCAGCTGAAATTCGCGCACTAAAGAAACCAGAGCCATACAAGGGTAAAGGTATCAAGTACGCGGACGAAGTGATTATTCGCAAGGCTGGAAAGGCAGGTAAGAAATAATGAAAAGTGTGTTTAGAGCAAAGAGAACACGGGCTAAGATTCATGGTACCGCAGATCGTCCGCGCCTTTCAGTGCATTTTTCGAATCTTCATATTACCGCGCAGGTAATTGATGACGACAAGAAGGTGACTATCGCTTATGCAACTACGGTTGGCAATAAGATGACTGGTACTAAGACCGAAAAAGCCGCAAAAATTGGTGAGGAAATTGCCAAGAAGGCTAAAGCTGCAAAGGTGAAGAAGGTCGTATTTGACCGGGGGTCTAAATTATATGCTGGGCGCATGAAAGCACTCGCTGACGCTGCTCGCAAGGAAGGATTGGAGTTTTAATTATGCCAGAATCAGACAAAAAAGCTCCGAGAGTGATTAATAAATCCGGCACTCTCAAAATGGATGACAAGACGGCGGCGACAAAGCAAACTCGCGACATCGCTGGTCGTAAGATGGACCGGAAGAACCGCCGCGACCGCGTCAAAGCGGACGTAGCGCCAAAAGAATTTGACGAGATTACCATCGCAGTGGACCGCGTGTCTCACACTGTAGCCGGTGGTCGCCGTATGCGCTTTAAGGCTATCGTAGCGGTAGGCAATCACAAAAATAAGGTCGGCGTAGGTGTCGCAAAAGGTGGCGATGTGACTTCAGCCGTAGCTAAGGCTACTCGCAAGGCCAAGAAGTCGATGATTACCTTCAATATGGACGGTGAGACGATTTGCCATGAGACTCGCACGAAAGTGACTGGTGCAGATGTGTTGATGAAACCAGCTGCTCCTGGTACCGGTATTATTGCTGGTGGCACAGTGCGTTCGATCATGGGCCTCACTGGCGTGAAAAACTTGATTTCAAAGTCACTTGGTTCGACCAACAAGGTTAATATCGCTTACGCAGTAATCGAGGGTCTAAGGGCTCAGGTTCCGCGCAAGGATTGGACCGGCAAGAAGGAGAGCAAGTAATGAAATACAATGATTTGACAGTAGTAAAAAATACTCGCCCATCCCGCAAGGGTCGTGGTATCTCGGCTGGCCAGGGTAAAACCGCTGGTCGTGGTACTAAGGGTCAGAAGGCTCGTACTGGTCATTCTAAGATGCCAGCAGGCTTCATGGGCGGTCAGCGTGCGATTATGCAGGCAGTGCCAAAGCTAAAAGGCTTTAAGTCATTCCATCCAAAAGCTGAGGTGGTTTACACCGATAGACTGAATGATCTTAAAGGTAAGGTTGATAATATCACGCTGGCAGAGAATAGCTTGATTTCTAGCCCGTATGTCAAGGTGAAAGTTATCACCCGCGGTGAACTTTCAGCGAAGATCGAGCTTGAGACTCAGTTCGCATCAAAGTCGGCAATTGAGGCTATCAAGAAGGCTGGCGGGTCATTTAAGAAAGTAGAAATCTTAAAGTGCCCAAAGCTTGAAGCCGAAAAATAGTTCTTAATGGCTCTAAAATAACTCCTTTCGGGGAGTTATTTTTGTGGTATAATTTTGGTATTATGGAAGAAAAAGAGTTGAAAACGAGTGTGGGGCAACGGGTGGCGATAACAATAATTGCAATAGCGATGCTAGGGTCGATGATTGCTGGATATGTGGCGATTGTGTTAAATGGTGGCAAGACGGCGGCTTTAGATGATACGGCCGGCATTGGTAACGACAAAATTGCAGCATATGAGGCGGCGTACGATGAGAAAAAGGCAGCCTTTAAAGAGGTATCGAAAGGTGATTTTGATAAATTTATCCAATATCGGTCTGAGGTGAAAGCCTATAATGAAACGGCGGCAAATGAAGGAGTTTTGCAGACTAAAGATTTGCTGATAGGGGACGGTCGGGAGCTCGCTGATGGTGATACGGATTATTTGGCGTATTATATTGGATGGTGTGCGGACGAGACGATTTTTGACTCATCGTTTGACGACGATAAAAATCCGACAGCATTTAAGTCGGCAATTAATGCTTCTCAGGGTATGATTGAGGGGTGGAATGCTGGGGTGGTCGGAATGCGACTTGGCGGGATACGGAGGATTACGATGTCTGGTGACCTAGCATATGGCAACACGACGGAGATTTGTGGCGGATATAATAAACCACTTCGGTTTCTGGTGATGGCGGTGGCAAATGAGGGAGCTTTGAAGGCGGCGGCGAGCGAGGTAGATCTTGCATATATGAAGTTGATGTATGCGTATTATGGCATTGATTATGATGCCGAGATGGGATCTTAGGGCTTTGACTTTGGTCTCGGCCCAGCCTTGGTCTTGACAGAATAGCTTAAGTGTGATATAATGGGAATGTAGGCTTTTTGAATGTGGGTGAGGCGAAAAAGGCCTTGTACCTGCTGCGTCAAGGAGGGAAAATATAATGCATACTTTTAATTGGTATTATGTTTGGGCGCTGGTGGCACTAATCGCGATGTATTTCCTTGGCAGAAGAAAGTATTGTTGGCGTAATGGGATCCGCCAGTATGTGGCGGAATACACGTATGTCGTTCTCTCAGGGGTGCTGGGGGCCATGTTTGCCCTTGGTTTATTCATTGAGAGCCATGACGGCATATTACAGGCGATTCTGGACAATGGTTCAGAGAGTCCCGGTCTGGATATGGCACTATATATCCTTGGCTTGTCAGCCATTTACGGCATAGTTTGCTTGTTTGCCAGCTTGGAGGGTGGTGAGCGGCAAAGGCGGCTACTAAAGAAACGTCACTGCGGACAAAAGCGGCGGCAGCCTACGGCCGTTAAAGCCGTAGAAATGCTGCCTCCGTCGAGGCGCAGCATACAGTAATGAAATTCCCCGGGTATATCCCGGGGATTTTTCTTGGTGATAAAAAGGTTATTGTAAAATGAAAAATGTTATGCTAAACTAGAGGCATGAAGGTAGTGAAGACATTGCTTGGTATGGGGCTAATAGTTGGCGGTGCCTTTATCTTTGGTAGTGTAATTTCGGCGCAGGGGGCATATGCACAGTCTGATACGGTAGACGTGGAGTTTACATTTGATTCATCGATTGTGATAACATTATCTTCCAACGTGGCCTTAGTTAATAATCTTATGCCGGGTAACGCCGCACATAGCAACACGATTGCGGTAAATGTGGATACGAATGCTGTCTATGGTTATACTCTGTCGGCTAAGGTTGGTGGGGTTGGCGAGACGGATGACAGTAGTGACCTCGTGAGTAATTCTTCTAATGCGACGTTTACGAGTCTTGCGAATAGTGATCATTTGACGCTAGCTAATTTTGATAGTAATAAGTGGGGATATACGACGGCTTCGACAATCAATGATGCGACTACGACCTACTCAGGGTTGCTTTATAATACCGATACTATACTTAATGCAACGAGAAATCATAGCGGTGTGGCTGTGGAGGGGTATGCTGGTGGTAATTTGACTAATTTTACGATTGGGGCAAGTGCGGATGCGGAGCAGACGATGGGATATTATTCCAATATTGTGACTTTTACTGCCGTGGCGAATGTGGATACCGGCGATAGTTTGATGATTATATATGATGGGAATGGGCTGTATTTTGGTGGCGACCCGAGTAGGTCCACCAATACTGTGACTTATGATGCTACGACGACCACCGTCACCGGGTATAGCAAATATTCTCATACTCCAAATATTAATGATAGTGGCATACGTAGTGGTTCATATGCTGATGAAGAAGACTATAATGACGTTGTCACCATACCTGGCGCTAGTGCTTTACGCATTAATTTAACTTATGGTGGCGAGGTGATTGATGGATATTATAATGATTATGTTAGCTTTTGGGAGGGGAATCATCCTGATTACAATGCCTATGATGATTACGTGAGCGGTGTGCAGAGCTGTGGCAATAGTGGTAACGTGGGCGGAAAATATGCTGATAGCGGATACGATGATTACTATGATGATGAATTTAATCTTATAAATACGGTTCAATGTACGATAACTGGCAATACTGTGACTTTTGGTTTTATGTCGGATGAGGAGGGCATCATGAGTGGATATGGTTATTATGCTGTAGTTACTGGGCTGGATGCAAACGGTGATGAAATGGAGGTGAATGGTTATAATAAGATTGGGTTGGTTGGGGCTTATTCTGCGCCTGGCCACAATTACGGTGTAACAAATTTCATAGGTTGGAGTGAGGATCCGTATGCTAGGGTGCCAGATTATGTGAGCGAATATGATGTTGCCGCTAAATTAGAGGCGGGAAATGGCGATCTTCCAGTGACGTTGTATGCGGTATATGAACATGCTGAGATTGAAATGCAATATTTAAACTATAATTTCAATACTTGTAGCACTTCCGGTATTAACGTCTATGACAGCCGTGATAATGAAATCTATCATATAAAGAGGTTGGCGGATGGTAATTGCTGGATGTTGGATAATTTGAGGTTGGATTTGACGGATTCTACGGTAAGAAATACATTATCTGAATATAATACAAATGCGACTAGTGAATCTCTTGCAAGTTTAAAGAGTGGGAATCGCGCCAATGGCGATCGGTATGCGGTTTCAGGATTCTCTAGCTGGAATTCTTCTAACCCGAGTGATTCTTTTAATGTAGCTAAGGCTAATGCGGATAATAAAGACGAAGTTATGATGTCATATGGTTACGGTAGCGGTAAATTGGGTACTTTCTACAATTACTGTGCGGCTTCGGCGGGGAGTTATTGTTATGATAGTGATTATGCTGGGCCTGATTTTTATACGTCGCAAGATATTTGTCCAGTTGGATGGTTTATGCCATCCAGTAATAACTATAACGAAGTTGCCGGTTATTATGATAATTGGTGGAGTTTGACCACATCGTTGCAATATGAGATTACCGCTATATTGTCTGGCGGGTTTCGCAATGGTGTAACTATGTTTAGGCAGGGTGCGAGGGCATGGTCTAGTGATAATACTAGCAACTACCCTGCTGATTCAGAAATGGATGTTTTTAGTACGGCGTTAGATGAAGCCTGGGCTTATCCTGGCGGCGATCGCTCTTACGGTAATTTTGTGCGGTGTATGATGGTATATGATGATGGCGGTGGTTTTGTGCCTATAGACCCTGATCCAGGTGGTGGCATCATTTCGTTGTAGTGCCGATTAAGAGAATAAGGAATAGATCTGTTTTTCGTGATACAATATAAAGTATGAATAAAACATTCTTCTTTTATGATCTTGAGACTTCGGGGCTGAATGCTAGAGAAGATAGATTGATGCAATTTGCGGGGCAAAGAACTGATGCGGAGCTTAGGCCTATAGGGGAGCCGGTAAATATTTTGATAAAGATGAGTGAGGATGCGTTGCCAAGTCCGGAAGCAATTATGGTGACGAAGATTACGCCGCAGATGACTCTGGCCGATGGGGTGAGCGAGGCGGAGTTTTGTCGGTACGCCGTCGAAGAGATTTTTACGCCCGAGACGGTGGCGGTGGGATATAATACGGTGAGGTTTGATGATGAATTTATGCGGGCGCTTTTTTGGCGAAATTTTTACGATCCGTACGAATGGCAATGGAAGGATGGCCGGAGTCGGTGGGATATGCTAGATGTGGTGCGGATGGTGAGGGCGCTTCGTCCAGAGGGAATTAATTGGCCGTTTACCGAGGACGGTAAAGCGACGAATCGTCTAGAATTACTTACAAAACTAAATAGCTTAGAGCATGCGCATGCACACGATGCCCTGTCGGATGTTTATGCGACAATTGCGGTGGCTAAGATGATTCGCGAGAAGCAACCAAAGATGTTTGAATATCTTTTCAAGATGCGTGGAAAAAATGAGGTAAAAAAGTTGGTGAACTTAGAGGATAAAAAGCCGTTTGTTTACGTTTCGGGTAGGTACTCGAGCGAGTTCAACAAAACTACGGTTGCGTTTCCGTTAACGACGTCGCGGAATGGAAATATACTGGTTTATGACTTGAGGCATAATTTGGAACGGGTGACTGATGTTTCTATTTTTCCAGTCGTGAAGGAACTATGTTACAACAAGTGTCCGGCGGTGGCGCCGATGGTGGTGCTTGATAATAATGACGGTTGGGATAAAATTGGCTTGTCACGAGAGACTGTGCAGAAAAATTTAGAGATTTTGCTAAAACATCCGGAGTTTGCGGAGCAAATGCGTAGTGAATACGAAAATCGTCCGGAATTTCCGCCGGCGATTGAGCCGGAAGCGGCGCTTTACGATGGATTTTTAGATAATACCGATCGGATAAAAGTGGCAGCAGTACGTAATGCTGATGGTAATAAATTGGCAGATTTTCATCCGGATTTTCACGATCCGAGATTGCCGGATTTATTGTTGCATTACAAGGGGCGGAATTTTCCGGAATCTCTCAGTGAAATAGAGTCTAAGAAGTGGGAGGAATATCGCCGAGCTAGACTCGAAAGAATGGCGCCAAAGTTTTTGGAAAGTTTAAAAAAGATTTATACACAAGACGAGTTTGTCGCAGAAGAATTAAAGCTTTATTTTGAAAATGTTTTTGCTTTAGACTATTAAGCTTGTGGTATAATGATATCATGGATAATAACAAAGTGATGATCGTGGGGACGGGGAATGTGGGGGCGTCGATTGCGTTTGCGATTACGCAGCAGCGAACGGCGGTGAATGAAATAGTATTAACTGATATCGTCGCGAAAGATGCTGAGGGTGAGGCGATGGATCTTGTGGATGCGCTCGCGGTCTCACCTAGTTATGTAAAAATATCAAATGGGACGTATAAAGATGCAAAAGATTGTGATATCGTGGTGATTACGGCCGGTGCGGCGCAAAGATCTAATGAGACCAGATTGCAACTTCTTAAGAAGAATGTAAACATCTTGAAGGGCATGATTCAGCAAATTATGGATTCTGGTTTTGATGGGATTTTCCTAGTTGTGACAAACCCAATGGATGTTTTGACATATTTTGCTTTGAAGTTTTCTGGTTTGCCGGCAGAGCGAGTGATTGGGTCTGGCACCGTGCTAGATTCGGCGAGGTTGCAGCAGCGGACTGCTTCGTACCTCAACGTAAATCCTAAGTCGGTCCATGCGTATCAGGTGGGTGAACATGGTGATTCGGAAGTGACTTTGTGGTCGCTTGCGGATGTTGGTGGACAAAAAGTTGAGGACCTACTAGACTCGGGCATGCGGGAAGATATTTCGGAGTTTGTGCGAGCTAAAGCCTATGAGATTATTGAGCGTAAAGGTGCAACGTATTATGGGATTGCGAGTTGCGTGGTGCAGATTATAAACTCGATACTTAATGATGAGATGCGAGTGCTCCCAGTGTCGTCTTATGATGGATTTTCTGGGACATGTTTTGGTTGGCCGAGTGTGGTGGGGCGAGAGGGTGTAATCAGAAGGCTAGACGTTAAGCTTTCCGAAAAAGAGGGGATTGATTTGCAAAAATCAATAAATGTACTTAAGAATGCACAAAGTAAAATTAAATTTAAAGATTGAAAGGAATAGAATGAATCCAACAGACACAAATCAAAATCCAGCGCCAGTGAATCCGGGTGCAGTAAATGCGCCTGAAATGCCAGCGATGCCGACACCAGTAAATCCGGTGATCAACCCTGCGGCTCCAGCCGCGCCTGTTGCACCAGTGGCTCCTGCCAGCCCAGTTAATCCGGTGATGCCAGTGTCCCCGGTAAGCCCAGCGGATCCAGCGATGCCGACGCCAGTGAATCCAGTGATTAATCCTGGTGCTCCAGTTGCACCAGTGGCGCCGGTAGCTGCGGACATTGCGGAAAATAATATTATGGTGGGAGCGACTGACCCAATTACAATGCCGAATTTACCAAAAGCTCCAGATCCAGTAGAAGAGGAACTTAATGCTCCGATGACGGCGGCGGCACCGGTGCCTGGATCAATCGGTAGTGCGATTTCGGTGCCAGCATCGGAAGTTCAGGCTCCAAACAATGTTGCCTTTAATGATCCGGCAATGGCGCAGGCTAGTACACCGGCAGCTTCTGCTGTACCAGCGCCAAAGAAGAAGGATCAGAAGACTTTAATCACGTTGTGTATTCTAGCCGGTGTTGTGGTGGTGGCATTGGCGATCGTGCTCGTGATGGTTATGAATGGTATGATTTGATAAAAATAGGTATTTGTTGTAAAATATAGATATGAAAAATATTTATATTACTACTGCTATCCCTTATGTAAATGGCATGCCGCATATTGGTCATGCGATGGATTATTGTCTTGCCGATGTGTGCGCAAGATACCATAGAATGCTTGGTGACAATGTGCGATTTCAAGCTGGTACGGATGAGCATGGTAATAAGATAGATTTAAAAGCACGAGAGCTTGGCATATCGGTGCAAGAATATGTAGATAATAACGCCAAGAAATTTCAGGAGTTTATAGATAAGCTCGGTGTAGAATATACAGATTTTGTGCGGACGACGGACGATGCGCATGTGCGCCGTGTGCAAGAAATTTGGCAAAAACTTTCAGGGCATATTTACAAAGCGAGTTATGAGGGATGGTATTGTACTGGTTGCGAACGTTATGTGACGGAAAAAGAATGTGAGGAAAACCACGGTGTATGTCCGGATCATCAAAAGCCGTACGAAAGATTGTCTGAAGAAAACTATTATTTTAGAATTGCAGATTTTAAGGAGAAAATACGGGAAGCAATTTTGTCTAACGAGATGTTGATTTTGCCGGATTATCGGCGTATTGAGATGTTGAAACTTCTCGATGAGTCTCCGGACGTATCGATTTCGCGCCCAGTGTCACAGCTCAAATGGGGTGTGCCGGTGCCGGGTGATGAATCACAAGTGATGTATGTGTGGCTAGATGCTCTAGCGAATTATATTACAGTGCTTGGCTACCCGGATTCTGATATTTCCGATTGGTGGCCAGCGAGTGCGGAGTTTGTCGGAAAAGATATTTTGAGATTTCATGCAATTATTTGGCCAGCAATGCTACTTGGTCTCTCATTGCCGCTTCCGCGAACTTTGGTGTCGCATGGTTTTATTTTGGCAAATGGGCAGAAGATGTCAAAGTCAGTTGGCAATGTGGTTGACCCAGTGGAGGTGCTAGACAAGTATGGACTCGACGCGTTTCGGTATTATTTCTTGAGACATGTTGATACCTTTAGTGATGGTGATTTTACGTGGGAAAAGTATGACACTGCGTACGCGAATGAACTTGCAAATGATCTTGGAAATTTAGTACAGAGACTTGCAACTTTAGCGTCTAAAAATGATATTAAACTCGATAAAAGAGCGCCTAGCGAATTGCCGATAGAATATCGTGAGTTGATGGATGCATACGAGTATGCGAGGGCTTTTGATTTTGCATGGGATAAAGTACAAAAGATAAATCGCGATATTGATGAGGCAAAGCCGTGGAGTTTGGCAAAAAAAGGTGAGGTAGAAAAATTGCAAGAATGTATGACGGGTTTGATTTGCGACCTACTCGATGCGAATGAAATGCTGATGCCGTTTTTGCCGACTGCGTGTGAAAAGATAAAAGCAATTTTTGCGGACCCGATCGTTCCGCCAGAAACGCCACTATTTCCAAAGCAATAAAAAACTCCCCTTTAAAGGGGGAGTTTTTTATCACAGGTTAGTCTTCGGCAGAGAGTTTGCCCATGAAGTCTGATAGGTAGAAGCCACAGACGCCACCAACGGCTGGGAAGAGCACGTAGATGGTAAGGGCTTGCGCTACGCCACTCATGATTTCGCCAAAGTTTTCACCAGCGGTTGGGAAGATTTGATACATCAACGCGATAGCTGGGTTGAATACGAAGTTGCCTTGAGCACCAGCGAAAGCGTATGAGATGATGTATGAAGATATAATCGCTAAGATGATACCACCAGCAACGGTTGCGCCAAAGGTAAATACACTGCGCTTGTATTTTAGGGCGCGGGCGAAGAAGAACGCAATGATGATTGCGCCCATGAGCTCAACCATGGCAAAAATCCAGAATTGGTTTTCGCCAACTGCGGTCATGGTCGGTATATCAGCGGCCATTTCGCCACCTGCTAGATGGAACGAATTATAGACGAGCCAACCGAGCCAGGCGCCGATGATTTCGGCGATGATGTACATGACACCACGAATCACTGACATGCGGCGAGATGCCATCATACCAACTGTAATGAGTGGGTTGAGGCAGGCGCCAGAGAATGCATAAACTGCAATCAGAATGGCAATGAGGGCCCAGCTAAATGTCGAAGCACTTGCAATGCCGGTGAAGGCAAGTGAGAGCATGAAGATAGCGAGAAGACATGTACCAACGGCCTCACCGAGCAACGAACCGTAGAACTTGTGGCTCTTAAATACCGTCAAGATGCTTTCTTTTTCTTCATATTTTTTGCTGAAGAATCCACTAAAGCAAGACTTTGGTTTCTCGCTTTTTGCGGTGGTCTTCTTTTCCACCGTGTTGGTTTTTGGAGCCTCGGATACTGGTTTCTCGACAGTCTTCGCGGCAGTAGTCTTTGGTTTAGTCGTCTTTGTAGCAGACTTAGTAGTCTTGGTAGACGACTTTGGCTTCTTTGTTGCCATTATTCCTCCTTTATTTGATATTAGCTTTATTATAGCATATTTTTTCTATGGTATAATGAAAAATATGGCAATAATGATGAATCATGAAGATGATAAAAATGAAGAACTCACGCGGAGGATTAATGCGGATTTGCGTGCAAAGACGCAGGCTGTCAAAGACGTGGATGAGGATGTGGGCTTTGTAGGCGACTCGGAGTATGTAAAGGATTTTAAGAAAACTGGAAGCTATGCTTGGGTCTGGGTTGTGATTGGTGTGATAACATTGGCTGTGCTTATTGCAATTGGCGTAGGTCGTGGTGTATAATATATAGCATATGGTTAATTTGCCGTGGGCTAAAAAAGAATATGAGGCCGAAAGGGGTGGGGCTTCGTGGGCTCAGAAAGAACGCGAGGCTGAGGGGGCGAGGCGCGGTGGCTTAGGTTTTTCGAACGGTGATGAGAAGACCGCGGAGCGCAATGAGGCTGCTGCTGACCTTAGGGGGGCAGAAGATAATGCTACTGCTGGCGCTGATGACGAATTTGGAGCTAGCCGGGAGGGTGGATTATATAATGTAGCCTCAAGCGAAGAGAGAGCTGACGGGCTATTTACTGGCGCTGGGCGTGACAGGAAGGACAAGAAAGGTAAGAAGAAAAAAGGATTCTTAAAACGCAAAGGTCCGATGGGTTTGATTTTGGCGTTGGTCTTGGGGGCTGGGGGGATGATGGGCGGGATGCAACTCTTGCAGCCATTTAGTCTGGTGGCGCAGTTTCAAGAGACATTTAATTCGATGCATACTTCGACAAAGCTAAGGTCAAATAGCTTTTTGAGATATCAAATGAAAAATAGTGGTAGAGTGGCAGATCCGATAAAAGCTAAAATTTTTGGCGGCGATACGTTTAAAATTACAAATAGGCAGGCGAAAAGGTTGGCGGCGCAGGGCATTGAGTATGATGATGATTATGATGGTAATGGCACTAGGGTGCTTAAATTTGATGATGGTAGTGGAGATATTAAAATCGTAACGGCGGATGTCGATACGGCCAAAAAAATTGGTGGCAACGCAATGTCATTTGATGAAATATACGAGTCTAATCCGGATTTTTATAATGGTTACAATAAGGGTTCGATGACTTGGCGAGGTGCGATTTCGAATTGGTTTGGTACGGTTACGGTAAAATTTTTGCAGAGTAATAAGATTACACGAAATTTGTTTAAGAATTTTCAGGAAGAGGCGAAAGCGAGGAATGATGGTAATACGAAGGCGGCGGCGCTTGAGCTGATAGCAAAAGGGTCAGATGAAATAACTGAAGGGGGATACAAAATGACCGGGGTTGAAAAAGGGGAAGGAGAAGTGGTACAGGAGCCGGTAATGGGGGATGATGGCAAACCGGTGATTGGGGAAAATGGTGAACCAGTAACTAGACCAGTATATCAAAGTTATGAAGTTAGTAATGTTGATGAAATAAACATGAGCGAATCAAACAACGGTCGTTACAAGGGTGATAATGAATTGAATACTGTTGGTAGTGGTAAAACTAATCGTAGTGAGCTAAATACTGAGGCTGGAGTACGGACTAAGCTTAGCAGTATAGCTGGAAGCGTCCAGAAGGGCGCCAATATTGCATGTACGGTATTTAATGTTGTGGGGGCCGTCAGTTTACTGGTGACCGCAAGTGAAGCTTTGCAAATAATTAATTTGGTGACGAGCTACCTTGAGGCAATTGATAAAGTAAAGGCGGGAAGTAATGATTCTCCGATTAATGAACTAGCGAGCGCGCTCAATGAGAAAAAAAGTACTACCCATACAGTAATAACTAATGGTCCAGATACTTGGGACGACAATAGACAGGCACAAATTGTTACCGAAAATGGTATTTCCACTTTGTCACACGAGGATGTGTCTAGTAATAAATCTGCAATGGAAGCAAGTGGAATCACTGCCCTGTATGGTGGCGGAGCGGTGAATCCTAAAGATCCAAGTGTGCAAAGTTTTAACTTTACCAGTAGTATCAAACGAATACTTGGTGGTTTGGGGACTAGTGTTGGTGCATTTGAAGCTTGCGCAATTGCGAAAATTGCATCGAATACCGTGAGTGCGATCGGTGATGCCGTGTCGGTTGCTTCCTGTATTGCGGGGGCGATAGGTGCCATTTTTACTTTTGGCGCTACCGCGGCGGCATGCGGGCCATTAGTGGCGGGTATAGTAAAAGGTGTAGCGCTTTCTGTAGCGATTGGGGTGGCGGTAGCTGGTGTAATTTCAGCTATTACTCCAACCGTAGCAAGCATGTTGACGCGAGATTTGATATCGGATATTGGCGGGGAAGATTTGGGCAATGCATTGACTTCGGGAGCAAATATGTATATGGGGAATACTCATCGCGCCAATGGTGGCTCACTTGCTAATGTTGAGACGTATACTGCATATTTGATAGAACATCAAGAAGTAATTGCGGATGATGCTAAATACGAGAGGCAAACCAGGAATCCGTTTGATGCAACGTCGAAGAATACTTTCTTTGGGCTACTTGCCAATAATATGATGAGGTTAGCTTCTGCGAATTCAGTGATGAACGCAATTACATCTATAGGCTCGACGGTGTCATCGTCAATTGTGGCGCTTAGCCCTACAGCTACGGCGTATAATGTCGTTGAATCCTTGCCGACACCAGAGGAATACGAAGAGACTTGCCCGTATTTGGCTTCGATTGGTGCAGTGGGCGATGCTTATTGTAATCCGTATTCTATAACGGATATGTCGACAATTAATAAGGATCCTTTGGACGTGGTAGATAAAATTAGTGAGTTTGACAGTGAAGCTTTCTTGGTTGATGATACCAGTGACGGCAATGTAAAAATTAATCCGAAATCCGATTTAGCTAAATATATAGTGTATTGTGATAATAGGACATCATTGTTTGGTATAGCTGATCAAAATATCATAAGCAATGTGTCTGATTGGGGAAATGTAAATGTTGGTAATTCTTTTGCCAATAATGCATTGAACTCAGCGATAGGAGCTATACCAATAATTGGCGACGTGATTGATGTGGTTGATAGTAAAGATGCGCTTAATAATCTTGGATATATTACCGGTGAGTCTTGTGTGGCTGGGAATAACGTTGATAGGTCGGAGTCTCCAAATTGGGACAAGGCTAAATACTACCAGAGGTTTATTGAGGATCAGTCGCTCGCTGAGACGATTGGGCTATTTGGCGAGAACGGCAAATCGGCCGTGGCGGTATTTCTAGATGAATATTACGAAGAAAATCCACTAGATAATTCATATGAGGGGATTTTGGCGAGATACTCTGGGCTTCAAAAAGATACCGTAGTGGCGGTATTGGATTTCGTTGACTACTATAACTACATCGCTCAGTATGACGCGAGTGAGAGATATGCATTTGGCGCGCCAGTGGTGGAAATGGACAATAATATAATGTTTGAAAGTGAAGATGTGATGGCTGGTGAGTATATCTTGATAAATAACATTGTTTACGCCGATGTACGAAATCGTGTTGCTCTGGTATAGTATATATAATATGTAGTGAGATTTGGGGTGAGTGGTGGTATAATATATATTATATATGGATGAATTAGAGAAACTAAAAGCTGAATTAAAGAGATTAAATGCAGAATATGCGAAAATTCGCGAAGTGGCGCCAGAGAAGCGCGGGGAATTTGGGCGAGAGCTTAACGCAAAGAAAAACGCGATTCTTGAGGCGATGCGGCTTGCGGAAGAGTCGGCCCTCGACGTAGAGGTTGAGCCGATTGATATTACGGCACCTTGTGGTGTAAATGAAGAATTGCCGACGACTTACTCAGCTTTTCAAGGTTCGGCGCATCCACTTATGACAGAACTTGACCGCGTAATATCGATTTACCAATTAATGGGTTTTGATGTGGTAGAGAGCCGTCAGCTTGATGATGAATTCCATATGTTTGATTCTTTAAATTTCGCAAAGGAGCATCCGGCGCGAGATGGCTACGATACTTTCCGGACTGAGGAAGGTTTGATCCCGCCGGCACATACTTCGACTATGCAGCATCGAGTACTAAAGGCATATCGCGATAAGCTGCAGAATGGCGAGGAGATTGCTGTGGTGGTGCCAGGACGGGTGTACCGAAATGAAGATGTAGATGCGACACACGAGCATACTTTTTATCAATGTGAAGGCGTGTATGTGTCGCGAGATTGCACGATGGGGCAGATGCTTGGAATCCTCCGAGAATTTTTCGAGAAATATTATAAGCAAAAATTGAACATTCGGACGCAGCCTGGGTATTTCCCATTTACCGAGCCGAGCCTTGAGTTTTTGATTGAAAAGCCAAAGACACTAGGTGGTAAGAAAGGTGACTTCTTAGAAATGCTTGGCTGTGGGATGATTCATCCAAATGTGCTTAAAATGGCCGGGATTGATCCGAATGAATATCATGGTTTTGCGTGGGGTGGCGGGATTGACCGACTCGTGATGCTAAAATATGGTTTGAACGATATACGATATCTTGAAAGCGGAAATCTTAATTTCTTGAAGGAGTTTTAATATGAAAATATCATTAAATTGGCTTAAAAAATATGTTGAGATTCCGGTTTCTGATGAGGAGCTGATCCGGCTTATTGGTGCACGGCTGGTAGAAGTCGAGGGGGTAATTGATGAAACGCATAAGTATGACAAGATTTATGTAGTAAAAGTAGTGATGGCGGAGAAGATCCCGGACACACATCTGACTTTGTGCCAGATTGATGTTGGTAATGTAGAGGTACCTAAAGTCGAGAAAAATGAAAATGGATTAGTGCAAGTAGTATGTGGGGCACCAAATGTACGAGAGGGGATGTTTGCGGTTTGGATTGCGCCAGGTGCTATAGTGCCAGCTTCTGTGCATGAAGATGCGCCGTTTGTAATTGGCAAGCGCAAAATGCTTGGTAAGTATGAGTCGAACGGTATGCTTGCTGGTGCGGATGAGCTGGATTTTGGTGATGATCATTCGGGGATTGTGGAAATTAATCCGGATGAGGCCGTGGCCGGAGATTTACTGGCGGATGTGTTTGATTTAAACGATTTGATTCTTGAGATTGAAAATAAGTCACTTACTCATCGGCCGGATTGTTTTGGGCTAATTGGATTTGCACGTGAGGTGGCAGGAATACTCGGAGAGGGATTCGTCGAAGATGGGGTCCTGTCCGAAAAGGCTTTTCTCGGGCTGCGTCCGGCCGGCCCGTCGCCACGGGCGGCCGGCGCTTATCCTCGCGCTGCCGCGCTCCGGAGGCCCTTCGAAAGGCCTTTTTCGGCCACCCCGTCTTCAATGAATATTAACATTCTTAAACCCGATATCTGCAAGCGATATACGGCGGTGGTGATGGAAAAGCATGGGGAGATGAAGAAAAAATATCTCACCTGGATGGATACGATGCTTTCAAAATCTGGAATGCGACCGGTAGATCCGATTGTGGATGCGACGAATTATTTGATGCTCTTAACCGGGCAGCCACTACATGCATTTGATTATGATAAATTTGTGGCGGTTGGTGGCGAAGAAAAACCAGAGATTATAGTGAGATTGGCGCGAGTAGGTGAGAAGCTGGTATTGCTCGATGGTAAAGAAATTGAGCTAAATGAAAATGATATTGTAATTTGTAGTGGCGAAGTGCCAGTAGCGCTGGCTGGTGCGATGGGTGGAGCTTCGACGGCAATTGATGAAAACACTCGGAATATTATTATCGAGTCGGCGACATTTTCTTTGTATAATCTCAGGAAGACACAGATGGCGCATGGAATTTTCTCGGAAGCGATTACGAGATTTACTAAGGGGCAACCGCCATATCAGACGCTAACTGTAGCGGAAGAATGTGCTGGGATGCTCGATGATGGATTCCAAGTGGTGGCGGTGGTTGATGAATATCCGCAACCAGAGAAATTAAACACGGTGAGGATAAGTGCAGACTATATCAATACGCTTCTTGGCACTGAATATAGTTATGAGGAGATTGCGAGGACGCTTGAAAATGTAGGGTTTGAAATTTCCTGTGACTGCGGAAAGCGATCAAAGTGCAAATGTGAAGAAATCATCGTGGCGGCACCGGCGTGGCGGACGGATATTCATATCAAAGAAGATATCGTTGAGGAGATTGGGAGACTACTTGGCTACGATAATATCGAACCAGTTTTGCCGCGACATGCGACAGCAACTCCGAATGCAATGTTTGGGTTAAAGACCGATATCCGTAACTTGATGAAAACATTTGGTGCAAATGAGATCCTTACCTATAGCTTCGTGAGCGAGAGGCTTTTGAAGAAGGCGGGGCTTGAGTCTAGCAATTCGTACAAGATTGTGAATTCAATTTCGCCAGAGTTGCAATACGTAAGACAGTCGATTGTGCCAAGTTTGCTTGAAAAGGCTTACATGAATCAAAAGATTCCTTTTGATAAGTTTGCGCTTTATGAAATGAACAAAGTTTACCAGAAAGAATGGGGGATGAATGATGAGGATGTGCCGACTGAGAAAATGCGAATGGGTTTTGTGGTGGTAGAACGAAAAGGCGTGGGTGCGGCATACTACAAGGCTAAGTTTTACGCGGAAAAGATGTTGGAGTATTTTAATATAGCGCCTAGGTTTTTGCCGATTAAGACAGACGATGCAATGTCGCTTCCGTTTGAGAAAAAGCGTGCGGCGGAAATTTGGGTAGGTGAAACTCGAATCGGTGTGGTTGGTGAATTTAAAAATTCAGTGCGACGGAATTTTAAGCTGGCTGAGTATTTGGCTGGGTTTGAAATTGACATGGAGTCAGTACTAGAGCTTCGCGGTGCGAAGAAGGTGAGCGGTGCTTTCGAGACACCGTCAAGGCTCGATGAAACCGTGACGACCGATAAGGATTACGCAGAAGTGCTAGCTGAAATGAGGCTAAAATACCCAAATGCAAAAATTACGCCAGTTTCGATTTATCAAGCGGATGGGGTGCACGAGAAGAATATAACTTTCCATGTTGAAATGGTTATGTTATAATCATAACTATGATATTGCTCGACAATGTAACAAAAACTTATGCGGGTGATAAGGAGCCGGCGCTGGATTCGGTGTCACTTCATATTGAACCCAATGAATTTGTTTTTATAGTTGGCAAATCGGGTGCTGGAAAATCTACTTTGATAAAAATGATCACAAAGGAGGAGATCCCGGATTCTGGTAAGATTGTAGTGGGTGGGATTGACCTTGATTATGTGAAGAAACGGCACATTCCCGGATATCGACGACGACTTGGGGTGGTGTTTCAGGATTTTAAATTGTTGCCGCGCCGGACTGTATATGAAAACGTTGCGTTTGCGCTTGAAATTGCCGGGATGAGCGGCAAGGAAATTAGACGGACGGTTCCAAAAGTGTTGGAGCTAGTGGACCTATTAGACCAGGCAAAAAAATTCCCAGATCAATTGTCTGGTGGACAGCAGCAGCGGGTATCGATTGCACGTTCAGTGGCGAGACAGCCGAAGATTTTGATTGCTGATGAGCCGACGGCAAATCTTGATAAGTTGACTACGGCGGAGATTATTGCGCTTCTAAAGAAAATTAATGATTTTGGGACTACAATTTTGGTGTCGACGCATGACGAGGATGTGGTGAATAATTTGCAAAAGCGGGTGGTGACTTTGAAGGGTGGAAAAGTTGTAAGTGACCAGAAGAATAATGGTATTTATAAGCTGGATGAGACGAAGGCGTCGCCTAAGCGTACAGTGCAGGCTCCAGGTTCGGCAATAAAAAGGAAGGTAATTTAAATGGCGGACGGTGAAGAAAATAATTTGAAAAAAACTTCAAAGAAGAGTTTGCGTGTGATGCGTCAAACTCGTGCTAAGCACCCTTTGCGTGAAGAGGGACGGATTTTGAAGTACGGCACTAAGGGGTGGGCGCGGAATATTTGGCTATCTATAGCGGCCACTGCCGTGATGGCTATTACGATGATAATTTTGTTCGTGACGGTTGTAGCAAGTGTGATTCTGACAAATACGGCAGAAGTGATGCGCGACAAAATCGATATTACGATTTACCTGAAGCCTGGTACGAGCGAAAAGACCTTAAAGAATTTATCTGAGATTATAAGTGAAGATAAAAACGTAAAGTCGGTGGTGACGTCGACTTCAGAAGAAGAGTATGATAAGTTCATCGCCGAAAATGCGGAGAGTGACGAAATCCTAAATGTGCTTGATGATGAGATGAAGGTATTGATGCTTGCTAAAATGCAGGCGACGATGAGGATAAAAGTATACAATGTAGACAATTTGGATAGCTTAAAGAAAGTGGTGGAGGAAAATGAAGTTTTCCAAAAGAACCTAGACGCAGAAATGTCGCCAACGTATGATGTAAATCAGGTAGAAATTGCAACGATTACGTCTTGGGCGAAATTGGCACGAACTGGCGGGATGATTCTTGCAATAGTGTTTTTGGTGATATCGGTACTAATAATTTTCTCGACGATACGAATGGCGATTTTCTCGCGACGAGAAGAAATCTATATGATGAAATTGGTGGGGGCGGATAAAAGATTCATTCGTGGTCCATTCTTGGTGGAAGCGGAGATTTGCGGGATAATTGCTGGTGTGGTGGCGGCGACGGCGAGCTACTTTGGATTTATGGCTATAGCTCCAAGATTAAGTAGCTACGGTATTAATATTGACACAATAAAGTCGGTACTAGAGTCGAACCAGCTGATTTTGGTATATTTGATATTTATTGCGGTGGGCGTGGTCATTGGCCGCGGGTCCGCGTGGCTAGCGATATCCAAGTATCTACACAAGACTTGACGCTTATGCTATAATTAAAGTATGAAAACACAAAAAACAAAAATTCGGAAATGCTTGGTGGGATTATTGGTTATTGTGTTGGCGATGGTTCCAGTGTTGGTGGATATCGCAATGGTTGGTGAAGCAAAGGGTTTGTCTAAGGCCTGTCGAAACTCACCAGAATGTCTAGAAGCAGTAGAAAGAGAACAGCAGGCAAAGCAAAATGCGGCTTCGGCGGCGGCAAATGCTGGATGGTTTCAGAATAAAGTTTACGAATTAAATAGCGAAATTGCCACAAAGGAGCTGGAGATTGCTGAGACTGAGGCAGAAGTTGAAGAATTGACACGTCAGATTGAAGCCGCTGAGGCAAAGCTTAGCGCGCAACAAAATGCTTTGGTTGAGCTACTGGTAAGTATGCATTTTGAGGCGGATTCGGAGCCTATTACGATACTGGCGGGTTCGCAGTCGATTTCGGATTTGGCGGAGAAGCAGGCACGAAGTGAGGTAGTAAAGCAGCAGATTTCTAATACTGCAAAAGAAATAAAGGAAATGAAATTACAGCTTGAATCCGATAAGGCAAGAGTGGAGGAGTTGCTTGAACAACAAAAGATTGCGAAAGCTGAGCTTGAAAATAAGAGAGCTGAGCAGCAAAGATTAGTAATTAAATATGAAAATGACGCCGCGGCATATGCAGCGGAGGCGGAAGCAGCTAGGGCGGCGCAACGTGAGGCGGAGCGAGCTTACCAAGAAGCGCATCCTGAGCTATTTCAGGGTAGTAGTTATACTGGTGATGATACCTATCCATGGCAAGCAGATTGTCCGGCTAAACAGGATTATTATATAACGTACATCGAGGACGCTTATGGTGTACATAAAATTGGTGGGTATGTATGCGAATGCGTAAGTTATGCTGGATGGAAAGCATATGAAGCTTATGGTTTAGCGCTTGGATGGGGCAATGCTTATAGCTGGGATGATGGGGCGAGGGCGGCTGGCTACAGAGTGGACCATACTCCGGAAGCGGATTCGATTGGACAGGTCGATGGTTATCCTTATGGACATGTATTTTGGGTAGAAAGTGTAAATGCAGACGGCTCGATTAACGTGACAGAATATAATAATTCATACGCTACATATCTATATTCTGGTGTGTCTAGGCCGGGGAGCTTCGGTTCGCGACGAATCTCGGCGGGCGAGGTTTGGCAGTATAATTTTATACATTTACGATAACTTTTATGTTATAATTAAATAATGAAAAAGTTGGAGTGGAAAGAAAGAAAAGTTAATCTTGGCACGTCGATTGCTATCGGTGCGGTGCTTGCTATAGCCGGTATAGTGATTGGCGCAAATTGGAATACGTTAATTGGCAGATATTCGCCATATTTTGGTTTTAGCACGACAAATTCGGTTAACTGGTCGGCGCTCGATGAAGTTTACGATAAAATTGTGACGACTTATAACGGCGAAGTAGATATCGATAAACTTATTGATGGGGCTAAGTCTGGAATGGTTGACGCCTTGGGGGATATATATACTGTATATATGAATGCGGAGAAGACGGCGGATTTTTATGATGATTTGCATGGTAATGTCGGGTCTGGGATTGGTGTGGAGATGGGGCTTCGTGACGGGTATGTTAGAGTGCTTAGGACATTACCAGATAATCCAGCTAGGAAAGCTGGTATTCTTGCAGGTGATATTCTTTACAAAGTTGACGGGGAAGAGATTTGGGATTTGCCATCGGATGAGGTTGCAAAAAAGATACGTGGCGAGAGTGGTTCCGAGGTAACGGTAACGGTGGTACGCGATGGTAAGGAACTGGACTTCAGGATGAAACGGGAAACCATCAATAATGTTTCCGAGTATGTAGAGTATGATGGTTCGACGGCAATTATTACGGTGACAAGATTTGACGATGATACTGGCAAGTTGGTCCAGAAAGAAGCGGCCAAGTTTGCCGATAAAGGCATTAAGAAAGTAATTTTGGATCTTAGAGGTAATGGCGGTGGATATGTGAGTGCGGCACAAGATTTACTTAGTCTTTGGATCGATGGCAAAAAGGTTTTAGTACAGAAATCGGTGCATTATGGCAACACAACCACTTCGGCAGCGTCTGGTAGGGACATTCTGTCCGATATGAAGACAATCGTGCTTGTAAATGGTTCGACGGCGTCAGCGTCGGAGATTGTGGCAGGAGCATTGCAAGATTATGGTAAGGCGACTGTCGTAGGTGAGAAAACTTACGGTAAAGGCGTAGTGCAAACTCTGCTCAATTTATCGGATGGGGCGACACTTAAAGTGACAACTGCGGCGTGGTATACGCCAAATGATCGATCAATTAATGGCGAAGGCATTACTCCGGATGTTGAGGTGGAACGTTCGTATGACGATATCAACGCGATGCGTGATCCGCAGCTCGATAAAGCAAAGGAGATGTAATGCGAATTGTAATTGCCACGGCGGTATATCATCCGATGATAAACGGAGTGGCAGTTTTTTCCTATAATTTAGCACGTGGGCTTGCGGGCAGGGGGAACGAAGTGGTAGTGATTTGTCCGTCTCAGACTGGGAAATCATACACTCGGATGGTGGATGGTGTGAAGACTTGTTATCTTAGATCGGTGCAGGCAAAAGTGTATCCAGATCAGATTCATGCAGTACCAAAGAAAAAGAAGTTGTTTTACAAGCACGGGTTTAGGGTGTCGGTGTTCCCACAGAAAGAAGTAAAGCAAATTTTGGCGGAATTTCAGCCAGACGTAGTACATGTGCAGGTGTCGGACCCGATTGGCTTGTCAGTGGTATCATACGCTAGGAAACATGGAATACCGGTGGTGACGACGGAGCACAATCAGCCGGAGGTAATTACGGAGCCGCTTGGTGTCCCTGGGTTTATTAAGAAACCTATTGATGCTCTGCTTGCGGCTTATTTTGCGAATCGTCAGAGCAAGAGTGACTTCGTGACGATGCCGACAAAGAAGGCCATCATGAAGCTACTTGATGGGCGAGATTTTAAGGTGCCGGTGGCGGCAGTGTCAAATGGGGTGGATCTTGGGTGCTTTAAACCAGGGCGAGCGGAAGAAAAACTTTATCAAGAATATGGTCTTAATGCTGAGTTCTCTACCGTGTTATATGTTGGGCGAGTGGATCCGGAGAAAAACGTAGGCGCGGTAGTGAAAGCGTTTCTTAAAGTTGATTTGCCATGTTCTCAGCTAGTAGTGGTGGGGGATGGAGTGGATCTTGCGAGGTTAAGAAAAAAGTATGGTGAGTATAATAATATACATTTCCTAGGCCGGATAGTGCCGCCAGAGCTTTATAAAGTTTATAGAATGGGCGATGTGTTTGCGACGGCTTCGGAGGTCGAGACGCAGGGAATTGTGCTAATCGAGGCGGCGGCGACTGGGCTGCCTTTGATTGCGGTGGATGCTGGAGCGGTGAGTGAAATCTGCGTGAATGATGAGAATGGGTTTTTATGTCAGCCTGGGAACATAGACGAGATGGCTGAGGCACTAAGAAAAATTTTGAGCGATAGGGAGTTAAGGGCTAAATTTGCGGAAAAATCTGTAGAACTAGCTCGTGAGCATGATTTTGAAAAAACTTTGGATAAATTTGAAAATATCTATAAGAAAGTAGCCGGGCAAAGCAATCGACAGGTGGCATCAAAAGTGGTATAATAATATCTATTATGGATAGATATGAACCACTGAAAATTGAAGCAAAATGGCAAAAAATATGGGATGAGACTGGGGCGTTTCGGGCGACTGAGGAGCCTGGCGTGCCAAAGATGATGCTTGCTGAGATGTTTCCGTATCCATCTGGGGCGGGGCTTCACGTGGGTCATGTGAGAAACTTCACGATTGTGGATGTGCTGGCGCGATTTTATCGACAGCAGGGTTTTAATGTAATGCGGCCGTTTGGCTATGATACTTTTGGACTTCCTGCGGAAAATTATGCTATCAAGACCGGACAGGCACCACAAGAGGTGACGAAGGTAAACATTGCGAATTTCCGGAAACAGGCAAAGCGACTAGGCTATGCGGTTGACTGGTCGCGTGAGATCAATACTTCTGATCCTGAGTATTATCGGTGGACGCAGTGGTGCTTTTTGCAACTTTATAAAAAAGGTTTAGCGTATCAGAAAGAGTCTTACCAGTGGTGGTGCCCAGTGGACCAGACGGTGCTCGCAAATGAGCAGGTGGAAAATGGCTGCTGCTGGCGGTGTGGACATGAAGTTGAAAAGAAAAAAATGAAGCAGTGGTTCTTTAAGATTACAGAATATGCAGATGAGTTACTTGCTGACATTGATGGTTTGGAATGGCCTGAGAAAATTAAAACCATGCAAAGAAATTGGATTGGACGGAGTGTGGGGGCGGAGATTGACTTTGCGCTTGCTCAAGGTGGAAAGATTACGGTCTTCACAACTCGGCCGGATACGATTATGGGCGCGACGTTCTTAGTAGTGGCGCCAGAGTATGTTGGGCTTGAATTTATCGTGAGCGACGACGCTAGAGATGCTGTGATGAAATATAAGGCTGATGCATTGAAGAAGTCTGAGATTGAAAGGCAAGAAAATAAGGAAAAAACGGGCGTATTTACCGGTGTGTATGCGATTAATCCAGCGACAAAAGAGAAGATCCCGATTTATGTAGCGGATTATGTGCTTGCTGGTTACGGTACTGGGGCGATTATGGCGGTGCCAGCATATGATGAGCGCGACCGGGAATTTGCGGAGAAATTTGATTTGCCAGTGGTGGAAGCGGAGCTGATTGATAGAGATCTTTATGGCACACCAAAGGTGATGTATAAGATGCGTGACTGGCTGATTTCTAGGCAGCGGTATTGGGGTTGTCCAATTCCGATTGCCTATGATTCAGAGGGCGACCCACATCCGATTCCGGAGGATCAGTTACCGGTGATGATTCCGGAGGTGAAGGATTATCAACCAGATTCGACGGGGCGTTCGGCGCTTGCGAAGGCAAAAGATTGGCTCAAAGTTGAAGTATTTAACGAAAAGACCGGCAAGATGGAAATGATGACGCGGGAGACTGACACGCTTGATGGGTATGCTTGCTCGTCGTGGTATCTTTGGCGATACGCTTCGCCACATGATGTCGATGCGGCGTGGGACCCAGAGGCGGTTTCATATTGGGAGCCGGTGGACTTTTACTGTGGTGGCGATCATGCAGTGGCGCACTTACTCTATGTGAGATTTTGGTGCAAATTCTTTGCGGATCTCGGATATTTGCCATTTAGGGAGCCGGTGAAGAAGTTGCTTTATAATGGTTATATTAATGCGCCAGATGGCAAGAAGATGAGTAAATCTAAGGGGAATGTGATTGACCCGCTAGATGTGATAAATGATGGTTATGGGGCTGATACTCTAAGGACTTATGAAATGTTTATTGGGCCGTATGATATGGATGCAGCGTGGGACCCACGAAGCGTAGGTGGCGTCTACAGATTCCTTAATAGATGTTGGACTCTGGCATTTTCATCTTGCTCGGGGGCGCGTCCGGCCGTACGAAAGCCACGGGCGGCCGGCGCTAATACTCGCGCTGCCGCGCTCCGTACCCCCCTTCGCCAAGACGAAAATGCCACTACCGACACGCTTACATCGTCGCGGATACCACTCGGTGAGGTGGTTACATCTCGGGAGAAAAATACTATCATACGTAATAAAACCATTAAGAAAGTGACGACGGATATTTATAAGTGTCAGTTTAATACTGCGGTGGCGGGGTTGATGGAGTATGTAAATGAGCTTTATAAAGTTGGCGTGACGGAAGAAGATTTAGCGGTATTAGCGAAACTTTTGAAAC
This sequence comes from Candidatus Saccharimonadota bacterium, assembly GCA_017962365.1. GTDB lineage: Bacteria > Patescibacteriota > Saccharimonadia > Saccharimonadales > Saccharimonadaceae > Nanosyncoccus. Next base: position 66,532 of record JAGCVL010000002.1, on the reverse strand, counting down.
CTTTTGCGCCACATCTTGCGTCGGAAATGTTGGAAAAATTAGGTGCAGATGACGAGTGGCCAAAGTGGGACGAAAAGTATCTCGTGCAAGATGTTGTCGAGGTGGTGGTACAGATAAATGGTAAGTTACGTGCAAAATTGAGCATGTCGGCTGATGATGCTACGGATGAGGAAAAAGTGAAAGAATTAGCCTTGGCAGATGAGCGGGTGCAAAAATATGTTGAGAGTGGAGTGAGGAAGGCTATCTTTGTACCGAAGGCAAAACTTTTGAATTTGGTGGTGTAGGTTATAATGGGATATCGTGAGATGTTGGTGGAGTGGAAAAATGCGTAATCATTTACTGTCGCAACATTTCTTACGTAGTCCACGACTGGCGCTGATATTGATTGGACATTCAAATTTAAAAAAGCGTGACCTTGTGGTGGAGATTGGGGCTGGGTCGGGCGTAATTACTTCGGCTTTGGCGCATCGGGTGAGAGAAGTGATTGCGGTGGAGCCGGATGCTGTGACAGCAGCGAAGCTGAGAGAGAATCTAGTACGGCGCGGGATTACAAATGTGAGGGTGGTGGAGCAGGATTTTCTCGAGATGGAACTTCCGCGTGAGCCGTACGAGGTGTTTTCGAACCCGCCATTTCATTTAAGTTCGGCAATCGTGCACAAACTGATTGAGGTGGAGAATCCGCCGGAGGCGTTTTATTTGATTTTGCAGAAGCAGTTTGCGCTGAAGCTTTTAAATACGGACAGGCATTATACGTCACAGCTAGGTCTAAAGTTGATACAGGAGTATCAGACGAAAATTCGTTTGCCTTTGAAACCGACAGATTTTACGCCGCCACCGGCCGTGCCATGTGTATTTTTTGAAGCGAAAAGGATTAAAAATGATAGTAGTACTGCATAATATTCGGTCGTGTTATAACGTGGGGGCGATTCTGAGGACTTGTGAGGGTTTTGGGGTAGAGAAGGTGATTTTGTCCGGCTATACTCCAAGGGTGGGGGACAAGAATTTACTCCCACATCTTCGGGAAAAATTAGATCACGAAATTCACAAAACAGCGCTCGGGGCGGAAGAAATGCTGGATATTTATGCATGTGGTGATATATTTTCTGAGCTTAAGAAGCTGCATGAACAGGGCTGGCAGATCGTGGGTCTAGAGAATAATATCGATAAGAAGTTGTATCAACTGGGGAGCGATGAATTAAAATCGGTGCTTGGCGATAAGGTGGTATTGGTTTTGGGTGAAGAAGTTTGCGGGATTGATAATTCACTGTATGATATAATTGACCTGTTTGTGGAAATTCCGATGTGCGGGAAGAAAGAGTCTTTCAATGTGTCGGTGGCGGCGGGAATTGCAATGTATGGTATAATGACTTCATGAGTACAATAAAAGTTTATACTACGCCAACTTGTGCGTATTGCCACGCGCTAATGAACTGGTTGGATGAAATGGGGGTAGAATATGAAGAGAAAGATGCCACAAAGGAACCGAATATTGCAGCGGTGCCGGTGACGGAAATTAATGGTGAGAGAATCGTGGGATTTGATCGTCCGGCGATAAAGAGAGCCTTGCAGAACTTGTAGCTTTGTGATATAATGAATAAAATTATCTATTAAATTAAGGAGCAAAATGCCTGAACCTAAAAAGCAAAGCAGCCCAAGGAAGACTGGTCTTCGCAGAAGCCATATTCGCCTTGAGCTAGCTCGTAGAGTGAATAAAACCTCCCCGGTGAAGGTTTTCGAAACAAAGAAGAAAACACCGAATCTTAAAGTAAAAACCGTTAAGAAAAAAGAATCATAAGATGGCCAGCAATCGACATTTAGGTAGAGTTATTGTGCTTCAGAGCTTATATGAGTACGAGCTAAGGGCACTTTCAAATGACCCGGAAGTCGATCTAGACATTATCGTTGCCAAAAATATTGAGCCTTACGAGAAGACGCTTGGTGATACTGAGTTTGTTTATAGTCTTGCTCGTGGTGTGAAAGAAAATTTTGAATCGCTTGATACGGTACTCCAGCCAATGGCGCCGGAGTGGCCGATTAGTTCGATTTCGGCAATCGATCGTAATGTCCTTAGGATGGGCTTATATGAGCTATCAGAGTGTCGGGATAAGGTCCCACCAAAGGTAGCGATTAACGAAGCGGTGGAGCTGGCGAAAGCCTTTGGATCAGACAACTCGTCACGTTTTGTGAATGGGGTGCTTGGCACGGCTTACAAACAGCTTGGCATTAGCGAAGAAGAAAATCATGGATCAAATGATAAAAAAGAATCCCGAAAAGAGCCTAGCGGCGCGGACGGGGATAGTCAGACAGAGACAGGCGGCGAGTCGGAAACCGCAGAGCGTAGCTAACGCGGAGCCGACTGGGCGTCGATCAGCGCTGAAGGTCCCAGAGGCCTTACCTGTAGAACAACGGGTAAAAGAATCGCCTCTGAAGAAATTTACGTCTGCTGTTTTTCGGAAAAAAGTTACAATTCAGGAAATTGTGCGCGAGCCGACTTCTGGTGGGATTGTTTTTCGTTTGACTGCTGATAAAAAGGATATCGAAGTGCTTTTGATTCAGGATTCTAAGGGGCGGTGGACGATTCCGAAAGGGCATATTGAGCCTGGCGAGACGGCCAAGATGACGGCAAGACGAGAGATTGAAGAAGAGACGGGTCTAAAGAATTTTAATGTTCTTGCATGGCTTGGCAAGATTCATTTTAAATATCGCAGGGCTGACAAATTGGTCTTGATGACCACCCAGATTTATCTGGTGCAAGCGCTAGATGCTAGGGAAGAACTTTTGGGTGAAAAATGGATGCGGGGGATTCGGTGGTTTCCGTTTGCGGAGGCGCTGGATTTGATTGAATATGAAGATATCGAAAAGCTAATGCTAATTGCGAAAAGAAAGATTCGATCAGGGGAAATTTAGGTTTCACCTTGACTTTTTATGCAAAATGTGATATAATGGGGGGATATGGAGGAAAAAATGGATTTAACACCTTACAAAGAGTTTGCAAAAGAGAAGCTGGGGTTTTCTTTTAATGATATTTCGCTTCTGGTGACAGCTCTCACGCATCGGAGTTACGTAAATGAGCATAAGGGTAGTGTAAAAGAGCACAATGAGAGGTTGGAATTTTTGGGTGATGCGGTGCTAGAGTTAGTTTCTTCGGATTTTTTGTATCGGAACTACAACGAACCTGAGGGAATTATGACGGCGCTTCGGGCAGCTTTGGTTCGGACTGAGTCGATAGGTGACGCTGGAAAAGAGCTTGGGTATGAGCCTTTAGTGAGATTGTCGCATGGCGAGAAAAATGGTTCGGAACGGGCGCGGGATGTGATTTTGGCGGATTGTTTCGAGGCGGTGATTGGGGCGATTTATCTTGATCAGGGTTACGATGCGGCGAGGGAATTTATCGCGAAGCATATTTTGGTGAAGATGGATACGATTCTTGATGAGGGGAGCTGGCGCGATCCGAAATCGTACGTGCAGGAATTAGCACAGAAGATTGACGGGATGACGCCGGTTTACCATACGCTGAGTGAGGAAGGTCCAGATCACGATAAGACATTTAAAGTTGGACTTTACGTAGGGGATCAGCTTAAGGCGACTGGTGTCGGCCACTCGAAACAGGAGGCGCAGACGGAAGCGGCTCGTGTGGGGGTGAAAATGTACCGTAAATTAGAAGCTGGTAAATAGCTTTTAGGGTTTATCTTTTTTAAAAATTGTGATATAATAGGGTGGTTAATAATTTTTAAGGAGAAAACATGCTTGCGATTCGTATGCAACGTAATGGCCGGGCGCATTATCCTACGTACCGGATAGTCGTCCAAGAAGCGCAGCGCCACCCTTTGTCTGGGCGCGTTGTAGCTGAGGTCGGCAATTATAACCCAGCTACCAAAGCTTTGACGCTTGATAAGGCAGCGGTGGAAAAATATCTAAAGAATGGTGCGCAGCCGTCGAGCCGAGTAGCTTACATCTTGGCGAAAAATGACGTCAAGCTCCCAGATTGGGTAAAGAAGGCGTCGGTAAAGTCAGCTAAGGCTAAGCACGCTGATAAGCTGAGGAAGAATCAGCCAAAGGAAGAGGCTCCAGCAGAAGCCCCAGTCGAACCAGCTGAGGCTCCAGCAGAAGCTTAAGCAAAATTCAAAAAATAACCCTTTTAAAAAGGGTTATTTTTGTTATAATATATATTATATAACTTAAAATGGAGAAAATATGGCTACTATCGACCAACAATTCGTAGAATATATCGTAAAAACCTTAGTCAATAATCCAGATAAAGTATCGGTGGAACGCAAAATTGATGAGAAAGGCGTGCTACTATCTTTGACGGTGGACCCAGAGGATGTCGGGCGCGTGATTGGTAAGCGTGGGGTGACAGCACAGTCGATTCGGATGTTGCTTCGGGCGCTTGGGACCAAGCAAGATGCGCGGTACAATTTGAAGATCGTAAACACTGATGAGGACGGCGAATCATCTCACGAATCGCACCGTGATGAAAAGCGCCAAAATCAGCACGAGGAAGAAAAGGAAGTTGAAGCCGTAGAGGTGGAAGACGTGGAAGAGGATGGGGGCTCCGATGAAGAATATGATGATGAGTCTGAGACCTCTGAGCTTGCCGAAAAAACTCGAGCAGAGCTTGCGGACCTTGACGATCTCGATATCTAATTAAAGTTAAAGTTTGAAATATGGCGCATTTAAATGTGCCATATTTTTTAAAAAAAGTGGTTGACAATTACTACGCCTAAGAGTATAATTAGGCTTAAGCTAACTAACTGCGAGTTCGCTTGAAAACATATTAATCAAAGTTGAGAGTTTTATATATGTCTAAAAATGCCCTACGTTGAAGGGCTTTTTTGGTATTGAATTATTTGCTGGCGTGTGATATCATTAAGTACAAGAAGTAGTGTGCTGTATTTTTGGAGCTAGGGAAAGGTGGCGACTTTCAGGGCAAAATATAGCAGTAATCTTCGGCGCTGAAACAATTTGGGGCTAGTTTGGGCTAGTATTCCTAGTTGTTTGAAAGATTAATAACACTAATAATAAAAGAGGTAGAATGGCTAAAAAACCAGTCGTAGGTGAGAGAGTATTCTTCACCGAGGGAGACCAAGCTTTGCCGATTCCGGACATGACTCAGCATCAGACGGATTCGTGGGAAGACTTTGTCAAAAACGGACTGCGCGAGGTTTTTGATGAGCTGAACCCGATAGATGACTATACGGGGCAGAAACTTTCGCTACGGTTCAAAGATTACTATTTTAAAGAGCCAAAGCAGACTGAGCAGCAAGCAAAGTACAATTTGGCTACATACGAGGCTCCGCTTCATGTGGTCGTAGAGCTCGAAAACAAGGTGACCGGCCAAAAGAAAGAACAGGATATTTACTTTGGTGATTATCCTTGGATGACTGAGCGGGCAACCTTTATCATCAATGGCACAGAGCGTGTGGTTGTATCGCAGTTGATTCGTTCGGCTGGGGTATTTTTCAATGCTGAGACCATTGGTACGCGACGCTATTATGGCGCAAAGGTGATTCCTGGCCGTGGTGCATGGCTCGAATTTGAGACCACTGCAAACGGTGCAATGTATGTAAAGATTGACCGTCGACGCAAGTTGCCAGTCACGACATTCTTAAGAGCGCTCGGTATGAAAGAAAGTGCAATCAAGAAAGCGTTTGAGAGTGTCGACAATGGCGACAAGAAATATATCGAAGCAACGCTTGAGAAGGATACGACTTCGACTCAGGGCGAGGCTTTGCTCGAGGTTTATCGCAGGATTCGTCCTGGTGATCTCGCTACGGTCGAGAATGCACGTTCGATGATTGAGCGCATGTTCTTCGATCCAAAGCGATATGATTATTCAAATGTTGGTCGCTTTAAGATTAATCGAAGGCTTCATATGGAGACTCCAAATGAGCCAAAGTTCCGCACTCTCCAGATGGATGATGTGGTAGCGATTATCTCCGAGATGATTCGTTTGAACAATACTCAAGAAGCTCCAGACGATATCGATTCATTGTCGAACCGTCGTGTGAAGTTGGTTGGCGAGTTGGTACAGAGGCAATTCCGTCTTGGTATGCTTCGTTTGCAACGCAACATCCTAGACCGGATGTCAATGGCAAATGCTGACGAGGTGACCCCATCGCAGCTTCTTAATTCGCGACCAGTCGTTGCAGCAGTGAAAGAATTCTTCTCTACCTCACAGCTTTCACAGCTAATGGACGAAGTAAACCCATTTTCAGAGCTTGCGCACAAGAGGCGTCTATCCTCAATGGGCCCTGGTGGTTTGACTCGTGAACGTGCTGGATTTGATGTACGCGATGCTCACCCGACACATTACGGCCGTATTTGTACGGTAGAAACGCCAGAAGGTGGCAACGTGGGTCTAGTGCTCAACTTCGCGACTTATGCAAGAATTAATAAATATGGTTTCATTGAGGCTCCATATCGCGTAGTAAAAAATGGTAAGGTGACCGATGAAATCGTTTACGTAGATGCGGACACCGAGCACGAGATGGTGATTGCGGATGCATCAGTCAAGCTAGACAAAGATGGTAAGTTTGTGGAAGACTGGGTGTCAGCTCGTGTGCATGGAGCGCCGGCGCACGTGGAAGCATCTAAGGTGACCCACATTGATGCTGCACATAAAGAGATTCTCGGTGTATCAGCGTCGCTAATTCCATTTGTTGAGAAAAACCGTGTTGACCGCTCACTCATGGCTTGCGCCATGCAGAAGCAGGCGGTACCTCTACTTCGTCAAGACAATCCAATTGTCGGTACTGGCATTGAGGCTGAAGTGGCTAAGAACACCTCGCAACTCGTGATGGCTTCTGGTAAAGGTGTAGTAAAGAAGGCCGATGGCGAGTCTGTGATCGTGACCTATGAAAAGGGTGGCGATGTTGAATATAAATTGCAACACTTTGAAAAGACCAACGATGACCGTTGTTACAACCAGCATTGTGTAGTAGCAAGAGGTCAGAGCGTAAAGAAGGGTGATGCCTTGATTGAGGGCGCATCGATTCACAATGGCGAGCTTGCACTTGGTCGCGATCTTCTCGTAGCATTTATGCCATGGCGTGGTTACAACATGGACGATGCAATCGTGATTTCCAATCGTTTGGTTGAGGATGATACGCTTACATCAATCAATATTAAAGATTTTGACGTAGAAGTACGCGAAACCAAACTTGGTCCAGAGCAAGTAACCCGGGATATTCCAAACGTATCTGAGCATGCATTGCGTCACCTCGGTGAAGATGGTATCGTGACGATTGGCTCGGAAGTTTCAAACGGTGATATCTTGGTAGGTAAAATTACCCCTAAGGGCGAACAGGAACTTTCAAGCGAAGAGCGGTTGCTACGTGCAATCTTTGGTGAAAAAGCAAAAGACGTACGCGATACTTCGATTCGTATGAATGGTTCTTCGACTGGTAAGGTCGTAGATGTACGAGTTTACACTCGCGAACAAGGTCACGAGCTTAAAGCTGGCGTAATCATGCAGATTAAAATCTTTGTAGCAGAAATGCGAAAGATTGGTGTCGGTGATAAGCTTGCTGGGCGACATGGTAACAAGGGTGTAGTATCTCGTATACTTCCAGTAGAAGACATGCCATTTATGGCAGACGGTACTCCAATCGATGTAGTATTAAGCCCAATGGGCGTACCATCGCGTATGAACCTCGGTCAGCTCTTCGAAACGCATCTTGGTATGGCAGCAAGGGCGCTTGGTTATACCGTAGCTACCCCATCATTCAACGGTGTGCCAGACGAAGTAATCTCAGATGAGCTCGAAAAGGCCGGCTACGCTAGAGACGGTAGAGTCCAACTTTATGATGGTCTTACTGGCGAACCGTTCAATGAGCGAACCTCAGTTGGTGTGATGCATATGCTGAAGCTTCACCACATGGTTGAAGATAAGATTCATGCACGTTCAACTGGTCCTTACACGATGGTTACTCAGCAGCCACTTGGTGGTAAAGCTCAAAATGGTGGTCAGCGCTTCGGGGAGATGGAGGTCTGGGCACTTGAGGCTTACGGCGCTGCGACAACATTGCAGGAGATGCTCACCATTAAGTCAGATGACGTATATGGTCGTGCAAAAGCTTATGAAGCAATTATCAAGCATGAACCAATCGAAGGTCCAAAGCTTCCAGAAGGTTTCAATGTCTTGGTGAAAGAGCTTCAGGGCCTTGGTCTTAAGGTTGATCTTTTGGATCACGGTGAGTCAGCAGATGCTGGTGATGTGATTGAAAAGACTTCACGTGAGATTGAGAAAGATAAGGATGATCAATCCATTTATGATCAACATAAGAAAGATACCGCACCAGAAATTCTCGACCTTGATGATGATGAGGCCGCAGCAATGATGGCGGAAGAAGGTATCGATATAACAGAGGCTGATGAGGATTCGGATAGTTTCGATGACGGTTCTTTGGAAACCGAAGAAGAGCTAGACGAAGGTACGATTGACCTCGGAGAGGAGTTCTAATATGGCGTGGATGGATAATTTCATTTCAGCTTCAGACTTTGACTCCATTAGATTGTCGGTAGCGAGTCGCGATGACATCTTGAATTGGAGTTATGGTGAAGTGACCAAGCCGGAGACGATTAATTATCGTACTCAAAAACCAGAGCGTGATGGGTTGTTCTGTGAACGTATTTTCGGGCCAACCAAAGATATTAACCCACATGATTCTAAACTAAAAGGTGTAAGAAGCCGTGAGGCAGCAGTAGATAAGGAAGGCAACCTTGTCACTAAGTCAATTACTAGACGTGAACGTATGGGGCACATTGCGCTTGCTGCGCCAGTAGCACATATTTGGTTTATGCGCGGGATTCCGTCTGCACTTTCACTTTTGCTTGATATTACAGTGAAAAATATTGAGAAAGTAGTGTATTTTGCGACTTATCTCATGACTGATGTCAAGACTGACGAGATTCAGAAGACGCTTGAAACTTTGGAATCTCAAACCAAGGCAGCGCGTGATGCGATTGAAATTCGCTACAAGAATGCCGCTGAGGCAGAAGGTGCGGATGTAAAGTCGCTTGCTGATGAACGCAATAAAGAGCTCGAAGAGCTTGAGTCTGACTATCAGTCTCGTAAGGGTATGCTCGAATCCTTCAAGAAGGGCGGCGTAATTACGGAAGTAGAATATCGTAATTTGCCAGAAGAGTATGAAGATTTGATTGAGGTTGAGATGGGTGCGACGGCAATCAAGAAGATGCTTGACGAAATCGATCTCGATAAATTGATTAGTGAGCTTCATACTGAGGAAGAGGAAGCTAAGGGTCAGAAGGAAAAGAAGATTCAAAAGCGCCTCAAGACGCTTGAAGGTATGCAGGCTGCTGGTATTAGCCCAGAGGATTTGATCCTTACGGTGATTCCGGTAATCCCACCAGATCTTCGTCCTATGATTGCACTTCCTGGCGGACGTTTTGCGACATCGGATCTTAATGATCTGTATCGACGGGTAATTAACCGCAACAACCGGTTAAAGAAGTTGATTGATCTCAATGCTCCAGCAGTGATTTGTCGAAATGAGATGCGAATGCTTCAGGAGGCGGTGGACGCCCTTATCGACAACTCGGCGTCACATGGTGCTGGTACGACCAATGGTCGTAGGAAGTTAAAGTCTTTGTCTGACCTTCTTAAAGGTAAGCAAGGGCGATTCCGCCAGAACTTACTTGGTAAGCGCGTGGACTACTCTGGCCGTTCAGTAATCGTGGTAGGCCCAGAATTGCAACTCCATGAGTGTGGTTTGCCAAAGCAGATGGCGCTTGAACTCTTTAAGCCATTCGTGATTTCGTGGTTGATTTCGAATGAGCATGCAAACAACATCCGCTCGGCTTCGCGTCTCATTGAGGCTAAAGAAACTGTGGTATGGGATGCGTTGGACGAGGTGATTAAGGGTAAGTATGTGCTTCTTAACCGCGCTCCATCGCTTCACCGTTTGTCGGTACAGGCGTTCCAGCCGAGATTGATTGATGGTAAGGCAATTAAGTTGCATCCACTAGTAGCTTCTGGCTTTAACGCTGACTACGATGGTGACCAGATGGCTGTACATCTACCATTGTCAGATGCAGCCCAGCTCGAAGCAAAAGAGTTGATGTCGGCCTCAAAGAACCTTTTGAAGCCAGCAGATGGTGCTCCGGTGCTTGCTATCTATCAGGACGTAGTGCTTGGTGCATACTATTTGACTTATGACAAGCCTGGCACTGATACTGGTGAGCCGAAAGCATTCTCGTCGGTATATGAAGCAGAAATGGCTTATGACCAGGGAATCATTGCGCTTCAGACCCCAATTCGGGTGTTTGCAAAGCGTGAGATTCGCAATACTACACTCGGGCGAGTAATCTTTAATGAGATTTTGCCAAAAGAGTATCCTTATGATAACTCGGTGCAGACCAAGAAGCATTTGTCTAAGGTGATGGCTGATATCTTTGATCTTTATGGATCTGAGGTGATGGTGCATACCGCTGATGCGCTCAAGGACCTTGCGTTTGAGTATGAGACGATTGCGTCGATTTCGACCGCGAAGGACGATTACCCGACTTATGATGAGATCGATGATTTCATCGCTGAAGGTGATGCAAAGACGGCACTTATTCAACAGCAGTTCAATGATGGTCTCGTAACTGAAGATGAACGCTACAAGCTAACGATTGCCAACTGGCGTGATATCGATAAGAGAATTTCAGAATTCTTGCAGAGCAAGCTTGCTGAGATGGATACCGATATCGCGGTGATGGTGAACTCGGGTGCTCGTGGTAATATTTCAAACATTAAGCTCGCTTCGGCAGAAATTGGTATCATGGTGGATATCAACAACAACGAAATTGAGCTTCCGGTTAAATCTTCATACAAGAAGGGTCTAAATACTCTAGAATCATTCATCGCGACGCGAGGTGCGCGTCAGGGTCAGGTATCTACGGCACTTCGTACTGCAGACTCTGGGTATCTCACCCGTCGTCTTGTTGATGTGTCTCAGGATGTATTTACAACTGATGAAGAGGCGGAAGATCCAGGCTTTACAGTTTACAAGTCTGAGACTGAGCAATCAGGAATCTCGTTTGTAGCAAGAATCGCTGGGCGATATACTGCCGAGGTGGTGCCTGGTTATCTTGAAGCTGATCAGCTTATCACTAAAGAGGTTGCAGAACAGATTGATGCTGATCCAGCAATCGAATCAGTGAAGATTCAGTCAGTACTATCAACCACTGCGGTTGACGGTGTGCCGCGCAAGGCTTATGGCGTAGATATGTCTACACGTGAGCTCGTGGCTGCACATGAACCAGTCGGTGTAATTGCTGCGCAGTCGCTCGGTGAGCCTGGTACTCAGCTAACGCTCGATACCAAGCACGGTTCCGGTGTGGCAGGTTCTGGTGCAATTGCCCGTGGTCTTCCTCGTGTAGAAGAGCTTCTTGAGGCTAGAGCACCAAAAGGCCAAGCGTATGTTTCGCCAATCGATGGTACAGTCGAGGTTTGGGAAGATGGCAATCGTTATATTGCACAAATTACCCCACAATCTGGCGAGATTATGCGAATTTCACTTGACGGGCGTGAGCCAGCAGTGAAAGACGGTGAAAGCGTTAAGACTGGCACGACTTTGATTAAGAAGTCTGAAGGTAAGGCTGCGGTCAAGGCAAAGCACGACGGTATCGTAGAGCTTGTAAAGGATGCAATAATCCTAGTTGGTTCAAATGTTGCACCAGTGAGGATTGAAATTCCTGGCGATGCTGAGTTGGTTGTAAAATCAAATGACTCAGTGATGGCTGGCGATCGGTTGACCACCGGCTCCCTCAACTTGCAAGACTTGTTGAAGTACAAGGGCATCGAAGAGACTGAGCGCTACATCATGAACGATGTTTTGTCTGTGTACTCAGCACAAGGACATGAGATTTCACCAAAGCACCTTGAGATTTTGGTACGTCAAATGTTCTCGAGAGTTCAGATTAATGATCCGGGCGATTCAGAGTTTGTGTCTGGTGACGTAACTTCGAAGGCTTCAGTAGTATCAGTAAATCGTGAGCTCGAAGCAGAAGGAAAGAAACCTGCAACTTACACGAATCTTCTACTTGGTATCACAAAGGTATCAATCTTCTCAGATTCGTTCTTGTCGGCAGCTTCATTCCAGGATACGACACGCGTGCTAATCAATGCGGCAATTAACGGTCGCGTAGATAAATTGAAGGGTCTAAAGGAAAACGTGATTATTGGTCGAAAGATTCCGGTAGGAACTGGCGTAGCTCCACTCGTTGACTTCGAGATTCCAGATACTAAAACCCCGACAGAAGAGGATTTAGAAAATCTCTAAGATTTGTTGGGAATTTAGAAAATAAAGGGCTTTAAAAGCCCTTTATTTTTTGGATAGGGTATGATATGATAAATGGAGAAAGTAAGAGGTTTTATGCATTTTTCGACGATATTTAAATCCTTGAAAAACAAGGACATGCTGAAAAGAGTGGGTATTATATTCGGTATTTTAGTAGCTTATCGCTTGCTGGCGCAAATTCCGGTACCGATGGGCGATGCTTCGACATTCAAAGAGGCAGTCTCCAATTTGATGGAAAAGTCGGACTTTTCGAACTTTTTGAATTTGATTTCTGGTGGTGGGCTAGCGTCGTTTAGTATTATATTGGTAGGTTTGTCACCATATATTACCGGTTCGATTGTGATGCAGCTACTTACAAAAGCGATACCTCGACTTGAAGAACTTTCAAATGATGGTGAAAGTGGGAGGCGAAAGATTAATCAGTGGACACGCATGCTCACTGTGCCGCTAGCAGTGGTGCAATCCATAGCGTATATATTTATTTTGTACCAATCAGTGGTGTCGGCAAATATTGCAACCGAGTTTGTGCCAACGACTGGCGACTGGGTACTATCAGTGGTATCGATGACTGCTGGGTCGGTGATTTTGATGTGGATGGGCGAATTAATCACTGAGCAGGGGATTGGTAATGGTATTTCGACATTGATTTTTGCATCAATTATTTCGCAACTTCCGACTACGATGGCGTCGCTTGGCACAGCACTCTTTGATACGAGCGACGGTGCATTAAATCTCTTTGGATGGTTGGAATTACCCGTAAATCCGGTAGTATTTTGGATTGTGCTGGGATTTTCTATTGCAATGCTGATAGTTATCTATTGTTTAGTGAAGTTAAACGAGGCGCAACGAATCATAACTATCAATTATGCAAAACGCGTGCACGGCAATTCTTCCTATGGTGGAATTCGCTCGATTTTACCAATCAAGCTAATTGCAGCTGGTGTGGTGCCGGTGATTTTCGCGACAGCATTCTTGTCTTTGCCGGCTCTAGTAGGGCAGGTAATCACATCGGTGGATCCTGGAAATGAAATCGGTGCGACACTTACGACTGTGTTCTCGGCTCCAAGTGCAAGCAACTTTGCAACACAATATCCGGATGGGATTACTGGTCAGTGGTTTGTGTATCCAGCGCTATACTTTGTACTAGTGTTTGCGTTTACCTACTTCTATACATCAATCATTTTCAATACAAAAGAGATTGCAGATAACCTGCAGAAGCAGGGGGCATTTATCGAGGGCGTGCGTCCAGGTGGTAAGACGGCAGAATATCTTGGCAAGGTTGTGAACCGTTTGGATCTCTTTGGTGCTTTGGCACTTGGTATGATTGCGATGTTGCCATTTATCACGGATTACGTGTTTATCTTAACTACTGGTGCGCCGATTGGTTTATCGATTTCTGGTACTGGACTTCTCATTGTGGTGACGGTGGCACTAGAGAATCTAAGGTCGGTGGATTCTAGGGCGCTCATGATAACTTATGACGATTTTAAAGATGAGTCTTAAATTAAAGGTAAGTCCGAAGTTAATTGCCAAATGGGTGGCGATTGGGCTAGCTGGTGTGCTTTTTCTGGTATTCTTTATAAGAGTAGTAACTTTTGAGAGTAAATATTATAGCGAGATGGAGGGGAGTGAGCGAGATGTGGTAGAAGCTGCCATTGAGGAAGAGGAAGAGCCATTAGTAGAGGAGGCCCCGACCGAAGAGGAAGTGGTTGAGTACGCGGTAGCCGCAGACCGACCACGGTATTTGTCGATTGGAAGACTTGGTATCGTAAGGGCAAGGATTATACCAGTAGGCGTGAAGCCAAATGGTGAGCTTGGGACGCCAAATAATATCTTTGATGTTGGCTGGTATGAATCGTCTGGCAAGCCGGGGCAAGGCGGCACATTGGTAATAGACGGACACAATGGTGGCCCGCATGTGCACGGAGTGTTCAAGGATTTACCGGATTTAAAAAACGGTGACACTATATTGGTAGAACGCGGCGATGGGGAGGCTTTTGAATATCGCATAGTTGAGAATGTAACGGTGTCACTTGAAGATTCGGATATGTATATGGCGACGGCGTTGCGGTCGCCGGAAAAGGGTAAAGAATCGGTAACTTTGATTTCTTGTACTGGTGAATGGTCACAACAGCAAGGGACTTATCTTTCAAGACAATTTGTAAGGGCTATTTTGGTAGATAACTAAAATTTTAGTATTTACAAAGTAGCTATAATCGTGGTATAATTAGGTGGTAATTTATGGCTAGTCAAAAAGAAGTGATTAAACTCACTGGCACTGTCTGTGAGGCATTGCCTAATACCCAGTTTCGGGTTGAACTCGAGAATGGTCATATTATTGTTGCCCATATGAGTGGGAAGATGCGGAAAAACTATATCCGTCTCGTCCCGGGCGACAGAGTCGAGGTTGAGTTAACCCCTTACGATCTTACAAAGGGCAGAATCAGCTTTAGGCTCAAAGATTAATAATACTAATAGGAAAGGATAATTTTAACACATGAAAGTACGTGCTAGTGTTAAGAAAATCTCGCCTGATGATATTATTGTGCGCCGGAAGGGTGTACTACGTGTCATCAATAAGAAAAAACCTAAGAACAAGCAAAGGCAGGGTTAAAAATGGCTAGAATAGCTAGCGTTGTGATCCCGTCCGATAAGCAAGTGTGGATTGCTCTCACTTATGTTTATGGGATTGGTAGAACAACATCAAAGAAAATCCTTGCGGAGGCTAAAATCGAGCCTACCACTCGGGTGAAAGATCTCACCGAGGCTGACGAACAAAAAATCAACGACATTATTTCAGCGAAATATCATGTTGAGGGTGATTTACGGCGCCTCGTGAGCAACAATATCAAACGCTTAAAGGATATTAATTCCTACAAGGGTATCCGCCACAAGGCTAAATTACCAGTCAACGGCCAACGTACTCGTACGAATGCACGTACTCGTAAGGGTAAGGCGATCGCGGTCGGTGGTGCACAACCAAAGGCAGCAAGTAAGACTTAAGGAGTAAATATGGCAGAAGAAGAAATTAAGAAAACTACTGCTACTTCAGACGTTGAGGCTCAAGCTCCAAAGTCCAAGGCAGCAAAAAAAGGCAAGCGGATTGTAAACAGCGGTGCTGTTCATATCCAGGCAACCTTTAACAATACAATCATCAGTGTCACCGACAAAACTGGCGCAGTACTTTCAGCGTCATCTGCTGGAGCCAATGGGTTCCGCGGTTCAAAGAAGGGCACCGCTTTTGCAGCTGGCGTTGCAGCTGAAAAGGCACTCGAGATTGCAAAGAAGAATCACGCTCTAAACTCAGTAGATGTTTACGTCTCTGGTATCGGTCTAGGTCGTGATGCGGCAATCCGTGCAGTTTCGACGGTTGGTATTAAGATTGATTCTATAACAGATGTGACCCCGATTGCGCACGGTGGTGTGCGACCGAAGGGAGAAAGGAAACCGTAATGGCACGCGATAAATCTCCAATTGGCAAGCAGAGTCGTCGCGAGGGTTATGCCCTGGCGCCAAAGGCTCACAAGATAATGGCGAAGAAATCCGGAATCCCGGGCGAGCATGGTGACATGCGAGTGCGTGGCGGTAGCCTTTATCTAACACAGCTTCGTGAGAAGCAGAAAGTCCGTCGGACTTATGGATTGCTCGAAAAGCAATTCGCAAAATTAATGAAAGAGGCTCAAAAAGCTGAAGGTCTAACCGGTGAGAAGTTGCTCGAGTTCCTCGAGCGGAGAGCCGACAACGTGGTCTACCGCGCTGGCTTTGCTTTGACTCGTCGACAGGCTAGGCAATTAGTGAGCCACGGACATTTTCTATTGAACGGTCGTCGGATTGATATTCCATCAATTCGTTTGAACCCGGGTGATGTTCTAGAAGTAAGGTCCAAATCGCAGACGTCAGAATATTTCAAGAACCTCCCGAACGTCATAAGTGCAGCAGCTGTTACTCCATTATCGTGGATTAAGGCTGATGGCAAGAAAATGAAGATTGAAGTTACTGGCCTTCCGAAGCGCGAAGAGGCGGAAGCTGGTATAAATGAACAATTAATCGTTGAGTACTACTCACGCTAAGGAGACGAATATATGACGACAAAAAATATTCACGAAGCAAACCTCGCCGAAGTGCGAGAAATTAGCGAAACAAAAGCTGAGTTTGTGATTCGCCCACTCTATCCAGGGTATGGCAATACGCTCGGTAATTCGCTTCGCAGGGTGCTTCTTTCTAGCGTGAAGGGCGCAGCTATTACGGCGTTCTCGATTGAGGGTACGACTCATGAGTTTACTGCAATTCCTGGCATACGGGAAGATGTGGTCGACATCATGTTGAACCTCAAGAATATCCGTTTTAAGTTGCATACTGATGCCCCAGTAGAGCTTTCGCTTGAAATGAAAGGCGACAAGCAGTCTGAAAAAGATGGCGATAAGCGCGTCGTGGCTGGTGACATCAAACTTCCAGCTGAGGTTGAGATTTCAAATCCAAACCAAGTGATTTGTCACATTGACGATCCAAAGTATACTTTGAAGATGCATTTTGTGGTGGAATCTGGCCGTGGCTATCTCACAATTGAGCGGTCCGCTGAGGACAGAATTCACTCAGATATGATCGCTGTAGACGCAGTATTTACACCGGTCCTTCGTGTGCGTTACAAAGTAGAGAACACGCGCGTGGGCCAGGATACAAATCTGCAGCAGCTTACGCTTGCTATTGATACCGATGGTACGATTACACCAAAAGAGGCTTTTGAAGAGGCTGCGGCGATTCTCGTCAATCAGTACACTGCGCTTGCTGGGTCAACCAAGGTAGAATCTACCCCGGCTCCTGGCGCTAAGAAAGAGGAGGAAGATACTGGTCTTCTACTTCCAATCGAAGAGCTTGATCTTTCCGCTCGTACGGCTAACGCACTTCTAAATAATGATATCAAGACTATTCGCGATCTCGTCACTTTGTCTGAAGGTGACCTCAAAGATCTCAAAGGTTTTGGCCAGAAGGCGCTAGACGAAGTTAAAGAAAAGTTAACGGAGTTAAATATCTAATATGCACCGACACGGATACAAAGGCCGCAAGTTCGGCCGTGAAACCGATCAGAGGTTGGCGCTAACTCGGGGGCTAATGTGCTCTCTGATCAAATATCAAACTATAACTACGACTCTCGCACGAGCGAAGGAGATTCGCCGTGGTACCGAGAAGCTTATTACGCTTGCTAAGAAAGGCGATCTCGCATCGAGGCGGCTTGTAATCGCAAGACTTAATGATCTCGAGACCGCAACGCTTCTTGTTGACGTGATTGCTCCACAGATCAAGCGCAATTCTGGATATCTCAGAATTGAGCACGCTGGATTTAGGCGAGGCGATAATGCCGAGATGGGTACGATTTCGTTTGTAGATGAGTTCAATTTTGAAGAGCCTGCAAAGGAAGAGAAAAAAGCTGACAAAAAGGCAGAAAAACCAGCTGCGAAGAAGTCGAAAAAGGAGGATAAATAATGAAAACTTATTCTCAAAAAGCAGCTGAAATCAAGCGCGAATGGTGGGTGATTGATGCGTCTTCGTTGCCGCTAGGTAAGCTTGCTGTAGTGATTGCCGATAAGCTGATGGGCAAGAGCAAAGTGACTTACACCCCACATATCGATAATGGTGACTATGTAGTAGTGGTAAATGCTAAGAACTTGAAAGTTACCGGCGATAAGATGGTAAAGAAGATGTACTATCGTCACAGTGGTTTTCCGGGTGGACTCACCGAGCTTAAACTTGAGGAAGTAATCGAAAAGAATCCATCACTCGCAATTAGCGAAGCAGTAAAAGGTATGTTGCCAAAGAACAAACTTCTAGCTGACCGGATGGCTCGGCTTCGGGTTTTCGATGGCGCAGAACATACTCATACTGCACAGAATCCGCAAAATATTTTGAAGGAGATTAAATAATGGTAGCTACTAAGAAATATGTTTACGGGTTGGGTCGTCGAAAGGCTGCAACTGCAACCGCACGGCTTTACAAGGGTAAAGGTGAGATTACCATTAATGGCAAGACTGCACTTGAATATCTTTCTGGTAATAAGACTTTGCTTGCTGAGGTGACTGATCCTTTAGCAATCGCTGAAAAGCAGAAAGAGTACGATGTATCGATTCTAGTCAAAGGCGGTGGCCTTGCTGGTCAGGTAGATGCGATTAAGCTCGCTATCTCGAAAGCTCTCGTACTCGAGGCACCGGACTTACGTCCAGTACTCAAGAAAGCTGGTCTTACTTCTCGCGATCCACGCGAAAAGGAACGCAAAAAGTACGGTCTACGCTCAGCTCGCAAGAAAGAGCAGTTCTCAAAGCGTTAAGCTTGAAAGACGGATTAAAAATAACCTCCTTTACGGGGGTTATTTTTTATGGTATAATATAAAAAGGTGGGAGTATCTTAAAGGAGAGTGATTTTTTTGAATCATAATATTGCTGAAGCATGTAAAAGAATTTGGGACGGGTATGTCCTTTATGCGTGTAGTGCGGCAGTCACGAGAAGAGGAGTTGAAATGCTTGGCCTGGCGGATAGCCTGGGCGGTTCCGGAAAAGAGGTTGCAGAAGCTTTCTTTTACAGAGGTGAATCCGACCTTGAGCATCAGGCCAAGGTAGGTTGGTTGACCTTGGCATTTCTAAACAACTTTCCGGGATTCTTTGGTGAACTGTCTAACAGGAGTGGATTTCAGCCCGAAATTTGGAGTCTAGTCACCGTTGCTTTATGCCACGACGTGGGTGAAGTAGGGATTGGCGATATCCCAGACGATGGCAGGCCAGAGCATGATTCGAAAAACGATACAGAATTGAGAGTTTTTAAAACTCTTATGCGTGCCTTTTGCTCGTACAATGCGAGCGAGGCAATTGCGGTTTTTGAACGTTTCCAGCAGAAGCATTCGTCGACGGGGGCTGCCTTATTTATGTTGGATAAGCTAGAAGCGGTGCTGGCATTGCTTTTCTTGGAAAAGCATGGCGCTGTTGGTAATCTTGAGAATAAAGCTAGCTTGACGGCTCAAGACAAGTATTTTATGGAAGCCGCAGAGAGTAATAATCCAGCAGACGTTTGGGCGATTCATTTTAAGCTCGTAGTACAAGGTTGTTTTCCGAAGAGCCTCTTTGAACCGATTTTAAAGATGATGGAGACGGCATTCGTTGACGTGCGCGGAGAGCTGCCAAAGTGGTGGGATAAAGAAGTCCCGCCTTATGAAAAATAATCACTTCCACCTAATCCCCCGAGTTTCTCGGGGGATTTTTCATTGACGATTTGACTTCTATTAATGGATGAACATGGTGTTACTATTGACTTTTTATTGCACTTGTGCTATAATAGTTATATTGTGGCACTTTAAGAAGAAAGTGAGATTTTAGTTCTGCGACTCGCTCTGGATACCATTGTGGTTGGCGTTTAGGGCGAGTTGCAGACGGTTTACAGCTGCGCTCTATTTTGAAAAAGGAGGGGTCTAATATGACTCTCGAAGAAAAAATCGGCATTCAGAAAAGGATCCTGGACGCGCTCACCCCTATTATTACTGAGCTTCGCGAAAACGGAGTCCTCAGTACCCATTTCCACATCGACGATATGACGGGTGATGTGGATGTCCAGACCTGGACAAAGGACGACCGCGCTACTATGGCAAAGTCGCGGCCTGACGAGGATATCCGGTTTATCGCGTCCGAGCTGACAAGGGTGAGTGGAACACTCTTCCCGCTTCCGGCGACCGATGGCGTGGTGATTGACGACGCGACGCGAAACAGCCTGAGCATGCTTTTTACCGTTATCGGCGGTCTGCTGATGGCGATGATGGCCAATGATTTCGAGGGCAAGACGAAGCTGATTTCCGTGTTGATGCATGCCGCTGGTGTGCGAATCAACAGAGGTCAGGAGCAGCATCCGCACCCGATGTAAAATCTCTTTCGCAAATCCCCCGGGTTTTCACTCGGGGGATTTTTCCAGTTCAATAACAATGGTGGAGTATGCGGGACTTAAACCCGCGACCTCCGCAATGCGAATGCGGCGCTCTATCAGCTGAGCTAATACCCCAACCACTTCATTATACCATATTTTAGATGGTTGGTACAGGAAAATTTTGAGCCAAAGTTTTAACTTCGGTGTGAATTTGGCTAAGCTCGGCTTTGTAATCCGATAAGGTTTCTTCGGAGCCGGCTTTTTTGCAAATATCGGCGACTAGTTTCATCCAGTGGGATAATTGTCGCATTTCTTCTACGCCGAGACCGCGGGTGGTGATGGCTGGAGTGCCGAGACGGACGCCGGATGGTCTAAAGGCGGCGCCTTTGTCGTGGGGTAGAGAGTTGGCGTTTAGGGTGAGACCGACTTTGTCGAGGGCTTTTTCGTAGAGTTTACCATCAAAGCCAAAGGATTTTTGGACATCGATTAGGATGAGATGGTTATCAGTACCACCGCCCTGGAGAATGAAGCCATCTTTTTGCAAAGCTTCGGCGAGGGCTTTGGCGTTTTTGATGATATTCTCGGCGTAGGTTTTAAACTCCGGCTTTAAAGCTTCGCCAAAAGCGACAGCTTTGGCGGCAATGACGTGTTCGAGCGGCCCGCCCTGAGTGCCAGGGAAGACGGCGCGGTCGATCAAAATTGGGATATTTGCGAGGTTTTTCTCGGGTTTCTTGAGTGGGGAGGCGACGTTGCCTTTACTTAAAATGAGTCCACCGCGAGGACCACGCAGAGTCTTATGTGTAGTGGTGGTCATAACGTCAAAACCAAAATTTAGCGGATTTGGGTGGACGCCGGCAGCGATGAGGCCGGCAACGTGAGCCATGTCGGCCACCAGCAGCACCTCATGACCGGATTTTTCTACAACTTTATCGCGGATTTTGGCGACACGGGCAAAATCTGGGATTTTCATGAAGGCGGAATAGCCGACGAGGATGAGTTTTGGCTCGTGTTCGAGAGCTTTTGCTTCAAGGTCGTCGTAATCGATATTGCCATCGTCGGTCACGCCGTAACCGACAAAATGATAGGTGTGGGCACTTTGAGTGACTGGAGCGCCGTGGGTGAGATGACCGCCGGCCGGAAGCGACATGCCAAGCACGGTATCGCCGGGCTCTAGCCAGGCAAAATAGACGGCATTGTTGGCTTGGGCACCCGAGTGAGGCTGGACGTTGGCGTGGTCGGCGTGGAAAAGCCGGCAAGCGCGGTCGATTGCGAGGCGCTCGATGCGGTCGACGTTGTCTTGGCCGCCGTAGTAGCGGTAGTTTGGTAAAATTTCAGTGGCAATTTTGTCTTCGCTCCAGCCCGGGATACCTTCAAAACTCGGATAGCCCTCGGAATATTTATTAGTGAGGACGCTACCCATGGCTTCTAGAACCTCTTTTGAAACGTAGTTTTCGCTTGGGATGAGCTCTAAACCTTCGCTTTGGCGAACTTTCTCTTTATCGATTAAACTAAATACTAAGTCTTTCATATATCTCCTTTATGATTCGCAAATTATTTAATTTTTTCGCGGATTGTTTCGCGCCATGTAATTTTCACAACATTTCACTCAATCCTCGTCTCGATCAAGTTGTCTCGCCCTATGGGCTCGCAACTTTACTCGCCTCGGATGAGGAAATTTTGTTAAAATTACTTGGGCTCGCAAAATGCTCAAAAATTAAATAATTTGCTATTTTAAACTATATTTGACGAAGGAATATGTTAGATCATCGTCCTTTCCTTTCTTGATAACGGTGCGGGAATATTTTGAATGGTCGAAATCCGGGAAGAAGGCGTCGGCTTCGTGAGTGGCGTCAATCTCCGTAAGATAGAGAGTGGTGGCATAGGGAAGCGCTAGGCGATAAATAGTAGCGCCGCCAATGACGAAGTATTCGGTTGGGTCGTCTTGATGCTCTTTTAGAAATGCGATAAGGTCGGGGATCTTGATGGTGCCGTCTGGGGTTGGCTCCTTACTGGTTGAAGCAACATAATTGTCGCGGCCCGGCAGGGGGCGACCGATGCTTTCGAAAGTTTTAAGCCCCATGATAACGGGGTGACCCATAGTGGTGGATTTAAAAAATTGCATATCTTCTTTGATATTGAAAATGAGCTGGTTTTTTAGGCCGAGTTCATTGTTTTGCCCGATGGCAGCGATCATGCTAATCATATTTACTCCGTAACTGGCATCTTGATGGTGCCGAGATTTTGATAATTGTCGAGGCGGATGTCTTTGAGCTCGCGGGAGCTGTCGAACGCGTGAAAATCCTTAATGTCTGGGTTGAGCCAGAGAGTCGGAGCTGGGGGAAGCGTGCCGTCTTTCATGGCTTTGTCGTAGCGGGCGATTTGCTCTTTGATGCCGTCAATTTGATTTTCGTAAATATGAGCGTCGTTGGTGATAAAGGTAAATTGGCCTGGCTTCGCGCCGATGACCTGAGCGATGAGGTGACAGAGGACGGCATACTGTACAACGTTAAATGGCAGTCCTAGCGGTACATCTGAGGAACGGGAAGTGACGAGAAGATTTAAGTGGCCGTCGATTAGATTCCACTGAGAATTCCAGACGCAGCTCGGTAATGCCGCGGTTGGGAGCCACTCGTTTTGCCAGAGGCTCATAATCATGCGGCGATTGCCAGGGTTTTCTTTTAAGGTTTCGATTAGATTATCGATGAGATTGTAGCGATTCACGATCCAGCCATAGGCAGTACCGATGGTGTGAGCGAAATTTTGCTCCGGCTCGCCAGGGTGATTTTTGGCGAAAATTTCATTAATGTTGCGGCCCTGATAAGTGCCGTCTTCGGCGATTTCCCATTCGTTCCAAATTTTGATACCGCGGTCGTGTAGCCAGCGGACGTCATTTGAGGTTTGCTGATAGATCCAGAGCATCTCGAGAGTGGCGGTCTTAAAAGCAACCTGCTTAGAGGTCAAAATCGGAAACTCCTCTTCGAGGTTAAACTGGAGGATCTGATGTGGGAGACGGATGGTTTTTGCCTCGGAAGAGCCTTGCGCGGTATGATCCGGGATGGCCGTAGCCGTAGCTTCACTACGATTGTCTGATTTTTTGTAGTTTACTATCTTTTCACCATGATCTAGGATGCGCCTGCACAGATCAATATATTGGTCGTCAAATTTACTCATGTCTCCTCCATTTTGACCTTATTGTATCACGGCTTGACTTTTTTGGCAAAGTGTGGTATAATGAAGAAATAAGAGTGTTTTTGGGGTTTTATGAATGTCAATACACTAAAAAATCTGTTTTTTGTGATATTATCTGGCTTTTTGGGGTTGATGGTAAATCCTGAGTCTTTGATGGCGTCGGACCTAGTGGCTGTTTCTGGTCTTGATTCGACTAGGATTGTGGAGACTGTGATTATAGAGCCTACGGTCGAAGAAGAAATGACTGAGGAGAGTACGATTGAAGGTGTCACGGATGTGAAAAATTCGACTCCAGTGGTCTCAGCGCCAAGAGCGGGTGTAGTAGAAAAAACTGTGCCGGCAGATAATATAGCTTTTTCTTGGGGGACGCAGGGGATTTTTAGAGTTTCGTCGACAGCTGCAAACTCTGGTACTAACGCGGCGCGGGTCGGCAGGCTAATTTGGGGACATAATTATACGGCGTTTGGAAATATTGTGCGACTTGGTATCGGCTCTACTTTTACTATAACCGAAGGTGGTGCGACTACTACTTACCAAGTGGCGGCAAATCCGCTTGACGGCAAGGCGGGCGTGGCGCTTGACGTGAAAGATGATTCCACGCTTTCTTATGCTAGTAATCCAAAGTATAATTCGATTAAAATGAATGCTTTTACTGATATGGGGTTTGGCGAGCATTCGCTGGTTTTGATGACTTGCTATGGCGCAAATAGTCGTTATATAGTGGTGGCGGACGCAATATAATTTTTTAAAAACGGTTGAAAAGAGCCGTTTTTTGATGTAAAATGGTTATGTAAATAGGAGGCAAATATGTGCACGGGAGTGCGGTTTAGTGATAACAAAGGCAATATGTATATGGGGCGAAATCTTGACTGGTCGGAGGGGTATGGCCAGAAAGTTGTCGTGACACCGAGGAAGTTTTCGTACAATTCGGCGTTTCTTGGATCTTTGAGCCCAAAACAGGGGGCGATTATTGGGATGGCGATTGTGGCAGAGAATATTCCGCTATATTTTGACTGTTTTAATGAGGCTGGGCTTGGGATTGCCGGGCTAAATTTTCCAGGTTATGCAGCGTATGCTCTAAATGCAGTTGATGGCAAGACCAATGTGGCAGCTTATGAATTCCCGCTATGGGTGGCGATGAATTTTGCTACAGTAGATGAAGCGGAGAAGGCCTTGAAAGATGTTGCGATTGTGGCAAAGCCGGTAAATGCGCAGTATCCGGTGTCGCAGCTGCATTTTATCATTGGTGACGGTAAGCGGTCGATCGTAGTGGAATATACCGCAAATGGGATGGAAATTTTCCATAACGATGTTGATATTTTGACGAATCAGCCGGGCTATGGTTGGCACCAAGAGAATTTGCGTAACTACATGAATCTCTTCCCGCAGATGCCGCCAGCAGTAAAGTGGGGAAATGCCACCATGAAGCCATTTGGCTCGGGGTCTTTGATGCGTGGTATCCCAGGTGATTATTACTCGCCGTCGCGTTTTGTGCGAGTGGCGTACCTCAATACACATTATCCGGTGCAATCTGATGAAGCTGGAAATGTGTCGCGACTTTTCCATACACTGACTGGCGTGGCGATGATTGACGGCGCAGCTGAGATGTCAGATGGTAAGTGCGAAAAGACGGTCTATACTGGTGGCTACTCGGCGGCGAGCAAGACATATTATTACAATACATATGAAAATCCAGCAATTGTGAGCGTCAAGATGGGGGATTACAATCTCGATTCGGCGGAGCTGGCACAAGCTTAAGGATAATACGTGTGACTAAAAATACCGCTTTTGCTCAGCGGTATTTTTTGTGAGGGCAATTTAGCGGAGGCCGACGGCTTTTTGAGCCTCATGGAGTTTTCTGTTTGCAACTTCGTTGGCGTAAGATTCACCAGCTTGAAGGATACGCAATACTTCTTCGTCTGAGATTTGGGCTAGATTAGACTGTAAATCGGCGAGCATTTTGCTTACGCTTTCAGCAACAGTGCGCTTGAGTTCGCCATAGCTTGTCTCGCCAGTCCATTTTTGGACGACGTTTTCAAGTGGCGTGTCGGTCACGAGGGCTTCGATTTGCAGAAGGTTTGAAATGCCGGGCTGGGTGAACATGTCGTAGCGGATGCGACCAATGGAATCGGTTGTAGCGGACATGATTTTCTTGGCGGCGCGGGTCGGGTCATCGTCTAACATGATTTTGGAGTTCTCGGCTGGAGTAGATTTGCTCATCTTTTTTTCTGGGCTCAGCAGATCGCGGATGCGGATACCATTTGAAAGACCCATGAATTTGATCTGATCGGCAGTCTTGGCCGGGATGGTGAAGACTTCGCCATATTTGCGATTAAAACGCATAGCTATATCGCGGGTGAGCTCGATATGTTGGAATTGGTCTTCGCCAATTGGTACAAACTCGGCGCCATAGAGTAGGATATCGGCGGCCATCAGGATTGGATAATCGAAAATTCCGACATTGCAGGTGTCTTGACCTTTGGATTTCTCTTTATACTGAATCATGCGGGAAGTTTCGCCCATGGTGGCGGTGCAGTTTAGAATCCAGCAAAGCTCAGAGTGAGCAGGGACGTAAGATTGGCGGTAGATGTGGATGTTTTCATTCACAACGAGTCCGGCGGCGAGCCAGTATTTCAGGGTGCGGATGATGTTATCCTGAAGGCTGCCATCAATGTCCGAGATAATAGAGTGTAAATCGGGGATAAAAATATTAATATGGTTGTCTGCCGAGTAATGATTTGCAAGGCGGACCATCGGAATGAGGGCGCCTAGATAATTGCCGAGAGTAAGAACTGAGTTGGCACGTATGCCGGTTAAAATCGTTTTCATACTTTAATTTTAGCATAGTTTGTGATAAAATGAAAATGTGGGGGATTAAAAGTTGGGGTGTTAGCTCATTTGGTAGAGCGCTTCCATGGCATGGAAGAGGCGACGAGTTCGAATCTCGTACACTCCACCATTTTTTGTTAGTATAAAATTTCAAAAAATAATGTAGACATAAGTACTAAAGTTGTGTTACAATAAGCTTATGACATTTAGGTGCTCAGTGATGCCTAAGAGAGGTAAAAATGAAGTTCATACATACGAATAAAACAGCAAAAAGCATACGTCGTTTTGTAGTGGCGGTGATTGTTGTGCTCGCTGGAGCATGTTTTTGTCATGTCTTGCTTCCTGACAACACAATGGCAGCAAATGTAAGTTTGACAGTAAACAATACCAATACCGTGCTCGAAATGTATGTTCCCGCTAGTGTGACACTAGATCTTATGCCAAGTTCTGGCAGAGCATTTGATACGGAGAATCTTGATATATGGGTCGGTACAAATAGTGGTTCTGGGTATACATTGAAGATGCAGGCAGAGTCGGCAAACTTAACTAGAAGCAATAGTATTACGGACAGAGAGTACAGTAAATCCATTCCCGTTATAGCGCCGATGACAACGACTGGTAGTATTAATGGCTATACGGAAGCTCAATTTGAGGCTTCAAATTCTGATAGCGATACACTGAATCGTTGGGGTTATAAATTGTCAACCGAGACAAATTATATGCCGATGACGACGAACGAAGTTACACTTGATGCAACCAATGCACAGAGCAACGTGGCTAATGTGACTTTGAATTTTGCGGCAAAAGTGGATGCTTCGCAACCGACTGGTACCTATGCTACAACATTAAATTTTGTTGCGGTAACAAATAATACAAATACTGCTCTTACGATAAATTACAATGGTAACGGTTTACATTTTGGTAATGACCCAAGTAACGTAGTAAATGTCGTGACTTATGATGCAACGGCAACTTATTATCCAGTATCGCAGTATGCGCATTCGTATAATTTTAATGATGGCAATGATATACCGGTTAGCTATTCCTATAATGAGATGACAGTTAATCCAGTAGGGTTTACTGATACCAATTCTTTAAAGGTTGATTTAAAATATGGCCTCAATCATTATCTCGATGGTTTTATCGATAATCCAGATTACTTATTTGTACTAAATGGGTATTATACAGAGGACAGTTACGGGGTTGCCGACTTATATAACGTAATGTTTAATGTTTGTTATCAGGATATTAGCTGCGCCAAAGAGCGAATGGCGTTTAGGGATGTTGATTTATTGGAGGTGTATTCTGGGGCGGCGAGCGCGAATGATTTTACTGCACCAGCAGAGGTTAGTTTTGGCGTTAATGGTGATTCAGTAACATTTGTACTCTATGGTAATTATGGTGAGGAAGGTAATGGGGCGTATGGTTATTATGCCACCGTTCAGGGCGATGCGAATGATTTTGCTGTGTTTAACGATAAAACTGTATTATCTGGCACATATGCCGTGCCGGTATCTGGCTCTGATGTCGTGGAGTTTCTTGGATGGAGTGAGAATCCAATGGCCACGGTGCCGACTTACAGAAATGAGGGAGATGTCAAGGCGAGGCTTGAGGCGGTAAATGGTGATACGCCGGTGACTTTGTATGCAGTGTATCTGCAAACCGATATCGAGATGCAAGAGCTTACTCCGTCACTATGTACTGCGGCTGGTACTTATGTGTATGATAATCGTGACAATAAAATATATCTAGTGAGAAGGCTACCAGACAATAGGTGCTGGATGCTAGATAATCTCGCTCTAGATCTTAGCGATTCAAATATTCAGCAGGAGTTGTCTACGACAAATACCAATGCTGATGACCATTCTCTGCAGTGCTTGATCTCCGGTGAATATAATGGCTCGCGTTGCTCTAGCCCATATGCTACTGCTAGAGTAGCAAATTGGTCTTCTTCCGATTCGTATACGGAGCCGCTGGTGGCTACTAGTGGTCAATGTGACGATAATGATAGTTGTGCCAACGACCCGTCTCTGGGTTATTGGTCAGCTGACAGCATAGTCTATCCAACGTTCGGTGATGGCAACCACAAAATAGGCATTTATTATAATTATTGTGCTGCTTCGGCTGGTAGTTATTGTTATGCTGCTGGAGATGGCTCCAGTAATGCTACACAGGATATATGCCCTAAGGGTTGGCACATACCAACCGGAAGAGAATATGTGGATGGGACTAGTGAATATTGGGACTTGTGGGTAGCGTATCTTAGCGATGTAGGACGTGATTATTTCAGAGACGGCATTTCCGTTGTCTATTCTGGCTATTTTAGTGGCGGCGTAGCAATGGATCTGGGTTGGGCGGGGGAGTGGTGGTCATCCACTTATGCTAATGGCTCATCAATGTATTATAATGGATCTAATGGCTCATTTGCAGCTTATGCCCAGCATTATACTGATCGCTCTGGAGAAGGGGCTACTATAAGATGTGTTTTGGCGGAATCTTAGATGCAAAATAATTATTGGTTTTTGTGTCGGTTTATCATATAATAATGGTGGAAGTTATTTATGATACGGACAGGTAAGAAATTTAGTAAGCCAGAGATGTCTCGCGTAATTAATGGTGACATGGTGTTGCCGGAGGCGGAGGTGGCGCCAGAAAAAGTGCGACTAGATATTTTGATGAAAGAAATTTACAAGAGTTATAATCGGTCGACAATCCAAAAATTTATCGAAAGTGGTTTTGTGACTGTGGATGGAGAGTTGGCGTTAAAGCCAAATTTTAAAGTCGAGCGTGGCGTAAAAATCGATCTTAAAGTGCCAGAGATAATGAAAAACGCCGACCTTAAACCTGAGGTTGTATATGAAGACGAAAATGTGCTGGTCGTAAATAAACCTTCTGGTCTTTTATCTGAGGCAAAGGGCGAATATTGTCCGGAAAAGACTTTGGCGGATTATGGCTTAATCGCGCATCGATTAGATAGGGATACGTCTGGCGTGATGATCCTTGCAAAAAATCCTGAGGTGCAGAGCTTTTTGAAGAGGCAATTCCAAGACAGAAAGGTGCATAAGACTTACTATGCGGTAATATCTGGACGGCCAAAGTTGGACGAGGCGCGTATAGATTTGCCGATGATAAGAGACTTGAAGCGGCCAACGACTTTCCGGGTAGACGCAAATGGCAAGGAAGCGGAGACATTTTATAAAGTTTTGCTGTCTGATAATGCGCATTCTTTGGTGGAGCTTAGACCAACGTCCGGACGTACACATCAGCTTAGAGTACATATGAAATATCTTGGTCACCCAATCGTTGGCGATGTGGTGTATGATGGAGAGGCTGCCGAGCGGTTGATGTTACACGCTGGTTCTCTTGAAATCACTTTACCTGGAGGTGTAAGAAAAACGTTTATTGTGAAGCGTCCATGTGAGTTTGATACGATGATAGATACTAGCGACGAGGTTGCTAAAGGCTAGCATGTTTTTTGAGAATACAAATGACATCTTTGAAATAGCCAGGAAAGTGGGTTGCGGTGTTTTTGTGGTGCCGGCAGATATGCAAGTGGATTTGCCTAGGGCTTTAATCTTGCAGCCAGAGGAAAAGTCGGTAATTACGATTGAGCAGGTGCGTGAAATCTTAGCGTTACTATCTGTAAAACAGACTTCGGATCAATTTGTAGTGATTCGTCCAGCCGAATCGCTTGGTGAAGAGGCGGCAAATGCGATACTGAAGTCGCTAGAGGAGCCAGGCGAAAAGGTGCATTTTGTACTGGTGACAGAAAATCCGTCGAGTCTTCTTGATACGATTTTATCTCGGTCGGCAGTATATGTATTAAAGACCACACCGAATATAGATGCTGGAGTAAAATTTGATGAGAAGACCAAAACAATCGCCAAAAGGTTGATGACCTGCCAGGAGCGAGAGCTGCCTAGCATAGCAGAAGAGATTTGCAAGCGTAAAGACGGCGTGAGAAGTTATGCTATGGAAATACTCGCGGCGGCGATAGAGATGTCATATAAGACTTATTTTATTACTAAGAAGTTCGCTTTTCTTAGCAAAATACCTAAGTTTTTGGCAGCATACGAAGCAATCGAGCGAAATGGTCACGTGAAGCTACATCTGGTGGCGGATTTAATGTGATTGTGGTATAATGGGCGTATGATTGCTGTTTTAGTGATTTTGGCTTTTAGTGTATATCTTTCGTTTTTCTTTCCAATGACGGTCAAGGAGGAGCCGGAACCGGAGCGTTCGCCGAAGTATAAAGCGCAGATGAAGAAGCTGTGGTCGGTGGCGCAGACTGCGATGAGGGAGCGGAAGCCGTTTAGGGCAGAGAAGGCGCTTCTTACGATTTTGAAGTTTGATGAAAAAAACGCCGCGGCATATAACCGGCTTGGGATTTTGTACGCCAAGGGTCAACGTTATGAAGAGGCGGTGGAATGTTTTGAGATTGCTCAGTCGCTAGATAATAACCCGGCGTCGATTCATAATGCGGGGCTAATTTATCTTGAAATTGGCGAATACGAAAAGGCAGAGATGGCTTTTCGGCAGGCGATTGCTCTAGAGGGTGATGTGCCGGCGAGGTATATGGCGCTTGCAAAGGCGGAAGAGAAAATGGGGCGTCCACGAAAGGCTATCGAGGCACTAGAGAGTGCGTATGAGCTAGACCCATCCGTGTCTACGCTTCGGCAGATTTTGGCAATTTATGAGGCTTCTGGCGATACCGAGGCTGCGACAGCGACGACGGCCAGGATTGAGGCTCAGGTGGCGCACGATAATGAATTAAAACAGAAAAAGAGTACCAAACGGGCATCTTCTGTGGGTGCAGCATCGAGGATTTTGAATTCTCGGTCTAGACAAAAATGAGTTTAACGTGTATAATAATTTTAGTGCCGTGATAGCTCAGTCGGTAGAGCGCATCCATGGTAAGGATGAGGTCCCGGGTTCAAATCCCGGTCGCGGCTCCAGGCTTAGTCTGGGGTCGTGAGGGCTAGTTATCGGTGCTATATGTTAGCGTGCTGGAATCGTCTAGTGGCAATGACAAGAGACTGTAAATCTCTCGCCTTCGGGCTTCGTAGGTTCGAGTCCTACTTCCAGCACCATTTTTGTTCTTCGAACAAAAACAACAAAAACCAGGACATCGTTGTCGCTAAAGCTCCAAGCGAGTCCTACTTCCAGCACCATTTTTGTATGCTATGATATAATGTAATTATAGTCACAAAAGGTTTTGTGTGTACTTTTACTAGGAGGTGATGGCGACGTGGTCTTTAAGATGGTCTTTGCTATAGCATGTATAATTTGTGCTGGTTTTAGATTTGTGGAGGCTTTAGAGTACGGTGGTCGCAATTGGCTCGTTTTTGCAGTTCATGCCGCCAGCGCCGTCATTTGGTTTTCTTCGGCATATTCTGATACTAAAGAATGAGCTATACACTCCTATAGGTCGCCCACACGTGGCGACCTTTTAAAATTATTTTCCGCAATGGTCGTGGTCCGGATTTTGTTCCAGTGGATGGTGGTGGTGATGAGATAAATGCGGGAAAATAAATTCAAGTCCGATTTTGATGATGAGAACCGAAATGACAATACTAATATACGCTTCAATATCAAC
This sequence comes from Candidatus Saccharimonadota bacterium, assembly GCA_017962365.1. Taxonomy (GTDB): domain Bacteria; phylum Patescibacteriota; class Saccharimonadia; order Saccharimonadales; family Saccharimonadaceae; genus Nanosyncoccus. Next base: position 34,714 of record JAGCVL010000002.1, on the reverse strand, counting down.
ATGCCAGATAACATACACGATAGCGGAGGTGAGAACAGCGACGGAAATCCAGGCATCATTCATGGTTTCAGCGCCAGAAGCGACAAGCACGGTGGATTTATGGATTTTGCCTTGTTTTTTAAGATAAAGTGCTAGGACGAGTTTGAGTATAATACTAGAAACAAGGACAATGAGCGTGGGGGTATCATATTTGACCCAAAATGGTTCGATGATTTTTTCGATAGATTCAATAATCAGGTGTACGCCCATGAAAATAATAATAATAGCGATAATTATGGTGGTGACGCGCTCGATTTTGTCGCGATAATTAGATTTGTGGACGGCTAATCTTTCGCTGACAATAATAATAAGCCCAGAAATTGCGTCTATAAAACTGTGTGCAGCGTCAGAAATGATCGCGAGCGAATTTGAAAGTACGCCAACAGTGATATTGATGGCGGCAAGAAGAAAATTAGTGGCTATAAAAAGAGCTCCGGATTTTACTATAGCTTGCGAACGAGAAGTTGTAGTTTTCATATATTATATTTTAACATAGTTTGGTATAATAGATGGGTGAAATAGACAAAAAGGAGGAATATGTTTGACTTGAAAGAAAAGATTGCAGTAGTGACCGGTGCGTCATCTGGCCTTGGAGTTCAAATGGCGACAGCGTTTGCAAAACAAGGTGCGAATTTAGTACTTTTAGCTAGAAGAATGGAACGACTAGAAGAGCTTGCTGGTAAGCTCAGTGACGAATACGGTGTAAAAGTGCTACCCGTGCAATGCGATGTGACGTCGACGGAAGATATTAACGCAGCAGCGGCGAAATGTGAAGCTGAGTTCGGTCGCTGTGATATCTTACTTAACTGTGCCGGGGCATCAAAAGACAAAGGCGTACTCGAAATGACCGACGAGGAATGGGATTTTACGATTGCGACCGACGAGACGAGTGTATTTAAGATGACGCGAGCATTTGCGGCGATTATGAAGAAGAATAACTATGGACGAATCATTAATATCGCCTCGATGTACGGCTTGGTCGGAAATACTGAGATTTATACGGTGGCATATCATGCGTCAAAAGGCGCCGTGGTAAACTTCACGCGGGCTGTGGCGGCGGAGCTAGCTACTTTTGGGATTACTTGCAATGCGATTTGTCCAGGATATTTCGAGACCGAGCTTACAAAAGCCGTGCTCGATACACCGAGATTCCAAGATTTCGCAAAGACACATGTGCCGATGGAACGGTATGGTAAGCCTGGCGAGCTTGATGCTGCAGCGGTGTTCTTGGCATCTAGCGAGGCTTCATACGTCACTGGCGCAATTTTGCCGGTTGATGGTGGATACACTTGCGTCTAAATTAGATTGTGGTATAATTACCACATGCCGACTTAGCTCAGCTGGTAGAGCAACGGTTTTGTAAACCGTAGGTCGTCGGTTCAAACCCGACAGTCGGCTCCACGAGAGAAAACAAAAGAGAGTATTTATACTCTCGCTTTGTTTTCCGAGTGGAGCAACTGTACGAAGTACAGTCGGCTCCACGAGAGAAAATAAAAGAGGGCGCCCGTGCTCTCATTTTTGTTTTGTGATATAATTAGGTTTATGGATATATTTTTAGGTGTGATGGGGACAATAATTATAATAATGCTCGCGGTGGTAATTTATAAAATGTCTAGGCCACAAGGCGAGAAAGACTATAAAAAGCTCGAGGAGCGACTAATTCGGATGGAGGGGGAAGTAGCTAAGATAAATCCGGAGATTGATCGAAATTTCCGGGAAAATCGCAAGGAAATCGCAGAAAATTTGGAACGACTTCAGACCGGAAACGAGAAAAAATTAGAAGAAATGCGAGAGACGGTAGACGAAAAACTAAAGGCTTCCGTAGAAAAACGCTTTAACGAGAGCTTTAAATCGATATCAACCCAACTTACGCAGGTGTATCAGGGGCTTGGCGAGATGAAAAATCTAGCGACCGGTGTAGGCGACCTCAAGAAAGTGATGGAGGGTGTAAAGACGCGCGGAATCTATGGCGAAGTGCAACTTGGTGCGATTATTGCGGATATGTTGAATAAATCTCAATATGAGGAGAATATTGCGACCAAGCCTGGCTCCAATGATCGGGTTGAATTTGCGATTAAGATGCCGGGTAAAGACGACAATGTATATTTGCCGATCGACTCAAAGTTTCCAGTTGAGAATTATTCTCGGCTAATTGCGGCATACGATAGCGGAAGCAAGGTTGATATTGCAACTTATCAAAAGGCTCTTGCAAATGACGTGAAAGAGCAGGCTAAAAAGATTTCAACTAAGTATCTTGAGCCACCAATGACGACGGAATTTGGTGTGATGTTTGTGCCAACCGAGTCGTTGTATGCAGAGATTATTCGGATTCCTGGACTGTCGGATGAGGTGCGAAAAAAATACAAAATCACCATCGCATCACCATCGACCTTGCCAGTGATGCTAAATGGTCTCGTGATGGGTTTTAGGACGCTTGCCATTGAGAAGCGCTCAGCGGATGTCTGGCAGACTCTAGGTGCTGTGAAAACTCAATTTGGCAAGTTTGGCGATTTGCTCGAGGGTGTACAAAAGAAATTGCAGGAGTCTGCAAATAAAATCGAGTCGGCCAGGACAACCTCGCGGCAAATTGAGCGAAAGTTGAAAGATGTTGAAGAGCTGCCAGAGTCCGAATCAGTCAAAATGATAGGCGAAATATAGTATTTAGAAACTACGCATTTTGTCGAATGGGAAAATGCGGAAGACAACTGGGCCGATAATTCGGCAGTAAGGAATGGTACCGAGGCCGTTTCTGGAATCCCACGAATTGGAGCCTTCGCGATTGTCGCCAGAGACGAAAAGTTCTCCGTCTGGGACAACCATATCAACTTCGCCAGATGTGTGCTCTTTTGGTCCATCAGTGTCGGATTGGCGCCACTCTGTATCGTAAATGAAACCGTCGGGGTGTTCCTCATTATAAATAGTCATCGTGCCATTTTTTACGACGACACGTTCGCCAGGGAAGGCGATTACGCGTTTGATGATATATTGGTCTGCTACATTGCTCGGTACAGTGCAGGTCATCGGATTTTTAACACCTTCGGCCTTGTACGCTGCGACGGCGCTTTCATCTTCATTCATAAAAACGATGATTTGGCCGCGTTCTGGGATATATGGTTGGCCGAGAAAATGTGCCCAAGATACGGCGGCACGATTTACGATAACACGGTCGTCGTTCTTGAGGGTATTTTCCATACTGACACCTACAACATTGTAGCTACGGTAAATATAAGTATTTAAAAACAGTGTACCGAGTACGATTGCAGTAATAAAACCAGTGAGGCTTAGGATATCTTTAAGTAATGGATGTCGGTCGAAAAAATTTGGTTTCATTCTGCCATTATAGCATATTTTAAGCATAATTTGATAAATCTGGTATAATGTAAATATGGCAGATTTTGTATTGGCTAGAAAATCCAGGAATATCGCCTCAAGCGCAGTGCATGTGTTTTTGAATATTCTACTCGGCATGTTTGCGGTTTTGCTTACCGTATTTAGCGGCAGTCCAGCACTCGGTATTATATTGGTGCTAGTGTCGAAGTGGCGGATTTTTGCCGTTCGGAGCCGATATTTGTGGCTTAATATTAAGTTAAATTTGGTAGATTTGATTGTCGGGTTGTCGATAGTGCTTTTGTCTTATTATGCTGGTAGTACATTGATGCCGGTGCATATTATATTAATGGGGATTTATGTGGGCTGGCTACTCGCCATTAAGCCTATGTCGACGGAAAATGCTACTTTTGCGCAGTCTCTCATTGCGGTGTTTCTAGGGATTTCTGCTAGCACTATTATGACCGCGAGTTTAAATGCTATTGTTGCGGTTTTCTTGGCGTTTTTGGTTGGATATGCCGCGAGTCGGCATGTGCTTGCGCAGACAAATACAAAAGATTTCACTTTGACGACACTGGCGTGTGGCCTGATGTTTGCAGAGGTGGCGTGGATGTGTCATTCGTGGGCGATAGTTTACATTTTTGGCGATACGGGCATACGGATTCCGCAGGCGGCGATTGTTTTGACGATTTTTGTGTTTATTTATAACTATGCTAGGCAAGCGATTATACGATATCAAGAAGATTTTAGATTCCGCGACATTATCGGGCCAGTGCTTTTTGCGATGGCGCTGATTGGGGTGATTGTAGCGTTCTTCAGTAATCCAATCTTCAATATTTAAGTTGTTTTGCGAAAAGTGAGGATAAAGCCTTTGGTGTCCATATGGGTGTATTTTGGGGTAGCGTATTCTATAATGTCTTCGTGCTGGCAGGGGTCAGCTTCGAGGATGAGATATTTACTGGTAGCGGTATCGATGAGCTCCTTAATGAGCTTTAAACCGTGGTCCTTAGCGTAGAGAGCGATGGAAGGCTCTTTTGATAGGGATTTTTTGTCTAGCCAGTCCCAGTTTTCATCGACATAAGGGAGGTTAGCGACGATGAGATCTGGGTTGGTATTGACTTTTTCGAGCAAATGTGATATAATGAAAGATATATGGGTGCCGTGCTTTACGGCGTTTTTTTGTGCCACTTTTAGGGCCTTTTCTGATATGTCGGTAGCTATGATATCGGCGTCTTTTAGTTCTTTTTTAAGGGTGATGGCAATACAGCCGGAGCCGGTACCGATATCTACAATTACTGGGTTTTCTGGGAGCTCTCTTTTGGTAGGTTTGACGCCTGGGAGATAGGCTACCCCTGCGAGACTAAGGACAGCGTCGATGAGCTGCTCGGTCTCAGGTCGGGGGATCAACACATCCTTCGTGACCAAAAAATCACGGCCGTAGAAATCTTGGTAAAAACTGGACGGGTCCTGCCGGCCTCCTCCCCCAAAATTTTGCTGACGCAAACATTTCGTGGGTCCCCCTTCGGCCGTCACCCGTCCACTACTCTCCGAGGCTGCGTTCATGTTTGATTAACTCGTGAATGATGTCGTCGATGTCGCCGTTCATGACCGCCGGGATGTTGCTGCGGGAGTAGTGGATGCGGTGGTCGGTGACGCGGTCTTGAGGGAAGTTGTAGGTGCGGATTTTTTCGGAGCGGTCGCCGGTACCAATGAGGGACTTGCGAGCCTCTGATGCATTCTTCATTTCTTCTTCTTTTTTGCGCTCTAATAGGCGGGAACGGAGAATGTTCATGGCCTTAATGCGGTTTTGCTGCTGAGAGCGTTCGTCCTGCATAGCGACGACGAGGCCGGTCGGGAGATGGGTGATGCGGACGGCGGAGTCAGTAGTGTTGACGCCCTGACCACCATGGCCGCCGGAACGGTAAATATCAATGCGGAGGTCTTCGGGGCTGATTTCGAGGTCTTCTTCGGCGGCTTCTGGCAGGACGGCAACTGTGGCGGTGGAGGTGTGAATACGCCCCTGAGACTCAGTGACCGGAATGCGCTGCACGCGATGGACGCCACCTTCGAATTTGAGCTGTCCATAGGCGTTGTCGCCAGAGATTTTGAAAATGACTTCCTTCATGCCGCCGGCTTCGTTTTCGTTTTGGCTCATGAGCTCCGACTTTAGACCGTGGGATTCGGCGTATTTTTGATACATGCGATAGAGTTCGCCAGCAAAAAGGCTGGCCTCGTCGCCACCGGCTCCAGCGCGGATTTCAAAGATGGCAGGCTTATCGTCGGCGGGGTCGCGGGGAATTAAAAGCTCTTCTAATTTAGCTTTTAGCTCTGGAATTTCGGCTTTTAGTCTTGCGACGTCCTCGCGAGCGATTTCGCCAAGGTCTGGGTCACTAACCAAAGATTCGGCTTCTTTTAGGTTGGATTCCTCGGTGGTAATTTTAGTGGTGAGTTCGACAATTTCTCTTAAGGTCGAGGCGCGCTTGGCCTTTGCGGCGAAGTCTGGGTTACTGTAAGCATCTGGCGTGGCAAGAAAGGCCTCGAGCTCATTAAGTTCTGCTTTTATTTTTTCAATATCCATGATATAATTATAGCATATTTTATGGATCTTTAGCTCAGTTGGCTAGAGCGTACGATTCACATTCGTAAGGTCACTGGTTCGAGCCCAGTAAGATCCACCAAACGGTTTACAAAATAATTTTCAACTATTTCGTAATCTATGAATGTCTGTTAAATCCCTTGTAAAAATAGAGGGCTATTTTTATGCCATTTTTGCGACAAGAATATGTCATAAACCGTAATTTACCCCCTATATTCTCGGCCGATAAATCCCCCAATGTTCTCAACATATACTATTGCCAGTGATGGATAAATATAATAAATGTCCCTGCCTGCTGGTTTTTATTACAAAAAAAAGGCCCCGATTATGGACGGGGCCACGGCCGTACATTACTCTTCGTTCCACAGCTTGCTCATGAATAAGACAAAGTTCAAGTCATTACCGTCATCTGCCCAGTAGTTATATCTGGTACCTTTTTCAACGCAGAATGAATCTCCCTGTCTGATATGGATTGGGCTGCTCTCACCTTCAATTTCAAGTTCGCCCGTACCGCCAATTATGTAATAGAAATAATCACTAGCGGCTGTTGTCCAACCATGATGCTTACCACGCTTAATGCTGGCAAAACACATAGACTTATCCTTGTCGCGGAACTGGTTATTGGTACAACTCACGTCTTGATCGTCGGTCCATTCAGACCCAACGGGGTCCCAGCCCCATGTTTCCATAAGAGTCTTTGATGGTTTAATTAATCCCATTACGATCACCTCCTTCACGAGAATTATAACATCATTTTTATAAATTTGCAACCAAGAATGGATACGATGCTAATAGCCATAGATATTTCCTGAAAAATGTTAAAGCCTGGATAATTTTGCCCCACCAGATTATATATAAGTCGGCATTTTCGCCGATTTTTTTAGTGGTAAATCTCTGTTAAATACCCTGTAAGTTCTAGTATGTTATTTTATGCCAATTTTGCATAAAAAATGGACCAGAAGGCACATTTTTACCCCCTATAAAATCGTCTGTTAATACCCTAAACGTTCAGATTTTATTTTTCTGTTAAATCTGTAATCGTGTTTTTGCGTACATCATAATTAATAGTTAACATACTGCGGTATTTAAGAAAACCCCAGTCACGCTCACGCTGGGCACGTGAAGACTGGGGTTTATGAGGAGGATTAATCGTAAAGTGCAAGATAGGCAGCCAATAAATCACGGGCGTTGCCGCCACAACCACCAAATATCATTTCGGGGTAGTCTTTGATTATGCGACGCACTTCAGAAATATGTTCGGCGCGATAGCCTAGAACGGCGCGAACAATCTGTTCGTATGTCATTTGGCGAATATCACCAATGACTATAGGCTGAGGATCCCCCATACCGAACCAACCGCAAGAGAGACCAGTGAAAGCATCGACTGTAACCATATTACGATTATTGATATGAATTGCTCCGATTGCGGCAGGGCAAAATGGTGTTTTGTAGTTAACGCCGAATTGCCGTTCGATTGCGCAACGTAACGTTGCTAGCTCTTCCTCAGTGATCTTATGCTGTTCGTAATATTCGTTTTTGGAATACCCAGCATTTTCCAACTCGCCGATTAGTGGGAACACATTGTGCTCAACACAACGTTCTACGATACCTAAGATTTCATCATAGTTATCGCGTTCAGGAACGATTGAAGCACCAATGCTAGTTGCACCGTTGCGACTGAGTTCGTTGGCGAGTTCTATAAGATGCCAACGATTCTCCATGTGTTTTGCTGCCAGTGCCGAATTAACGCCGAGCATTTTTGCTACGACTTTCGGACGTTCACTATTGTATTGAACTAATACATTTAAGCGTCCTTGCCTAAGGAAATCGTCAAGGTCTTTGTCCCAGTAAATGCCATTGTTAAAAATAGACCAACTAAAGTCATGGGTGGCGGTACTAGTAATTAGGGATTTAAGCATGGTCAGGTTAGCGCCAAAGGTTGGTTCACCAAGACCGCAACAGAACCCCATATTATTGTCAGCTATACCTAAAGACATACGGCGTTGATTGATTTTGGCGGCGAGTGCCGAAGCGGCATTGATATCTAAAGCGGCAGGTTCATTTCTCCCAGAGCATGAGCTGTCGCAGCGTGGGCATCTACCATTACAAGTGGAGCCCAGCTGCACATCCAATGACAGCAGGTCCGTACGAGCGTAACGCATCATGACATCAAATCTCTCAGAGCGCCAAGGATCATAATAAATCATAGTCCACCTTCTTTCTAAAGTACTATTTGAAAAGCATCCTCCTCTTTCAAAATTATATCATAAATTACTACTTTTTCAAGTTATCGCCCAGCACTAATGCCTGAACAATTCGCTCCCATCAAACTTTATGCAGTTCGGCATTTTGGCCGATTTTTTAGTAGTAGATTTCTGTTAAGTGCCTCGCAGTAATAGTATTATATTTTGGTCCATTTTGTAGCCGTCATTTTTCTGATGGTAGCTACAATATCGGAGAATAAATTTTCTTAAATAATGATTTCTTCATATGCTTACTATAGCATATTTTATGGATTGGTTGGCAGAATTTGAAAGCCTAAAGTCAAAATACAAGTTCTACTGCGGATTTCCGAGTATTACGATATTAAAAGACAATTGAAAAAGGCGCCTGGTGGCGCCTTTTCTAGTATTACAAATACCGTTCGAGTACTTCTTTGATGTAGCATGCGTTCGTCAAGACGCTACACATGGCGGCGCTATACAGCGTCCGCTCTTCTTCTGTGTAGACTCTAACGCAAGATGAAACATCATTACCGCAGGGTTGTCGATAATCTCCGATCCATTCCATCATCTCCATCTGTTTGGGAGTAAAGATATTGTGCATCACGTCGGCGACGGCATGGTCTAGCTTCTCAAAGTCATATGTTTCGTATTTTTCCGTTTCGCATTCACTGAACCCATCAATCTCTTCGAAATATACGTAGTTGATGCAGCGGAGTGCCTTTTTAAGATCATCAATACCATCCAGCCACTCATCGGCTCTTCGCGTCATACGACCGCCGTCATAACGGGAAAACCTGTGGGATTTGGCGTCGTCAATGCATTGCTGGTCAGATCTGAGAATTTTATCCACAATGATGAAAAGCAGTCTCAGGTTTTTATGGTCCCAAGAACAGTCGTGCCTGATGTATCCAGCCTCATCTATTTTCTTGTAAATGCGCTTAGATATTTCGTATGCCTTTTCCCAATAGTCGTCCTTGCGCTTAACACAAATGCCTTTTTCTCTATCTTCGCGCCTTAGCGCCGTGAAGAGATAGTTCATTAAAAATTCCTCCTCACGTTTCCTTGCTGCGACAACCAAATACGACTGGCGCTTGAACGCCGCCTTAGCGTATTTGAGGTCCTTTTCGCTCAGTCCGAGTTCGGATATATCAAACTCGGATATTCTCCTACAGAAGTATTTCGTTTCCGACATAGTAAATCCCCCTTCGTATTTGTTAATACTGTTAAAAAACTCGGTTACTTATTAATAGTAACTGCTTACTTTAATTATACCACACATGGTTATTTTTGTCAATATGTCTAATCTGTTAGACACTTTGTCATCCCTATAAAATCGTCTTTGTTGTAATTTTGACATTTTTAACATAAAAGTCTTGCAATGCTAGATGTGGTGTTGTAATATAGATATAAGACGCTAAATGTAGGGTGCTAGAAATAGCATTACCACCATTTGCTCGGAAAATACATAGTCTATAGTCCAGAGCAATCCTAGCCGCCCACAAGAAGGTCATGCAATAATTAAACTGTTGAAATACTAAAAGGAGGTATATTTCAATGTTCAAGCGAATTATCAAGAGGGATGGGAAGATTGTAAAATTTGACCCAGAGAAGATTACGAATGCAATCGCAAAAGCTGGGCTAGTGACTGAAGAATTCAAATATGACCGGGCAAAAACTTTGGCCGAAAAAGCTATCAAGCGCGCAGAGGAGACCATCAAAGAGCGGACGCTGCATGTAGAGCAGATTCAGGATATCGTAGAGGATGTATTGATGGAGTCGAGTTTCAAAAAGACCGCCAAGGAGTACATCCAGTACCGACAAGAGCGATCCAGGCGGCGTGAGGCAAAGTCTGACCTCATGAATGCCTACAAGACGATTTCGCATGCAGATGCGAGCGAAGATTCGGATATCAAGCGTTCCAATGCAAATGTCGATGGCAACTCAGCAATGGGTAAGATGTTGCAATTTGGCGCGGAGGGCGCAAAGGTGTTTGCAAAGACTTTGCTGCTTCGCCCGGATATCGCAGCTGCGCATGACAATGGCGACATTCACATCCACGACCTTGATTTTTACGCGACTGGGACTTTGACCTGCTGCCAGTCTGACCCATTTGTGCTATTTGAAAATGGTGGTTTTAATACTGGACACGGACACCTTCGCACGCCAAATTCGATTGGCTCTTACGGTGCACTCGCGGCAATCCTTTTGCAGGCAAACCAAAATGAGCAACATGGCGGGCAGTCAATCCCAAACTTTGACTATGCGATGGCTCCTGGCGTAAATAAATCATTCCGCAAGGCCTTAAAGCGGAATCTTGCAAAATACAATAAATTCTCTGGCAAGAAGCTCGACCTTGAAGTCAAAGATGATTACGAATATGGTGACGACAAAAAGCTCGAGAAGGCAAAGTGGCCAAAAGCAATCGTAGAGGCGTCAAATGAAGATGTCGAACGCGAGACTATGCAAGCAATGGAAGGCTTCGTGCATAACCTCAACACCATGCATTCGCGTGCCGGTGCACAGGTGCCGTTTACTTCGATTAACTTTGGTACCGATACCTCTCCAGCTGGGCGACTAGTGTCGATGGATTTGCTTCAAGCGACCGAAAATGGCCTTGGCAAGGGTGAGACACCAATTTTCCCAATTTCGATTTTTAAGGTAAAATCTGGGGTAAACTATGAGCCGGATGATCCAAACTATGACCTATTTAAGAAGTCGATGGAAGTATCAGCAAAGAGGCTATTCCCAAATTTCTGTTTTGTCGATGCACCATATAACTTGAAGTATTATAAGAAGGGTGACTACAGGACCGAGATTGCGACGATGGGCTGTAGGACACGGGTGTTTGCGTCAGTGTTCCCAGAATCTGACGGCATCGTGACCGGACGCGGTAATCTTTCATTTACGACGGTAAATCTAGTGCGGATTGGCATCAAACATGGTATCTGCCTTGGCGAGCGTAAAGAAGCCGACTGGGAAGGGTTCTATAAAGAGCTCGATGAGAAGATGGACCTTGTGAAAGATGAGCTTCTTGAGAGATTTGAATTTCAGGCTAATCAGCATGTGCGCAACTTCCCATTCCTAATGGGGCAAGGCAACTGGTTTGGTTCCGAAAAGTTAGGGCCAAATGATACTTTGCGCGACGTAATCAAACACGGGACGCTCTCGATTGGGTTTATCGGTCTAGCTGAGACTTTGGTAGCCATGACTGGTAAACATCATGGTGAAGATGAGGATGCACGTGACCTTGGTCTTGATATTGTCACCCACATGCGTGAGAAATGTGACCAATATTGTAAGAAATATAAGCTCAACTTCTCATTACTAGCAACGCCGGCTGAGGGCATCGCTGGACGCTTTACCAAGATTGACCGCAAAGAATATGGCGAAATTCCTGGCGTAACTGACCGTGAATTCTACACTAACTCATTCCATGTACCAGTATATTATCCAATTTCGGCCTTTGAAAAAATTGATATTGAGGCGCCATATCATAACCTGTGTAATGCTGGACATATTACCTATATCGAGCTCGACGGCGACCCATCGCAAAATATAGCAGCATTTGAAGCAGTGATTCGTAAAATGCATGACGCTGGGATTGGTTACGGCTCAGTCAACCACCCAGTAGATCGTGATCCAGTGTGTGGATTCTCTGGTATCATTACCGGCAATCGCTGTCCACACTGCGGTCGACTTGAGGGCGATGTGCCATTTGAAAAAATCTGTAACTGCACAAAAGGCAAATAATGAGCGATTGGGATAAAATCGTCATCAAGAACATTCAGACGGCTCCACAGCCAACGGAGGGGTATATTCGCCTCTCCGGGCCGCTAGAGCGGGACAATATCGTCAATGGCGATGGTCTTCGCGCAGTGGTGTGGACACAAGGCTGCCCAAATCATTGCAAAGGCTGTCAGAATCCAGAAACTTGGGATTTTAATGGTGGATTTGAGGTGACGACGAAAGAAATCTGCGAACGACTAGCAAAATTCCCTGGGCAGAACGGCGTGACCTTTTGCGGTGGTGAGCCATTTGTACAGCCAAAAGCCTGCAAAGAGATTGCGGACTGGGTCAGAAAAAATCTCGGTTGGAATGTTTGGAGCTTTTCTGGCTTTACTTATGAACAGATTAAAGCGGCTGGTGGTGATGCGTGGGAATTTCTAAAATCGCTCGACGCATTGATTGATGGTCCCTTCATCTTGTCGCAGAAAGATTTAAGCTTGCGCTATCGCGGCTCTAAAAACCAGCGACTATTACATCTAGAGCTCGGCACTGGCAAAATATTGAGCCAAGAATAGTTCTGTGCTATACTATAATGTAATAGTGGAGGAGTATGAGCAAATCTAACATTTTCACCATTTCACCGATGAGTCATACTATAAGTTTGGCGGCTGGTGATACTTATGATGGATATATTACAATAGCAAATCCGGCAAATGCGGAGGAAAATTTTGATTATCTCATAACCATAGCTCCGTATGCTGTAGCTGGCGAAGATTATGCGGCCGATTTTTCGTCAAAAACGGCGCGAACGCAGATTGCGGATTGGATTACGATAGAAAATCCAGTTGGTACTTTGAGGCCGAATGAGTCTGAAAAGATACATTTTGTGGTTAATATACCGGAGACCGCGCCGGCCGGTGGTCAATATGCCGCAATTGTGATAGGGTCAAATAGTGAAGCTGAGATTAGCAGTGGGGTATCAGTGAATAATGTTTTTGAGATGGCCAGCATAATTTATGCGGAAATTACTGGCAACACTATTGAGGATGGTGCTGTACTAGAGAATTCAATTCCTGGGTTTGTGACAAATATGCCAATTCGCGTGAGTACTTTACTCACTAATACTGGCAACGCCCATGAAATTGCGCGTATCGGACTCGAAGTGCGAAACCTTTTCTCGTCAACACTAATTTACCCACAACCAGATGAAAGCGGAATTGTGGATGAGGTGATTATGCCGGAGACTTCACGCTATGTGACGCGAGATATTACCAACGTGTCGCCACTTGGGATTTATGAAGTAACTCAAACCGTCGATTATCTTGGGGAAGTAAACCAGTTGAGGCAGATTGTAGTCGCGTGTCCAATTTGGTTTATGGTGCTAGCAATCGTGACTATAACCGCGGTTATTACATCGATTATATTTAGGATAAAGTCTAGTCGCCGAAAAAGGCATATAGTATAAATAATTATGGAGCTAAACGAGCAACAGAAAAAAGCCGTAGAATACCTAGATGGGCCGCTGCTAGTTCTAGCTGGTCCAGGTACTGGCAAAACGCAGCTTTTATCGCGTAAGGTAGAATATATTTTAAAACATACCGATACAAATCCGGAAAATATTTTGTGTCTTACGTTTACGGAGTCGGGGGCCTCAAATATGCGGGAGAGACTTAAGACTACCATCAAAGATGCGGCGGCAAAAGTCAATATTGGGACATATCATTCTTTTGGTGGAGAAATCTTAGCCCAATATAAAAATTACGCACCAGAATATGACCGCAAACTCGATTCGGTAATAGATGAGGTGACAAAGTATAAAATTATAAAGACTTTGCAAGATAATTTGCCTAGCACTGATATTTTGCGTGGCGACCAAGTAAGAGACATCCTTAGCGTAATTGACGAAGCGAAATCGGCAAATTTGTCAGCGGATGATTTGGCGTTGATTGCAAAATGCAATCTAGAAGACTCCGAGATGATATCAAGAGAGGTCTCGCCCCTACTTCAAAATATCGTACCGCGGAATTTTAAAGCATCATATGACGCAGCATATGAGCCTATGTATAATGCTCTTAAAAATTTCGGCAACGAAAAGCCAATTTTGACGAACATCGAGAGGATTGTGAGTATAATTTTAAGAAGCCTTAAAGACGCCTTGGTTGAAGCTGAAAGCTCACAAAAGATTAAGCCACTCACGAGTTTTAAGGATGAATTTTTTGAGAAAGATGAAAAGGGAAATTATCGGCTAAAAGATCGCATCGCGAATTTAAAATTGAAATCCGTAGCTGAAATAATGCAAAAATACCAAAAATATTTGCTAGAAAATGGACTATACGACTTTAATGATATGATTCAAGAAGCAGTAAAAGCTTTGAAGACCGACGACGGCTTTCGAATGACAATGCAGGAAAAGTATCAATTTATTATGCTGGATGAGTTCCAGGATACAAATCCGGCGCAACTTTCCATCGTCCAGGCTTTGACCGACTACGAAAATCCAATGATTATGGCTGTGGGCGACGACGATCAGGCGATTTATGAATTTCAGGGGGCGCTTTCGTCTAATTTGCTGGATTTTCAGAGACATTACTCAGCAAACGTGATACCGCTAGTGGAGAATTATCGGAGCACGCAGGAAATTTTGGATTTTTCACGAGAGGTTATTTCGCAGGCGCCGGACCGGTTTGCCGACAAGGAGCTAATCGCCCATAAGCCGGAGCCGAAAACTTCACAAATTTATCGCTATGAGTTTCTGGGGTCTGACAGTGAATATGGATTTATGGCGGAGAAGATTGCCGAGCTCGTAAAATCTGGCGTGAGGCAAAGCGAAATTGCGGTAATTTCTTACAAGACGAAGTATTTTGAGCCACTTTTGGCATATCTAAAGGAGTATCCTGAGCTTAAAATTGCCTACGAAAAGCGAGATAATATATTTGATGACGAGAAGTGTCGTGAGCTACTCACGATTTTAAAGTTTATTTATGAAGTGGCAAATGAAAAACGGGTCGACACGTCGGCGATGGAGATTTTATCTTATCCGTGTTTCAATTTGCCAGTGCTTGAGGTTCTAAAAACTGTAGATAAGGCTAGGAGAGATAAGCGTCCGGTGATTGAAGTTGCAGGCGCCTCGGAAATTGCCGATATTCGAAGCACGGCGGAATTTTTGCTCGATCTCGTCGCGAAGTCATTTACTGAGCCGCTGGTTAATTTGATGTTCCCAGTGGTGGATAAAATTGATACCGCTATCCATGACGAATATGAACGTTTTAGATTCTATGAGAATATTGCGGCTTTAATGGAGGGGGTGCGAAAGCATTTTGGCGAAGCAAGACCATTAAAATTGAAAGAGTTGATGGAGTTCGTTGACGATTATGAGGCGGCTGAAATGCCTTTTGCGGTAAAAAGTCCTTATCGTGAGGCTGATGAGGCGGTACAAATTATGACCGCGCACAAGGCAAAGGGGCTCGAGTTTGAGCATGTATTTGTGATATCGGCCGACGATACCGCTTGGGGCAAGGGTGGCGGGAATAATAACATGCTGAGTTTGCCGAAGAATCTAACACAAATCCGCCATACTGGTATGTCGGATAGTGAGAGGCTAAGGATTTTGTACGTTACTCTAACTCGTGCTAAAAAAGCTCTTTACATTACGAATTCGCTGAGAGATTTTGGTGGTAAATCTCCAAAAAGATTGGAGTATTTTAAGGAGTATGTGGACAAGGATGCTAATGGCGCCGAAGTCGTGCGTGCGCCACTAATCCCGAGTGGGCTAGTGGATTTAAAGTATGAGCTTGCGCCGATTAACGTCCGAGAGGAAAATTTAAGAAATTGGATGCGACCATTTATGGCGCTTTCGCCAGACATCAGGACGATGTATCAAGAACGGATGAATGGCTGGCGGATGAGCGCATCGGCCTTGACGTCATTTATAGATATCGTATATGCTGGGCCGCAGGAGTTTTTTAAGTCTTATGTTCTAAGAGTACCACGCGACGCGGAGACCGAAGCGATTGCTTTTGGAAATTTGATTCATGCCGTATTTGAAGCCGTGACGAATAAGGGTATTTCAGACGACGAAGCGGCAGAGATGTTTGTTCGCGGTGTCGAGATGTGCGATTTGTCAGATGCGGAGATTAAAAAACTGCGCGAAAAAGGCGTCCGAGACCTTTCCGTCTCGCTGGAGCAATTTAGTGACATTTTGAGGCAGGGAAAAGCCGAAGTTGATTTTGCCCCCGAGCATTTGGTGATTTCTGGGGTGCCAGTAACTGGTAAAATTGATCACTTGATTATTGATGACGCAGCGCGAACGATTGAAATTTATGATTTTAAAACTGGTGGGTATCATAGGGAAAAGTGGTCTTCACACGCGACTTTACTTAAATATATGTTGCAGCTTGGATTTTATAAACTGCTGCTAAATGCTTCGCCAAAATACAATAAGTACCGCGTAGAGAAGGCGCATATATTATTTGTAACACCAGACAAGGACGGCGAGGTGCATGATAAAATTTATGAATTTAACGGTACGGATGAAGAAAATTTGAAGAATTTGATGGTCGCAGTCTATGAGTTAGTGAGAGATTTGAAGTTTATGGACGATACCGATGTGTTTATTGAGGCAAATAACGGGCGGGGACTAAAAGACATCAAGAGTTTTATTGCGCTACTGCTTGCAAAAAACCAAGAAAAATAATATAATCTTGGCAACGTTTTTAAAAAAGACGATTGCAACTTAGAAAGGTGGTGAGACATATGATGAGAAAGTCTAGATTTAGGCATTCGATGAGATGGAAGCGTATTCATTTCATCACGTACTCCTGTCCGCGTTGCGGACATGTCTTCCTTACGGAAGCTGAACGCAATATCCATTACCTGTCCTGTGGCTCCAGGTGAGCCTTTTACCTCTCTTGGCAAGGGGTAGCGACTACCCCTTGCCTTTTTAATGCATCTGTGATATAATGGTAAGAGTTATGGCAAAAAAGAATAATACTAAGCGCAAGTTGGTCGGTCTCGTCTCTGAGGAGTCTGGGGTTCGTGCTTATTATACCAAGAAGAACACGATGAATACTCCTGATAAACTTAGCCTCAAGAAGTACGATCCGGTTCTTAGAAAGCATGTCTTGTTCGTTGAGACGAAGAAAAATCTCGGACGAAACGAAGTCAAGGAGAAGAAACGCTAAAAATAACCCCAAGGGGGTTATTTTTTTGCAAATGTGTTGATGATATGATAAAATAGTTATGCGTAGGGGTGTAGCTCAGTTGGTAGAGCAGCGGTCTCCAAAACCGCGTGTCGTGAGTTCAAGTCTTGCCACCCCTGCCATTTTTTGTTAGTTATTGACTCCGTGGTGGGCGGTGAAAGAATCGGCCGAGAGTTTATCAAAAGTGAAGCCGTTTGCGAGACCCCACTGGATAATGCGCTCGACGGCAGCCACGGAGAAAGATTTGATGTCGTGTTGCAATACTACGGATTTGCCGTCGCGGTAAACTTGGTTTATGACATTGCGATAAACCCCGTCCGAGCTAGTAGTGCCGCCGGCGTCGCCAGATGTAATATTCCAGTCAAAATAGGTGAACCCACGAGCTTCAACCTCGCGGACGAGCGTACTCATGATACGAGTGCCGCCATCATAGCGGCTACTCACTAGATTGGAGCTGCCGCCTGGGAAGCGCATGAGATATGAAGTATAGCCGGTGATATTTTTAACGCGATTTTGGACACAATAAAGGTCGGAAAAGAAATTATCTACGCTGGTATAAATATATGAATAGTCATGAGTGCAAGAGTGGAGGCCAATGGCATGCCCCTCGTTATATTCGCGGGCTATCATTTCGTCACTGCCAGCGTTTGTGACAAAGAAAGTAGCCTTTACGTTATACTTTGCAAGCACATCGAGAAGCTCTGCGGTATAAGCGCTCGGGCCGTCATCAAATGTAAGGTAGATAACACCCGTGTTTCGCGACAAAACCGTGACGACGCGCGAAGCCGTGGCGATATTGCCGGCGCTATCTGCAGTAACATAAGAAACCAAATAATCGCCTGGGCGAGTAGCATCCACTTGCCCACTCGCAAAAACCGTCGTATCTGAAATAGCGCCAGGATCATCATAGCTGTCGCCGGTATAGATGGTAATATGCGAGTCGCCAAGCAAAGTGATTTCCGGCGCAGAATAATCCGCGGATGGGGCCTCGATCGGTTTATCCAGTAAGATTAAAACACCGATAGCATAAAAAATCACACTGACAACAAGCGAGCATCCAATAAAATTTAGTAGATATGGGCTGATTTTTTTGAATTTATCTGCCATCTTGATTCTATTGTATCACCGCATAAACAAAATTGGGCGTTTTTTATAAAATTTTATATTTTTATGTTACAATGGAACTATTATGGAAGGTAAAAAATCGAAACCGCGTGCACTACTTGTTTTCGGTGCGCCTTGCAGTGGGAAAACGACGTTTGGCGAAAGATTTTCACGTAAATTTGACCTTACGTATTTTAATCTTGATGAGCTGAGGCTTCAGCATCGCTTGACGCGTAAGAATATATTACTTATAATCGAACTTCTCGCGCGGACCAAGAAGGATTTGGTATTTGAAGGTGGCATTGGTACCGAAAAAGAACGCGCTGAGATTAGGAATATTCTTCGGGCGGCTGGATATGAGCCGACTTTGATTTGGATTCAGACTGACCTTGCGACGATTAGGCTTCGGATGAAGATGCGCTATCGCTCGGTCTCGGCAGCAAAAGAGGCTTACGATAAGGCTGTGGCGGACCTAGAGGCACCGACCGACATCGAGAAGCCGCTAATCCTTTCTGGAAAACATACTTTTGATACGCAGACCAGACACGTCCTGGCTGGACTTGCTACCACTGAGCAAAAATAATGGTTATCAACGACAAAGAGTTTGGGGAGGTCGTCGTCCGCAAGAGCCCGCTCGCTCGGGGGGTAAGGTTTTCGATTTCAACTTCCGGACGGCTACAGATGAGCGTCCCGACGTACACCTCGGATTTTTTGGCTAAACGGTTTTTAAATTCAAATCGCGATACCATACGAGAAAAATTGCCAGTCAAAGACCCGTCCGAGCAACGTGCGCGCGACTATCAGAAAAAAGTGTTAATGAAGAAGGCGCGTGAATATTTGCCGTACCGCCTAGAATACTATGCAAAACTCCACGGCTATACATACGACAAGTGTCGCCTCACACATGCTAACACTAGGTGGGGGAGTTGCTCTAGCCAAAAAACTATTTCGCTAAACATTGGACTCATGAAACTTCCTGAGCCACTACGCGACTATGTGATATTGCACGAGCTGGCACATCTAAACCACATGGATCATTCGAAAGCTTTTTGGGAGGAAGTGGGATTACACGACAAAAACTACAAAGCTCACGAAAAAAAATTAAAAATGTTTAATCCTGGCGTATAATTTTTAGTTTTTTGTATTTGCTTGTGCTATAATAATAAAAAAGGAGTGGTGTGGAACTTAAGAAATCTTGGGATTTTAGAAAGTTTATGGTTGGGGCATTTTTTACAATGCTGACACTATACCTTTTGATTGGGCTGACGCCGGCGAAAGCGACCAAAGTTGACGTGGCGACCGAAATTAAGATTCCAAAAATTGGTCTTTCATCCGACGTGACTTTACTTACGATGAATCAGGG
Organism: Candidatus Saccharimonadota bacterium; assembly: GCA_017962365.1. Taxonomy (GTDB): domain Bacteria; phylum Patescibacteriota; class Saccharimonadia; order Saccharimonadales; family Saccharimonadaceae; genus Nanosyncoccus. Next base: position 15,136 of record JAGCVL010000002.1, on the reverse strand, counting down.
CATACTAAAAACACCTGGTGTGGCCGTAGGCGGCTATTCTCGCAATAAAAATAAAACTTTTCTAGTGGGGCATTCGACGGGAGTTTTTGGTGATTTGGGTAAATTGGAACTTGGCGATGAGATCTATTATGATTTAGTAAGTTACACAGTAGTAAATATTGACGTGCTGCAAAAATCCGACGTCTCAATGGATAGATTGCTTGCGCCGGCAGACGTGGACACGATTGTGGTGATGACCTGCGCGGGTGAATTGTTTAGCGGTGGCGACGCGTCGCATCGGTTAATTATAACGGCTGTAGCTAGGTAGGTATATTAAATTAAAGGTGTTATAATTAAACTATGAAGAAGCAAGTAAAAAGCGAGAGAAAGAACCAAAAGCGCGAGCGAAAATATAATAAACATGTTTTTGTTATGTTCACCGGGTTTTTTGTTATGTTTTTTGCAGTGTTTTTCGGAGTGCAATTTGTCACGAAAACTGGTGTTTTTAAAATTCCTGGCGTAGTGGAGTATAGCGCTTCGCTTTCCGAGGCGGAAGTAGATATGCTAGAAAATATTTTTGCCGAAAAAGTTTTAGATGCGGATGTAAAAATATCAGCAAGGAATGTTTTGGAGTTGCCAGAACTTGGCTCAAATGAGTTTTTGTATGAAGTTTATGTACCGGTCACTGATTTTTATGATTTTAACGACGAGATTTTAGCAGAGTCGGCAGAGGAAATACTTTCAAATTATAATACGATCCCAGTGGAGGAGCTAGACTATTCTTCTAGGTTAATGAAAATCAATGGTAAGTATTATTTAGACGATTTTAATGCCGGTGCGGTGTTTAGGATTATTAAATTTGAGTCGGAAAAATATAAAGACGAGATTTTACCATTGGTTGCCGAGGTGATGACTAAAGACTTTCCATCCAGCGAGTCGGTACTAACGTTTGCTCAGACTGGCGTGACAGCGCTGTCGCGCGGTATGAATGCGAAGTTGTCCCAAGTGGGCGGTGACGCAAGGTATTTTGCTGAAAATATTGCTGAGTTTTTGTCGTCCTTCGATTTGACGCATACGTCAAATGAGTCTTCCTTTACTGATTTTGCAACATCCAAGAATATCTGCTCAAATAAAAAGTTTATCGACACGCTAGTCGCGATTGGTCTTGATATTGTAGAGCTCACCGGCAATCACAACCAAGACTGTGGAGACACGGCGGCGCTTGAGACGATTGATAAATACGTGGAGAATAATATTAAGATAGTCGGCGGCGGTAAGACGGCAGAGGAGGCAGCAAAGCCTTTGGAGATTAGTGAAAAAGGTTCCAATATTACGATGCTGGCCTATAATCTGTCGACCGGCGGGGCGACCTACGACGCTACGCCTGGAGCAAATCAGTATTACGAGGAGACGGCAACGGCTGAGATAAAGGCCGCAAAAGAACGTGGTGACCTAGTAATCGTAGACATCCAGTACTATGAATGTAACGGTTACGCATCGACGTATGAAGATGCAACTTGTGACTATGCCGACTCGGCAGCGGGAGACCAGATTGGATTCTTCAGACATTTAGTTGACCTTGGTGCAGACGTAGTGGTAGGCACGAGTGCACATCAGCCACAAACTTTTGAATTGTATGGTGACGGCGTGATTTACTATGGTCTAGGGAATTTGTTCTTTGACCAAGTGTGGTGGCCCGGCACGACTAGGAGTTTGGTGTTGGTGCATTATATATATAATGGTAGGTTGCTACAAACAAAGATTGTCCCGACAGTATATGATAATAATATGCAGACTGAGGTCATGAAAGACCCGCAGTGGTTCCTAGAGCGATTAGTTAATGCTAGGCCACTTGCAGCAGACGGTAGCAACACGGCGCAGATTAGAATTAACCAGTGGGCTAGCTCGACTGGCGGCAAGAAGGGGGTGATTTTTTATGATCTTGATGAGTCTAGGGTGATTGGTAAATATAATGCTGACACAAAATTTGAGACCGCGTCGCTATATAAATTATTTGTCGTATATGAAGGTTACCGAAAAGTACAAAACGGCGAGTGGGACGGCGAGGCCATGGCTGGTTCGACTGGAAAAACTATCGCAAAATGTCTAGATCTCGCAATCAGAGAATCACATTCTCCATGTGCGGAAACGCTTTGGGAGATGATTGGAAGGGAATCGCTAGACATTGTAGTACAAAATGATTTCGGAATTAATCTATCGGTAGGTGAACTATCCGCAACACCACGCGAGATTATGCAGATGATGAAAATTTATTACGAACATAATGAGATCACAGATGAAAAATTAATCTCCACAATGGAGGATTCATTCTTAAATCAGCCGACCACAACCTATAATTGGCGACAGGGATTACCGAGCGGGTTTTCCGATGATGTGCTAGTCTATAATAAGGTTGGGTGGAATTACGACGGAAGCAAATGGACAATTTATGACGATGCTGCGATACTTGATTTTACTAAATCTGGGCGACATTTTATTTTAGTAGTCATGACGAGCGGTGTATCATATCAGCAAATTAGAAAACTTGCCGATGCGCTTAATATGTACTAAAGAATTGTGACCAATAGGTACGGTAACTACTGTTAGGGTCAAAAACAAACCCAACGGCAAGATTGGTGTAATTTGGGTTCAAGATGTTATCACGGTGAGATTCCGAACTCATCCAAAGTGCAACGACCGTAGCTGGAGATACAGCAGCATTGCCGATGGCGAGGTTTTCGCCAGATTCGCCACCGGATTCCGGCGCTGGACAGACAGTGGACCAGCTAGTGCCATCTGGCCTGGTGTGACTATAGGAAGTCTTGGCTTCTTCTGCACGCAAATTGGCGGCAGATTCGCAAGTGTATCCCCAAGCCAACTGGTCTAAGTCATTCTTAATACGTATTTTATTAACAAGAGTCAAGACTTCATGCTCCCATTGCTCGATTGGAGGTTCGACGACATTTACAATAATACTATCCTTGCGTTTACCATCATAAGTACCAGCTGTAATAGTAGTAGTGCCGGCGCCACGAATGATTGGGTAGCGACAGTTTTCGCTGTCATACCCAAGCCATGTTCTTGAAGAGTCATAAAAACCCTCAATTACATCGGTATTGGACGTCTGCCAATACATTGGGCCGAGGTCTGAGAGATTGCCACCCACACAAATATCCACGTCTGGCGTAGCATAAATAGTGATGGCGGTCTCGTTCCAAAGCTCACCGCTTTTTACGGCAGAGCTATCGAACTCGTGACTCGCAGTTGAAATATAGTCATCGTTTCCGGTAATATAATTAACAGCTTCAGCTTCAGAGTCGGAAACCGAATCGAGAAGATTGAGCTCGCCAATAGCATCTTCTACCACATCGGAGCGTTCGCCGACCATGCGAAATTCCAAGCCATCACCCATCAGTGCATTCGCTATCAAGATGCCTGCCACCAAAATAGCGGCGGCATTGACCGACAGGAGAATGGTCAAGCGATGCGGTTTTTTAACTGCAGGACCAGCGTCATTCATTGGTATCCTTTTTACCACCATCTCCAGAAATTAGCGAATGGACAAAATTAGTTAATTCATTCATTGCTGGTACGAGCAGTAGGAAGAATAGTACCATGACGAAGTTTAGAATGATAACTTCAGTGGATGGCGTAGAGCCACGGAACATCGCCAGGAAGACGAGATAAAACACAATCATATAAAGGACTGCGGCAGACGCAATGAGTACTATATATGATAAAATGCGTAACCAAATCGAATCGAGTTTTAATGTGTGATAACGCAAAATCGTATAGTAAAAAGTTAGCATGGTCGCAGAAATCGCAAATGGCCCAATCCAAACTAGGTGCCAGGTCCAGAATGTTAATATAAGGTTGAATACTAGTGATGCGGTACCGGAAATACCAAAGCCTACCAGTAATACTATGCTGCCATTTTTAGTGCGGTCGGATTTAGATTTGATGATTTGACGGATGAGCGTAACGATAACGGCGGGCACAAGGGCACAGAAAAAGATAACATAGATAAAATAAAATGGACCAACATTAGTAATGAGGCTATTGCCGGCATTAGTGAGGACGATATCGGTATATAGAAGCGTAGGATTTACGACAAAGACCCAGGCAATGATTATACCGAGAATTGAAAATATCGTCATGGCGATTTTGCCGTATTTGTTGTGCCAGATGATATACCCAAGCAATGCTATATCTATAAAAATAGCACTAAGATAAGTAAGGTTTACGACGGTAACCATGAGACTGCCTGGCCAATCCGGAGCAGCAACAAGGAAAAGGGAAATAGAAATCATCCAAATAGTTGCAAACAAAGTAGCGGCAAAAAACCAAGCCGACCGACCGCGGTCGGATTTTTTAGACCCCACAAGCACGGCGATACCGGAAAGCAAAGTCAGGATTGATACCGTGGTAAGCAAGATAGCTATTAATTGCATTTAACCTCCTTATTATGTCTATATTATAACATAAGTTCATACAATCAATGCAATTTAACGACGATATTGGCTGTCTGGCGGGGTACTGGGTTGGTTTGGAAATCCCTGCTGGCCCTCAGCATCGCTTGGTGGGGTCATATTTTCTGGCATCATGTTGCCAGGTGTCATATCGGGCGCCATGTTATTAGTTGTGTTTTCTCCAACTATATTCACGATTGATGACACAGTGAATGTTTTGTATTCCTCGCCGCCTACATAAATCACATAGGTCTCGTCTTTTTTGAAATCTTCTGCGCCGACTGACATATGGCTAAAGGATTTAGCTGAGGTGTGGCGGACGATAGTCTTGCTGTCGGAATTTTTAATTTTAACCTCCGTGCCGGCAGGAAGCGTAGAATCAAAGTAAATACTGGCGCTATAGACGCTTGAGTTTTCGCCTAGCGTTTCCGCCATGCCGGAGGCTCCAACTGCAATCACGGTGCCGCCGGTCTGCGTAATGCCGATACCACTGTCGAGTGCGCCGTTGCCGTTGTTTGTTGGACCATCTATCACCGTGGTGCCGCCATCAAAATATATGTAGCCATTACTATCAACACCATCACCGGACGCATTGATGTAAATATTTCCACCGCTAACAGTCAGTGAGCAATTAGTATTGGCGTTAAATGGATTTTGACTGGTGGAACTGTCCGAGCCGCCGCCAGCATTAATGCCGTCATCATTACTGGCAATCGAAATATCGCCGTTATTTATAATAATAGTCTGCGCTTCGAGCCCTTCGTAGCTTTTTAGTATATTAATAGTACCACCATCGATTATCAATTTATTATACGCATGAATGCCATCGTCTCCGGCTGAAATTGAAATGTCGCCGTTTTCGATCAGCACAAATCCTTTACCGATAGTAGCATCATTGTTGGACTTAATGGCGTCACCCTTTGCGGTGATGTCAAATTTGCCATCTACGATATAAACAGAGTCTTTACCACGGATACCATCGTCAACTGCGGCAATTTCGTAGGCGCCTGAATTAAATTTGACGTCGTCTTTACCGATGATGCCATCTTGGTAGTTTGCAGCAATCTTCAAGCTGCCATCACCCTGAAATGTAAGGTCGGCTTTGGAATAAATCACACCAGTGACATCCTCATCGTAATCCGCGCTATAATTTTTACCATCCTCTAAAATATTTTCACCGACGAGTTCAATCACTAAATCGTCTGCCGCGTAGCAAGCAATGGCGGGGCCAGTAGAATTTTTAATCGTGACATTATCTAGGATAAGTTTAACTTTGCCATTTGTGACTTTTATAATGATGCTTTCGTCATTTAGCGAACCAGTTAGATGATAAACACCAGAATTAGTAATGGTAACTGTACTGGATAAATCAATATCATGGTAGGTAAAACGATTCCAGTTGATTTTGAGATCGCCATTATCTATATCAATGGAGCTACTCATAGCGCTATGATTTTCTTGATTATTGTGAGTAGTATTCATCATGGCAGAAGTGATGACGACCGACAACAATACGACGAAGATCAGGAGCCATTTTGAATCCATTTTGAAGCTAAGCTCTGAGGACATTAAATCTCCTCTTCGCAGCAAGGTTCGGAAAGTAGGACTTTAAGATTCATATTTTTTATACGAATTTCATCAAGGAAGGCTTTTTCTTTGACGCCATGTCTTAGTTTGACTTCATAAGTTAGCTTGTAGAGACTCCCCATATTCATAGTCTTCATGCGAACGAGATGATGGCGCGAAGTGTATTTTTTGAAAATATCTTCAAAGACATCTTCGTAATCCAAATCTTCTGGGATGACGATTTTGAGTACGCGTTCGTGACGGTCCGGCTCAAGAATATTGGTATATGCAAATAGCACTGTCGCAACGATATAAATCGCCATCACGCCGGTAGCAAAAAGCACGTGACCCATACCACAAGCAAGGCCAATCATCATGGCGGCAAAAACAGCTAGTAAATCTTTGGCGCGGCCAGCAATAGAACGAAAACGAATTAATGAGAAGGCACCAAGAATCGCAATTGACGTACCAAGATTCCCGTTAATCATAATCATGACCGCCATCACAAGTACCGGTAAAATCGCCAAAGTAATCATCATGCCTTTAGTGGTCTGTGAAGTTTTGGAGTGGGTAATCGCAAGTGCGACACCGAGCGCCAAAGCGACGGCCGCCGAAATCAACGCCGATGTGATTTCGAGACCCGCAGCGCTTGAATCAAATATACTATTAAACATTTTTCTCCTTTCTTAATAGTTCGTATATTTTGCCAATTTTACTAAATCGAGTTGGATAAAGGTGCGTGGCAGAAAGTTGGTTTACTAACCAAAGCGGCATCACGCCAGGCGCCTTGATTTCCATTATAATATTTTTGTCATCATTTAGCAAAACAAGATCACCGGGTTTTTTAATGAAATTTAAATCGTGATTGCGACAACGTAAATCAGCATCAAAAGTAACGCGAAGACCGTTGTCATCAACGTAACTTTTGCGTTTATAATATAGTAAAATTTTCGGGCCTAGGCTGAAATGATTTATCATGTAATCGACTTCTCTAGCGATTTGAAGATCGGAGCCGCACTCAATATTTTGAGCGGCAAGCTCATGGGCGGTAGCTTCGCCGGAAATAAGCCTATCAAAATCTGTATGCGTGAGCAAAATACGGCGTTTATAACCAAGATTATTATCTTTCAATGTATCGTCGTCTTCCAATAAATCGTGACGGTAGGCGCGGCTTAAGACTTTGGTTTTGATTTCGAGGAACACTTTGTCGTATCCACCATAGCTTCTGGCGCGGAGTTTTTCTTTGAAAATTGGGTGATCGATCGACTGGATGATTAAATCATAGTTATCATTGTCAAAATAAATATTGAAAACTTCGGACTCAAAATAATCATCTTTTCTCATGTGCTTTTTGATGAGTTTTAGCATGGCGTCTCGTTCTTTTTTGGTAACAAGGTATTTCTTTTCGACGCGACTAAAAATTTTTTCGTCCATGATTATATTTTAATACATTTTACATGGCTAGCATAGCTTTTATGCTGTAAATCATTGCGCCTTAGGCCAAGGTGTGATATAATAAGATAGCTTGGGGATTCGCCAAGTGGTAAGGCATCGGGTTCTGGTCCCGACATTCGGGGGTTCGAATCCCTCATCCCCAGCCATGAGAATTAAGCTAGAAGAAACTAGGAATGCGAAGCATTCCGAAGGATACGAAGAATATAAAAAATCTAGAGCTTGCTCTAGTATTTTTTGTATTCTGAGTAGACTGAAGGGACGAAGTCCCTAGTTTCTTCTTAACGCAATTTTCTGGCTCGCTGGGGATATAGGGATACCTAATCACTCATATCATTTAAGTATTTTTTTATAAAAAATATGGCGCCGTAGCGCCCTTTGGGGGTTAGTTGCCGTACTGAGTGTAGGAACTGTTGTCTTTGTCCGTATGGACGTTCTGTACGCTACCGTTGGGATATTCATCCCAAGAAAGGTGCCGATTTTCCTCTTTCGAGTAGGCAGTGTGGTGAATATGGTCGCCCTTCTGCTTGGAGGACATACCACCACCATTCTCAACGATAGTCTCAGCCGCCTTTTCGACGTCCACTTTGCCAGGGTTGTAGAATTTGCTCATGTTTTTATCCTCCCAATAAAGTACTCTGCTGATGCCAGCTTTTTTATTATACATCAAAAAGACATTTCTGTCAATCGTCATTCTTTTTAGATTTATGCGGTCGAGTATTTACAGCCCACTATATTTAATATTATCCGACGGAATATTGAATGATTATGCTTTGGTTTTTTGAAGTTTTTGATATAATTATAGGTGGCGGAGTGGGCTTTAGGGCCCGCTCTGTACTTTTACAAGGAGGTCAAAGGAAATGGTAGTCTATTACATGACTTTCGCCATGATTGCTTGCGCATTCGTCCTGATTGGCTACAACTTCGTGAATCTTCGGAATCACGCGGAGGGTGCCGATGAAATGGTTAGAATGGCTGCAAACATCCGGTCGGGAGCCAAAACGTTTCTCAGACGCGAGGACCGCGTCATTATCTGGGTAGTCGCTATCATGGCAACTGGTTTTACTCTCACCCAAGAAACCTTTGCGGGTATGAGTTTGCTGATTGGTAGCCTGCTGGTAAGATGTGCTGTGGAAGTTGGTATGCGTGGCGGCACGTATGGTAACGTACGTACTACCAATGCAGCCAGGGTAACTGGCGCACTTAGTAGAACCTTGCGGATTGCTACGCTGGGCGGAAGCCTTAGTGGTTTTTCTGTGCCGGCGTTCGGACTGTTGGGTTTTACGGTAATATTCCTGCTTTCGTGGCACAACGGGCCAAATACGATTGGGTATAGCTTGTTGTTCAATACACCTTGCAACGCGATGGCGACTAGGCTTACGGCCTATTCGCTCGGCTGCTCAATCGTAGCAATGTTCAACCGCGTGGCTGGCGGCACTTACACTAAGTCTGCCGACATCGCTGGAGACCTATCCGGAAAAGGCAAGCACAATCTGGAAGAAGATGACCCTCGCAATGTTTGCTCGATTGCCGATTTGATTGGTGATTGCGTAAATGACCTTGCGGGCAACATCTCGGATTTGTGCGAAAGCTTCGTGGCAACTCCGATGGCATGTATCGTAATTGCGATTCAGAACTACGGCAGTGACACCAGAACATTACTGCTGGCCTGCTCGTTCCCGTTCATCCTGATTACGGGCGGTATTTTCAGCACGCTTCTTAGCATTATGTTCGTAATCCTGAAAAACCGGCGGCGCTATAAATGGATTCCGCTTGAGGAAGCCAGCAAAGCAGTGCTAGACGGAACAGCAACGCGCGGAATCGAAAAAGCCCTCAAGGAGAATATCACAAGAAGAGGCAAAGAAGGCACCGAGCTCCGGATGGAGTATTCGCTCGAAATCGAAGACCCCGGTGCGGAGCTCAATATGGCAACCACCATCTCTGCATTTATTACCCTGGGGATTGGTCTCCTAGGTGCCAGATTGCTGTTTGGTGGAAAGTTAATCGTGGAAACCTTTGCCGTAGGCTGGATTTCGCCATGGCTGGCTGCAACGCTTGGCGTGCTGAGCTCGGTAGTAGTTGGTCTTTTGACCGAACGCTACACTAGTACTAAATACAGATACGTCAAGGGTATTGCTAAAATGGCACCGCAGGGCGGAGCATTCGTTGTCTCGGAGGGCATTGCGGTGGGTAACCACTCAGCATTCTGGCCTTCCGTCATCATCGCCGTTTCTATCATTGTGGCATATCTGCTTTGCGGTTTTTATGGTATAGCTATCGCAGCAGTTGGTATGCTCTCGTTCGTAGGGACAACGGTGTCGATTGATGCTTTTGGCCCGATTGCAGACAACGCTGGCGGCATTGCGGAAGGCTGTCATTTACCGGAAGAAGTTCGTGCAATCACCGACGAGCTCGACGCGCTTGGAAACACTACTGCGGCGGTTGGCAAGGGAAATGCCATTGGCGCAGCGGCATTCTCGACCATTACTATGTTTATGGCATTTATTGGCAACATCCCGGTCTTCAACCTAAATGAGCCTGACTCAATCGTGCGGATGGTGGCCGGTGGTATTATCGGTATGGCCGTAATCAAGGAATTTGTCTCGATTTTGACAAAGAATACTTTGAAGGCAGCCCACAAGCTGGCAGCCGTTGCTGAGGACCAATTTGAGAGGCCCGGAGTAATGGAGGGCACCGTCCCGCCCAATTACAACGAGGCCATCGGAATTGCCTCTGACAACGCATTGCGCTACATGTTGGTGCCGTCGCTGCTATCCGTGGTGTCGCCGCTCATTGTTGGTTTTACGGTTGGACCGATGGCGGTGCTCGGTTTGCTTCTTGGTAGTACTTATCAGGCGATTGGCGAGGCCTTCTTCAATGGCAACGCTGGTGGAGCTTATGACAATGCTAAGAAGTATATCGAAATGGGCCTGCTCAAAGGCTTTGGCAAACACACCGAGGCGCACCTGGCCGCCATCATGGGTGACACCATCGGTGACACAATGAAGGACGTGGTAGCCGTCTGCTGCGACATCTGCATCAAAATTATGGTGACGGTGTCCACGGCAATGGCAGTCATGTTCTACATGTATCATATTTTCTAACTCCTTAATCCCCCGGCCCTAAAAAGTCGGGGGATTTTTAATGATTGTGATTTTTTACTATTATATATATAATATATGCTATGGGTAAGAAAAAATTCGATCTAGTTAAACTTGAAAAAATGTCCGCTGGGGAAGTGATTGATAAAATTCAGCATGACGGATACTCGCTACTTGAGACTTTGGGTGCCCACAAAATGCGCCGCGAAATGGTGCCAGTTGGCAAGATTTGTAATGCCGCGGTAAATTATGTGCTGGGCGCTACATTAAGAGGCGAATCCGAGGAAAAACATTCGCACCGAGCAAGGGCAAAACTCGTCAAAAAACTTCACAAATTGACGCCTGGTGTTTATGAAGGATTTCCGCACGATTCTGAGAATGGGCTGGTGGTCGGTTTTAACCATCCATCGCTTGGCGAAATCGCGAGAATTTTGATGATGAAGATGGAAGTAATGGGCGACAAGCCGATGCTTTTCCCAGTGAATTTGCCATGGTATGAGGCAATGGCAAATGACTACGATAGAATAAAGCAGCTCGGCATTATCATTACTCCAACCATTACGCCTTCAACCTGGAAAAAGTTGAATCTAAAAGAGGGGTCGCCAGAGTTTGAAGTGGGGCAGAAATTAAAGAGAGAATTTAGAGACTTATACACAAAGCTATCTCACGATATACTGAAGGAAGGTGGCGTGATTTTTGTGGCACCAAGTGCGACCAGGCAGAAAACGGTATTTTTGTCGCGCGAAGTGTACGAGAAAAAAGCGCCAATTATCCCGACCATGTCGGTGCTGGCGATTGACGCATTAAAAGACCCGAAGACGCAGTGCGATTTTTTGCCGATGGCGATTTTGCCGCCAGATAATTACAAAAAGGGGCTAAATTTCTTTAAAACTTACAAGTTGATCCCTGGCGAGATTTTCACGGCCGAGGAAATTAGAAAAAAATACCTCAAAAAAGATGCCACCAAGTTGCCAGATTTTGACTGGGAATTTCACAAGCGCATCGCAGACAAGTTGCCTAAAAAATATTTATACTAAATTTCAAAATCTATGCCGTCTAGTCTTGATTATTTATTTTTGGTGTAGTATAATATTGACAAGTCTGGTATCAGACTATTTTTATTGAAAAGGAGTAAAATGGCAAAACCCAAAATCACCCGCATTAAAGCAGGCGAGTCGAGCGCAAAGAATGATTCTGAGCGCGACGAGACGCCGATTACTCGTAAAAAGGTAGTCGTAAAAGACAAAAAGCAGGAAAAGATTAAACTAAAAGAGGCGCGGGCAGCCGATAAGGCCGCTAAGAAAGCCGAAAAAGCAAAAGAGGGTAAAAAAGTCTTCATCCTATTTCGGCCATTTGTAGCGTTTTTCCGGTATCTTCGCGACTCATGGAAAGAACTCCGGCAAGTACGCTGGCCAAATCGCAAAGCAACTTGGAAAATGGTACTCGCGGTGCTAGTATATACAGCACTGTTTATGGTACTAATTTCTCTACTCGATTTATTCTTTACTTGGTTATTTAATTTAATTTTAGGAAATTAGAAAGGAGCCAAAATGGCAGTAAACCGTTATGACGATACAAGAGCATGGTATGCGATTTCGACCTACTCTGGGTACGAAGATAAGGTTGCAGATTCGATTAATCAGCGAACCGGCACTGTGGAAATGAGTGGGAAGATTTTTGAGGCAATCGTACCAAAAGAAAAGCAAATCGAGATTAAAAATGGCAAGCGCAAGGTCGTAGACCGCAAGATTTTGCAAGGCTATGTGCTAGTCGATATGAAATTATCCGATGAGACGTGGTACATCATCCGCAACACACCAGGTGTGACTGGCTTTATCGGTACTGGGACTCAGCCAACTCCAGTATCCGACAAAGAAATTGCCAAGATCAAGAAGCGCATGGGCGTAGAAGACCCGAAGTTCTCAGTGAAATACGAGGTTGGCGAAGTGGTGTCAATTACCGATGGTCCATTTAAGGGCTTTGACGGTACCGTGTCTGAAATTGACCCAGTGAAGGGCAAGCTCAAAGTGATGGTGTCGATGTTTGGACGTGAAACACCAGTCGAACTTGATGCTTTACAAGTAAAACAATTGTGATATAATTATATAGTTACGCAAAAGCTTCTAAAAATTAATAAGGATATTTATGGCAGAAAAGAAAGTTATTGGAAATCTTAAGCTGCGCATTCCTGGTGGAAAGGCGACAGCAGGACCTCCGGTCGGGTCAACACTCGGTCAGTGGGGCCTCAACATGATGGACTTCATCAACCCATTCAACGAGAAGACGAAGGAGTTCATGGGTAAAAACGTAATCGTACACATCCGCGTGTTCGAAGATCGTACGTTTGATTGGACCTGCCTTGGTCAGCCAGTGGATGATTTGATTCGCGAGGCTATCAAGCTCGAAAAGGGTTCAGGCAAGCCAAATACCGAAAAGGTTGGTAAGATTACTCGCGCTCAGCTCGAAGAAATCGCACAGAAAAAGATGGATCAGCTCAACGCTGTCGATCTAGAAGGTGCAGTTAAGATTGTAGCCGGCACCGCTCGCTCGATGGGCGTGACCGTAGAATAGCATTAAAAAGAGAGCCTACTTGACAGAGGCTCTCTTTTTTGATATAATTAGAGGAGATAGTTTTAACCGTGGGAGAGTTTACTCGCTAGCACCACAGAAAGGAAATTATGGCCGAAGAAGAGGTCAAACTTAATGAAAATGTCGAAACTACTGAGGTGGTTGAGGCTGAAGAGACTTTTGCAAAATCTGGCAAGAAGTCCAAAAAACATATTGAGGAAGTAAAAGCCGAAGAAGAGCGCCAGGCTCGCAAAGCTGAGCGCGCAGCCGCTGATGCTGCTGGCGAAAAGCCAAAGGGTGCAAAGCCAGTGACCCGTCCACGCATTGAGCGCCGTGGTCGCAAGTACCAGGATGCTTATAAGTTGGTTGAGAAGGGTAAAGTTTATACTTTGAAAGAAGCTTTGGGGCTTGCTGGCAAGACTTCGCCAGTGAAATTTGATGCATCAGTCGAGGCGCACGTAAGACTCGGCGTAGATCCACGTCAAGCTGATCAAAACATCCGCACCACCATCGTACTTCCAAATGGTAATGGTAAGACCGTGCGCGTAGCAGTGTTTGCACCGCTTGATGTTTGCAAAGCCGCTAAGGCCGCTGGTGCCGACATCGCTGAGGATGAGGAATTCTTGAAACAGCTCGAAAAAGGCGTGATTGATTTTGACGTGCTAATCTCTACTCCAGCTTATATGCCAAAGCTTGGTAAGTATGCAAGACTACTTGGCCCGAAAGGCTTGATGCCAAATCCAAAGGCTGGCACCGTGACTATGGATGTCGAGAAAGCCGTGAAGGAATCCAAGGCTGGTAAGGTTGAATACCGCGTAGACAAGCAAGCTATCGTACACATCGGTCTTGGCAAGGTTTCGTTTGGTACTGACAAGTTGCTCGAGAACGCAAATGTATTCTTTGATTCCTTGAAGACTCAGAAGCCAGCTTCGCTCAAAGGCACCTATGTAAAGAGCGTGTTTGTCACGACTACCATGGGTCCTTCGATCGCAGTAGAGAATCTATACAACTAATAGATACTTTCTAATAAAAATCTCCACGAAACGGTGGAGATTTTTTGTGCTAAATGTGATATAATGTGGTTATGGATAATGAAGTGCAAAATCTTGAAAACACTTTGAAGGACTTATCGGAGGCAGAGCTCGTGATAACGATGGCGGTCGGAGCGGCGGTACTACTTGCTGGCTATCGGATTAAAAAGGTGGCTTTCTTTATCGTGTGGTTTATCATCGGGCTTAATCTGACGCATTATTTAATGCCGTGGTTAAATGGCGCGGTGCCGCAAATTGCCGAGAGCGATCTATGGCAAAACTTAACCCCAATCGCTGGCGGACTATTGCTTGCGTTGATGGGCTTCACCATTGAGAAAGTCTGTGTCGGCGGGATCGTGTTTGCGTTAGTAATCATCGTGACAATGTATAATTTTGGGTCTGAGATGCAGACGCTGGCAATCGGAGCTGTGGTCGGCGTGATTGCGGCGGGGGCCGCCGTGATGATGATGAAGCCGGCAATTATCCTCGCGACGTCGCTCGCTGGGGCGTATGTGATCACCGTGGGGGTGATTCAACTTTCTAGCGTCGGAGGTGATATGTATTTCCCGATGCTGATTGGCCTTACGGCGTTCGGGGCTTTGACGCAATTTTTAACTACTAAACGGGTGAGTTGACACGATATGAATTTAGAGTCGACCAGAAAATACATAGAGACGGTTACGGTGGCACTACTATGTATGTCTGTGTTTTCTGGAGTCTTGCTTAGCGGCGCAGCTGGTGACTCTGGCGCCTTAGCCATATCCACTCCCGCTACCGCCGCAGTCTCAGTAGGTAATGCTTGTTCTATGACGGCTAATACTACTTCTGTCCATAATGCTACTTTAATGCCTGGCATATATTCAGTTTCTTATAATAATGGTACCAGCACCCCCTATGCCAATGGTATCGGTTCCACCACCCTCACTACCATATGTAATGACAATGATGGCTATGCGATATATGCAGTAGG
>JAGCVL010000006.1 GCA_017962365.1 Candidatus Saccharimonadota bacterium | reverse complement strand
CTTGGCAGGTGGTCCTGCCGGATTCAAACAGGGTTTCTCGTGCCCCGTCCTACTTGAAAAAAGATATATAAAGCCTAAGACCGTTTCGCGTACGGGACTTTCACCCTCTTTGGTACGCCATTCCAAGCGCTTCTGCTACGATCTAAAGGATTGTATCTTTATCCGTTCAATTAACGTTGACGGTTTTTATGCTGAAAAGCCGTAAAGCTCCTCAGCATAAAAATTATCTAATTTCGCAACCCCTTTAATAACTCTGGGCGTTAACCCGTATGGTTATCTTAAGGTTTAGACTATTCCAATTTCGCTCGCCACTACTCTCGGAATCATTAGTTATTCTCTTTTCCTGGGCCTACTAAGATGATTCAGTTCGGTCCGTTCCCGACTTCTACCCTATGTGTTCAGGTAGCGTCAATACAACATGACTTGTATTAGGTTTCCCCATTCGGCAATCCCCGGATCAATTCTTGCTGTCAGATCCCCGAGGCTTATCGCAGACTTCTACGGCCTTCATCGGTATTGATTGTCAAGGCATCCACTATCAGTGCCCTTAATTACCTTTTTATGCATTGACTTAACCAACAATCGAAATTCAACTGTTAGTTCCGTCTTTAAAATCTTTTCATCGTTAATTTCGAATTGTTAATTGAAGCGTTTAAGAATATTGCTGGTCACCTTTTTCAAGCGACCTCAAATTTCCTCGCTTTCTTACTATTTGTAGAGGTCGCAAAGGCGACTTGCTGAACTTTTTCTATTATATCGCACTTTTTTCACAAATGCAAGTACTTTTTTAGACTTTTTTTAAAAATCTTTTTCTTCTCTAAAAATTCGCTACTTTACGCTCTTTTTGTATCTTTATTGAGGAGATAATTTTGACTATCAATATTAGTGCGCCAAACACTATCATAAACACCAACCACCAAGGACAAACGATTACTATCCTCGTCACCTCACTTCTTAAACCCTGAAATTCCACTATATATGATACATTAAATATCCCTATCGAAGGAGTTTCCATCCACCTTGTTTCGTTGTATAGTTTCCTATCTGGCAATATATAATGCGATTCCACCGAATCTGTATTATTACTATAAATCACATCATTCGAAAATAACGGTCGTACTTCCATTAGATATTTAGCCACTCCATGCACATTGCCAGTATTTTCTACCGTAGAGTACGCCGTAATGTCGCCACCCAGCATAAAACCACTTACTCCAGCGTCCAATATGTCGCCAGAAGTCACCGTTTCGCCAGTTATTTCCGCTAATATCACATGATTAATCCCCATCCCCTCGCCAATATTAATAGCACCAATAGTCGCAGGTTCCAAATCCACCTCCGCTTCAATCACCGCATATTGACCACCAGCCGGAGCATTTTCTGGCACATTGATTGTAAACTCCACCCGCTCAGATTCATTTGGCCCCAAGGCACCAGTTGCACCAGAAGTTATCGTAATCCACTCTGCAATTTGGCTACTACCTATATCCTCAAAAACCGGATCATAATTTTCGTCCACATAAAATGGTTTTATCACCGTATGATAATATAATATATCCTCACTAAACCCAGGGTTGACTACTAGAAAAGAACTCTTATATACATCTCCAGGGTTTAACACCATGCTCTCATTCATAGGCGATATTGAAATATTAGTATCACTCACCGCATACACATCTTCAACCATCACGCCAACCCATGCGATCATCATAGCAACCAACACCATTATTACAAATCTCTTCACTTTACCTCCTTTATTACTCATATTATAACATCAATTTATATCATTTTTTCCGACGCATTTTAACCCCATTGCTTCATAATTCTGCAATATGTTCTCATGGTTAGCGTCATTCACCGTGTCTAATAAAAAGTATTTTTTAAACTCATTCCCCATCTGTTCTCCCATACCATACAGACTAATCCTAAGTCCATCGCTTAGCTTCGCAAAATTCGCTCTAAACGCATCCGCCATTAGCCCATCACCGGCAAAGCTAAGATTTATCGCGGCATGATTTTCCGCTTCGCTCCCCACTATCAATTCATCACTATTATAATATAACATCTGCTGCAACGAAATCGCCCTTATTTCATCACCATTAAATGTTACTATTATTCTGAATTCTTTCTTATCCGATTCGTCAAACTTAAGATATGGGTACAAAAAATCATCACTCTCGCACGTAAGCGACCTAACATGCTCAACCTCACCATTACTTCCAAGCGTAGTTTTTCTTTGTCCCGTTATAGACAAAAATAGCACTATCGCCACACAAGCAAAAAACAAGCTCACAACCAATATCCATAGCCCACTCGGCCCCCTACCTCCACTTTTGCTCCACTTCATATTAATATATTAACACAAAAATCCCCTCTAGAAGAGGGGATTTTTAAAACTATTTTACAATGTCGTCAACGAATATGTAGCCGTACCACTATAGGTGCCTGCCGCCTGCGTACTTGATACCCCTATGCCATAAGATACTTCAAAAGTCGTACCAGATGTGGTTGCAGCCTCAGTCTTCACTGTACCACCATTCACCAGCTTAGTGCTACCAGATACCGGAGACCATCCAGAGACCGACGCAGAATAGGTTGTGTTATTTGGAATCGCCGTCTGTGTACCAGACGCAACCGAAAGCGATGTTGTAGCTACGGTCACCTTGTAACCAGTCTGATGATTGCAAACTACCTTAAATTGTGAAGAACCAAGATTTGCCTGTGTCGTACCATTTGACATCGTCGCACTCAAAGTATCAGTCCCAGCCGTAGTGGACCACGTGCCGCCAGTACCATTTTTATGTGATGTATTATTTGTCACGCCGCCAGACGCATAAGCCTGCCGCGTCAATGTACAACTTTCGCTAATTGTTACATTAATAGTATCAGTAAAATCTGCGAACGCACCAACTGCAGGAATAGTAGCAAACGCTGCTACAAGTACACCCGCTATAACTTTTTTATTCATGTATGGTCTCCTTATGCCGCAATCTATTCTTTATGCCTTTTTTCAATTATACATTACCGTTTTCCAAAAATCAATACCTTTATGGTTATTCTGCATCAAATTCTCGTGTTTTTGCCCGCATCACCAGCCAGATAATCACCGCAATCACGGCAAAGACAGCAATAAATAGCAACCATATTGGGCATTTGATGACTGTTCTCTCTGACACTACAGTCTCTCCAAAAATCGTCACAGTCTGCTTCGCCCTAAAAATACCTATAAGTGGAAGATCGCAAGATTCAGAATGATATCTCTCCGTCTCCGGCATTACTAGGCTCTCAGCTGGCTCTTCCTCGTTCGTGCAAATTTCCTCATCTGAAAATAGCGGCCAAACCTGCAAGACATATTTTGCATTTGTGTGCATATTGCCATCATTTCTCACCATGGAAGTCGCAGTAAATGGATTTGAAAACACAAAGCCAGGCAAGTCATTTTTTAGAACCTCACCATCCTCTTTGGTCTCACCAGTCACTTCCGCATATATGATTGAGGCTATTTGCGTCACGCTCTGTATAGATACATTTCCATTTTCGCCGTCCTTTTCTTTAGTTTCGTTCCTGACGAGTATCGTTGCATATTGCCCGCCCGCTGGAGCATCCTCTGGCACATTAATCGTAAAGCTAATTGCGTCCGTCCCGTTGGGCGCGACTACGCCTTCTTCCTTATTTAGCGTGATCCATTGCATCATCGTGTTGTAGCTAGACACGACTTCAGTATCAACGGCCCCATAATCATCCAGGCCACCCTCGTCCTTTTTCTGGCTAAACGACCCCACATGCACAGAATACTCCAAATCAGACACGGCATCTGCCGGGTTTGATACACTCACCGAACCAGTCACGGTCTCACCTGGCGCCAAAATCATTTTCTGAGTCATTGGCGATACTGTCATAGTGGATTGAGTATCCGCAAATACTGACGGCATCATAAAGCCAGCAGTGCACATAGCTACAATCGCCACCACTAGCTTAATACTTATTTTTTTCATCTTACCTCCTGCTATTAATTAATATTACAGACAAACCCCTTATCCACGTATATCTTTTTCAAGTCCTCATCAGTATACTTATCTATTTTCTCATATTCCTCGGAATTTAGCAAAAATATCTTTGCGGTAATCTGATTTAATGTATTTTCCCGGCTACTATAGAGACTTATTTTCACATTTTTGCCATCATATTCAAAAGTCGGATACAAGATTTCGTGATCCAAGCGATTCGCACCCATATAGTTATTATAGTGGGCATGCAATACAGAATGTGCGTTATCCGCTAGAGACTCAGAGTTGTAACTACCGTAATAATTGTATGAAATTTTATCCAACTCGCCGGATTTAAAAGTCGCCTTTATTTCATGTGAATTTTCATTAGCATCCGCTGAGACAAAAAACGGATCCACTGGGTCGCTCGCCACGCAGTTCAGTAGCACAATCGTAGAATCGCCTTTTTCTTTAAAAAAATGAGTCTCTTTTTTATTAGTCACTATAAATAATACCACCAAGATTAAGGCCGCAATTATCAGAATGCTACCGATAGCTTTGTATTGGCTGCTATTTTTTGCTTTAAACATCTCCCGCATTTTATCTCCTTAGTTTACTATCATTGTCGCCATTTTTTAAGCAAAGAATGCACTCCCAACCCAGAGAGTGCATTCAATATGTTGAGGTCCAAATACTTAGGATGCTGGATGAGCCAAGCTGTAGGTCACCTGACCAGTGTAAGTATCAGCCTGCTGAGTAGCGCTAATAAATACCTGATAGGTAGTCGTAAGTGTACCACCGGACACAGCACCAGAACCAGTTGCTACATTCGTAGCACTAGATGGAACTGCCGCGAAAGTCGTAAATCCAGTCGCACCGGTACCAGTTACTTTCATGGCCCAGTTGGATGTATTACCAGAAGTCGCTAAGCCAGTTGCGATATCCGTGCCACTACCAGTCGCATTCATAGCGGTCTTATCGCTTGCATCAGCACCAGAGCCAACCGCTGTTATATGCCAACCAGCTGCATCATTGCAGTTAACAGTCATCTCGGTTGAGCCAAAATCACTTTTTAGCTGACCGTTAGTCATCGTTGCACTATAAGTATTGGCGGCATTTGTAGAGGTAATCGTACAAGCCGAATCAATCGTCACTTGCACGGTATCGGTCACAGTCGTGCCTTCAGCCGCAAACACGCCAGCCATCGGCAACGCCGCAAGCGCAACCGACGCTCCCGCGATTGCTATTTTTTTCATATTTGTTGTCTCCTCCACGGATGTGGAAATTAATTTGTATATTTATGTAAAATGAATGACCTTTTTACAAATTCTATTATAACTAAGCTCTAGCACAATGTCAATATCCTTTTATTCAGACTTTTCCACAACCCCCACCGCCCGTTCATTTGGACACACTGACAGTACTTTAGAGATCGCCTCTTTCTCCGCCCCAGTCACCCACAAACCATATTTATATTTTACTGACACCTGTCTCGCCACATACTGGCACCGAAATGCCTTATTTGATGGCAGCCAAGTCGCCGCGTCGCCATCGGATTTTTGCGAATTCGCCGCCGCATCCACCGCAAGCAAGTTCAATGGGTCCGTCGCAATCGCATACCTTGACTCCGCGCTCATATACTGGGCTCCCTTTTGCCACGCATCAGACAACGCCACCACATGGTCAATCTGTATACCCTTAGAAATCTCCGCCTTTTCTGTAAATTTCAAAAGTTTCCCAGTGTACGGCTCCACAAACTCCCCCGCCACCACGTAGCACCCGTCAAGCACCGCCGATTCACCAAACTCTCGCTTGATAATTCTCTGCCTGAGGTTGCATCCTTCCACCGTCGGCCAACCAGAGTAAAATTCGTCCCTAGAATACCCAGTCTTTGGAGCTCGCCCTTTTACTTCTAGTAGCTCCAATATTTCACTCGCCAGCGGTGCGTCCGCATCCTGCACTGCACTGCCACTCGCCCCCTCGCTCGCCCCAGTATTTTCCACCGGCACAAATATCGCGTCGTAGCTCTCAGGATTCATCACGAGCCACAACACGACACTAATCAGTGCCGCCACCACCGCCAGCAACCTCCGCTTTTTCAGCTTCATAGATACATTATAGCATAAAAAGCCCCGGCTTAAAGCCGAGGCAACTTAGGTAATTTAACGACTAGATGGCCTGAATTCATGCGGTCTAAATTCGACCAGCTTTTTGTCCATCGAAAGTAGTCTTGCGATTTTGGCACCGCCACGACCACAATCTATCCCAACTATGATGGCCACCTTGCCACAATGCTCTTGAAACCATTCTATGGCGTCAGTCATCTCTGGCAAAAACACGTAGTGGGCGTCTTTCGGAAATAACTCCTCCGGCCTTTTTTGAGAAAATCTTCTCATATCTGGACAAAATTTCACAATCTCGCCAGTAACACTGTCATAAAGGCAAATCGGAGTATCCGTCATGTTAATGATGCGAGTAGCCGTGTCGAAACGATCGCGCGAAAAGATCCCCATGACATCTTCCTCCATATCAAATCGATTCCTACCAGTCGTATAATCTAATAAAGAACAAGAAAGCACATCCTTTCTACATAAATTATCCATTTTTTATTCTGGACAAGTTATATTGTAACATAAAAATAGAGACTAGTAAACCGTATAAATGGAAATATTTTCTAAACTACCCAGAGCAATAAAAAGACCCGCGATTTCTCGCGGGTCTAAGGTACTTAAGCTAATTTTGAAGAAATTTCTCGAGAACGGGCTCGATGGGCCTCCTGGCACGATACCGCTGATTGGGGTTATCCAGAGCAGCATCGTACTTCTCGTCATCTGGCAAAATCCCCGGTTCCGTCTTCCAGCCGATCAGCGTCTGAATGTCAAGGAACCCGTACTCAGATTTTTCCATCTTTTCCAAGGCTCCCTTTACATCAATACCTCTGTCGGCCAGAGTTATCTGATCGTGTCCGCCCACCAGAGGAATGAGCTTCTTGTGATTCCATTCGAGGTTTTGCCTGCCCGTCATTACATAAGAGCAATCCAGGGCATAGCACTCCGGCATGTCATCAAACAGACTGGTACTCGTAGGGTCAAACCACTCGAAAAACATCGGCATCCCGTCAGCCACCTTACGGATAGCATTGATAGACTCGACCGGATTCATGCAAGCCATCGGATTGTCCGGATTGGCCTTCGATACGTCCTCGAGCAGCATCATGCCGCAATCGACTCTCACGAAGTCAATCCCGACACTCTTGAGATTTTGGAAGACTTCCTTGAAGTATTCCTGAACCTTTTGGCTTTGCCAATTCAGATTCAGCTGGTGATAGTCAGAAAAAGTGCTCCTCACATACTTATCGCCAAAATCCGAATAAGCCAGTTTGCCAAAGAAACTCGGAACCCCCGACTCCGTCAAGCGCATCGCGTCGTTCTCAGAAACCACGTACAGACAATCTTCGTAGCCAGAAACGCCATTAAGGCAATTCTGAGCCAGGATATTCTTGTCCGAAACGTGGTTCGGAACCACGTCAACGCCCACCGAAAGGTCAAGTTCATGAGCCTTTAGGATCAGCTCTTCGAACTGGCCATCTGTTCCAAAATTAGGATTAATGGAATATCTAACGACATCAAAGCCGTTATCATATCCGCCATCTTCCCACAAAGAAATCAGATAGATGCCCGAAAAGCCAGCCTTTTTCAAGCTCGACAGAAGCCTAGTGGCCTCTTTGACCGCATCTTTACCGTACGAACGGTAAAATGCCGGTACATACAGCTGACAAATCTTCTTCATTTTTTCTTACCCCCTTAGGAAAATTTTTGTTAAAGAACAGCTTATCCTTTACAAAACACCAAAAAAGTCAATATTCTAATGCTTATTAACAGGGGTAAATAAACCAATTCAAAGATCAATTTCCTGAATTTCTAAACCAACCTGCTATTTATATACTGTATACTTCATAATCACAATTTGCTAAATTTCCAACGCTATAATCCAACTCGCCTTTTTCTCCCAAAATACAATACCGAAGGTTCTTCAATAAACCGTTATGGCTTACTACTAGCACCCTCTGAATATTAGCTCCCCTCAACATTTTCAAAAAACTTCTGGCCCTATTCAGAATTTTTTCATCAGTCTCAGTCGTTTTATTATCTTTATAATCTCCCCAATTATCAACAACCGTCCCCTCCAATTCTCCGCCGAAACGTTCTTTTAAATTATTGTCACAAATGACATCGCATCTACCCTTACAGATAATATCTGCCGTTTCCTTTGCGCGACTAAGTGGCGAAGAATAACAACAATCAAAGCTCATGCCGGCTAGCTTGCTCCTTAAAACCCCAGCCTGCTCGCGGCCTTTATCATTTAATGAAATATCTTTCTGACCCATAAGACGACCTTCTAAATTCCAATCCGTCTCACCATGCCTAACTAAAACAATCTCCATAGTTATATTATATACCAGAATACGTTATAATTATACCCATAATAACAGATAGAAAGGTTGGTTTTAAATTTAAAAATCGGAATCTTGTAATTCTAAACCAACCTGTTTCTTTTATCCTGTTTTCAGTTAAGATCTACCTACCAAAACCAAAATGGAAGAACATAAACATTTCTTTGCGCTAATTTGATACAGTATAAATATCGAAGCACTCGCACGGCGCCGAAGGTACCTGCCGCGAGAGCTTCTTTTTTTATAACGCTTTTCTTTCTTTAGCAATTGTAGCACCAGCTTTTTCGCAATCCATTATAATCTTTTGGATATTACATGTGCATTTTGCTTCCTTTTCTTCATATCCAGACTCTAATCCGTCATGCAGACGAATAAGATAGTTTTTGTTTATCTCTTGTAATTTGACGCCGGATTCTTGATCGCCCTTATCAAAACGTTCCTCTACTAATCTCATAGAATTTCTATCTATAATCATGTTTATGAGCGAAGCAGTTCCCTCATCCATCTTCGCCGATTTTGCAAATTGGTGAACACCAAAACTTCCTACATTCCCCATAGGCCACATCGCAATACACGTTTTTATTAACCCTTTTAGCTTTCTATCATCAATATGGTCACCATATTTTTCATCAAAATAATCCAATGCGCCCGAAACCTGACCAAGACCAGTAAAGCCCTTATTTAAAGGATCCGTAGCATAATTTATTTTATATCTACCATTATCTAGCTCTTTTATGCTTTTCAATATTTCAGAGTTCGACTGTTCAGACAAAACAGAATTTGTGAATTCGCTCATTTTGCCATTGTCACCAAATATTTCACTTTCCGATAATAGTTCAGGCGCATTTCTTAATACACTTTTTAAAGAATCTACACTTTGTTGTTTTTCCGCTCCAGCAAATTGAACATCGGACATATCCCAATTCTGGCCATTGTTATTATTTAATGCTTCATGGTTATTCATAGTTATATTATACATCAAAATATGTTATAATTATACCTACAATAACAGATATCACAGGTTGGTTATGAATTTAAAGATCGGAATCGTCGGCCTCCCAAACGTCGGCAAATCTACATTATTTAATGCGTTAACAAACGCTGGCGCGCTCGCCGCCAACTATCCTTTTGCTACCATCGAGCCAAACGTCGGCATCGTGCCGGTCCCAGACGAGCGTCTCGATACGCTCGCCAAAATGTATGACACCGACAAAGTCGTCCCCGCCACCGTCGAATTCGTAGATATTGCCGGCCTAGTCCAAGGCGCCTCAAAAGGTGAAGGCCTCGGCAACAAATTCCTCGCCCACATCCGCGAGTGTCAAGCTATCTGCCACGTAGTCCGCGCCTTCAAAAACGACGACATTCTTCGCGCCGACCAAAAGCTCGTCACCGACATCGTAGCACAAGCCAAAGACGACATTGATATCATCAACTTAGAACTACAACTTGCAGACGAAGAAACTAAAGCCAAAATAGACGCCAAGCGTAAAAAAGACCCCTCCGACGAATTCATTCCGTATCTTACCGAAAAACCCGTTATATATATGTTTAACGTCGACGAAGATGGTCTCACCGATAAAAATCTACAAAACGAATTACGAAATCTCGTCGCTCCAAACGAGGCCATTTTTGTCAACGCCAAACTCGAAGAAGAAATGTCCGGCATGAACCGCGCAGAGCGCAAAGAATTTCTAGAAAGTTACGGCGTCAAAGAAGACGCCCTCGGCGAGCTTATCAAAGCCGCCTACGAGACGCTAGGGCTTCAATCTTTCCTCACCGCCGGCAAAAAAGAATGTCGCGCCTGGACCATCAAAAAAGGCGCCACTGCACCCGAGGCCGCTGGCACCATCCATACCGACTTTGAACGTGGCTTTATTGCTGCTCAAATCTGCAACTACGACGATCTTAAAGAATACGGCTCCGAACAAGCCGTCAAAGCCGCCGGCAAACTCAGGACCGAAGGCAAAACCTACATTATGCAAGATGGCGACGTCGTCGAATTCAAATTCAACGTATAACCACCCAATCTTCAACTTCAAAATTACCGTTTACACTTGCCGCAGCAAGTAGAGGGCTCATATCACAACCGGTATGCTTCATAAAACATTCCGCCGCAAACCGCATTTTTGCTAATTTTTCTTTCGTCACATACTCTAGCCCAGACCCGCGCATATCATTTTTACGAGTTTTCACTTCTGTAAAATAAATCTCATCACCAAAAGTCGAAATAATATCAATTTCATAAAGTTTGGTTTTATAATTTCGCGCGACAATTACATGTCCCCTATCCAATAAATATTTACATACCGCATCTTCACCTAATCCCCCAACAAATGTTGTATTTTTTACAACATTTGTTCCAGGACGCTCAAAACCAACCATCGATTTTATCGGCTCAAAACTCCGCCGATGTTCAGGACACACCCCTAACTCACGAATCGCGGCAATATGCTTCGCCGTCCCATATCCCACATGTTTCTCAAATCCATAACCTGGAAATTTCTCACCCATCTCATGCATATAGTGATCCCTTGCCACTTTTGCAATAATCGACGCCGCCGAAACCTCCTTTATTAAATCGTCCGCCTTCACGACCGTAGATACAAATTCACCAAGACTCGTCCCAGACAAAAAATTCACTTTTCCGTCAATTATAATTTGTGAAAACGGCACATTGCATCCCCGTACTTCTTCCACTGCCCTCCGGGTCGCCAACCGAAGCGCCTCGCCTATCCCTAGCTTATCTATCTCAAACGGGCTCACCCATCCGAGCCCAGTCGCTAGAGCCTCCGCCAAAATAACTTCAGACAAGGCCTCCCGCTTCTTCACCGACAGCTTCTTGGAATCCTTCAATTCTAAGACCCACTCCGGATGTGCTTCCGGCAAAATTACCGCTCCCACAACAAGCGGACCCGCTAGGGGTCCGCGTCCAACTTCATCTATACCAAGAATTGCCACTTAGGCCTCAGCTGGCGTCTCCGCCTCAGCCGCCTTATCCACATCAGCTTCTTTAGCTGGAGCTTCAGCTGGCTCTTCTACTACTTCCACTTCTTTTACATCGTTTACCGCTGCACGATCAAAATCTTTGCTAGCAAGACGTGCCGACTTACCAGAGCGGTCGCGTAGATACTTCAAATTATTGCGACGCACCTTAGAGCGCTTTGTAATCTCAATCTTCTCAACCAAAGGCGAGTGGATAAGATACGACTTCTCAACGCCAACGCCAGAAGTCACCTTGCGCACTACAATCCTTGCAGTATGCGACTCTTTGCGATCAACGCGAATTACCACGCCCTCAAAAGTCTGCAAACGGAACTTCTCACCTTCCTTAATTTTCTGAGTGACTTTTACGGTATCACCAGAGCGCACATCTACCACCGCTTTCTTTTTCTGCGCATCACCGATTTGTTTCAAGATAGAAAAACTCATATTTTAACCTTTATATTAATCAATTACACATAAGTTTACCATACTTTTACTAAAATAGCAAGAGGTTTTCCCATAATGAGCCGACAATATTAAGCATTTTTTAACGCAATCCGCACTCGCTCTTCTACCGGAAGCGACAAATCCACCCCCTCGAGTGCCGCCGAGGCCTCCTTCAAAGGAAAACCTAGCGCAATCAAAGCATCCAGCGCCTCATCGGTCTCTGTCGCGGGGCCCACAGTCCTCACATCGGTTGCACCATAACGGCTCGGTATCCCAACCTTATCCCTAAGATCCACAATCACCCGCTCTGCTGACTTTTTCCCCACTCCGGATGCTTTCGATATAAACGCCGTGTCTGCATTCGCGATCGCATTCCTTACTTCTTCCGCCTCAGCTAAAGACAAAATCGCCATCGCCGCTTTTGGGCCAATCCCCTGCACCGATATTAAAAGCTCAAAAATCTTTTTCGCCGTAAGAGATGAAAAACCATATAACTCTTCCGAGTTTTCCCGCACCGCATGGTACGTGTAAAATTTCCGCTCCTCGCCCAAATTAACGCTCTCAAAATCCGACAGTGCTACTGTCATTTCATACCCTACACCGCCCACATCCACAATCAAGGCATTCCCAAATTTCTCCGAAATTACACCCCTAATATGTGCTATCATTTTTTCTCCTTTCTAGAATTAGAAAACTTATAACCATCATTTTTACCAGTCATGTATAGGAAACTGCATGTTATCGCTGCCGCTAGCGCATCTGCCGCGTCATCCGGCTTCGGCTTCTTCTCTAGCCCAAGATGCACTCGCACCATCTCCGAAATCTGCGTCTTCGTCGCCGCCCCGTACCCAGTCAAACTCTTTTTGATTTCATTCGGTGTGTACTCATATACCGGGAGACCCTTCTTAGCTGCCACAAGTAACACAATCCCTCTCGCCTCCGCCACCGCAATCCCAGTCGTAATATTTTTTGCAAAAAACAATTTTTCAATCGCCACCACTTCCGGTTTTGTTTCTTCGAACACCTCCAAAATAGAATCATATAATTCCAACAACCGGTTTGGTAAATCCATGTCCACCGTCGTCGTCACCACACCAAAATCTAGTGCCGAAGCTCCACTTCGGGAAGATGTCTCGATCAATCCAAATCCGCACCTACCAAGTCCCGGATCAATCCCTAAAATCCTCATTTTACGTACCTTATTAATGTTTCGCGTAAATCTTTTGCTGGTATTACAAATTTATCATGCACAGTAGACGGCCCAATCGCATGCAAAAACCCTAACTTTTTTGCTTCTGCAATCCTCTGGTCTGCCCGAAACGCCGAGCGAATCTCACCGCCAAGCCCCACCTCACCAAATACTACATACTCTTCACCTAATTTTCGCCCCGCTACCGCCGACGCAATCGCCATACAAATCGCAAGGTCCGCCGCCGAATCATTTAATTTCATTCCGCCTACTACATTGATAAATATATCTTTATCAGACAGCTTTAATTTGGTTCGCCTTTCAAGCACTGCTATTAGCAAATTTAACCGATTAAGATCAAAGCCACTCGCCGTCCGTTTCGGATAGCCAAAATTAGTCGACGTAGCAAGCGCCTGAATTTCCACCAAAATCGGCCGATTCCCCTCCATCGTCGCAAGTATCACCGATCCATCAGTATTTGTTCTCTCAGCTAGAAGCGCCGCCGACGGATTCTGCACTTCGCGAAGCCCGGTTCCCAGCATCTCAAAAATCGCCACCTCATTGGTCGAACCAAACCTATTCTTTACCGCTCTCACCGTCTTAAATCCGCCATATCTATCACCCTCAAACTGAAGCACCACGTCCACCAGATGCTCTAGCACTTTTGGCCCCGCCAAAGTACCATCCTTTGTCACATGCCCCACTATCACCACTGCCGTATCGGTAGCTTTCGCCGCTCGAATAATCAAATTCCCACAATTTGTCACTTGCGACACGGTACCTGGAGCCGAAGAAATCTCATCCATCGCGAGCGTCTGTATTGAATCTACAATCACAAGATCAAACTCACCACCCTCGATCGTTTTCGCAATATCATTCCCCGATGTCGATGCCGCAAAATTCAGCCTTTCCGACTTCGCCCCAAGCCTCTCCGCGCGCAACTTTACCTGCCCCGCCGACTCCTCACCGGAGATATATAATACGTCATGGCCTTTCGCTATCTCTGCACAAATTTGCATCAGAAGCGTAGACTTTCCAATCCCAGGCTGACCAGCAAGTAAACACACTGACCCCATCAATATCCCGCCGCCAAGTACCGTATTTAAGTCCTCAAACTCAGTCAAAAGCCTAGCTTTCGCATCGCTTGGCACCACCGAAGACAGTTTTACAAAATCTAGTTTCTTACCGGACGCTCTGCCTTTTTCAATCGCCGATTTTCCACCACTGGCACCAGTATCCACTACCTGCTCAACTAGCGAATTCCAAGACTGACAATTAGTGCACTGCCCGACCCACTTTGTATAAGAAGCACCACATTGCTGACAAACAAACTGACTCCGCACTTTCATATAAAATATTGTATCACATCAATATCTTGGCGCAAGCTCTTGCTGATACACAACCGTGAGTAAGCTATTGTCATTATCTTCGGCACTGCCTCTACCCCAAAGAAGAGCAGATGTGTCATAGTTTACGATTTCTGCTGGAGTTGTAGCACCAAGACCACTACCACCGCCATAAGTCCGGTTAAATACCACCTGCCCAGCCATCAATATCCCATTAATCTTAAGCTGGTTTGAGCGACTTTCTTCATCTATGCCAGGATTAATCCCATTACCATTAGCACAGGTATCAATCTTGCCATCCGCAATCAATATTGCATCAACTCTATTCACTCCGCAACCGATATATATATTCTTTGCATATATTATCATCTTTGGTATTTCGCTAGCTTTTTGATATACTTTATCAGCATAACTTATATTTCCATTTATGTAGATATTTCCATTATCAGAGCGTACTACATATGTACCGTCAGTTATATTGTCATATCCATCTATTGTCATATCACCAGAGCTATACCTATATTTTATTTTTTCACCACCAGTAGTAATCTCTTCCACAAAAGAGTTTCCATCGCCTACTGGGACAGTAGGTATCCACCAGTAATTTTTAATTGCATCCTTGCCAGACATATCAGCTGGAATATTGGCATTTCCAATCTGATTATCACTGCACATACCCGTTACCGCTATATCCTTCTTTGCATTCATGAATGTAAGTGGTGTCTGGTATTTACAGAAATTAATGTCAGAACCTTTACTAGTTGCGGCTCCAGACGCAAATCCACTCACTAACCCTCTCGCCACTACGCTTTGCTCGCCCCACGAACCAAACATTTTCTTCTCACCTTCAATCGTCCTGATAAATGAATTTGTTCTAATTGGCCCTGCCGAATAGACACTTCCGCCCCACACCTGGAAAGTTGGTTTCTTACCAACTTGTACACAACTCGGCGCGGAAATGTACCAAGAATGACTCCCCTCTTTGTCATCCACATTGGTATTGTCGCCACTAGTGTATGGGTAAATTGCCAATCTTACACAATAATATTTACCAGCTTCTGCATTGACAGTTCTTTCTGACAAATCAATACCTTGGACACCATTAGTTACCCCGTCCGTATTGTTATTTTGATTTAGGTAAATTCCTTCTTGAGTTTCAATCTCACATCCAGTTGACGAACCGCCAATCACACCTTGAGCACATAAATCAGAATCATAGTTGCCATAATTCTCTCTTACCGAGCCACTCTGTGACGACGCAGAATACTTTATCAATTTTACCGTCGCATTATCTACCTGAGTAGCATACTCATCAGGACAATAACCACTCCTCTCACCCGTACTGACCCAGTTTGCACACCACACATCAGGATTTGGCTTCTTACCAACCGTAACCGTAGCACTTTCAATTTCTACCGTGCCACCAACCTGTACCATGTCTTCACCAAGCTCAATTGAAGCGCTATTCTTGAAGTTGTATGGTACTTTAACATTAGAGCAAGCCCCCGTCATCTCATTGCCACTTCCGGGTATGGACAATCTTTCACACAAATTATTGCCATCACCGCTATAATTACCAACCTTCTTAAATACTGCCCAATAAATATCTCGCCAGCTAAACCAATGTCCGCCGCCATTATCAGTATATGGCCTTCCGATATATGAACCACCTACGCTCTGAGGCGAGTACCACAACTCCTTCCCATCAACGGTCACACCACTTGCTTCTGTCAATTTTGATACATTAGCCACTACGCTACTAAATCCACTATTTCCGTTATTCAATTTTGGATCTGCGCTTGGGTTATTTACATCGCCGACATTGCTCCGTGAAGTAAGCGTACATCTATCATTATTTGTATTATTACTACAAATATTAAAGTTTCTATTAACCAACCACTGAACTTCATTAACTTTTGCGGAAGAGAAAATCACATGCGAGAATGTAACTGGGGCTTCATCTCCAACCTTCAAATATGCTAATTGATCGGTAACAACGGTTGGTGTTTTTGTTACGTGAGTAGTATCAACATGGGGCATTCCTACTGCTACGTTTGACTCCGTATAATATTCAACCGGCTTCACCTCTACCACTGCACATGATTTAGTGATATATTCCCCCGCATTATTTACCGTTAGGCTTTCACAAAACGTATAAGTGCCCGGAGTATCAAACGTGACACTATATACATCTCGCATAGTATAATAATATGTACCATCATAATAATCAGTACTTCCCTGAGTATAATAGTTGTCTTCCTTTATAGTTAAGTTAGCTGTGCCACTAGAAGACGCAGAAGAAATAGGGGTATATCCACTACTCTTATCCCAATTTCTGTCCACCCTCCACGCTACGTTATTAGTTTCCTTATTTGCTAAAACTTTATGTGAAAAAGTCATCGTCGCCGTATCGCCAACATTAATCACCGATGGACCATAAGCGACATCTTTTTGCGTACTCGTAATCCCAGTCCCTTTCCATACGGCGCCAGAACTCTTTGGCGGATTAACCGCAACGTTTGACGAGCCATAGTAAACCCGATTTTCCAATCCATCAGTATCGGGCGTAAAACAAAACGCACCCAAACCACTGCTCGTCGACCAATCATATCCACTGGTATAATTAGTGCCGTGCGCTACATCATATTCCTTCATTGTCTCAAAGGCCGCTTTTGCATCATCCCACCCGTATATCTTAACGCCGGTAACATATCCAGTATCAATATTAAATGTATTCGGAGCGATAGTTTTTAAACCTTCGAGGCTTAAGACGCCGAGTTGTTGTCCTTTTTGATAAACTATGCCATTGCTTAATTTCTCCGGACCATTTTGTCTATAAAATGCAAGCCTATAATACCCACCGGTCTTAGCGCATAAAGCGGGGATAATTGCACCGCCAGTCCCGCCAACGCTACCAGCATACCCAACAATCTGATGAGCACCACTTATCAATTCCGAAACATCGGAAAGAGACGTGTCTTCGTCCCATCTGTGATACAGCCATGCAATATGAGTAGTACAATAATTCACGCATGTCTGACCAA
This sequence comes from Candidatus Saccharimonadota bacterium, assembly GCA_017962365.1. GTDB lineage: Bacteria > Patescibacteriota > Saccharimonadia > Saccharimonadales > Saccharimonadaceae > Nanosyncoccus. The sequence goes on along the minus strand of JAGCVL010000006.1, from coordinate 59,703 downwards.
AATTTCCCCCGCTTCCAGGCACAACTGCACCTTCAGCGAAAACATCTTGAGACAATAAGCTGCCAATAAACACAGAGCAAGCAAGAGCGCAAATCGCCATCACTAAAAAAATCTTTTTTTTCATTGCTCTCCTCCTATTCTTTCAAACTTAGTTATATATTCTTCCAATTTATCAAAATCACCAATCGCATTATACAGACTTATATATGCACTATATACCTGTCCCAAATCATATTCTGACAACTCAGAAGCCTCAAGCTCATCTAAAATTTTCAACGATTCATCATATCGCAATGCATCTATACATAAATTAGCAAGAGAAAGCCTGGTCGCAAAAACATCCCGCTCAGACAGTTTTGCTCCACCTTCAGTATATCCATTCTCTAATATGTCATTCAAATATTTAATGCCAGAATTAAGATCGCCAGACATTACCACATCTTGAAATTCCCGTTCAATTTCCATTTGCGTCGTCGAAGATAATTCCCCAACATCACCCTGCCTATTACCATCAAGATTTACCACTACAATCCCCACCACCAGCGCCACTATCGCGACGACTAGCGTTGCGAGCATCGCTATTAAACCAACACGACTTTTTGTTTTTGTGCCATCTACCTTACTATGTTTTACCATAACCCCATTATAACATAACCACGTTCAAAATCACAAGCCAAATAACTGCAATAAATGATCGCAAAAATCAGTGCGCCAGCTCGTCCACGCTCTCGCCCGCCGCCAGCCTACGCATCCATGCATCTGCCGGACCCGCCGTCATCAAAAGCACCAGATTTCCAGCCGCCAACTCTTCGCGAATCGTTATCGCAAGCCCACGTGATAGCCACGCCAGACACACATCTTCCTCATTCACTAGTCCACCAGCCAGCTCTTCAGCAGACAAAATCGGCACCCCTTCCGGCTCCCGCACTAGATATGTCGGTAACCAAAAAATCTTATCCGCCCCCACAAACGCTTCACGGTACCCATCCTTTACTTCAGTCTGCCTAGCATTCTGGTGTGGCTCATACACCACCACTACGCCTTTTTTGTCATCAATCTTCGCCTGCTCTCGTGCCATCTCAATCGTCGCCACAATCTCCTCCGGATGATGCGCATAATCCGTATATAATCCATCGGCTAACTTTTCAAATCTCCTCCCCACTCCAGGAAATTCATTTAAAATCCGAGTCACTTCCATCTTCTTATCATCAGTCACAAGTCCATCATTATGCTCCAATCTTAGCATCCTCATTACTGCATTTGCCGCCATCGCCGCATCAATCCTTCGCGCCCCACCAGCCAGTTTAAAATCTTCCGGCAAAAACATCACTTCGCCGCCGACAATCCCATCAGCCGTATTTTCAATCACCATCTCACTCTGCGACTTAAATTGCAAAAACGCCGCCTCGTAATCCGAAACCGTTGGATAAATGTCCGGATGATCATAGCTCACGCTCGGAATAACCGCTAACCACGGATGATATTTCAAAAAATTCCGATCATATTCATCGGCTTCATACACAAAATACTTATCCCCATCATGATATGCCCCGGAAACTGTAAATCCAAGCGTCGTCCCCACCACATATGACACTGGTAAGCCCAATTTCAGACACGCCCAAATAGTCATCGCCGTCGTAGTAGTCTTGCCATGCGTCCCTGCCACCGCCACCATCTTAAGACCGAGTTTATCCACGAGATATGCCGTAAAATCATCACGTTTACTTATCTTCACCCCCGCCTCACGCGCCGCCATAAGCTCCGGGTGATTTTCCGGCAAAGCCGAGGTATACACAAACCAATTTAGTCCATCAATCTCCGACTTTAAAAACTCTCCATCCTGCACCCCAATCTTTACCCGAATCCCCGCCCTCATTAATTCATCATAAATCGCCCCCTTGGCGAGGTCCGACCCCACTACTTCTATGCCAGCATTCGCCGCAAAGAGCGCTAGAGGCCCCATCCCCGTACCTGAAATCCCCGAAATATACACTTTCATGGTATAATTATATAATGATTATAAAATCCGAGCAAGATATGTTAGAATTCGGCGAAAACTTTGCCAAAAATTGCCCTCACGTTATTGAGCTCGTCGGTGATGTTGGCGCCGGCAAGACTACTTTTACACGCGGTCTCGCGGAAGGCCTCGGCATTACATCCGAAATTACCAGCCCTAGCTTCACCATTTCCAAATCTTATGCTTTGCCAGACGGTAAAACTCTCATCCATTACGACTTTTACCGCCTCTCGGACCCTGGACTCATGGTCGACGACCTCGCCGAAAATTTAGCCGACGACAGCAAAATCGTCATCATAGAATGGGGCGAATCCGTAGCGAATCTCCTTCCAGAAAATCACACCATTATAAATATACAGTATACTGACGATAATTTTCGGGAGGTCACTATCAAATGAAACTCTACCTTGATACATCAACACCAACGACGATTTTAAAATTAGACGACAAAGCCTACGAATGGGATTCTGGCCACGACCTCGCCGAAAAACTCCTCGCTTTCATCAAAGATAAACTTGAAGAGAATAATAAAACCTGGCAAGATATTGCAAAAATTACTTTTATGTCCGGCCCTGGCTCTTTTACCGGTCTTCGCATTGGTGCCACGGTCGTTAATACTTTAGCACACGAGCTAAAAATCCCCTTGTACGACCACCGCGGCGAAAAGCATCAAATTATAATCCCAGACTACGGGCATTCCGCCAATATTTCACAACCAAAGAAATAATAATCAGTAAGCATACCGCTAGCATACCAGCCACCATGCCTTGCACGCCAACCGCAGTAGCAAGCACTCTACTCTCGCTCGATCTATCAATCCCGGAACCAACAGTCCTATTCTCACCAAGCGGCGCCGCATACCCAGTGCCACTAGGATCATTTACCGCCTCGAGACTATTCGTGCGCGCGATTACTTTATCAGTTTCTATTTCGGTTAACGCAATATCAAGCTCCCCCACCGTCCGCGATGTATTTGCCCCCACAGTACCTATCAAGGCCACCACAGCAATCGCCATCGCTATTCCAGCTGTTATTAGAATTTTTGGCGCTTTCATATTTTAAGTATAAACTTATTTTATAATTTCGTCAATAATTCCGTATGCTTTTGCTTCTTCCGCACTCATCCAATTATCGCGATCCATATCTTTTTCCACCTGCTTCAAATCTTTACCGGTATTCTTTGCAAAAATCTCCGCCAGCCGCTTTTTCAAGAATACACCTTCCCTCAACATAATTTCCTGATCCGTAATCTTTCCTTCCGTTCCAGAAGATGGTTGATGAATCATAATTCGCGCATTCGGCAGACAATATCTCTTACCCTTTGCGCCACACGAAAGAAGCATCGCGCCCATCGACGCCTGCAAGCCAATCCCGATCGTCTCCACATCCGGCTCGATATAATTCATCGTGTCAATAATCGCCAGTCCATCATATACCGACCCGCCAGGTGAATTAATGTAAAGTTTAATCGGCTTCTTTGGGTCTTCGTGTGCAAGATATAATAGCTGCGCCACCACTAAATTCGCCGTATGCGAATTCACATCCTCGCCAAGAAATATAATTCGGTCATTTAAAAGCCGCGAATAGATATCATACGCTCGCTCGCCTTTATTGGTCTCTTCCACCACCGTCGGCACTAGATAATCTTTCATATTTTCTCCTTTCATTATTATGCTTTTTCTAACTTCAATTTACCATTGCTATATTTTAGAACTGGAATATCGCCTTTAGTAAGCTCTCCCGCAATCAACTTTTCGGAAAGTAGCGACTCTACCTCATCCTCAATACAACGTCTGAGTGGCCGCGCCCCGTTTTTCGGGTCGTAACCTTTCTCGATCAAATAATTCTTCGCTTTCTCGTTTACTTTAATCCCCACGCCCTTCGTCGCGAGACGCCGTTTGAGATCATCAATCAAATTGTCAAAAATCTTTTCCACGTCGCTCCTAGTTAGCGCATGGAATACCAAAATCGAATCCAGCCTATTGATTAATTCCGGACGCATCACTTTCTTCAGCGCTTTCATCGCATAAGACTTGTTCTCTTCGTATTCTTCCGCCAATGCCTTCTTGTCCTTCGCCGTCTTAGCCGTAAACCCAAGTTCACCCTCGCGGTACATGTCCGCCGACCCGAGATTTGATGTCAAAATCACGATCGTATTATTAAACTTAATTTTGTTACCCTGACCATCCGTCAGTACGCCATCTTCCAAAATCTGCAACAGCAAGTTAAATACATCTGGGTGCGCCTTTTCAATCTCATCAAACAAAATCACCGAGTAAGGTTTTCGTCGCACCGCTTCAGTTAGTTTTCCGCCATCGTCATAGCCAATATATCCCGCCGGCGCACCCACGAGCCGCGACACATTATGTTTCTCGCCAAACTCGCTCATATCGATTTTTACCAAAGCATTCTCGCCGCCGAAAACTTCCCGCGCAATCACCCTAGCTAACTCCGTCTTACCTACACCAGTCGGGCCCATAAATAGGAAAGAACCAATCGGCCGCCTCGAATCCGCAATCCCAGACCTTCCGCGCCGAATCGCTTTCGCCACCGCATCAATCGCTTCTTTCTGCCCAATTACCGACTTTGATAGTTCATCCTCAAGCCCCATCAGCATCTTCATTTCCGAACCATGCACTTTTGATACCGGAATTCCGGTTTTTAAAGACACCGCCGTCGCCAAATTTTCTTCCGAAAGTTTCGGCGTCACGGTTTCTTTCACACCAGACTTTTCGAGCTTTTTAATTTCTTTTGACAACCTCGCAGCCTCAGTTTTATATTCTGCAGCCTTTTCATAATCTTCTGCCTCCGCCGCTTCGGTGATTTTTTCCTCCAAAGATTTCAGCTCAATTTTCATCTTCTTATACTTACCACCACCTTTTTTGTCGGCCGCTACTTTACAAATCGCCGACGCCTCGTCAACCACATCAATCACCTTATCTGGCATAAATCTATCATTAATATACCGCTCAGACATCACAATCGCAGTTTCAAGCGCCTCATCCGGAATCGTCACACCGTGATGCTTTTCATAATGCTTCTTGATGCCCTTGAGAATCCGAAGCGTTACCGCCGCCGAAGGCTCCTCCACCATCACCGTCTGGAACCGACGCGAGAGAGCCTTATCCTTTTCAATCGTTTTGCGATATTCATCGAGCGTCGTCGCACCAATCAAATTGATTTGGTTACGCGCGAGCGCCGGCTTCAAAATATTCGCCGCGTCCATCGAACCTTCCGAATTTCCCGCCCCACAAAGTAGATGAATCTCGTCGATAAATAGCAGCACCGTATCATCCCCCACCGCTTCGTCAATGATGCCTTTAATCCGCTCCTCAAACTCCCCGCGGAACTTCGTACCAGCCACCAGCCCCGACAAATCCACTTGGTAAATATGCTTACCAATCAAATTTCCTGGCACTTCGTTTTTCACGATTCGCATCGCAAGACCTTCCACAATCGCCGTTTTACCGACACCAGCCTCACCAATCAATACTGGGTTAGATTTCGTGCGCCGAGACAACACCGTCACCACCCGCTCAATTTCATTCTCGCGCCCAATCACCGTGTCGAGATGTCCGAGCTTCGCCTCTTCCGTCAAATCCTTGCCAAACTTCTTCAAAAACTTCAAATTCGAACTCTTGACGTATTTCGCCTTCTCGGCTTTTAATTGCTCTTCCTTAGTCTGCTTTTCCACCAGCGATTCAATCTCGTCCAGCACCTTATTGTTATCAACTTTCAGACCTTGGAGAATTAAAGACGCTCTAGAGTTCGGCTGAGATAGGAGAGCAAAAAGCATATGTTCCGTCCCAATCACGCTTAGACCTTGCTCAATCACAAAATTCTGCGCCATCCGAAACGTCAAAATCACCGGCTCCGACAAAGACATCATCGCCATATCGCTCCCTGGCACTTCCACCGCTACCTTATTTAGCGATTTCTCAACATCATCCACTGTCGCCCCCTCATCGCGGAGCATCCTGGCACCCGTCGAAGTATCCATCGCCATGATGCCCATGAGGAGATGCTCGGTCCCCATATAACCATTATTATATCTCTTTGCATAGTAATCTGCCTTTTGTAGCGCAAACCGCGCGTTTTCAGACAAATGACTCATTATTTCACTAAATTCCGCTTGCATAATACCCTCATTGTAGCAAATTAGCACTCTTCAGTCAAGAGTGCTAATTCATGAAATTCTATCTGTTATAGCTTAGATTTCCGAATAGAGTTATTGTTTTTACAATTAAACCCTAATTCGCATCAAAGCTTGATGTCAAAGTCTTTTCTGACACATTGTAAATAAACCATCCACTACCATCAGAAGCCGTCACGGAACATTTCATGGCACTACCATTTTCTATGCTATCGCAAGACACCACCTCGGTAATATCGGTTTTGCTACTTTGTGCCAAAATATTACCACTGCTGTCTTTCACATAAAATACACCATCGACCACCTCGCCCCTTATCACGGAAGTATTATTGTTGCTCGTACTCTCGCCACTATCGGCATTTCCATTCTCCGGCACCGCCTCATCCGCATCGTCATTCTCAAGTTCCGCAATTTTTTCGTTTAACTCTGATATCTGGCTCAATAAATCGCTATTTTGTTTTTTCAAAGTATTAATCTGCGAATTCAGCGCATCCTTCTGCGTATTTCCATCCATCCACGCCCAGACACCAAAGCCGACCCCACCAGCCGCAAGCAAAAGACAGAAAATTAGCCCAATCGCCATTCCGTGACCCTTCTTTGATGCTTTCGGCTCTGCCACCATAGACCCAGGAGCCACTGGCTCTACTGGAGTTACTGGCGCCGCTGGCTCTACCTGCGCCACCGTCACCTGCTCTGATACTACCTGCTCAGCCCCCATCGGATTAGCACCACCGACGACCCCCGTCTGACCAGCCCCCACACCATTTCCTTGTTCCATTTTATTTTCCTTTCAAAAATTATGCTTATGCTTATTATTATACCACAAATATGTTAAAATGGTCCTGTACATTTTAAATCGGAGATAATATGCTAAAAATCAAGAATCAAAAAAAAGACCCCATCGTTCCACCACTAAGTATTTCAGCGCTTTATAATCTATCAAGTTTCCGCCACTGGAACAATACAGTCGTTAATCAGAAAGAATTCGATTTCACCAGAAAAGAGTTAAAACACGACCGCAAAATCCTTGCAAAAGCCTTTCTCGCGCTCAGCATTAAAAAAGGCGACATCATCCTGGTCGCCACCGGTCGTAGCATGTATGAAAACGTCCTGATTTTCCTCGCCGCCAACAAAATCGGCGCCATCGTTAGCTTTCTTGACGAGAAAACTCCTCGCGATGTCCTCTTACATTACATTGAAGAATTCAATTCTAAACTCGTCGTCACCTATAAATACAATGACAAGCGCATCAAGGAGCTAAAAAAAGACGCTAAGTCCATCGAAAACGTCATCAATCTCGACGGCTATTTTGTAGACCACGGTGACCCAGATGAGACTCAGACCGAAGCTATTGAGACTTCCGCTCTCGACCACATTCATCTTGGCAAACAACCTATCACTAAAATCGCCGAGAAATTTAAAGGCCACATTCCCAAAAATATTTTTGGTGGCAACAACGAAGCTATTATCACTTTCACTTCTGGCTCCACCTCCGGTCCAAAGCCTATGGTTTTCACCAACAAAGCCCTCATCGCCGCCGCTCTTTTCTCCAAAGCCGCCTCTGGCATTAAAATGTGGGACAAAAACATCAAAACCTGGTTTTCCTTTGTCAAATTCGACTGCCCTTACGGCTTTTGGACTTCCGTCATGACGCCTATCATCGGTGGTAGCTCTGTCATTCTTACGCCAGACATCTCCGAAGATAATTTTCCATATTATCTAAGTAAAGACATTAGTGTCCTCCAAACCGTCCCGCTTTTCTATGAATTACTCCCCAAAGTCCTACCAGAAGATCAAAATCTTTCAAGTGTCAAAATGTGCATCTCTGGCGGCGAACGTCTTGAAAAACAAGCCTCCGAAGAAATTACTGAATTCTTTAAGCAACACGGTGCCACCGTTAAAATGTGCAACGGCTATGGCGTCGGCGAATGTCTCGGCTCCATCACTGTTGCTGTCGGCTCCACCTATCACCCAGACACAGTAGGACGAGTCGTCCCCGGCGCACATGTCGCCGTCATAGACCCAGAAACCGGCAAAGAACTCAGCTTTGGTCAGACCGGCATCCTCCATGTTTCCGGCAAACACACCCTTTCTCGCTATTTTAACCGCCCCGAACTCACCGAAGAAAAATTCAAATATATCAAGAAAAAACGCTTCATCACGACCGGCGACCTCGCCTCGGTTTCCGAGACCGGCTTCATTACCCTTGTTGGTCGCGCTACTTTCTTTATCAATACTATCCCCGCTAAAGTCTACTACGAGGTCGTCCGCGCCGCAGTCGCCAGAAACGAAATCGTCAAGTCTTGCTATGTCGTCAAAATGCCAGATAAAAAACTCGGCTGGGTCTCCTGCGCTTTCGTCGTCCTAAACGACGGCATTGGCAAAAACAACGATACTCGTCGCAAAATCGCCAAAGACGCCACCGAGCCTTTCTATATTGGCAAACGCAGAATCACTTTAAAAGATTACGAGATCCCTAGGAAAGTTGTCTTCCTCGACGAGCTCCCCCTAACTCGCGCCAACAAAACCGACTTTAGGAAACTCGAACGCATGGCAAAAGAACTTGCAGAAAGTAATAGTAAATAAAAAATATAAACTTTGAGCGAACCAGATTAAAAAAATAATTTCACAGGGCGAGCATGGTACTGAAATACCAGCACAGCCCTGCCTGAAATTATTTTTTTAATCAGACGTGAGCGAACCGTTTGTATTTTTTTATTTACTATTGTTTGCAAACAACTTCATTTGCATGCACCCAACCCTCAACTGAACCACCGTCTAGGTATTCCCCAGACGTAGCAGCCACTTTCATCACGCCACCATCGCGAATGAATTCATCAATCGGGTCCGTCACCATATACTCTTGATCCGTTGGGCCAAAATCATTCTCATTAACATATTTCACAATCCGCTTCAAAAGATCTGGCGTCATTACATACTTTGATACGTTAATCAAATTTGACGGCGCATTCTCCGGCTTCGGCTTTTCCACTACCGAAGAAAGTTTACCGTCTTCTACCGACAACACGCCATATTTTTCTACTTCAGATTTTGGAATTTCTACGCCCAAAATCGCCGCCTCTGTACCGCCAGAAGCCTTAACTAGCGCCTCCGCCGCCGACTCACCACCTGGGTTCCAAATAAAATCATCACCCATAAACACCAATACCGGTTCGTCAATCTTAAATTCTTCCACCACCATTGCAATCGGCACCGCCGTACCATATTTTGCCGATGGATCCTGCGCCACATAATGCATTCTCACATCATCCGGCAAAGTCTTTGCCTTCTCGAGCTTATCTTCTTTACCCCTATCTACCAAATACCGATTGAGCGCCAAATTGTCCTGATAAAACGCCCTCACTTGGCACGGCTCCACATTGGACACCACCATATAAATATCTTTCACGCCGGCTTTTATCAGCTCCTGCACCGAATAATCCACCAAAGGTCGGTTTCCTACCGGAAGCATTGATTTTTCAATCACCTTCGTAATCGGAAGTCTTCTCGTCCCCCATCCAGCTACTGGAATAATCGCTTTCGTAATTTTTGCAGTCATACAAAATCCTCGCTTATTTTTTACCATTATATCATAAGTCGACCAAATCAATAAAATATAGCTACCAGGCCACTATTCCGCCGCTGGTATTCCCAACTTTTCATCGCTAAGCGCGTCAGACGTAAATGGCTCCTTATAAGAGTCCATCGCCTCAAGCTCTATCTCGTAGGCCTTTAAATATTCGTCTATCACCTGCTCTGTCACCAGACCACTCTTCTCCAAAGAATAATCTTCCTCCACCGGCTCCTCTTCTATCTCTTCCTTGTCTGGTAAATACCCTGGGCGCGAACGATCTAGATAAATATCCCCCGAATTATGATAAATCGCAAGCGATGCACTAGTCGTCGCAATCGCTACTACCACAGAAGCCACGCCGAGTATTACTAAATTTTTGCCGCCTTTTGTCATAGTCCACTCACTTTCAATTCTTTTACAAGATCCAGATGTCTTCCAGCTAACTTTCTAAGTCTCGCCGTATCATCTGCAACCGTCGCGCGTTTCGTCCGCACATCGACCAATTTTTCATAAAACTGCTCTGGATTTTCCTTGCAATCCGTCGCCACCAAATCCTCTAGCCCCTTCTGATATTCCACATAATCAATCATAAAATTCGTCCGCGCCTTATTAAAATCATTCTGATTATTAATAAAACTCGTAGATGATAAATTATTTTCCACCAGCCTCACATTCAAAGGTGTGATAAAACGATTTAAAATCGTCTCATAATACCGCCCGAGGTACACCCGCGCCCTGGAATCATTCCGCTGCAAAACTTTAAGCTCTTCATGTATCGCATCACATCTATCTTGTATCACCACGATCTGTGCTTGTGTCGGCATCATTTTCGTTTACCTCTCGCTCCCCGCCTCGTTTTCGAAGCTGTTTTTGGTTTATTTGCTAACATTTCCCGTGCCTGTGCCTCAGTCACGGTCTTTGGATCTACATCTTTTGGAATTTTTACATTATTGCGCCGTCCAGGACCTTTCACGTATGGCCCATACGCACCATTAATAATCTGCACTTCGCCCCAGTCCGCAATCATCGAATCCACTTTTTTCTGATAAAGCGGTAGCGCCTCTTCCAAACTTATCGTATATGGGTCAAAATCCTTAATTGGTATATTATATTTACCACCTTTAAGATACGGCCCAAACGGCCCATTCGCCGCGATAATCTCCGCCCCATCCGGAGCCTTGCCGAGATTTCTCGGAAGTGCAGGTAGAGCCAGCTGCTTCAAAGCCTGCTCCAGGGTCACCGTCTTCGCAGATTTTCGTTTTGGAAGTGGCGCAAATTGCGGCTTCTCGCCCGCCTCTTTTTCATTGTCGCCTAGCTGGATAAATCCGCCAGTCTTTCCAACTTTCGCATAAATCGGCTTGCCATTTTCAGGATGATGACCAAGTAGCCGAGCGTTATTGTATCTTTCTACTCCATTTGCCGTTAGTACCGTATCGCGAAATGGCCCATAAAAATCTTTCAACATCTTCACCCGTTCCAGCTTCGCTGCTGCCACGAGGTCCAAATCTTTCTCAATATTTGCCGTAAATTTATAATCCACAATATTTTTAAAATTATCCGTGAGGAATCCAGACACCAACTCGCCAATCGGCGTCGGCATCAATTTTCCTTTATTCGCGCCAAATTTTTCTTTCACCAAAGTTCGCTCTACATTGCCTTTTTCCGCCACAAACTCTACCACTTCGCGCTCAGAGCCTTCCGACTCACCCTTTTCTACATAATTTCGCGCCTGAATCGCCGTCATAATCGAGGCATACGTAGATGGCCGTCCAATACCGAGCTCCTCGAGCTTCTTCACTAGTGACCCCTCGGTATATCTTGCTGGTGGTTTCGCAAAAGTCTGCTTCGCGGTTAGCTTCAAGCACTCCATTTCGTCGCCTTTAGCTACTCTCGGAAGCTCCAAATCCTTACTCTTCCCATAAACTTTCAAAAAACCGTCAAACACCACCACTTCGCCCTTCGCCACGAAATCATGACTCAAGCGAATCATCGTCTTCGCCACCTTGGCATTTGCCATCTGGGTCGCCAGCGTCCGCGCCCAAATCAACTGATAAAGCCTCTTCTCAAAATCATTCTTACCAGCCGCCGTCCGTGTAATATCCGTCGGACGAATCGCCTCATGTGCCTCTTGCGCCGAAGCATCCTTCGTCTTAAAATGCCTTGTCTTCAAATATTGCTCACTAAAATTTGCTTTGATATATCCAGCCATCGCCGCCACTGCCTGCGAAGACAAATTCAAAGAATCTGTCCTATGATATGTAATCAACCCGGCTTGATAAAGCCCCTGTGCCGCGCTCATCGTCGTCCGCGACGAAAACCCAAGCTTCGCATTTGCCTCAATCTGAAGCGCCGCCGTAGTAAACGGCACCGGATTCGGCTTCACCCCCTCCGCCTCCTCAACATCCATCACCGTAAATTCTTCATTTGACAGTTTTGCGAGTAAATCTTTTACGTCATCCTCGTTTTCCGGCGCTTTTCCATCATAGGAAGCTAAGAAAATCGAACTCGCACCCGATATAAACTCACCAGAAATCTTAAAACTAAACTTACTCTCAAACTTCTCAATCTCTTTTTCTCGCTCCACTACGAGCCTCAGCGCCGGCGACTGCACCCGCCCCGCCGAAATCGCCCCCGGCACCTTTCGTCGCACTATGTCCGACAAATCATACCCCACCAGCATATCAAGCGTCTGCCTCGCCTGCTGCGAAGATACCATATTCATATCAACCGCTCTAGGATTTAGGATTGCCGCCTCAAGCGCCGGCTTCGTAATCTCATGAAAAGTAATCCGCGCCGTATCCCCAGGCAACCCTAGCACCTCCAAAAGATGCCACGAAATCGACTCACCCTCACGGTCTTCATCCGTCGCGAGCCATATCTTGTCCGCCGCCTTCACCTCACGCTTTAGCTCCGTAATAATAGACTTATGCCCCGGATCAATCTCATATGTCACATCAAAAGTATTTTTATCAACCTTCGTATCTTTCCGAATATGCCCCACACTCGCCAGCACCTTAAAATCCGACCCGAGATACTTCTCGATCGTATGCGCCTTCGCCGGGCTCTCTACTATTACCAAATTCTTAGCCATATATATAATAATACCACATCAGTCAAACATTACCGCAAAATAAGCATTAGTTACGCCAAACTCCAATTGTTCATCGAAAGCGCCCTCACCCGCCCCTTTATCTCGAGCATCGTAATCGCCTGATTAAACACTTCTGGTGGCAAAAGCGCACACTTCATAATGTCATCCCCACTCCTCATGCCCGCCGCCATCGCCGTAAGCACCGCTGTCTCGGCATCTGTATCCCCAAATAAATCCATCTGCTTTAGCTTCTTCCGCTTCTTCAAAAACTCCTCCGGAAAAAGCACTCTTAGTACATCATCTGGCTCAGTATACGGAATCGCACCCTGAGAAATCAGCTTATTGCACCCCCTGGAATACGGACTCGTAATATTCCCCGGCACTGCAAACACCTCCCGCCCCTGTGCCAAAGCATGCGCCGCCGTATTGAGGGACCCCGACTGCTCCGCCGCCTCCACTATCACCACCACGTCAGCTAGCCCCGCGATAATCCGATTTCTCTCTAAAAAACTCACTTTCGCGACCAGATTGTCAGATATGCCATATTCACTCATCACCACCCCACCCTTCTCTATAATCTCCTTTGCGAGCGCCGTGTGCGCCTTCGGATAAATCTTGTCTATCCTCGTCCCCAGAACTGCCACCGTCACCCCACCTGCATCCAGACACCCCCGATGCCCAATTGAGTCAATCCCAAAAGCTAGCCCCGACACCACCACTACACCTCGTTTTCCCAGTCCATACCCTAATTTATATGCCACTTCCTCCCCATATTTCGTATTATGCCTCGACCCCACAATCGCCACCGTCTTCGGCCGCGTTAAAACCCCATTTTTTACCACATTTTCTGGCATTTTTCCATAATAATACAATGTTTTAGGCTTAACCGCAATGGACTCTAACACCTCTGTAAAATCACTCTCCAGGGGTGCAATTTGGTTGATTTTTTCAAAAAAGTATGAAAAAAGTGTTGACATATTTTTTCTCCTGTGATATAATAAGGACAGTTGATATGCAAAAAGCATATCACACCGCACCTAAATAAGTTATAATTTCGCTATACTTTACTAGTATAGCAGAAATTGCGAGCTTTTGAAACCCTTTCGGACAATAAATTTCTTCATGGTTTGTTGTTTATAAGTATTACCTCCACTTTGAAAGGACTCAATTTCGAAGGCTTAGCAATCCCTCTAACCGGCGGGCCCCAATTTGTGTGAGGTGGGCTTACGCTCCGGGGTCTCTCCCGGTATAGAAAGAGAAGCGTTAGAGGGCCAAAATAGCCTCAGGTGATGCCCACCCTTACCTGAGGCTTTTTTGACATCAAAAAATAGACCTCAGCGTCGCTTCACCGCACAAACTTCTCAATCTCCCCCTCTACCGCACCCAAAATCTCCGGCAATTTAGCCTTCTCTTCATCTGTGAACCGCGATAATACAAAATCCACCGCCCCGAGCTTCGTCTTCAGTTCGTTGTTCCCCGTCCCAATCCGAAGCCTCGGATAATCCGAAGTCCCGAGCGCCGCATCTACCGATTTTAGTCCATTATTCCCACCAGCCGAACCCTTCGACCGGAATCTCAAAACCCCAAACTCAAGATCAAAATTATCACAAATCACTAAAACATCCGCCGCCGCAATTTTATAATACCGCATAAACTCCGCCACCGCTTTTCCGCTCATATTATAATAATCCTGCGGCTTTACAAACCACGTATCGCCCTCCCGACACGCCAGAGCTGACAACTCATTTTTCCACTCCAGACCATGCTTCTTCGCGTAAAAATCAAGCGCCAAAAACCCTATATTGTGCCGCGTAAAATTATACCGCACCCCTGGATTCCCAAGCCCTACTACTAGTTTCATATCTAAATTATACCATAAAAATCCCCCGCTTTTAAGAAACGGGGGATAGGAGTCAAAATGGATTAGAACGCTTTCTGTTTAGCCTGACGTTCTGCAATCATCTTTACCAGAGGATGTCGTTCGACCTCGTCCTTGAGCAGAGACACCCTTGCCACCATCGGAAAATCGTAGAGCAGACTGGTCGCATACGTAATGCCGTTGTTATACTCATCCACGTATGGAGCATGAATTTGCTTGATATCGCCAGTGATGACTACTTTGCCCCACTCGCCAATTCGCTTCACCAGCATATCGGCTTGGGAGGGGCTCTGATCCTGGAATTCATCATAGAGAATCAACTCGGCCGAAAAATCCAGTCCGCGCGCACTCTCTACCGGGATATTCCGGAAATACTTTGCCCAAATAGCATTCACCTTGGCATCTATCGGATGCTCATATTCATCCTCGTCGTCACCGACGTCTTTCATGAGATCATCGACCGTAGCATATGCGAAATAATCAATCTGCTTCTCGCGCTTATTTCTGAAATGCGCGGTCTCTTTCAATAGATAATTCCGGATTGCGTTCCTGATAGGTCCAGTATCCAGGATCATCTTCTCGTTCAGGCCACCCGGCAAAGCTCCGCGATTCCCAGTGTTCGAGCAAGGCACCACCACGACATCGATATAAATCTTCCGTGCGCAGGCCTGAAGTCCATATATCGTCGGAAGATAAGTCTTACCGGAACCAGCCGGCCCGGTGCAGATAACCACCGCGATATCAGGATTCAGTAATGCCTCCGTATACATAGCTTGACCTTCGCTGCGAATTGCATATGGAGCATCCTGGATATACCTTAACCCCATAATTGCATCTTCTCTCTGATCATAGCGTCCGATATGACAGAAAAACTCATCATTTCCCCTAACATAATCCTCGGGCAAAGTGATACTCTTCATATCTTCGGGCTTCATCGAGATAAACTCATTTGCCACCAATGGTGCTTCGTCCGGAAAATAGGCTTCCCATAAATCACGATCCAGTCGCCGTTCTTTCCAAAACTCGTTAAAAATCTCGTTTGGCACTACGACTTCTCGTCGACCAGTATACGGATCCGGTATGCTATAGCCATACCGCGAAGTTTTAATCCCTCGCGCTCTGGCCCTGATAGCAAGTCCATTGTCATTAGTAAGTAATGTAACTTTATCCGAAGTCACGCCCAGCCGAGAAGATGAATCAGCAAGATCAATCGACTCATGTTTGCCATCAAACCCCGACTCGAGGTTCTCCACCAAATACATCGTCGTGAGCGTTGCTAGGATAATCTGCCCATCCATATCGTCCTCGGATGGACGGAAAGGAAATCGCTTTTTAAAATCCGCGTGTACCGGCAAAATCGACATCAGTCTACCATCCGACAATTCCACTGGAGATTCCAGATGATAGTTTTCATCCATGCCGTGAATCTTATTTTCCACAAGTCTTCTCAGTCGCCGAAGTAGCACTCTGGCCACTTCGCCGCGCTCAGATTTTTCTTTCTTGAAACTTGAAAGTTCTCTTACTACGGCCGACGGAATCACAATATGCGCATCCGTCATGTCCACTATCGGATTGTCGAAAATCTTCGTCTCACCACCCCCATTAGGGATTATGTCAGGATAAGACACTAGGACATTCGTATCAATCACGAAAAAATTCCTGTTCAGATCTAACATTTTGACCAACTCCTTTTTAAAGTACTTAAATTACAAAAATGAGAGCTTAAAAACCTTTTTCACCTCCTGAAGCTCCCACTTAATCTAATTATATCACACTATTTATCATCTGAACGGTATGAAAACATGATTGGCGTACCAATAAATGGGTACTTTTCCCGAATTTTTCGCTCCAAATACCGCTTCCACGACCAGTGAAGAAGCCCAAGTTCGTGTCCATGCACCACAAACCACGGTGGACAAGTATCGGTCTGCACGATATATTTCGGCTTCGGACGAGTATCTTTTAGACCTGCCGGCGCGTGAGCAACAATCGCATCATTCAAAATCTTATTTAGCTCCGAAGTCTTTACTTCCATATGCCGCGCCGCGTCAATCTCAAGCGCCATTTCAAAAATCCTTGTCGCATTCATCCCGGTCTCCGAGCTTGTAAGTATCACTGGCGCATACGGCAAGAAATCATAATCCTTTTCGAGGGCGTCTAGCAAGAAATCCGCCGCCGTCCGATTGCCAATATTCTCTTCACCATAAAAATTCGTCGGTTCGGCATTTTCAAGTAAATCCGCCTTCGTCACAATCATCATAATTCCCTTCCCGGCTTCCACAATTTGTCCCGCGAGCGACTGGTCAAGTTTCGAATGTGGCTCGGTCGAATCCACCAAAAGGCAACAAATATCCGCTTCCTCAATCGCCGCAAGTGTCCGTATTGCTGAAAACTTTTCAATCCCCACCTCACGTTTGCCTGGTTTCCGAAGTCCAGCTGTATCCAAAATCTCAATCTCCCGACCTTTATATTTCACCGTCACCCGATTGACATCCCGCGTCGTACCTTGCCGACTCGACACAATCGCCTGCTGCTTTTTGCCAAGCGTATTAAATAATGACGACTTCCCCACATTCGGCCGCCCAATCAAAGCAATCTTCAGAGCGGGAGTGGTAGATATTTCTTGGCGAAGGGGGGTACGGAGCGCGGCAGCGCGAGTATTAGCGCCGGCCGCCCGTGGCGACGGGCCGGCCGGACGCGCCCCCGAGCGAGAAATATCTGCCAGAACCCCAGCTTTGAGTTCCTTAATCCCGACACCCGTTGTTGCCGAAGTATAAAAAATATTTTCTGGCGCTATACCAAGAGCCCTAAACTCCTCAATCGGCAACGACTCGCCGAGATCACATTTATTAAGAACCAAAAACACTGGTTTCCCAGATTTCAAAGCATCTTTTGTAATTTTCTTATCACGATGATCGAAATACTTCGTAGAATCTAGTGCCACCAATATCACATCCGCCGCTTCTATCGCATCCTGAATCTGATCCTGAATCGACGCCTCAAAATCATCCGTTGGGTCTTTAAGACCAGCCGTATCTACCAAAATAAAAGCATCATCGATCGTCGCCATCACGTTATCGCGCGTCGTACCCTCTTCCCTCGCTACAATCGCAATATTTTTCCGCGCCATCCGATTAAGAAGCGAAGATTTCCCCGCATTCGTCTGGCCAATCAATGCTACTATTGGTAATTTTTTCATATCTTAATTATACCATATTTTCAAGAAAATGCCAAAAAGGTATCGTAGCTCAGACCTATTACCTAATAATCTTCCGTACCATCATCATCGTCTTCATCTTTGCGACGACGTTTGGCAATAACAAAGAATATCACACCTGCCGCAGCGGAAACACCCGCTGCCACAGCTATCCCAGCAGCAAGTGGCACCCCCTCATTGACATTAGATATAGTAGTATCATTTACGCCAGCCGGTTTTGCATATGACGACGAAGTCGTGACCGACATCAAGCCCGGCTGAGGGTTGACGCTCATAACAATAGGTATATCAGGCCCAGGCCCAGGGATAATCGGTTCGCCTGGATCAATAATCGGCTCGTCGATCGGATCATCAATCGGATCAGGAGCAACCCCAGACACAACACTAATAATCACACTATTTGCATAAGTGCCGGACGCCACCGTACCATCAGCCTTAGCAGAAAAATAGATATCTTTAGTAATTTCATTTGTGGCAACATTTGAGCTTGCAATTTCTATCGGATAATCATTGCTGCCTACCATCGGATAGTAAGTTAATGGCGCAGCGGCATTACCATTTACTATGCCGTATCCCCACCGATTTGCTGGAAAATCATCTCCACTATCAGTAGCATCATCTATGGTGACAGACGCGGTCGCAATCGTAGGCATGACATATGTACTGTCCGTCAGATTTACCAGATTTGGCAACATAGCAGAAGACTGCATCGTGGCAATAAACCCGGCAGGATTATTGGTAAGAACGCTAAATCCCACTTTGTTCGTGAGAAACTCATTAATTGTACCACTCGCCCATGTCTCTGGCGTCAAAACATTCACCGATAAAAATTCTCTTATATCAACATTAAAAGAAGTACCATCTAGACGAGTTATACCACTAGACACGCCATAAACGACGCCATCACCATGTATTGCAGGCAACAAGAAAACCACTGCGAGACTGTTAAGTATTACCGCCTTCAGCATTTTTTTCTTGACCATAAGCTTATTATAACACAACTTTTATTTTTATGCTAAAATAAAAATAAGAACTATTAATTTGCGGGAAAAATATGGAAAAGAGTAAAAAATGGCTAATATTAACAATCGTCGGCGTAGTAAGCCTACTAGGTGGAATTGTCTGCCTAATCGTAGCATTATTACAACCTGAGCCAGAAGTCTTGGGGCTCACCTTCCCACAAATACCATCCACCTCTACCGATACCTCAACATACAGCGATTTGACCGGCCTCAAAATCTCCGCCGACCAAAAAACCGCCCCGACTTATTGCATACAGACACCAAATGGCATGGATGGCGCCCGCCCACAAGCCGGCCTAGACCAAGCCGGCGTCGTATTTGAAGCCATCGCCGAAGCCGGCATCACAAGATTTGCGGCAATTTACCAGGCGCCCACTAGTGCAGTAATTGGCCCAATTCGCTCACTCCGTCTGTATTATTTACAGTGGGACACCCCATTTGACTGCACAATCGTGCATGCCGGCGGCGCAGACGACGCCTTAGCGGCAGTACGAAACGGCGGTTACAAAGATTTGACCGAAAATTACACCTACATGTATCGTGGGTCAGCCGGCAACCGCTTGTGGAATAATCTTTTCACAACCTCCACACTTCTTTCAACCATGAACACAGACCGCGGCTACGGCGGTTCAGAAGTTCACGGCTTCACCAGGATGACACCAAAAGAGTCAAAACAAGACCTAGTCGATCAAAATATCGCCACCAAGTTATCGATTGTCGAAGCAGCCGACTCCGACACCTCAACATTAACGCCAAAAGTGACGGATATCTCAGTCCATTTTGGTGGTATCGCTAGCTTCAATGTAAACTACAAGTATGACTTAACCACCAATTCATATCTCAGAAGCTACCAAAATGGCATGGCTCACGAAATATATACTTGCCCAGATTCCAACCTCGGCGAAGTAAACCCAGAAAGCGCCTGCACATTGAAACAACTTTCACCTACCGTAGTAGTCGCAATGGTAGTATCTGAGAAAAAAGCCTGGGACAACTACCATGAAGATATTACAACGCTAGGATCAGGCGAGGCTTATGTATTCCAAAATGGTTACGCCATCAAAGGACGCTGGGAGAAAAACACCGTCGCTGACCAAATCAAATTTTACGATGAGTCCGGCGTCGAAATTGCACTAGCCCCAGGTCAAACTTTCGTAGAAGCAGTACCAAATTACGGAAGTATTGATTTTTAAGAGATTTTGTGCTATAATGGTAAGGTAGACTGTCGTCACGGTTCCGTCGTCTAGTGGTCTAGGACGTCTGGTTCTCATCCAGAAAATCGCGGGTTCGACTCCCGCCGGAATCACCAGAATTAAAAAAAGGAATCCGAAGGATTCGTTTTTTTTTAATTCTGTTTTTGACCGGGAGGCGAACCCATAGGGTTCGCCCTTTCAAGGAAATGATTGCGTAAGAATAATTTATTATTCTTACGCCGAATGACGCAGAAAGGAAAGGATTTTGCTCTGCAAAATCCTTACTCCCGCCCCCCCTATATCGCTCTCGCCACCGCGTTTAATCTCGCAAGCGTCACATCTTTGCCTAGCACTTCCAAAGTCAAATGAAGCGCCGGCGAAAATGCCGCAAATGACACCGCAATCCGAATCAACGAAAATAGCTCTGCCGGTTTCTTCTCAGTCTCGACTAATAGCTCGTTCAACACTTTCTGTAACTCATCCGCATTCCAATCCTTTACATCCGACAGCTTATGAATCACCACCTTCATCAAATCTTCAATTTCAGCCTCCGACATCTTCTTTAAAAACTTATTTCCGACAATCATATCGACATCAATCTCTGGATCAACAAAGAAATATTTTGTCATTTCTTTTAAATCAGACAAAGTCTTAAGTCTATCGTAGATAATCGACAATACCTTCAACCGATATTCTTCCGTATATCCATCCGCTTCTTCTGGCCAGAAATTAACCGTGCGATCATATAACACCTGCGCGCCCTCAGTGTCAAAAATTCTCCGAATCCACTGCCCATTTAACCACAATAATTTAGTTTCATCATAACGTGCCCCAGAAGTCTGAATCCTGTCTAGTGAAAATTTTTCAACCAATTCTTCTTTTGTGTAAATTTCCTGCTCCGTACCATCATTCCAGCCAAGACCCACTAAGTAATTCAGCATCGCCTCAGCGAGCACCCCATCATTGCGATACTCGGTCACCGACTTTGCCCCATCACGCTTCCCTAGTTTTTTATTTCCAGTTGGAGCCAAAATATGCGGCAAAGACACCAGCTTTGGACGATTCAATCCCAAAGCTTCATACAAAGCCAAATAATTTGGCGTCGACGACAAATATTCCACCCCGCGCATCACATGAGTTACGCCCATCTCGGCATCGTCCACAATATGTGCAAAATTATACGTCGGATATCCATCTTTTTTAATCAAAATTATATCGTCTAGCACTTCTGGTCCAGTATGCATATCACCCATCACCTCGTCATGCCACTCGTACTCGCGTGGCTCCGACAAAAACCGAATCGGCATCCCTGGCTCCCAATCCACAAACTCTTTCGGTCGATAGTTACGATAAAGAAACGGGCGCTTAGCGGCACTACATTCTTTACGATATTCGTCAATTTTTTCTGGCAACGTCGGGTCAGCATACGCTCTACCACTCTCCATTAATTTCATCGCCCATTCAAGATACAAATCTTTTCTTTCACTTTGGAAATACGGCTCATTTGGCCCGCCCACAATTGGTCCCTCATCCCAATCTAGTCCCAACCATTTCAAAGTATCCTCAATCAGCTCGGTTGCACCCTCTACATAACGCTCCCTGTCGGTATCTTCAATCCTAAGGATCATCTTCCCACCAGTCTGGCGCGCCAACAAATATGGATAAATAGCAGAACGAACATTCCCGATGTGAATATAGCCGGTCGGGCTCGGCGCAAAACGAGTAACAGCTTTCATGCCTAAAATTATACCACAATTATTTCGTTGTCGCAATCGACATAATCTGTTTCCGCGTCAAAGACCCAGATGTAATTTTTAGTTTAAATAAAACTCCACCATTCATCCATGCCGCGCCACCATCGCCGATATAGACCACTGTTCCATGCTCATCTAATTTTACATATTCTTCACCGAACACGCTATCCACATATTCGTTTAATAACCTGGCATTATTTACATTTTCTTCTACTAATGAATAGCTGGCACCATTTTCCGCATTCTTAAAATTTAGCGTCACCTTGCCATTTTCCGAAGTAATATCAGATAACGCATATCCCCGTGGCGTATACTCTGGATAAATCGCATTAATCCCATTCTGCATCGCCGTCATCTTTAGTGAAACATCCGGTGTACTCATATTTACCAAATGAACGATACCAATCATAACAATCACGGCCACTACAAACGCCAAGGCTATCTTCTTTATTCCGAAACCTTTTTGCGAATGTTTCCGCATCTTCTTCTGCGTCGTTAACGACTGCCGTCCTTTAGCCACATCATTAATCATATCTTGCATTAGCTCATCTTCCGTCATCGGCTCCACTACTGGGTCAGCTATTACACGCTTTGCTTCGTTTCGTCTTACAGGCCTCACATCGTCCCGCCAACGCACATCAGAAAGCTGAACCTTTCGATGCATAACCACGCCATGTTGTTTCGCGTCTTGGGACATATTACCTCACTTATAACATATATATTATATATGCCTATGCTAAAAAGCACAATACTGGTAATATTTATAAAATGTGTTATGATGTAATTATGGATGAAGAAGCTCGCGCCCGCCGGCAAAGCCTACGGGTTATCACTTCAGAAATTATTATGTTTTTGACCGTCATCATTACGGTAATTATTTTGGCATTTCTTGCTTCCGGATACTGGCTAAACGCCGATTTCAAAGTTGAACGTCAAGGCATGCTCCAAATTCATTCCGTACCCACTGGCGCAGATATTGAAATCGATGGTGAGACCGCTTGGCTCCAACGCACCAACACAAGCAAAGTCTTATCAAGTGGCGAACACCATGTTGTCCTCAAAAAAGACGGCTACGATTCATGGGAAAAAACCATCAATATTTCTGAGGGGTTACTTTACCGCGTCAATTATCCTCGTCTTTTTCTATTAGAGCGCGAAAAAAGTATTTACTATAAAGCCACAGATTTTACTACCGCCCTAGTCTCACCCAACCATAATTATTTGCTACTCGGAGACAATACTACTAGTTATACTATTCTACAACTAAATTCCGACCGACCAGAATCTACCAAGCTAGACCTTCTTAATTTAAAATCCACCGATCCGGATGCTAAGTCACCCATCACTGCCAATTCTCTCCCGGCCTTAAAATGGGATATTAACAACAATCTTACCGCCACTATAAATAGCAAACATTACAAAATCAATTGGCGTAACTCAGAAATCTCCTTCATAAAAGAGCCAGAAAAGCCAGCGGACGAGCCAGTTCTTCCAGGAGAAATTTTCCATTTTTACGACGAAACATACAGCGTGTTACTGACGGACGACTTGTTTAATCTTTATAAAAAATCCCAAGATTCTCCGGAGCTCATCATTTCCACCAAGCTAGACTTCGTCCCCGAAACCTTAAAAATTGGCAACGGCGGAAGTTTTGTCTTTATGCAGTCCGACACCAACGTTTCTGTCTTAGATATGGAAATCTTAAAAATCATTAACTGGTCGCTTGATTCTACTGATTACGACTGGCTAACTAGTGGCATGCTCTACGCTATCAACGACGGCAAACTTATCGTCTATGATTTTGATGGCCAAAATCGCCGTGAACTTTCAGGTAGCGTCGCCGCTGACTTCCCAGTCACCATTACGGACAATAAATGGCTATATTATTTTAGTGACGGCAACATCATTCGCGAAATCATCACCAAATAATTATTGTCCAGTCAAGAATTTCCAAATATTTTCAAAGAAAGATGGCTCATTTGACGGTAGCTCCTCTGACTCAGAAGATTCCTCCGGCGTCACACTTTCCTGTTTACTGGACCCCTCGTAGTCTGGTGATATTTGTTCGCCAGTCACCAGTAACCGATATCGTGACGTACCAAGCGGCGTACATGTCACCAAAGTAATAAGTGGTTTATCCGTGCTGACCACTAGGGCATCAACATCGGATGGTTCAACCACCGTCTTATTCGTCACCCGATAAGTATAGCGTACCGATTCATAATTTACATATATAAGATCGCCCTCTTCTAGCCGCTCCAACCCTGAAAAGATATATTTATATGGATTCGAACTATACACATCGCCAGCCGAATGACCAGTGATAATAAAATTACCAATCTCGCCCGGATATGCAGATGCCCCAGCAATTCTATAATGCGCCACACCATTATTCATCGCTGCCATTACGCCAGAAAGCGGCACCCCAAACCTAATCGGCACGTCAACATTAAGTTTTGGGATAATGAGTCGCGGATCAGCCGAGACGGTTTGCGTAATTGTCGGGTCCAGAGCTTCAATTTCACTCGCCGGCGCATTACCTGGTGACACATATGCATAAATTGGCGCAAAAATTAAACGATTATATTGCAAAAATAAAATTAAAAGTGTCACCATGGCCCCCGCCATGATTGGTATAAATTTTCTAAGCTTTCTAGTTTTCTTAGCGTTATCCGTTGCTTTGCGACGAATATCATCCCGAAGTTTCAAACCCTCAGTCGGCTTTTCTCGTCCGCCAGCATGCGCCAAAGCGTACACGATATCATCTTCTTCCGCCTGAGCCCTAGTGTCTTTTAGTCGCTCTTTCGCAATATACTGCTTCGCTGCATTAGAATAATAATTACTATAATATTTCTGATAATAGTTTTGCCACTCCGAATGATATCGCTTCCACGATTCCGAATTAATGCGCGAATTTATCGGCTCTTCCTTCATGTGTGAGCTATTAGGTGCAGCATAAGCACTAGACCCATTTACGACATTTGGCTGGGCTTCACTGACGGTCTTGCCATAAGCTGCAAGCACTTTGCGCCTAGCAATCTCTGCCGCAGCTTTACGCTGCGAATCCAAAATCTGCCCACCATTATCAGAATCCATATCAAAATTATAGCATATCTAGGCAAAATGTGCTATAATTACCCCAGGAGTCGCCAACCCCCCTTAGCAACTCCTAATCGGGCGAGTGGCGGAACTGGTAGACGCGCCAGACTCAAAATCTAGTGACAGCAATGTCGTAAGGGTTCAAGTCCCTTCTCGCCCACCAAACGGGTTATGAAGTTGTTTCCAACTATTTCGTAATCTGTAAATGTCTGTTAAATCCCTTATCAAAATAAAGGGCTATTTTTGTGCTATTTTTGCGCCAAAAACATGCCAAAAAACGCAATTTACCTCTATAATTTTTCTGTTAAATCCCTTATATTGGTGTACTCAGACCACTCTATATTCGTCAAAACTATTATTAGAGACCTTTAGTAGCTTCATTTACAGCATCAATACTGTCTTTTAGTTTTTCTTCCATGGATGCGACAGTGCCATCATCTGAAGCTAAATCTTCGATCAATTTTTTGTCAGCATCTTCTATTGCAATTTCTTTATCTAAAATTCTATCTTGTTCATCAACGGACAAACCTTTTTCGGCGGCAGAATCAAGCCTTCTTCGAGATGCTTCATCTCTATAGACTGCGGCCTGAAGGATTCTTTCCTTTGCTTCGGGCGTAATTCTCGCCTGTTCCCTAGAAGCCATGTGCTCTTTGAATGATGGCATTTCGGAGAGACTTCTTGTTGATTCTGACTCTGGCGTCAGTTCTGGTGTTCTTGGTAAATTTTCCATTTTACGGTTCTCCTTATTATATATAATATTATTATAACATAGTAACGGACTTACTTTGTGGATTCCCCCATGCTCTTTCTGTGTTCTGTTAAAACCTGGTTAATTGAGCCCCACCAGATTATAAGAAACTCGGCATTTTGGCCGATTTTTTAGTGGTAAATTTCTGTTAAGTACCCTGCAGGTTCTAGGGTGTAATCTTGTACCGATTTTACGTAAAAAATGGGACAAAAGCTGCCTTTTTACCTCTATAAAATCGTCTGTTAATACCCTAAACAATCAGGTCACAAAAAACACCCGTGGTTGAACCACGAGTGCTTTTTATATATTACAAATTTACAAAATTCCCGTCAATATCTATAACGACAACTTTGTGACCGGCTCGTGTCGTAATATTCTTTACAGACACTGCTTTAGAAGCGATAGCAACTTCTTCTGGAGTAGGACTTTCGGTGTCATAGGTAACATTTTTAACAACCCCAACCGAACCATTGTCTTTTACGAAGTAAAGCGAAGGTGCACCGCCATTACCTTCCCATAGGAAATCTGCGAATATAACATTTGACGCGACTGTGTATTTTTTGTCTTTCTCCAAAATCAAATCACCATTGCTATTTATATATGCATAAACTGTGCCATTTCCAGAATTTATTGACTTAAAACCATAGGTTGAATCTCCAAGATTTTTTATATTAGTTAAAATGTTGGCAGAGAAAGACTCGCCATCATTACTTTCATCAATATCTATATCTGTAATGGTTGGCCCTTCATTTTTTTCAACCGCTTCGAGTTTTTCTATTTGGGTTTTCAGATTGGAGATTTGGTTATCTTTATCAGAAACTTGCATTACGCCATAAGCGCCAAACCCCATACCGCAAACAGCCACTATGCATGCAATTGCTATGGCAATTTTTAATCCATTGCCACCATTTTGCTTATTATTTTCTACTACTGGCGCTATTGGCGCGCTAGTGTCTGAGTTTTGTTCCATTATCACCCTTTCGTTTATCCTTATGTTTTATTATAGCACACTCACAATTTAATTTCATTCGTAAATCTTCTCTATAAATTGTTAATGCCTGCCCAATTCGCCCCCACTAAACGATTTATAAAATAATTCGCAATCTATTCCTACTCTTTGCAATTCTGTTAAATCCCCAACAGTTCTGTCTAAAAAACTCTAACTAATAATCTTCATAATAATTTATGATTTTTTCTTTTGTTCCATCGTTAGATATTCTGTCCCACTCTTTTTTATAAATACTCCGAGCATAGTTCTTATTTAGATACTCTTTTTGAAACTTGTCTCTTCTCTCTATTAGAATAGGATTACTGGTCCAAAGGTTAAACACGCCACTCTTATTAATTCGTCTACATATATATTCATAACAACGCTCAAAGTGATCCTCAAAAGTCTCTAATTGCGGATAGTTTTTAAGAGAGGTGGCTAATTGTCTCTTTGCTAGAATTGAAACATCGAAGTCTCTGTCAGAGTCGGAAAGACATTCTCCATAAATATTTCTAGGTTTTTCTTTTCTTGAACCTCTGTGGTCTTCAACAGCTTCCGCCATGGTTCCGATTTGCGGTTCAGTAAAAAACTTCTTTAACTTGCTATCATTCTTCAGTATTTTCGCAGATTCTTTTTCATGGTTTTCTCTATCTATATTTAAGCCAATATCATGATAGCTAGCAATCGTGTAGGCCATATTCTTGTCTAGGCCGTAATAGTCGGCGAGCATCATCATATTTGTAATTACGCTATTGATATGAGTCATTCCGTGAGAATAGTATTTTTCATACTTAGGAAAAATGCAACCAACAATATATTGCATTAGCTCATCATTTAAATCCATAGTTACATTATACCATTTTGGGTATAGATCTATTTGTTTTTCCTAGCAAGTTTTTTCTCAATATCCACCGCGTCTCGCGAAATATGATGCCTTCTCTCCGACAAGAAAAACCACAAAAATATCGTGATGATTACCGCAATCACGGCAATTATTATTTTTGTCATCAAATCCCAACCCGACACACATAGCATCCAGACAGCTACCGCCGACATCAACAAAAGATACACCGCTCGTCTTATCATAATAATTTTCTTCGCAAGCATAAAATTTCGCTGCATCAGCGAAGTAGGCACACAATCATCCGGATGGCCAAATATTTTTCCGTACACCACTAGGTCAATTATCAAAGCGACCACTACGTACGAAACAGCTATTGTAAATCCCGCCGCCAAATTTACTCGCAAAGTAAAAAACACCATCGCAGCAAGCGCTAGCAAAGCATCAGCAATCATATCATACTTCGCCGCATATTTACGATACTTCGGCATTTTACTCCTCGGAAATGGATATCTAGTCGCAAGCGTACCATCAAACGCATCTGTAAGTTCAGCAATCATAAAAATCACGAACCCCACGCCAACATCCGCGCCAATATCAAATATACCTACCATAAGTAGCACTGCCGCTAATATTAGTCGCGAGAAAGTTAACATATCGGCTAAATATCTCATATCAAATATTATATCACGAGCAAATATCAATACTAGCGCGCCACACAACGCACCGAAGATCCGGTAGAGCGTTCTTCGATCGCTTGAGAATTGGTGTTATTAACGTAATAGGCAACGAACTGATATGCATTTTCCGAAACGCCATTGCCGTCATCAACAACCATCGCTGTCCAATATTGCCCGTTATACCCAACAAAACGCGAACTCCCACGCCAACCACCACCATACGCAAGATATAACGGAGCGTCATAAGGTATCACCGAATTTGGTCTACGAACACTGATGAAGCTTATTAAATTCTGGTAAGATTTGTCACCTTCATATGTCGGTAACCTCCACCCCGCCGGACAGATCGACTGATCAATGTCAATGGATTTTATATAACCAGCAGAGTTAGACAACGCCGCCGCCGCCGTCCAGTTATAATAAATTCCGATACTATCATGACCAGCAACGCCCTCTCTGCAACTTTGAGTCCTTTCGTTAAGGCCAAGACCATAGTCATCCAGTATGCCATCCCAACAAACGCTACCAGGATCGTATGACTCCGGCAAAGTATTCGAACTATTCCAAGTCGTATCGCTAGTCGTACGCGTAGCGACACCAGTCCATGTCGCAGTGGTGTCTACAATATATCCGTGCCCAATATCCGTATTGTAATAGGTGTAAAAGTTAGGAGTATTCACTATGTAATGATCGAGGTTCTGCGTCATCCACACATTTCCATCTGCCAACTTGGCAATATAATAAGCTTTATTGTCACGATTATCTATCAATTGATACTGGGTATCGAGAGTCATACTACTTTTTACATTCGCAAGCTCCGTTGGTGTCATTGACGCAAACTGCTGCATATAATTTACATCCTCAATACTCTTTATCGGCGTAGTGGTATTCTTACTTGACACCTCAACAGTGGTACTAGTTGTGCCCATCGTTAGAATATTGCCCACGAGCGTACCACCACCGGTCAAACTCATAGAATCCAAACCCTGACCAGTAGCATAATTCGGTGCAATAATATAACTGTTGGCATAATCCAATTCCACAAAATCGCCTGAAGACGATATTGTCGCAACAACCGAAGCTCCATCAAGACTCTTTACGACCACGCTATCGATGCCGCTATCAAACACAAATGACGCCTTATAATTTATCGTAATCGGAACAGCAGTAAAGGCAATCGTGGTACTATAGCTATCAACTGCCGAAGTTAAATCAAGATTAACTCCAAAATGGATCGTATTGGAAAGAGCTATTGTGCCAGTCGAAGGATCCGACACATTCGCCAAAACTATCTCCGCGGCCGGTCTATAAAAATCATTACTTATGGCAACCCCCCAACGGCCAGCGCCAAAACCATTATTACTTGAACAGCTAAAACTGTTACCACTACAACTACTAGTCGCCGATAAAGTCGGTATAGTACCAGAGGCACCAACAAGCGAAGTGCTAGACGGTGTCATAGTAAGCGTAAACCCTATT
Organism: Candidatus Saccharimonadota bacterium; assembly: GCA_017962365.1. Taxonomy (GTDB): domain Bacteria; phylum Patescibacteriota; class Saccharimonadia; order Saccharimonadales; family Saccharimonadaceae; genus Nanosyncoccus. Next base: position 29,968 of record JAGCVL010000006.1, on the reverse strand, counting down.
GAACCATTGCTGACCACTCCCACATCAACACTCGTCGCCTCAAACGTACCCTCACTAGTTGGCTTTACGTCTATAACCTTACTGGCATCGCTCAGTGTCATGGTCATAGATGGTTCAATCGTCGCCGACATGGTCAAATTGGACGTCGCAGCATTAGCGGAATCATCAGTATGAACACGGTAAAAAACGCCTATCGACCCCACTAGTATGACCGCCAGTACACCAACTATGGCTCTGCCTATTTTAACCATAATCCCATTATACTCTGGTAGCTTATTTTTTACAATAGCATTTTGCTAGTTTTACTTATTCTTCCCACCACGAAAGCATATGATATAATCAAACTATGAAAATTGCTATTTTCACCGACTGTTATTTAGACCTCACTGGCGGCATAGTCAGCTCAATCAACGCCGACAAAGAAGAGCTCGAACGCCGCGGTCACACCGTCTATGTTTTTTCAAGTGGCTACCGCAGAAACGAATCTGAGCTAAAAAAACTCGCTAAAAATCACGTCTACCCAGTCAAATCCTGTCGCATTATCGGGCATGGCATCACCCCTATCGCTAGACGTCCAAAGATTATCGAACGCGAATTGTCACGCACCCATCCAGAAATCAAAGATTTTGACATATATTACATACATTACGAAGCCGGTTGCTCCATTGCTGGCTTACATCTCGCAAAAAAATACCACATTAAATCCATCCAAGTCATGCACGGGCGTGAAGATGTGGGTGAAGACCGCCTCATTCCCTACGGTTTTCGCACTATCGTGGCTATACTTCTAAACTGGTTTCATTCTTGGTATATTCCACACCGCATAAAGGTCCATCGCGACGATTACCTTGCCGACACCACTGCCAAGGCCAAAATGTGGACCCTTATGGTAAACCACGCAAACTATGCCGACCTTGTCGTCTCACCATCCGAACATTTTCGCAAAAAACTCCAACATTACGGCGTCACTAAACCTTTTGAAGTTTTACCTCACGGACTCGCCGACGCATTATGCGAGCAGAACATCCCACCACGAACACTTAAATCCAACGAAACTCTTCGCATGATTTGGCACTCGCGCCTCTCTGGCGAAAAACGCATTCTGGAATTTCTCCAAGCCATCAAAATTTTATCCGAAACTAAAACAAACTTTCATCTAGATGTCTACGGCGATGGTCCAGACCTAGCTAAAGCTAAAAAATATGTCTATAATTACAAATTGCCAGTCACTTTTCATGGCGCCACCCCGCATGACAAAGTTTGGCAAGCCCTAACTAAAGCGCATTTGGACATTCTCGCTTCATATAATTTTGACAACTATAGTATGACCCTAGTAGAGTCTGTCGTTTCTGGCGCTCCGGCTTTCATTGCCGACCCAGACATGCAAGAAATTTTACCAAAAGACAGCTACATTTTATCAAAAGACCCGTCATCAGAGTCTATGGCTGCCGCCCTCTCCGATCTACTGGAACATCCAGAATGCGTCGCAAAGATGTCCCATATCGCCATCAAAAATCGTAGCCCCAAAAAGATCTCCACCAAAATCTCCAAATTCGAATCCCTTACCCATTAGACTTATGTTATAATAATACATATGAATAAATTGTCGTATGATGGGCCGATAATTCTTGCAATTCTTGATGGGGTGGGCCTTGCACCCGATGGTCCCGGCAACGCGGTTTCTCGTGCTCGCACTCCGTTCCTCGGTAAAGCCGCCAGTGAATATTTTCATATCGCGCTTGACGCCTCCGGCGAATCCGTAGGTCTCACTCCAAATCAAATGGGAAATTCCGAAGTTGGGCACAATACCATGGGCGTCGGTAAAGCCGTTCCACAAGGCATCGCTAGGATCAATAATGAATTCACCACTGGACGAATTTTTGATTCACCCGCCTGGAAAGAAGCCATTCGCCGAACGCAAGATGGTCACACTTTACATTTTTCCGGCATTTTTTCAGATGGCGGAGTACATAGCGACATGAGTCATCTAACCAAAATGATAACTAAAGCCTACGAAGAAGGCGTCAAAAACATTCGCATTCATCCTGTTTTTGATGGTCGCGATGTTGCCCCACAATCTTCCCTCACCTATGTAAAAAAGTTCGAGGAATTCATCAGAAACTTTGAAGACGCCAACATCAAAATTGCCGATGGCGGCGGACGCATGGTTTATGTCGCAGATCGCTACGAAAATGACTGGCAAGTCGTCGCTCGTGGTTGGGACGCCATGGTAAATGGCGAGGCAAATTATTATTTTCACTCAGCCGAAGAAGCCATCACTACTTTACGTCGCATTGATCCAAATATGCAAGATCAATACATGCCGGCCTTCGTCATAGTTGACTCAGACGAAAAACCCATCGGTAAAGTCAAACCCGGCGATGCTTTTATCTATTTTGATTTTCGTGCCGACCGTGCTGTTGAAATCGCCCAGGCCTTCACGTGTAAATATTTCCCATATTTTAGTCGCGGAAATTACAACCCAAATCAAGTCTACTTCGTCGGTATGTGCGAATATAATTCTGACGCACACATCCCAGAGCATCGCCTTGTCGAACCTATTAAATTCGACGAGACACTTTCTCATTTTCTTGGAGACCACCAAATTCCTAGTCTCGCCATCAGTGAGACTGTCAAATTTGGACACATTACTTACTATTTCAATGGTAATAGCTACGAAAAACATCCCAGCGAAGAATCCGTTTGTATAGAATCTTACACTGAGCCATTTGAGACCCGCCCGTGGATGAAAAGCGCCGAAATCACCGACGAGGCCTTAAAACGCATGAATGATTTTCGTTTCATCCGCATAAATTATCCTGGTGGCGACATGGTCGGTCATACTGCCGACGTCAATGCAACAATCATAGCTCTAGAATCAATCGATTTATCCCTTGCTCGCCTTGCCAAAAAAGTTGACGAACTAGGTGGAGCACTCGTCATCGTCGCCGATCATGGCAACGCCGAAGAATTATTAGACGAAAACGGACAACCAAAGACCGCCCACACTATTAATAAAGTCCCGTTCATCATTTACGACAACACCACAAACCGCACTAAATATATTTATTCTGGCCTAAGTCATCCCGGCCTTTCCAATCTCGCTTCCACTTTGGCAAGTCTCTTTGGTTTTACCGAGCAAGACCTTCCACAAAGTTGGGATCCATCACTAATCACCATCAGATAAAAAGAACGGGTTTTATTAAACCCGTTCTTTTTTTGCTATCTGCCTTCTATAGCGAGAATAGGCATAATATAACGATATTTACTACCGCAATACATGCAACTACCCTAATTCCCCACTTAAACCAAGTTGAATAGTCAACTTTCGCAAGTGCAAGACCGCCCATGATCGCGCCACAAGTTGGCGTAATCAAGTTGACAAGACCATTTGCCGACACAATTGTCATCGCTGCTACGTTGGTACTATAACCAAGCTGCGCAGCCACTGGTGCGATAATTGGCGTAGACAAAGTTGCAAGCCCAGATGATGACGGCACCAAGACCGACAACACCACATGGAGCAAATAGTTTAATGGCACAAACGCCATTTCTGGCATTGAAGCTAACGCGTTTGCTGCGTTGATTACAATAAAGTTATCAAGTGCAGTCTGAGACATCAAAACCGATGCACCACGCGCCACTGCAATAACTAGGGCAACGCCAATCATATCATCGGCACCATCCACGAATGCATCCACGAATCCATGTTCACCCTGGCGATTGATAATCGAAATGATAATCGCGCAGATCAAGAACCAAAGAGCCGCTTCGTAGAACCACCAGTTACCGAGTGAAGATCCAGTGAGCCAGCCGGTCCATGAATCAAAGAATGTGATTCCAAATTCACCCCATGGGATAAACCCAACAATCATCACAAGGAAAGTAATTCCAAATACGATGAGTGTAGCAATTTGTTTGCCAGTTAATTTTGAGGCGTCATCCTGAGATTTCAAGAACTTGCCATAGGCTTTTTCAGCCGCGGCCTGTTCGCGTAAGCTGAGGAATGTTGAACCCTTATCTTTTTGTACTTTCTTTGCATATTTAATTACAAAGAATGCAGCGATCGCAAGTGTCGTAAGCCACAAGACCACAGCAATCAAGATCACTGTACCTTGATTAAACTCAATCCCAGCATCTTTCATTGCCGAAAGCGCTACGCCAGTCGCAAATGGGTTAATTGTGGACCCAAGCACACCAGCACCAGCACCGAGCAAAATCGTCGCAACACCGACTAACGGATCTAGTCCTGCCGCAAACATCGTTGCCGCGATTAGCACGTAGAACCCAACGCTTTCTTCTAGGAACCCGTAAGTTGTACCGAGTATCGAGAAGATAAACATCAAAAGTACGATTAATAAATATTCTTTACCGTGCAATTTTTGTACCAAAAGCTTAATCCCGGTTTCGAGCGCCTTGGTCCTAGCTACTACCGCGAGCAATCCGCCAAGCATCATGATGAAGATACAGACATCAATCGCATCCGCAAAGCCAAGTATTGGGGCCATCAAAACTTGATAAAGTTCCGCGCCTTCAACACCAGAGCCATCCACGATTGCACAGCCATCTTCACCGTAAACTTCCTCACAGGCAGCCTTCGAATCATAAACTTCAGCCTCAGCCGTCGTTTCTTCGGTTACGGCCTCTTTGTCGGCAGTAACTTCTTCGTCTACCAGCACAGGTGCCGCGTCCACCACTTCGGATGGTGTCACTTTTTCGGACATTTCATGTGACAAACTTTCTGGCATCTCAGGTTCCTCAGTCAAGTCACCCTCTAAAGCAGCCGCCCCACCTTCCGGCATCTCACCTTCCCACTCGCCAGGACCTACGTCGACGCTAGCTTCAGTATCGCCATCTACAATCGGTGCGTACTGCGCCTTAGGTAACACGTGCGACAAAATCCCAAGCAAGATGATTAAAATCATAATAATCGAATACGCTGAGAGCATCGCCCTACTGCGCTTCTTACTCCGATTTTTCTTTCTAAACATTTCCTTTTCCTTTAACTTTAATATTTTAATAAATAATTATATATGATCTAATACCTTTACACCTCCTCCCGCACCAGCGCCATTGACATACAATGCGAGCCCCCTCGCCCGCGCGAAAGCTCCGAACTTGGAAGTTCTATCACTTTGACTCCGTGTTTCCTTAAAGTCTCATTCGTAACATAATTTCTATCATACGCTACCACCACGCCCGGACGAATACAAAGGAGATTTACTCCGTCGCTCCACTGCTCACGCTCGGCATCAATCCTGCGACCATTTCCGCATTTAATTAATTCTACATGATTCAAATGCAAATATTTTTCTAGTACTTTTGCAAGGCTTTGATGAATCTCAAGAATCTCAACCTCGCCACCTTTACCGGCCGTGATTTCATAAATCGTCGAAATATCCATAATCGCATCCTGCACCGCAAACTTATTTACATCCACCTGTGTCATCACGGTATCAAGGTGCATAAAGCTCCTCTCGTCCGGAATATCAATCGCGAGCACATACTTAAATGCATTCGACTTATCTTTAAATAATCTCTTCGCAAAATCTGCAATCGCATCCGGCTCCGTCCGTTGTGAAATCCCGATCGCCACCACTTCTTTCGATAGCACCTGAATATCACCACCCTCAATGCAATATGGCTCGTTCCGATCGTAATACAACTTCACGTCATCATAAAATGGATGATACTGATAAACATATTCCATGAAGATCGACTCCCTCGTCCGCGTTACCGACCACATTTTGTGAAGCGTTGCACCATGCCCAATCGTCGCCATCGGGTCGCGCTGGAAATAAAGATTCGGTATCGGATCAATTATCATCCGCCCCGTATCCCTCGTCGCATAAAACCCAGACACACTCCCAAGTTTTTTAAGCTCAGAAATGTCAATCCCAGCAATGCATTTTCTTATCATATCTTTCGTGTCACGAATTTTATTCAAAAACTCATAACAATGTCTCGCAATCTTTGGCGAAGTCACCCCAGCTTCCGCGATAAATTGCTCCAAAAACTTACGTCGCACGGTCTTCCCGCCAGCTTCAATCGCTTCCGCGACTAAGTCTACAAGATACACGACTTCCACGCCTTCTGCTCTCAAGGCATTCGCGTACGCATCATGCTCCTGCTGCGCAATTTTCAGATACGGAATATCATCAAATAGTAACCTTTCCAAAGTATTCGGCGTCAGATTTAAGAATTCATCACCCGGCCGATGCATCAATACTTTTTTGAGTGGTGCGATTTCGCTAAAATTTGTAATTACGTTTTTCATTTTCCTCCTTTATTTATCCCACAAAGTTAAATACATCACCGCTTTAATTGTGTGCATGCGATTTTCCGCTTCATCAAACACCACCGATCGTTCCGACTCAAACACTTCATTTGTCACTTCCATTTCCGAAAGTCCAAATCTCTCAAAAATATCTTGCCCAATCGAAGTATTTGTGTCGTGAAATGACGGCAAACAATGTAAGAAAATCGCACCTGGCCGCGCTCGGTTCATCATTTCCATATTTACTTGGTACGGCCTCAGTTGTTCAATTCTCTCGCCCCATTTTTCTTTATCTTCACCAAGTGATAGCCATACATCGGCATAAATCGCATCCGCTTTCCCATCCAACGCATGCACATCGTCTGTAATCGTAATCGTGGAGCCGTTTTTCTCAGCAATCGGTTGGCATGCCGCGATAACCTCATCAGACGGCCGCCTATCCACCGGACCACACGCGATGTAGTTTACGCCCATTTTTGCGCTCATCGCCATCAGTGAGTTCGACACATTATTATGAGTGTCGCCCACAAACGCCAAAGTCTTGCCCTTTAGATCGCCCAATTTTTCTTCCATCGTCATAAAATCAGCTAGCGCCTGAGTCGGATGGCACGCATCGGTCAAGCCATTCCATACCGGCACATCGGCATATTTTGCCAAAGTATCTACCGTCTCCTGCTTAAATCCACGAAACTCAATCCCATCATAAAACCTAGCCAGCACCCTAGCTGTATCCGCGATTGATTCCTTGTGCCCCATCTGTGATCCCGTCGGATCAAGATAGGTCACTCCCATTCCAAGGTCATACCCAGCTACCTCAAACGCACACCTCGTCCTGGTTGAGGTCTTTTCAAACACAATCACGATATTTTTTTCTGGAAAATATTTATGATTCTGCCCCGCGCGCTTCATCTCTTTAAATTTCTTCGCCACGTCTAGCATATGGTGCAATTCCCCCTCACTAAAATCAAGAATTCTTAAAAAATCTCGCCCCTTAAAATTCATCGTTGCCACCCTTTCTATTTATTTTCATGTGATGCCCTTCTTTTACCTTCCATTATATATCACGTTTACGCTTTTTTCAAGTTTTAGAAACACAAAAAACACGCACATAGTGCGTGATCACCTGGTGCCCACTAAGAGATTTGAACTCTTACAGCCTTGCGGCCACTAGCACCTGAAGCTAGCGCGTCTACCAATTCCGCCAAGCGGGCATGCTATAATTATAGCATTTAAAAGCCTCGGGGTAAAGCACTCCGAGGCTAAGGGGTTAAATTTCTTTTTTTTGATAACAATTGTCGTAATAATCAATAAAGTGCGGATGTGGCTGCAAGTGTGGGTTTTTCGGGTCTATGCCCGCATAATCCCTCATGAAGGATAATATTTTCATATTATCATCTCCATTGTATATAAACACAACGAAATCCCCCCACTTTCTCTGATCATAAATACCGTCTTTATTTTTTACTTCTTTGGTGTACGCATTTATCACGTACACTGTACGGTCGTTGTTCTCGCTCTTCGACAAGAACTTCTCCACTTCTTCGCGCGGCATCTCACCATCAAATCGCACTACGAACTCATGCATATTATCACCTCCCCTGTTCGTTGGTTAATTTACGCCCCTATCTTTCCATTATATCACATTTGGCCTAAAAAGTCAATATAAGCTCTACCACAAACCCCCACAATCTGCTATAATGATACCAATGGAGGCATTATGATAGATGTAAATTTCGAAACCAAAGTCAATGAAGCCAGAGCAAAAGAGCTCATCGGATTAATCAAAGCTGACCCAATGGGCGGCTGGGCTAATTTACCACTTGAAATAGACCAAAAAGAACTCGCGCGCATCAAAAAAGCCGCCGAAAAAATCCGCTCTGAGTCCGAAGTTCTAGTCTGTATCGGAATCGGTGGCTCCTACCTCGGACACCGCGCCATCATCGAAGCACTTGGCGAAAAAGACATCGACATCATCTATGCCGGCAATTCCCTTAGCCACCGCGAGCTAGATAAATCCCTCGCCGCTATAGAAGGCAAAGATTTTTCAGTCAACGTCATCTCAAAATCCGGCACCACTTTGGAGCCAGCCATTGCCTTCAACGCTTTCAAGGAAAAATTAATCGAAAAATATGGCGAGTCAGAAGCATTCAAGCGCATCTACGCCACCACCGACGCAACCCACGGCACCCTCCACGACGAAGCCGTAGAAAAAGGCTACAAAAGATTCGTCGTACCAGACAATATCGGCGGACGCTATTCGGTATTTTCAGCTGTCGGTTTGCTTCCGCTCGCAGCTGCCGGTATAGACATCGACGCACTTCTTAGCGGCGCCTACGAGATGGCCAAAAGCCTAGACGAATCAGACCCCAAATTCGCCAAAAACCCAATTTTAAAGTACGCTTTTATGCGTCACGATCTTGGCGAGCGCGGTTATGACACCGAAGTTTTCGCCAGTTTTGAGCCAGCCACCATGTATTTCAACGAATGGCTAAAGCAGCTCTTTGGCGAAAGTGAAGGCAAAAACGGACAAGGCATTTGGCCAGCCAGCGTTGTTTACTCCACCGACCTACATTCGCTCGGTCAATTTATGCAAGACGGTCGGCGCAATCTTTGGGAAACCATCATAGACTTCCCTACCGACGACCTAAATTCCAAAGTCGTAGAAGCCGTCAAAAAAGCTCACTCCGCCGGCGGCATCCCAGTCTTATCCCTCGATGTCCCATCCTACGACGAATACGGTTTCGGCGAGCTCATTTACTTCTTCGAAATGGCCTGCGCCATCAGCGCAAAACTTTTCGGCGTCAATCCTTTTGACCAGCCGGGAGTAGAAGCCTATAAATCCGAACTTAAAAAACTCATGGAGGTCCAATGAAAAAACGCGTAGTACTCGCACTCGGCGGCAACGCCTTACAAAAAAACGGCGAAGCCACTGCTGAAGCTCAAAAAAAAGTTGCTGAAAGCGTCGGCAAAATCATCGCCGATCTAGCATCAAACTACGAAATCGTCATCGCTCACGGCAATGGCCCACAAGTTGGCAATATTTTAATCCATGAAGAGACCGCCGCGACCGACAAAGCTCCAGCCATGCCACTCGAGACGGCAGTCGCTATGAGCCAAGGCCAAATCGGCTACTGGCTCACCCAGGCCATCAGTAACGCTTTCTTAAAGCGCGGCAAATCTACCGAAGTCGCCACTGTAGTGTCGCAAGTTGTAGTTGACCGAAACGATCCTGCATTCAAAAACCCAACCAAACCAATCGGCCAATTCTATTCCGAATCCGAGGCTAAAAAGCTCGCCCGCGAAAAAGGCTGGACCGTAAAAGAAGACTCCGGCCGCGGCTGGCGTCGCGTAGTTGCATCGCCAAAACCAATCGACATCGTCGAGAAAAAAGCCATCACCGAAATGGTTTCTAGTGGCATCATCGTCATCGCTGCTGGCGGCGGTGGTATTCCAGTTTATCGCACCAAAATCACAAAGCGTCTAAAAGGCATCGATGCTGTCATTGATAAAGATTTTGCCGCCGAAAAACTTGCCGAACTCGTAAAAGCCGACATCTTCGTCTCCGTCACCGCCGTACCAAATGTTTATATTAATTATGGCCTGCCAGACCAACAGGCCCTACATCAAGTCACAGCCAAAGAAATCGCAAATCTGACAAAGTATGGTTATTTCAAAGCCGGCTCCATGCTACCAAAAGTTGAAGCCGCCGCTATTTTTGCCAAAAAATCCCGCATCGGCATCATCACCAATATTGAAAATCTAAAAACAGCCCTCGCCGGACACGCTGGCACCATCGTCAAATCTTAAAATTTTTTAAGCGCATTGTGTATGGCGACTTGATTTTTCTGAATCAGCCTTAGCCTTGCCCTAATTTCATTTTCACCAACTTCAATCGCCCGCGAAAGTGCCGGATTTTTACTCATTGGCTCAAAGAATTCATGCCACGCATCATATTCTGTTTCCGTCCTCACACCGCTTGCCGTATATCTAGGATAACTTTCGATCGATTTATCACCAGCCAAACCTTCAACAAATTCCCAATTTTGCGTCAACCACTCAAACACTTGTTTTTTAATAATCGGGTTACGATAAAGCCACACAAAAAGATACAATTGGTCTTGCGGTTTTACTATTTCGATTTGACGAAGTAGCTTCATTGTTTTTGTCAGCACCCCACTATCATGTGACAAAGTCATAGCAAATAGTAGCTCGAACTTAATCTCCGGATCGGCCATCTTCTCGTAATCTTCCAAATACTTATCATACATATCTGGCTCCAAATACATCTTCGCGCTAAGTATGTCACCACGTATTTCCGCATCGAGTGCCGTATAATCCTCATTATACATTCCAGCAAGTTTTTCTAGGTCACCCAATTTTTCCGCATAAAAATCTAGCGCCAAAAGCACAGACCGCAGCCGTATCGTATTTTCATCATCGTCATCACGCGTCTTTAACCCAATTTCGCTCAACTTGAAAGCTACCAACTCGCCTACAAAATTCTTAAACTCTTTTTCTTCCTCAGACCCCGCATCAAAGAAAATCTTCATTCCCGACACAATCGTCAAAATAATATCCCACACTGCAGCATTCGACTCTTTGCGGAATTTCAAAATCAATGGCAAAAGTGATTCATACGGCACCTCAAGCGCTCGCGCCAACAAGTCTCTATCTATGAGTAACCGTAATTTTTCTTCCAACCCAAGCTCATCAAATCTTTCTAGTCTCTCTTTGAACTCCGCTTCCGACAATTGCAAGATATAATGCCCGCTCATGTCTTCACGAATCTCCGGCAAAGGCCAATCCGTTTTTACCATCTCCCCATCCAGCAAAAATCTCTTCTGTGAAATCTTATCAAAATCCACACCTTCATTCTTTACTACTGGATATCCAGGTCGATCAATAAACGCATGCATCATCTCGCCCACATCAAACTTCGCATATGGTTGCATTGCTGCCCACAAATCATCTCCGCAAGTATTCCCATACTGATATTTTTCAAAATAGTTCTTAAGTCCCCTGCAAAAATCATCCCAGCCCATCAGCCGAATCAACATTAGCATTAGTCTCGCCCCCTTTGCATACACAATTGCCCCATCAAACAGCGTTGCAATCTCCGCCGGGTCATTTACATCCTGATGCACCGACTGCACGCCAGAAAGACAATCTCGCCTCAGCGCCGCTAGCGCATCGCCCGTGAAAAATCCTTCCCAAATTTTAAATTCCGGATGCACCGCATCTACGGCAAAATATTCCATCACGCTCGCAAACGATTCATTAAGCCACAAATCATCCCACCATTTCATCGTCACAAGATCGCCAAACCACTGATGCGACAGCTCATGTGCTACCGTGAGCGCCACACTTTTCTTCGTACCAATCGTCGCCGACTCCCCCGCAAGCAGCATCGACTCCCGATAAGTCACCAGCCCCCAGTTCTCCATCGCCCCTGCTTCAAAATCCGGCAACGCCACCTGTACACATTTTTTCAGCGGATATGACACACCGAAATTATCATCATAAAACTCGAGCGACCGCGCCGCAATTTCATTTGCAAAGTCCACCGAGTTCACATCTTGATTAAGCGCACAATAGGTCGTAATCTCCACCCCATGACTATTTGTCACCGTCTTCCCATGAAACTTCCCCACCACAAACGCTAGTAGATAAGTTGACATCCGCGGTGTCGGCTCGCCCATCGGCATATTGGATAGCACCATATCATCTTCATCCGGCACAGCGATAGAAACTTCAAATACTGCCTTTGCTGCCGGCTCATCAATGCACGGAAACGCTTCCCTCGCATAGTGGCTCTCAAACTGCGTCGCTACAATTTTTTCTTCATGCCCATCATATTCATATGTTGACAAATACGCCCCCTCCATATTTTCATTCAAATTCCCATCATAAAAAATCGTAATCTTATGTTTTAAAAACTTATCATCATGTTTTGAAAACTTAATATTAAGATTTAATAAGTCATCCTTATGTTCAAATTTCGTCTGAATATCATCCACTAAGACTTTTTTAATCTTCATATTCACGGCGTGAAATCTTACAAGCTCATTTTTCGCTTCACCAAAAACCGTAACTTCGCCGCCAATATATTTTTGTTGTTTATCAACTTTAAGGTTCAAAATATATTTCTCTGGCTCAAAATATTTTAGTAGCCTTTCCATGGCACCTCCTAATGTAATTTAGCAACCGTTGGTAATTTAGCTTCTTTCAAAATCGGTTCTAGCTCTTTTTCTTCCAAAGTCTCATGCGCAAGTAATTCTTCTGCCAATTTATCTAATACTTTCTTATTTGCTTTCAAAACTTCTTCCGCCCGCTTTGCAGCTTCATCTGCTAATACTTTAATTTCAGCATCAATCGTTTCTGCAGTCTTTTCGGAATAAGGTTTCGAAGTCGCAATCGTATAATATCCAGTCGCTTCGCTTGGGAATACTTGGTTACGAAGCTCTTTGCCCATACCTTCCTCCACAATCATCGATTTTGCTAGTTCAGCCACATTCTTAAGATCCGAAGACGCACCAGTCGTAATCGCATCGGTCCCGAAAATCAACTTTTCAGCCACGCGTCCACCCATCGCTCGCGCCAATATATCTTTCAACTCATATATATTTTTATAGCTTCTGTCTTCTGGTGGCAAAAACCACGTCACGCCACCGGTCGAACCACGCGGGATAATCGTCACCTTGTGCACTGGATCGGAATCCGGCAATACATGCCCCACTACCGCATGTCCCGCCTCATGATAAGCCGTAATCTTGCGCTCTTTTTCATTCATCACTTTAGACTTTCGCTCTGGCCCAATCGCCACTCGCTCAAACGCCTCCGTCAGATCCGCATTCGATATCGCCTTGTGTCCACCACGCGCCGCCGTAATCGCTGCCTCGTTTGCAATGTTTGCAAGATCCGCACCACTCGACCCAGCTGTTTTCTTCGCAAGCGCCTCAAGGTCCACATCCGCTTCTACTGGCTTACCCTTAAAATGCACCTTCAAAATTTCCAATCGGTCTTTCCTTTCCGGCAGAGTCACATTGACATGTCGGTCAAAACGTCCCGGCCGCAAGAGTGCCTTATCAAGCATATCAACTCGGTTTGTCGCCGCCATCACAATCACGCCAGAATCATTATCAAACCCATCCATCTCCACGAGAATCTGATTTAAAGTCTGTTCGTCTTCGCGACCAGCTCCGCCCCTCGCGTCACGTTTGTGTGCCACCGCATCAATCTCATCAATAAAGATAATCGACGGCGCATTTTTCTTGGCTTTGGAAAACAAATCTCGCACCCTCGAAGCACCAACACCCACAAACATCTCCGCAAATTCCGAACCAGAAATCGAGAAGAATGGCACACTTGCTTCTCCAGCCACTGCTCGCGCCATCAAAGTTTTACCAGTACCCGGGTCACCAGCCAGTAAAACTCCCCGCGGAATCTTTGCACCCAACTTTTCGTACTTTTTAGGATTTTTCAAAAAATCCACAATTTCAGTCAAGTCCTGCTTCGCCGCTTCATTACCAGCCACATCGTTAAATGTCACTTTCTTTTTATCTGGACCATAAAGTTGCGCTCTCGCTTTACCAAATGACAAAGACTTGTCGCTTGCCGCATTTGCTTGCCGCATCATCCAAGAGAAAAACACCACAATCGCAATAATCGGCAACACCGTCAACGCCACATCGAGCACCGCTCCCCACACATTTACATCCTCTTTATATTCAATCACTGGATAAGTCTCTTGACACTTAGCTAGCTCATCACCATCCATGCCATCACAATAATTCTTCAAACCTTGATCATATAAAGTCCCAGATGCATCCTTTCGTGATGTCTCGGTTGGCTCATCTTTGCCCTTCAAGGTAATCTCGAGCGCATCACCAGAAACTGTAATCTTTGCAATATTTCCTTCTGGATCATTTGCGCGCTGTATTACTTCAGAAATTGGCACCTCGGTCTTTGTAGCCGTACCTTTGCCGTTCATATTTATTACTATCGCCACCGCAAACAAAATCATTATAAAGAAAAACATCGTACTTCGTACGGTATTGGATTTGCCAGCATTTAGGGCACTGCCATTTACGTTCACATTCGGCTTTTGTCTTACCACTTTTTTATCTCCTTAATATTTCTATTCTACCATATTTTATAGTTTTGTGATATAATGAATATATCTGGGTGTAGCACAGTTGGTAGCGCGCAACGTTTGGGACGTTGAGGTCGCAGGTTCAAGTCCTGTCACCCAGACCATTTATTTCTGGGTGTGGCGCAGTTGGTAGCGCGCGGCGTTCGGGACGCCGAGGTCGCCTGTTCAAGTCAGGTCACCCAGACCACTAAAATGACTGGGATTGGCGCAGTGGTAGCGCGCACGCCTGGGGGGCGTGAGGTCGCCAGTTCGAGCCTGGTATCCCAGACCAAGACAGCCTTACGGCTGCTTTTTTAGTTTTGATAATCTGGATTATAAAGTCTCACCACAGTCGAAATCGTCGATGGACGCTGTGCATTCATCGTATACCAACAAGTTCTAATATAAAAATCAATAAATGCCGACGCTGGTTTTACGCCATCATCGGAAATTATATTGGTGCTATTTTTATCTCTCGCCGCCACAATATAAATCCCCTCTACGCCATCTATCGCCGCATCACTACCAGCTGGACTATACAAAACTTCACCATAGTCCACCGTACCATCACCATATTTATATATAATTCTAGGATACGAGGTAGTCGCCTGGAAAATATCCGGCTTCTTTTCAATAGACACTAGAATATCATCCACATCATCCGAATCAAGCGCCCTCACATTCAAAATGAAAGCCCCTTGCCGTTTAATCCCATTTTCACCATACAGGTCACTACAAGTTGCAGGACGATAATTTAAGAAATTTGCATCATCGACCTCATCTTTCCCTAGCTCCCTAGCTAGACTCACCATCTCCTGCCAAAGTTTACCGTACTTACTAGACTCTTCATTATTTTCATTCTTATCAGCCACATATGCTGCCTGAATAAATCTAAGTGCCTCAGCTTGAGTATTTATCTCTTCTCTAGTTACGGTGTTTTCAAGTGCAGCCTGCGTACCAGAAATCGAAGTATTCACCACTAGCACAGCCATAATTGCAATCATCGAAAAAATCCCGATCGCAATAGTCACTTCTATCAATGTATCCCCACGTTTCAACTTGCATTTTAGCTTATTTATCATAAGCTTATTATATCATACTTAATCACGTTTCAACATTACAGTAAATGCTTCGCTCGGAATATCTACTTTACCAAACCGCTTCATTCGCGCTTTACCACGCTTCTGTTTTTCA
This sequence comes from Candidatus Saccharimonadota bacterium, assembly GCA_017962365.1. GTDB lineage: Bacteria > Patescibacteriota > Saccharimonadia > Saccharimonadales > Saccharimonadaceae > Nanosyncoccus. Next base: position 14,366 of record JAGCVL010000006.1, on the reverse strand, counting down.
AGCAACTTCGCTTTTCTATCACGGTCGCCCGTATGAATCTTTACCGTCACATCCTTACGATACGCGCCAATCGTCTCACGCGCAATCACCCTAGCCCCGATTGCCGCCTGTAAAGCCACTTCATAATTTTGACGCGGTATCACTTCTTTTAATTTCTTTGTCACTTCGCGGCCAATTCCATCCGCCTCCGACCGATGCGCCATCACCGAAAGTGCATCCATTTTGTGTCCAGCCACCAGAAAATCTATCCGCACCAAATCATCCGCCCGATAACCATTTAATTCATAATTAAACGACGCGTATCCACTAGTCGCCGATTTTAATTGGTCATAAAAATCCGTCAAAAGATTCGCCATCGGCGCTTCAAAATCAATCACCGCTCGCTCTTCGATATATGACACGCTAGTCTGATGCCCGCGTTTAGCATTAATAAGATTTAGTACATTGCCAATCATTGGCTTCGGTACAATAATTTCACCTTTTACCCACGGCTCCCGAATCTCGCGAATTTCACTCGCATCCGGTAAATCCGCTGCGGATTTAATTTCTAGCACCTCACCATTATTCATCACTACTTCATAATTTGTGCTCGGGTTTGTCACAATTAAATCTAATCCGAATTCCCGTTCCAACCTTTCCTTAATAATATCCATGTGAAGTAGACCTAGAAATCCAATCCGAAGCCCAAACCCTAAGACCGGTGAATTCTCCGGCTCATACCGAAGCGCCGAATCCGAAAGCGACAATTTTTCAATCGCCTCCTTTAATTCCTTATACTGATCATTTGACACCGGGAAAAAACCTGCATATACAAACGGCAACACATTTTTGTAACCAGGTAGCGGCTCAAGTTTTTTGCCACTTGTGTCAAATACTTCCGTTCCGCCCTCATCCTTTTTTATCGCCAATCCCTTAGCTAACGTCACTGTATCACCCACTTTTGCCTCACGCGTGGTCTTAAGATTCGTCACGATATAGCCAATCTGCCCCTCGCTTAGCTTCTCCTGCGACTTCATCTTTGGTGTCAAAATCCCAACTTCAAGTGCCAGCCCCTTTGTCCCCGCCGCCATCATTAAAATCTCTGCATTTTTCGCTATCTCCCCCTCAAAAATCCTCACATACAGCACTACCCCCCGATAATCATCAAAATACGAATCAAATATCAATGCTTTAGTAATGGAAGATCTGAGGCCAAGCGACCCATCCCGAGAAACAACCCTTGGTTCAGGCCCTCTACTTATTACCGCATCCAATATTTTATCTACTCCGAATCCTGTTTTACCAGATGCCTCAATGATTTCTTCGCGCGAACATCCGAGCAAGTTCATAATCTGCGCCGCCGTGCCCTCCACGTCTGCCGCCGGCAAGTCAACTTTATTTATTACTGGAATAATCTTGAGGTCTTGCTCAATCGCAAGATACACATTTGCCAACGTCTGCGCCTGAATCCCTTGCGTTGCATCTACCACTAATACGGCTGACTCTACCGCCTGAAGCGACCGCGATACCTCGTACGAAAAATCCACATGCCCCGGCGTATCAATCAGGTTCAGTGTATGCCCTTTCCATTTCATCGTCACCGGTGTCAGTTTAATCGTGATACCTTTTTCTCGCTCTAGCTCCATTGAGTCTAGGAGCTGTTCTTTCATCTCACGTTTTTCTACCGTACCGGTAAGCTCCATCATCCGATCAGCAATTGTCGACTTCCCATGATCAATATGCGCAATAATACAAAAATTCCGGATTTTTTCCATATATTATATATTATAACATATCTTTAAAAGCTCCCTAGAGGGAGCTTTTATTTAGTTATTGCTCCACCCCAATCATACTGAGCGACAACTTTCCGTGGTCAATAGCGACTAGGCGCACCTTTACTTTATCGCCCACGTGGAGTACTTCTTCTACGCTCTTTAGCCTCTTCCCCTCTACGATTTGCGAGATATGAAGCATTCCATCAATCCCTGGCATAATATTTACAAATGCCCCGAAATCTTTAATTGTTACCACTGTACCAGTGTAAACTTTCCCAACTTCTGGTTCCTCGGTCAAAGATTTTACCCACTCTAGCGCTCTCGCAATCTTCTCCGGGTCATTACCAGAAATCGTCACGAGGCCGTCGTCTTCAATATTTACTTCTGCACCAGTTTCTGAAGTAATCTTGTTAATCGTCTCACCACCCTTACCGATCACCGCACCAATCTTATCTGGATTGATCATCAACTTTTCAATCCGCGGCGCATATTCCGAAATCTGCTTCTTCGGCTCCGGAATCACACTTAGGATATGATCAAGAATAAACATTCTACCTTCATGCGACTGTTTCAAAGCCTTTTCCATGATTTCTACCGGAAGACCATGAACTTTCATATCCATTTGAAGCGCCGTCACACCCTCGGTCGTACCAGTCACCTTAAAGTCCATATCACCTGCAAAATCTTCTGCATCCATAAGATCCGTCAATACATATGCCTTATCAATGTCCGAAGTTTCAATCGGCGTACCTTTTGGCACATCTACCATGAGGCCCATCGCCACGCCAGACACTGGCCGCTTGAGAGGCACACCAGCATCCATCAAAGCCATACAAGACGAGCAGGTCGCTGCCATTGAAGTAGAACCATTTTGCGACATAATCTCAGTCACCGAGCGAATCGCATAAGGGAACTCTTCTTCAGATGGCAAAACTGGCAAAAGTGCGCGCTCTGCAAGATAGCCATGCCCAATCTCACGTCGCCCAGGCGACCCAATCCGACCTGGCTCACCCACCGTATATGACGGCGCATTGTAGTGATGCATATAGCGCCTCTTACCATCAGTCACTTCCATCGTATCCACTTCCTGTGCATACGACAAAGGTGCCAATGTTACAATATTCATCGCCTGCGTCACACCACGCGTAAAGAGCGACGACCCGTGTACTCGCGGCAAAATCGACACCTGCGACGACAAAGGCCTCACCTCGTTCAGCTTTCGTCCATCTGGACGTATACCCTCTTCTACAATACCGCGACGCACTTCTTTAAACACCGCAAGCTCAAACGCCTGGTCATACACATCACGCAAATTCTCATCATACCACGCAACTTTTTCGTTGTCAGTCTCACCCTCACCCTTAGAAAGCGCAAACTCATCATGCATTGCATATTTAATATCATCCAAAATATGCGCGCGTTCCATCACGTTGCCACGAATCTTTGAACCAAACTTCCCCTCGGTCCACTTAGCAACCTCTTCAATCACTGCTTCGTCCGGCAAGACTAATTCATATTCCTGCTCCGGCGCCGCCACTAGCTTGGCAAGCTCCCTCTGCAAATCTAGTGCTGGCTGGACATTTTTCACCGCCCAGTGCATCGCTTCAATAATCGTCTCTTCTGGTACTTCTTTCATACCAGCTTCCACCATCATAATCTTGCCGTCTTTGCAAGCTACCACAAGATCCATCGGTGAAATTTCTCGCTCTTCATGGCTTAGGAATCCCTTAAATTCTCCGCCAATTCGCCCAATCCGAATCCCCGCCACTGGTCCATCAAATGGCACACCAGCATTCATCAAAGCCGCACTTGCCGCAATCATCGCTACGCAGTCTGGCCTAAAATTCGGGTCCATCGAAAGCACCGTGCAGACCACCTGTACTTCCTGCCGATAGCCCTTCGGGAAAAGTGGCCGAATCGGTCGGTCAATTAGCCGCCCTACGAGCACCGCCTCATCTGCCGGTTTCCCCTCGCGCTTAATAAATCGCGACGACGAAATCTTACCGGCCGCATAATACTTCTCTTCGTAGTCAATTGATAATGGAAAAAAGTCCTGCACTACCGGCTTCGTCCCTACAACTACGCTCCCGAGTACTACGGTATCGCCATAGGTTACTAGGACCGACGAAGTCGTCCTAAACCCGACTCGGTTTACCTCGAGTGTCAATTTCCGCCCCAGCCAATCGGTAGACACTTGGACAGTCTTCTTGCCCATTGGGTTTATAATTTCCATGAAAATATCCTTTCTTAGAGAAAACTTCAGGTATAGGCCCCTTGCCCCATATCTGCCGTCTTCTCTATTGTTAATGTTGTTTTCATTATACCACCCCTTGACTTTTTTTGCAAAGTGTGATATAATAGAAAGAGTTGATCCTAAGGGGGTGAAAAAATGGTCAATGTTGTTCACGTCGAGTACCACCTCGACGATAAGCGGACAATCCGTAAGCTCGAGATAAAGATTAAATCCTTCCGGCAGCAAAATGATGAAAAGACTTTGTCTGGTCATCCTTTGGCTGCCACCATCGGCAACGCTTTCTTCAGAACAACCATTCTCACGGACGAGAATGCTACGTTCGAGGTAAAGCCAAATCCCAAAAGAGGAGATATTTTCGACGTGTTAGTTAGTTTCGAAAAAAACAACCTAACGTATCGAGACATATCAAACTTCCTTGAGGCTTTTCAGGAAGCCATGGATAATACCAATCTTGGCTTCTGACCCGCACATTAAAATCAAAAACCCGCCGGTTTTACCGACGGGTTTTTCCTTTTTTACTATTTCCTAAGTCCGAGCTTGGCGACAGTCTTCTTGTATAGCTCAAAATCAGTCGTCTCGAGGTACTTGAGAAGCTTCTTGCGCTTCCCGACCATCTGCATCAGACCTCTTTTGGCCATAAAGTCATGTTTGTTATTCTTAACGTGCTCAGTCACCTCTTTGATGCGAGCCGTAAGAATAGCCACTTGTACTTCAGGAGAACCAACATCTTTCTTATCTCGAGCGACGCTGGCAATAGCCTTATCTTTATTCTCTTTTGTTATCATTGCCTCATTATATCACATCTGTTATAATTATGCAATGGATGAAAATCAAATAATTCTTATTGATAAACCCGCTGGCATTTCCAGCTTTGGCGTCGTCGCCAAAGTCCGCGGACGTTTAAAAACCGAACTCGGCCACAAAGTCAAAGTCGGCCACACCGGCACTCTCGATCCTTTCGCCACCGGCCTTTTAATCCTCCTTACTGGCAAAATGACCAAAAAATCCAATGAATTCTTAAAGCTCGACAAAGAATACATCGCCGAGCTAAAACTCGGTTACACCTCCTCCACCGGCGACCCCGAAGGCGAGATTCAATTATATTCAAGCGAAGGGGGTCCGGAGCCTGGCAAGGCGAGGATTAGCGCGCGAGCCCCGTGGCGACGGGAGCGAGCGACGCGCCCCGAGCTGAATATAATTGAATCTTGTCTCCAGAGTTTTATTGGTAAAATCAATCAAAAAGTCCCAGCTTTCAGCGCCATAAAGATTAATGGCGAGAGAGCCTATAAGCTTGCTCGCGCTGGCAAAGATTTTGAAACTCCGACACGTGAAGTCACTATTTATAATATTGAAATTTTAGAATATAACTATCCGACACTAAAAATCCGTTGCGAAGTCTCAAGCGGAACTTACATTAGAGCTCTCGCCGAAGATATCGGAAAAGCTCTCGGCACCGGCGCCTACCTCACCGCTCTTCGCCGCACCAAAGTTGGAAAATACGACATCAAAGACGCTTCTGTGCTATAATTAGGTTATGTTAATAACAGCTTCTCGCCTTATCGGCACCAACATTCTAAGCATCCAATCTTCCGGACCCATCGGATATATTTCTGCCCCCATCGTAGACCCGGATAGCCTTAAAATCATCGCTTTCCGCCTTTCCGGCCCCCTCATAAGTCGCGACGAAGACATTCTCGACGCCAAATCCATCCGTGAGTATTCCAAGTTTGGCTGCGTCATCAATTCTTCCGACGACCTCATCGGCCCCGCCGACGTCATACAGATTGAAAAAGTCCTAAAACTAAACTTCTCCCTCATTGATCTCAAAGTCGAGACCAAAAAAGGTACCAAGCTCGGCAAAATCATCGATTACACTGTCACCGACGACAATTTCACCGTCCAACAAATCATTGTCAAACGCCCGCTGGTTAAATCTTTCGTTAGCCCAGAACTTACCATTCCTCGCTCCGAAATTGTCGAAATCACCGACTACAAAGTCGTCGTAAGAGACGAAGAAAAAACCATCCGTGCTCGCGCCGAAAAAGAAGATTTTATACCAAATTTCGTCAACCCCTTCCGTAAATCAGAGCTCTCTCCATCTCCAGCCAAGACCGACGACGAATCTTAATTTAACTCCGCCACTTTTTCACGCACCAAATCGTACGAAAAACCCTGCCGGCACAGATATTGAATTAGTTTTTCGTCATCATATTTTGCTCGCTTTTTTGCAATCATTTTATCAATCTCTTCTTCGTCACTCCTCACGTCCAGCACTTCGTCGATAATTTCCTTCGATATCCCCTTCTTCATGAGCTCCATTTTTAATCTCTTTTTCGAAATCCCCTTCTTCACAAACCGATTTTCCACATACCACTCCGCAAAAGTCCTGTCATTCAGGTATCCCTTAGTAAGCAAACGTGAAATTATTTCGTCAGAAAACTCAGAATAGCCCCCTCGGACGCGCTCGTCCCGGCCCGTCGTTACGGGCGGGACTTCGCTCCACCGCTCCTCGTTAGTCGCGGAAGGTCCTCGAAGGCTATTCCTGAGTTTTCTTGCAAGATATTCTCTCACCTCCCTTACTGAACGTGGCTGAACAAGCACCCACTCAAGCGTTCTCTGGTACAATTTCCCAAAATCCGATGCCGACCTAAGCTCGCTCAATTTTTCTTCGGAAATTTCCGCACCAACCCTAATTTTAAATTCCACCACCTGCGCTATATCAAGCGAAAAGGAAAATTTCCCATTAATATATACATTTACTCGTTCTGGATTCTTTACGCCAGCCTTCAACTCGGTAATTATTAGCTTGCCACGCCCGACAACTTTTTTATCATCATTCTCTTTAGAATCAAAAACCAGCTCCCCGCTCGCCGTTTTAAAATCCTTTATCTTATAGATATCCATTTCGCAAAAACCACTCTTCCATAGCTGCAAATAGCAGCTTTTCTTCTTTGAGCGGAGCTTTTGCATTCCTCTCTCGGAATTCTTCCGTTTCAGCAAACGGCACCCACTTTACTTCCGAAACTTCCTCATCATTAAAACAAAAATCTTCCGCCCGATCCGTCCAATCTATCAAATAAACCCATGCAAAACGGTTCTTACCAAAAGCTCGCACTGCTATAAAGTTTAAATCCTCCACATCAACCTTCGCGCCAATTTCTTCCCATGCTTCCCTAATGGCCGCGTCAGTCAATGTTTCGCCAAAATTAACATGACCACCCGCCGAAATATCATAATCTCCCGGAAACCGGTCAACCTTCGCAGACCTTTTCTGCCACAAAAGTTCCAGTTCGCCATTTTTATTTCGACGATACAAAAACACCACCGTTACGCCAACAATCGCATCAGACCCAGTCTCTTCCGGATTCCCCAAAGCCGAATCCCACCCTCTATCAACCACTAATTCGCCGTTCGGCTTAAAAATCTGCCACGTCTCGTCGTGATGCATTTATTCCTCCATTGCGGCTTTTTCGCGTACTTTAGCTTCAATCTCTTCCATCAGCTCTGGTTTTTCGCGGAACAATTTCTTCACCGCCTCACGTCCTTGACCTAAAGTTTCACCATTGTATTTGATGAACGCACCGGCTTTTTCTAGTACGCCATATTGCACGCCAAGATCTAGCACGTCGCCAGATTTTGAAATCCCCTCATTATACATAATGTCAAACTCTGCCGTCCTAAATGGCGCCGCAATTTTATTCTTTACTACCTTAATCTTCGTCCGGTTACCGGAGATATTTTCCCCATCCTTAATCTGCCCAATCCGCCGAATGTCCACTCGCACCGACGCATAAAACTTGAGGGCATTACCACCAGTTGTCGTCTCCGGGTTGCCAAACATCACACCAATCTTCATCCGAATCTGGTTAATGAAAATCACTGTCGCCCGCGACTTAGAAATGATACCCGTGAGTTTTCGCATCGCCTGCGACATTAGCCGCGCTTGCAAACCCATCTGTGCATCACCCATATCGCCGTCAATCTCAGCCTGCGGGACAAGTGCCGCCACCGAGTCCACCACAATCAAATCTACCGCATTGGACCGCACTAAAGTCTCACAAATCTCTAGCGCCTGCTCGCCATTATCTGGCTGCGAAATCAAAAGATCTGCCGTATTTACACCAATCTTCTTCGCGTATGCCGGGTCGAGCGCATGCTCCGCATCAATAAACGCCGCCTGCCCGCCCTGTTTTTGAATCTCTGCAATCGCATGAAGCGCCAAAGTCGTCTTGCCAGATGACTCCGGACCATAAATTTCGATAATCCGCCCCTTCGGCCAACCGCCACCAAGCGCCAAATCAAGCGAAAGCGACCCCGATGGCAAAAGTTCCACATCCATCCTCGGTGTCTCCCCGAGCTTCATGATTGCCCCGTCGCCAAACTGCTTTGTAATCTGCGCCATCGCCAGCTTCAAAGCTTCATTCTTGCCGTCATTCTTCCCCTCATTTTCCACCACCGCATCTTTCTTTGCCATATTGTATTACCTTTCTTCTTTACAATTATATTATATTTTGCCAAAATAGGAAATAGGGCATTGACTATAGCACCGGTGTATGGTAGGATTAAATTAGTTGGTTTTAATCTCTCTTCTTACGAGGAGAGATTTTAAGTTTGATATTAATTTTTATTTCTTCAATACCAATCTTCATAAAACCTCCTTTCTCCAAACCATATTTTTAAACAGCGTCCGCCCTATTTCCTAGCACTCTTATTAGCACACCAAAAATCACCAGTCAACCCCACACCACGACGAATCCAAGTGGGGGGTTGCAAAATGTCTTTCCCCATGCTAAAATATTCCCCCAATTTATGCTATAATTATTCCATATGAAAATTCGCGAAAATGTACCCTTATCCGAGCTCACCACGATGCGTCTTGGTGGACCCGCAAAATATGTCATCGATATCGAAAAACTAGACGATATCACACCTGCTTTTGATTTTGTTGCCGAAAAAAACCTCCCGTTTTACATCCTCGGTGGCGGCGCCAACACCATCGCAAAAGACGACGGCTTTGGTGGCGTCATCATCCGCAACACCATGACCGGTATTCGGGATGTCGTCCCAGGGGAGCGGGTGACGGCCCTGGAGGGGGACCCCCAGCTGAGCTTCGCGAAGATGGGGGAGGACAAGGGCCGGCAGGACCCGCTCCCCTCAGGACCCGTCCAAATAACGGCCCTCGGTGGTACCGACTGGGACGCCGTCGTAGCCTATACGACCGAGCGTGGCCTCACCGGCATCGAAGCCTTGAGTAAAATCCCCGGCACTGCCGGCGCTGCTCCAGTCCAAAACATCGGCGCCTACGGCCAAGAACTCGCCGACACGTTCCTCTCCGCCGAAGTTTACGACATCAAAAATAAATCTTTTAAAACCCTGCAAAAATCCGATTTCGGCTTTTCCTACCGCCGTTCTATTTTAAATTCCACCAAAAAAGGCCAATATTTCGTCATTTCCATCACTCTAGAGTTAAAACCAGGCACTATGTCCCGCCCTTTTTACAACTCTATCGAACGCTACATCGATGAGCACCACTGTACCGACTTCTCCCCTGCCGGTATTCGCAACATCGTCTCCATTATTAGGAGCGACAAGCTCCCCGACCCAGCTAAAAAAGCTTCCGCCGGCTCATTTTTCAAGAACATCTACCTCACCAAAGATGAAGCCGAAGCCGCCGAAGCCAAAAATATCCCAGTTTACCACGGTCACGACGGCCTCAAAATCAACTCCGGCTGGCTGATCGAACAATGCGGCCTCAAAGGTAAACTCCTCCACGGCATCCGCGTCTGCGACGCTGCCGCCCTCGTCCTCATCAATGAATCTGCCACAAGTTACAACGACCTTGCTGCTGCCCGCACCGAAATCATAAAATCCGTCCATGATAAATTTGGCTATCAATTAGAGCAGGAACCAAACGAAATATGAAAATCTTAGACGGTAGAGAACTCGCAGGTTTTATTAAGGAGCGCCAGGCCGCCCAAGTCCGTCAAATGTCCAAAAAGCCCAAGCTCCTCATCCTTCGCGATTCCGACAACCCAGTGATTACCAAATATGTTAATTTAAAAAAGCAATACGGCGAAGATATCGGCATTGAAGTAGTGGATGTCTACGTTCAACCGGACGCGCTCCGAGAGGAGATTATCCACGCAAATAGCGACCCAACCATCGACGGCATCATCATCCAACTTCCTCTTATCAATAAAGATAAGACTGACGAAATAACAAGCCTCATCGCTCCCAAAAAAGACGTTGACGGCCTTTCTGAAAACGGAAATTACGATTCCGCCACCGCCACCGCCATCAACTGGCTCCTCGCCGGCTACGACATCAAATTACAAAACGCCAAGATCGCCATCGTTGGTCGCGGCAAACTCGTCGGCGCCCCACTTTACAAGATGTTTACAGATTCAAATTACAACGTCACTCTCTTTCACCGTGGCTCTGACTTGACAAAGCTTAATCAGTATGATATAATCATCACAGCAACGGGCGTACCGGGGCTGATTGTTGATTCTATGGTGCGCCCAGGCGCCGTCGTCATCGATGCCGGTACCGCCTCTGATAAAGGCGTCTTAAAAGGCGACCTCGCCGCAGAAGTTAGAAATCGCACTGACCTCGCCGCCATCACCCCGGAAAAAGGCGGTGTCGGTCCACTCACCGTTACCTGTCTTTTCGATCACGTCATCCACGCCGCAGCAAAAAACGACTAGGATTTCTCCTAGTCGTTTTCTGTATTAGACCACCCGTGAAGCGGTCAACTTACATTAACTTTTTTCGGCTAGCAATGTAGTAGCCAAGAGCGGTTACTACTGAACCTGCACCAAGCGCAGCACCAGCAATGTTGGTAGCACCAGTATCAGGAAGCTCTTCCGGCTTTGGCTCCGGTTCTGGAGTTGGTTCTGGAGTCGGCTCTGGAGTTGGCGTCTCATGGCAGGTTGCATCATCGCGTTCCACCATTACCGAAGCGTCATCCTTAAACACCTCGCCATTCACAGTAGCTGAAGCCCAGTTTACGAGTTGGTTGTCACCACACTCGAGGGTCTTCGAAATCACCTTCGCAGTAAATCGCACATACGCATTACCACGAGGAGCATAACTACCGATATTAATACCGCTAGTCGTTACTTTGTCGCTACTAAGCGCAATGCCAGACTGATGATTGGCATTATAGAGCACCGTAGAACCAGCCACATACTCGACATTGGTTGGCAAAACGTCACGAATCATTACATTATCAACTTGCTCAGCAGACAAGTTTTTGTACTCAATCTGGTACTCAACCTCATCGCCAATCTTCGCATCAACGGATTCGCTCCATTCCTTAGTGCCTTTAAGTCGTACAACTTTCGACAACTTTGCGGTTACCGACTTATGCACCTTGACTTCGATGGTTACCTGGCCATCGTACTGATAACAGCCAGGAATCTCACCATTAAGTGCTTCATAACCAATCGTAGCGCCAGAAGTAATCACAGCATCCGAAAGTGCCACCGTCCCGAGTTTCGAGTTGGTATACTTCGCAGAGCCAGCTACATATTCAACGTAGAAATTATCAGACGATTTAAGCATCACCTCATCCCAATACCGCGTTGGAGCAGCATTAGACGAGTTAAGATATCCAATCAAAGTCTGAGTTTTACCTACCGTAGTAGGAAGCGAGAAGCTTACCGACACGTCCTTCGCCACAGCATCCATACCCTTTGGGCTATTGTTGTGAACATAAAGAAGAATCGTCAAAGTGTCGCCATCTTTCACAGTAATTTCATCAGTGCTCCAGTCAGCAGTTGACCCTGCCATCCTTGCACCTACGAAATTCCGTTCGTCACCAATTTTACCGTTAATAATAGAGTTAAAAGTAATGGTGTCACCAAGCTCGCCAGCGTTAATTTGCTCTAGAGTATAGGTAGGACGACCATTAGCTGAATCGCCAAAGGCACTTACTGCCATCGGCGTCATAGTAGCACCCGCTACAATCGCTGTAGCAGCTACTGCCAAAATAGCTTTATAAATTTTATTCATAATATTCCTTTCATTAAAAAATAATCAATCATTTTGTTTGCTAGCCGAATTGTTAAAATTCGTCTAACAACCGAATCATTTCAAATTTCAAATCCTGGATGAGCCCGGCAACCGAAGTTGCCGGACTTTTTGCTAAGGTACTTGAGCCGTCCCGCTCATGGGCCCATCCGCTGGGTAAATATAGATGCCCTAACCTAATCCGGGGGACCTCCCCACTCTGATCCCACGGGGTCAGTTGCAATTTCCGACTCCGGCGGTGTCGTCGGAGTCGGTTCATCAATACCACCGTTACCAGTGCCATTATCGCCATTATTGTCGACGTTGGCACCAGTCGGCGTCGGAGTACTCGAAGTATTTGGATCGCCACCAACCTGCTGGCCGGTAGAAACTCCTTCGTGTTCCTCCATCGCCTCCGAATACTCGGTGACAGTCATACTCCCCGAATTGGTCGAAGAGTCCGCCGCGGAACTCGTGGCCCCGACGCCGTCGTTAGTGTTGGTGCCTGGCGAGTCCGCATGGTACTCTCCATCACCGCCAACCTTAACGCCAAGGGTAGGGTCTTTGTTATAGACCTCGTCGGTGGGCCCAACGGGGATATCTTCCGGCGGATCGGTGGGATAAACGTAGTTGCCACAGCGATCCAGAATGTAGAACACATCCCCGGAGAGAGTGGTATACTCCGTTCCGTTCCGATCTCCAGAAATACCAGGCTCCTCAGCGACATTCAGGCCGCTATTATACCCGGTATTTGTTCCAGACGATGGAACCTCGATTCTCTTCGTTTCACAACTAAGAAGAACCCCCTCCAGCTGATGATAGAGAATGATCCCCTCATCGCTTAGATAGGTTCCGTCCGGCGTTAAAAGTTCCCCATACTGGCTGGTTTCACGAATGCCCAGCACTCGCGCATAAATCGCAAGCAGCTCGGCATCGTGACCAGACGCCTCAAGAACCGTCGCGGTCGTATCCCCTGAGTTCTTTTTCAAACGCTCAGAGAAATTCGCCACAAATCGATAGTTCTCGTGGGGAATCTCCTCCTGGATGAAACGGGGATCCCGCCCATCCCCAATCGATACTTGCGCATCGGTCGGTGCGAGTTGGGTCTCGGTCGGGACGACTTGAGCCTCGGTCGGGACGACTTGAGCCTCGGTCGGGACGACTACCTTATCGGATGTACCACCCCAGTTAATATTCGCAATTATAAACACGACAGCAACCAGGATGGCAATAAAGATAGCGTACGCTTTCGCCTTCCTCCATCGAGGGTCATTAGTGGCAACCATATTCCGCTGGATAAACAGGATCCCGAAAATGCAAAGCATCTCCACGACCAAGATTTTACTAGCGGTCATCCAAACCACCGAATTGGACACCTCGCCAGAAGCAAGTAGAAATACCACCACTCCGGGGACCATCCCAGTCAAGAATAGCACCCAAGAAAGCCAGTACTTCCTCGTCCGCAACGTTCCGCTACGACGATACCAGTCATGCATGACATAGACCAGCGCCGCCAGCACCAGCACCCACGAGATCAAAGCCCATGTCCCAGGCTTTGCAGCCAAGACAAAAAGGCCACTGCCAGCAACTACGGCCGCCACAATGATTGCGATCAGCCATCCTTGCCATCCAGCACCTCTCATCCAGTGCCGAAAACGACCCCAAAAGGTCGTACCAGTAGCGGGCCGAGTAAGCCCACTGCCAAGATCGTTCCCGCCAATGACGAGAAACACAACGATTACCACGAACACTAAAATCGAGAACAATACGTACCCGATCCCCGAAAAAATGCTCAAAATACTCATTTCAATCCCTCCTAAATATATTTATTTTAAGCATTATTGCATCTATATATATCAACAGGTTATCAACACAATAAGGTTGAAACCTGAAATGATTCGGTTGTTAATGGGCCTCCGGTCTAAATACACCTCAAACCCAGACTACTTTCATTATATCACACATTACCAAAAAAGTCAATAGCTTTACCACTTTATTCAACTTATGGCAAAAAAACAAAACACGCCCCCGGGTAGACACTACCCGAGGGTGTTGCTGTGGAGGAGCGGGGTCTAGGGCCCCTAGGGGCCCTAGACAAGGTTGATGCTGCCGAAAGCAGTGGCGTTCCGCTGAGCATCGAGGACGCTCTGGCGCGCCGACTCCGGAAGGGAGACCAGCGTCTGAATATTCTTCAAACGCGTCAAGATTTCCGCCGTCGCGCCGGCATCGATGCCACCGCCGGCCTTTTCCTGGGCCTCCTTGGCAGCCTTGGCATCCTTCTCGGCCTTTTCCTGGGCCTCCTTGGCAGCCTTGGCATCCTTCTCGGCCTTTTCCTGGGCCTCCTT
>JAGCVL010000005.1 GCA_017962365.1 Candidatus Saccharimonadota bacterium | reverse complement strand
GCTCCAGTAGTAGTACCTACAAGATTAGTATTACCAGAAGTAGTAGTATTACCAGTATATCCTACTGCATATATCGCATAGCCATCATTGTCATTACATATGGTAGTGAGGGTGGTGGAACCTATGCCGTTGGCGTAGGGGGTGCTGGTACCATTATTATATGAGCCTGAATATACGCCAGGAATTAGTGTGGCGCTGTGAGATGAAGTGACATTAGAATTCATAGAGCAGGCACTAGATACGGAAATCGTAGTAGTGATGGTGGCGGATTCGGCAAAGGCTCCATCATCAAATGCTCCACTTTGCGCCATACCAGAAAGAATGGTAGTTGCTACCAAAATGCTCGCAATAATACTGATGTTTTTATCCATATATAGGCCATCCATATGTCTATACATAAACATTATAGCATACCGCATAGGAACGCGCCAAAAAACCTTCCTCCGCGAAACGCTTTGGAAGGTTTTTGACTACCTGATTGAAATAATCTCAATCTCAGAGTATTTTTGACGGTGACCAGTCTCTTTGTGGACACGCTTCTTGGAGTGATAGCGGATCACGCGCACCTTGTCGCCCTTAACCTCTTCGGTCTTGACTTTGGCTGAAACCTTAACGCCTTTTACCGTAGGGGTGCCGACAGTAGTCTTGTCGCCATCAATTACGAGCAAAGCATCAGTTTCGAGCTCTTTGGTGCCTGCCGGGAGGAGGTCCACCCGTAGGGTCTCTTTTTCCTCGACGAGATATTGCTTCCCGCCAACGAGGATAACTGCTTTCTTCATATTATTCCTTTGTTAATCTGTATCATTATATCACACTTTAGTGCTTTTGGGAAGAGGGGCCTTGGGTTTTAGAATCTTTTGGGGTTTTTCCTGCAACTTTGTCTTTGACTGTCTTCAAAGTACGATGAGTGTACCAGTAATATCCGCCGGTGCCAATTATGGCAATAGCAATTATGGTGGCCATGGTGATTTCTAGTGGGCCGGTTTGAACGATTTCGGTTGGGCGCTCTTCCTCGGGTTTTTCTGGTGTGTCTGGGGTTTCTGGATTATCGGGGTTTTCGGGATCGGTAGGTTTTGGGCCCTCAGGATTTTCAGGATTCTCTGGGTTATCGGGGGTGCAACTATCCGCAGTGACAGTCACCGTGACTTCTGCAGTTTTATTCCCATCAGTTGTGCCAATGATGGCAGAATTCGTTAGTTTGTCGCCACATTTGGCATTTTCACTAACCTTAGCCTTGTAAACTATTTCCGCCCAGCCACTGCCACCGGCATAATCTCCGATGTTCATGCCGTTTTCGGTGACTAAGTCATCATTGACGGCTTTGCCATTGGTAAAATTATTATTATAAAGCATAGTGCTGCCCGGAATGTAGGCTAGGTTTTCCGGTAAAGTATCACGCACAACTACTCTGAGTTGGTCCATGGTACCAGTATTCTTGTAGCGAATCTTGAATGTAACTTCGTCGCCAGCCTTTACGGTATCTGAACCGCTAATAATGCTTTTTTCAATGGTAAAGTCCGGGGCGTCGGCAAAAATCTGATACGTGATGTATCCAGCGTACTGGTTGCAACCTGGCAAGATGCCAGAAAATTTATTGTAACCAAGCAAAGCGCCGTCGCCAAAGAGATAGTCTGGGCCAATAGATTGACCGTTCAAAGCACCGCCATTGTGAATAATAGCAGTACCTGGGACATACCTAAGATAAAGGTCTCTGGTGGCCGTCATATAAGCACCGTCCCAAACTGCGAGAGGGTTAGTGTCGGAAGCGAAAATTGTGCCGGTAACGGTCGCGCGCTCACCTTTTTTAACGATAGCCGGGAAGCTAGATTTTACGGCGGCACCATCGGCTATACCGATAGCAGTCTGGCCAACTTCGTGAGCGTCGGCGTTGTTGTGGTAGTAAATGTAGACTTCGTAGGTCTTCCCCATTTCAAGTTGTACTTCGTCGCCAAATTTATTGCCATCTTTAACTTCGCGAATGCGCACAAAGTTGCGCTCATCACCAAGTTGTGGATTATCAATAATGGAATTGAATGTAGCATATGGTGCCGGATCGTCCCAGGCAAACGTAGCACGACTTGGGCCCCACGGAGTATCGACTAGGGCAGCAGCCTGATCGGCATTAAATATAGCAGGGGTAACCCACAAAATCCCTAGGGCTAAAGTTGATAAAATAAGTTGTTTAAATTTTGACATTAGAAATCTCCTCCTGCGACAATGCCCTCTTCGTCTTCGTCGCTATAATTATCTCCCCCTGGGGTTGAACCTTCATTGTCTGATCCGCCAGATTCTTGTGCTTCAGCCTGTGCATTGTTTCCAGCTTCATCAATAGCTTCGCCTTCGGCAATGGCTTCGGGGTTTTGATAGGCATTTTCGCCCGCCATGGTCGAACTACCGTCTTCATTAGCGGCTTGATTCTCGCCACCCAACAATCGTCCATCGTCGGTATCTGCGTCCGTCGCCAATATACCACTGTCAGCGAAGCCATAGCTGTCGGTGCCGTTTACATCGCTGGCTGAGCCTGGCGTAGCTCCATGGTCGTCGACGTAACCTTGGTTGCCGGTATTGGTGCTATTGTTTTGTTCTTCTGACACTTCCGACTCTGGGTCGACCTGATCTGATATTTCGACATCTTCACCGCCGTGTGGATCACCGCTTTTACCCCACTCTGGAGTTGGGGTCTCTGGATCCGTAACCACTGGCGTATCAACGTAAATTGACGGAGTCCCGTCTGGATCGCTTGGGGTGAGAGGCTGGACGCAGTTTCCGTCTTCTCCATAGCTTACGACGTTTCCATCTTCATCTAACTCCTCAGGAGTAAGGTTCACCTGCATGTGTCCAATTATACTATCTTCGTTTTTAAAGGTAAATGTAGTAACTAAGTTGTATTTGCTAGTCTCCGTATATACTACTCCGATATCCTTACGAGTTGGCCCCGCAATCGTGCCCTTATTATATTGTTCGATTAATAATCTATTTAAATTACGCGGGGAGAGGTGCATTATATTATTAATGGCACCATCACGCAACACTCCTCCCGAAATAAACTTTGACTGCTCTCCTTCGGGAAGACTCATGAAGCAGCTAGTAAGTTCTTCTTCGGAGAGATTTTTGAAACTGGCAATAACAGATTCTGGTGTAGCTGTCATATACGGGGTGATATACAGCCCAATGGCTTCATCAAAGCTGACCGTCGCCTGATCCATTATCTCATTGAATTGTTGCAGAATTTGGTCATATTCCTCATTGCTAATTGACTCCAAATACTCTTCGGCGCTTTTTAGGCTTAGGCCTTTAATGCCCTCTGGCTGCATTTTTTCTGGGAGATTCACAAGATAAGAGGCAAGTGCTTCGACTTGGTTCTTTGCAACATATTTGACAATCTCTCTTGGGTCGGCGCTACCACAAGCTTCAGCGACTTCGGAGGCGCGGGCGAAATTTAATGGGCTAGACTTACCTTCCGAAAGATACATACCGGCCTCACCGTAACCGTCAATGATGCCGATCTTTTCTTGAGTATTTTCTTCTTCTGGGGTCTGAGTGGCTTCGGGCGCAGAACCATCGGTTTCGGTAATTGCGGTAGTTTCGTCGGTTGAGGTTTCATTACTACAGCCAGAAAGCGTAATGAATGTGGACAGCGCAATGACCGTTAAACAGGCTCTTTTGAATACCGGGTTTTTCATAGCTCTTTGGATGAACTGTTTTAGTGGTCCAGGCTCCCTATTTATATAACTCTTAACTTCGCCCGGCACCGCGTCATTGGATTCTACGATTGGCTCGTTAAATTCCGAAAAATTCTCTTCGGTCAGTTTTACCTTATCCTGGTCCAGATATTCATACGCTGATTTCTTGGTCGGTCTAAGCTCTGCAGATACGGCGTCCGCGGCTTGCAGTATGTTGCGTTCCCAGCGGCGTCTTTCGAGTTCCTGCTGCTGCCTTGCGATTTGGTCGAGAACTGCCTCGTTGACTTTTCTCCCTACTCCTTTGTATTTTTCTATGACGTTGTGTCCTTCCAGAATATGGCGACGGTTAGGGTTTGATTTGACAATGGGAGCCACTGGTGCATCCAATCGTGTCGTGTAGTAAAAATCTGCAGTAGTACCCGCCGCAGTATTGGTAGTGTTTTCTGGCGTTTCTGGATTAATCATGGTTGCCTCCTAAAAATTCTTGCGCAAAGGATTGCATGGTTTTAGTGACTTTTTGTTCAAAGTCGACACCGGTTTTTTTGAAAAAAGCTTCATAATCTTGCTCTGTAGCGGATGGGTCATCTAAAAGATGTTCTAAATCTGAAACCTGCAACAAGGTAAGTCCTCCAAAGACTTCTTTTTCTATCTTATCGTTAACTTCGCGGATACTCTTTTCCCGGATAGTTGCCAGGTCTGCCTCTGCGTTTTTCTGTGGGTATTTGATAGCAATGAGTCCATCGACAAATTTGCCCAAAGTTTCATAATCGATAAGATAATCATTCATCTTTGTTTAGTTTTATGACCTTTCTTAAGTTTAGCTTAACATAAGCTTATAGAATAGTCAACGATGAAATTTATGGTAAAATTTGGGACCAAAAAACCGAACACTTTGTTCGGTTTTGGCGGGTTACATAAACCCGACAAGGATAATGGCTAATTCGTAAAGAGTATTAAAATTCCTTACATTGGTAATTTCTCCGATTAAGTTTGATATATTATAGACTGCGATAGCTCCTTTCTAATTTATGGTTGTCTTTTTTTAGGCGGCTTTTAGCTCGGATGCGGCTAGTATCATCTGGCCGCGTTTCATTTCCCTGAGTCTTTTCTCCGGGTTAAACGCGATAATTTTATATTCCGCTTCTTTGGTAATTATTGCTGGCGAGGCATCTTCTTCTAAATCCTGCAAGCTATTCCAGCTGTTTTTTGATTTAAAATTGATTATTTCCGCCATTTTGCTCCTTTTTGTTTTTGATTGGTTTTTATTTTTTGTTGTTTGTTAGAATGTTTGTTTTATTTTCTAACTTATTTTGAGTATAGCACACTTTGCGAAAAAAGTCAATAGTGTTTATGCTTATTTTTTTGTATTTTGTCAAATAACAGTGGTGACGAGAGTTAAAAACCGCTCCGGTGGGGCGGTTTTGGCAAATAAAAAGCCCCCGCAGGTTAATGCGGGGGCGCGGGGGGTGGAGATGGTGACTTAGGCGGGGTCATGGTACCACCAGATGCTGCCCTTAAGGCCGGCACCGATGTGCTCCAGGAAGTCCACGTCGGTGGACACCCGCCAGCCATTGCTGGCACAGGCAGTTAACTTCCGGCCATTACCGGAAAGCTCGAATTCACCCACGAGGCTCGTGGTGACGAGCTTACATCTCCTCGGTTCGATGTCGGCCTCACCGTTCATAACCTCTGCCCTCGGGGTGTCGGTAATCTTGAGACGCTCCAGAGATGCCACCAAATCACCGGGGCGGGCGATGACGGTAGCGTCATCACCCTTGTCGCCGTAGCCATAAAAGACTACGAGCTGCCTGTCGGGCTCTTTGCGAAGGCGCAGCAGAGTCTGGAACACCGGGGTTTCGATAACCATGGTGTCCATGTCATCAAAGGGTTGCTCGATTTTGAGATGAGGACTGCACCCCAACCTGCCGGCCGTTGCGATATCCTTGTGGGCCGGAATGATCGGGGCATCTGGCTCCGGCACCATCTCGGTGCGAGCGATGGCGAATTTGCCATTACTCAGGCGAACGATGAACTGCTCGTAGCCTTCGCCATAAAGCGCGGCTCCGGCATAGAACTGCAGAATCCGGCTGATTTCCGGATCCAGGTCAAACTCGCGGCCGTACCAGTCGTAGAGCTTGCCCTCGTGCTGGATAGTGATGCGGTCGTCCGAAAAGACCTTGGGAATGGTTGCACCGCGCTCGGTGCGGAAAAATGCAGTATGGGCCAGTTTACCATCGACGATACGGTCGATGGTAGCGATGGGGGTGAGTTTCATATTGACCACTCTCCTTTTATTTTTTTAATGTGCTTAAGGTGCACATATATCTTACTATTATACACCAAAAACACGATTTTGTAAAGTCCCGCCTCTGTTGGCGGGGCTATTTACAATTTTTCTAGGGAGATAGTGATGTTTTCGCCGCCTAATTTTGCGATTTCGTCATGGGCGTAGTTGGCGTCTTTTTCAAAGGAGTCGGTGAGGGTCTCGGTGAGGACGAGGTCCTCAAAACCGGCCGGAAGGTCAATGGAGAGCGATAACTTGATGTGGTCGTCCATGTTCAGCTTAGCGCTTTTACGGGCGGACTGAACAGCGCGGATAAGGTCGCGGGCGTAGCCTTCCCTCTTTAATTCTTCGGTAAGGGTCTTGTCAAGAGTGAGGGTGTCGGAATTTTCGACCTCTTTGACGTTAACCTCGTCGGCGATGATTTGCTCGTAGAAATCTGGGAGTTTGTCGCCTGGGTAGGTGAGCTTCGAGAGCGGTTGGCGGACCTTTATCTGATCCTCGGTGTCGGATTTTTGCATACGGAGGGCGAGAGCATCTGTAATAATCTGGCGAGTGCGGGACATTTGGTCTAGGATTTCGGCATTTACCTCGACATTTTGAGGATAATTCAAGAGGTGAATCGACTCGCCGCCGCCAGTCATCTTCTGATATAACTCTTCTGAGAGAAATGGGGTAAACGGCGCCAAAACCTGAGCAGTTTTAACAAGGACTGTATACAATGTCCAAAAGGCCTCTTGCTTGTCTGCCTGGTCGTCATTCTTACTAAAACGACGGCGGCTGCGACGTACGAACCAGTTCGAAAGGTCGTCAATGAACGGTAGAACACCAGATAGGGCTCTGGGGATGTCATATTCGCGCATTCCAGCAATGATTTCTGCTTTGATTTGGTGCAGGCGCGAAATAATCCAGATATCTAGTGGGTTCTTTAAGGCATCTAGACCCCTAGTGGCTGGTTGCCAGGAATTTTCGGAGTCCCAGCCTTCAATTTCGGCGTAAGTGGTGAAGAAATCGTACACGTTCCAAAGCATGGAGAGCTTACGGTGGACGTCGGAAACGTCTTTATCGAGGAGTGCAAAATCTTCGCCAGAAAGGACAGGGCTGGAGAGTAAGAGGAAGCGGAGGGCGTCAGCCGAATAGGTGTCCATGAGGATATTCGGGTCAGTATAGTTGCCAAGAGACTTGCTCATTTTGCGACCGTCATTCCCGGCTAGCGTGCCGGTAGTGATGACGTTCTTGTAGGCGTTTTTGGCGCCCTGCTTGGCTTTTTCGCCGAAGGCACCGATTTCTGCTAATGCGGTGTTGACGGCGTGAAGGTAGTAGAACCAGGCGCGAACCTGGCCGACGTATTCAACGATAAAGTCGGCTGGGTAGTTACGCTCGAACTTCTCTTTGTTTTCAAACGGATAATGGAGCTGAGCAAACGGCATGGAGCCAGATTCAAACCAGCAGTCGAGAACCTTCTCGACGCGAGTGAAGTGCTCAGCGTGACCGCTGGACGGGTCCTGCCGGCCCTTGTCCTCCCCCATCTTCGCAAAGCTCAGCTGGGGGTCCCCCTCCAGGGCCGTCACCCGTCCATGTTCATCCACATGGGCATCAAATTCAATCTCATCGACCCAGGGTCGGTGATAGTCATCTAGTTCTTTGCCGGAGTATTGTTTTAATTCTTCGTAAGAGCCGATGACGAGGACAGTGCCTTCTTTAGATTTCCAGACTGGCATGGCAGTGGCCCAGAAGCGGTCACGAGATAAATTCCAATCTGGCGCCGCTTCAATATTCTTGGCAAAGCGACCGTGCTTCAAATAGGCTGGGAACCAGTTGATATTTTCGTTTTCTTCTAGCATGAGCGGCTTCTGGCCCTCGATATCAAAGAACCAAGACGGGAAGGCGCGGTACATGATGCGCTCTTTGCTGCGAGGGTTGAAGGGGTATTCGTGCTGGATGTATTCAATCTTGTAGATAATCCCCTGCTCTTCGAGACACTTGGCGATAAATTTGTTGGCAGCCCAAATCTGGATACCGTGTTCGTCGGTGTCTCTAACTCCGAGCGCGTGAAGTTCGTCGGTGTATTCCGGCAGGTAGTAACCGTTTTCGTCGAGGACGTCGACGAAACTAATTTTTTCTTCGTGCTTTTTGTAGAGTTCGTAGTCGTCTTCACCGTAAGCGGGAGCGATATGGACAATGCCGGTGCCCTCTTCGCTGCCGACAAAATCGGCGGTGAAAACTTGACAAGTAGTGCCGTCTAAAGATTCATATTCTAGGCCTTCTAAGTCTTTGCCCTTAACGGCCTGTTCTGGCTTGGTGTCGCCAAAGAGCTTTTCGGCTAGTTTTTCGGCTACAACGAGTTTTTCGCCATCTATATTATATATACCGTAGGTCAGGTCTTTACTGACGGCGAGCGCGCGGTTTGCCATCAAAGTCCAGGGCGTAGTGGTCCAAGCTAGAAGATATTTGTCGCCGGACTTGAATTTGACGTAGGCTGATGGGTCGGTGACGGTTTGATAGGCGTCGTTATCCATGGTGACTTCAGCTTTTGATACTGGGGTGGCAAATTTGGTATCGTACATGAGGACTTTGCGACCTTCGTAGATTTTGCCAGCTTCGTAGAGCTGCTTAAAAGCCCACCAAACGGATTCCATAAAATCTTTATTCATGGTGCGATAGCAGTTATCGAAATCTACCCAACGACCGACGCGGTCGATAGTGGCACGCCAGGTTTCGGAATTTGCAACCATAGATTCGCGAGCTTTGATAATGTAATCTTCGAGTGACCATTTGGTGCCGATGTCACGGCGGTCGGTAATACCGAGCTGCTTTTCGACAAAGTTTTCGGCTGGAAGACCATGACAATCCCAACCCCAACGCCTTTCTACGCGGTAGCCATTCATAGTCCAGTAACGCGGGACGGCATCTTTGACGATAGAGCTGAGAAGCGTACCATGGTGCGGATTACCAGTGATAAACGGAGGACCATCATAAAAAACGTAGGATTTATCAATTGGACGATTTTCGACCGACTGTTCAAAAGTTTTATTCTTTTTCCACCAGTTGGTGATATCTTTTTCGTATTCAACAGCTTTACGCCGCTCTCCAGCTCTGTATTTCATGCTATATATTATACCATAAATGCGTCTTATATAAAGAGAGCTATTTTTCGTGAACTGTGAGTTCGGTGTACGGAAGAAGAATCTTGTGAGAAGCAAGAGTGGTGGCAATGCAGCCAAGAGCATCGCGGCGAACCTGAAGCTGATTCATAGGGTCACAGGTGATCTGGAGTTGATAATTTAGAGACGAATTAGTGATACTAGTAAGCCCTTGACTGATGACTGACGTAACATTTGGGAGTTTTTGTACGTTATGGGCTATTTCCGTCATGAGTGTACTAGCGGCGGTGGGCTTAATGCGTAGTGGCAAAGGTGCAGAAATATAAATATACCCGGTCACAACTTCGACTTGGTTGATATTGCGATTTGCAATAGAAACAATATTCATGGTGTTCATATCTTGAATCTTGGTCGTGCGAAGATTGATGGAAAGTACTTGCCCCATATTGTCGCCAAATTTGATAACGTCTCCGATGTCATAATAGTTGTCGGAAACAATTTCAAGGCCGCGAAAGATATCTTTCATGGCGTCTTGGAGGGCAAAGCCAATAATGATGGAGGCAATCCCAACACCGGCAAGCATTGAGCTGACGTTGATGCCGAAGAGTTGGAGCACGATCAAAATAACAACGATGACGACAGCAGCACCGATAATACTTCTTAGCATCCTGAGATAAGTTTTGCGTTTTTTGTTGTTTGCAAAAACTTTTAGCTTTTTATCGCTCATGCTTATATTGTATAATAACTGACTTCATTTATCAATGGCAGATCTTCACCTCGCCACATAGCCATGACTTCGCCGGAATTGCCTAGCACAATGATTGTAGGATATTCGACAATATCGTAGGCTGTGCAAAAACCGGGATTCTCATCCGGATTCATAGTCTCGATTTGCTTGCCGGTTTGGCGATAGAAATTTTCGAGCCACTCGGTCACAGAGCGAGTGTAATCTTGATTGTCTCGAAATATACAAATAGTTCTCATAGCTAACCTTTGGGCGGGGCCCACCCCCTTCACGCGTCACCCGTCGTGCGACACCCCTTTCTTGGCTTTTTGTTCCTTCAAAATGTCCTCGAAGTCTTCCAAGGTTTTGAACTCACGAAAAACGCTAGCAAAGCGGACGTAAGCCACTTCGTTGACTTCAGCTAAAACGTCAAGGACAGCCTCACCGATTTGCTTACTGGTGATTTGGTCGGTGCCGTGACCATAAAGAATGTCGGTGGCTTTATTTACGACGTCTTCAATTTCTAGTTCGGAATTAAAGAATTTACCGACGCTGCGTTTGACGGCAAGAAGGAGCTTGTCACGATCATAGATTTCCTTGTTGCCGCTGCGTTTGGTAACAGTAAGCTGTGGCATTTCGATGCGTTCGTACGTAGTAAAGCGACGACCATCCATAGTCTCGCGGCGACGGCGTATCATGGTGCCATCTACCGTCTCGCGACTTTCTAGTACTTTGCTGTCACCGATGCGGAAATGGAAATCCACGTCTTACCTCCTATTCTTTTTTCTTTTTGCCACGAAGGCGCTCACGCAGTGACGGTGGAACATCCATATCGTCGTCAGAACTGGTCGAATCTTCATGTGCTGGCTCGTTTTTGATAGAATCCCACATGTTAGTCCTGTTTTCAACGGCGAAATTCTTGGCTTCCAAGGAAGCTGGCTTTTCTGGCTCCACAGCCTCAGCGGCTGGGGCTTCTTCTGGAAGTGACTCATTGTAAAATTCTGAATCAAAACCAGTAGCGACCACAGTGACGACGATTTCATCTTCGAGTTCTGGACGGATGGATGCGCCAAAGATAATATTTGCATCTGGCGAGACGGAGCCGGTGATAACCTCGGCAGCCTCTTGAACTTCACTCATAGACATGTCGTAGCCACCAGCGACGCTGAATAGTACGCCGCGAGCGCCTTCGATCTTGACTTCGATAAGTGGCGATTCGACAGCCTGCTGGGCGGCAATCACAGCGCGATTCTCGCCGGAGGCACGACCGATGCCCATGAGAGCAGAGCCAGCATTTTTCATGATGGCTTTGACGTCGGCAAAGTCTAGGTTGATAAGGGCGTGCTCAGTGATGAGTTCAGAGATGCCCTGAACGCCTTGCCTCAAAACATCGTCGGCAATTTTGAAAGTTTCAAGAAGTGGAGTGCGAGGATCAATAGTCTGCAAGAGACGATCGTTTGGAATAGTGATAAGTGCATCGACTTGGCGAGCAAGTTTATCGATAGCGAGGTCTGCGTTAGCGCGACGTCTAGCACCTTCAAAAGTAAATGGCTTCGTCGCAACACCAACGGTCAAAATATCTTTTTTGCGAGATTCCTCGGCAACGATCGGGCCAGCCCCAGAACCAGTACCACCACCGGCGCCAAGCGTAATAAAGACCATATCCGCGCCATCAAGAGCACGATCGATGTCTTCCCTGCCTTCCTCGGCGGCCTCGCGACCTTTTTCTGGGTCACCACCGGCACCAAGACCTTTGCCAATGTGAACTTTCACATCAGCAGATGAATGATGCAATGCCTGCGCATCAGTATTAACAGCCACAAACTCCACTCCAGTAAGGCCTACTTCTTTCATTCTATCAATTGCGGAACCACCGGCACCGCCTACGCCCACTACTTTAATGCTTGCTTTGCTTTCCACCTCTGTCGGTTTGACTTCTGGCATATTAACTCCTCGCTTTTATATATGTTTAGTATATACCTATTCGGTTGGAAAATCAAGAGTGAAGTGTGGTGCGGTCAATTATTGGTCGTCGTGGCAATAGGTATCAGCATTTTCCATTTTGTAGAAAATCGCGAAATGCCTAGCGGTGTTTTTTTGTGCTTGTTTATCAGAACACGCGGCCGAGGTTACAATATATATTGTATGATCCATGCCGCCAGCCGGAACGACGTCTCTCTTCTCGGAGTCGCCCCATGTGGAAGCCGATTGGATGCTTAGATTGTAAAGGGTACCATCTGGATCCATAAATGTGTTTTTGGTCGAGCCGGTAGCGGAATTCATATATTTTTGAACGAACTCGCAAGCGGAAGCAGTAGATCCTATACAGTTAAAGGTTTCCGACCCAGTCCATGTATCGCTGACTGGCGGCAGCTTGCCTTGGTTGTTGGTCTGATACCGAATCAGCGAGGTATCCACCCTCGACATATCGTTTCGACGAGCTGTATTTCGCTGCTCTGCTTTGCTTGAGGCATTGACTACCAACTGCTGATCTTTAGCGGAAGCCCAATTACGATCTGGGTATCCAATTTCGATCATCACCTTGCGTGCCGCGTCTTCGCTAATGGCCGCGACCGAAAGACAATTGCTGTCATCGCAAATTATATAATAATGTAAATCTGTGCCGCTGGATTCGACACGAGCAAAATATTTTTTGTATTCATCACTGTTTTCTAATTCAATTACTCCAGTCGACGAGATACCATTAAGACTATCGTCGTATGGCATAAAGATTAACTGAGTGGTAGTTGAATCGGTACAGAAAGCCGCCGCCTGATCTACGCTTAATGTGAGGTTATGCTGATTACAATAGTTACGAATATCTTCTACCCCAATCACTTTACTAGGTCGTGTGACTATAAATACTGCCAATACAGCAATAGCTATAGCAGCCAATGTAGCGATAATGGCAATGGTGATGACGAGTTTTCTTTTTTTGGAGTTGGATTTACCTTGAGAGAATTGGAGGACTGGTTGTGTCGATTGCTGTGACACCACGTCCGATGCACTGCCGTTGGTTATTTGAATTGATTGTTGTGGTTGCTGAGGCTCTTGAGATGTAGCACTGGGCACTGCATTATTGTCCATTTTTGCTCCTTGTAATTAAAATTTAGAGAAAAACTTTTTGAAGAGATTTGGAATCTTGGGCAAGTTTAGTGGTTTTTTGGATTTTTTGGTGGTGCTGGATTGATAACGAGAATCTTCGGCGGCAAGTAGGGCCAGACCGACGGCGACGGCATATTCTGGTTTTGCGACAGCTTCAGAAACTCCACCAAGTCCTTGCGGAATACCAACTTTAACCGCAGCTTCAAGTGCATGCTTTGCAAAAATCTCAATATCGCGCATCTTAGCACCACCACCAGTAAGGATGGCACCTTCCGGTAAGCGCTGATCGTATTTGGCGGCTTTTAATTTTTTCCTGACTTCGGAGAAGATTTCATCGAGACGAGCCTTGACTACCTCTTCGACTTCCTTGCGATCAAAGGCGCGCTCAGTTTTGCCTTCTTTGCCGACGCGGATGACTGGGCTTTTTTCGGAATTGAAATCTCCGGTGACGAAGCGAACTTTGATCTCTTCAGCCATTTCTGGGTCAATAGCTAGGACAATGGCGAGATCGTTGGTGATATTATTAGAACCAGCTGGCACCACGCCAACATATTGCAAATCACCTTCTTCATAAACCGCGACGGAAGTCGTGGCGGCACCCATATCAATGACGGCGACGCCATTTTCCTTTTGGCGTTCAGTAAGGACGGCCCTTGCTGCGGCGACGGCACTTGGAATAAGACGCTTGGATTCGACGTCGGCTGCAAGAGTGGCTTTTTTAAGATTATCACAATTCGGGGTGAGTGCGGAAATAACATTGGCACGCATTTCTAGACGAGCACCGGACATGCCAAGAGGATCTTTGATGCCACCTTGACCGTCTAGGGCGTATTCGAGCGGAACAACATCAAGTACGTCGCGATTGGCCGGAATGCGACCAGTGACGGCTACGTCTTCGACGCGGTCCAAATCTCGGTCGTCAATTTCATGGTCTACAGTGCCAACGGCAATCATACCTTCGGTCTTGGTCGAAAGAATTTGTGAGCCATTAATTGAAACATAAGCGCTTTTTACCTCAATACCGCCCATGCGTTCGGCTTCACCGAGCATTTTGTCAATAGAGCTGGCTGGGCCAGTAAGATTGGCTGGCATACCCTTTCGCATACCAGTAGCTTTACCTTCGTTATAACCCACGACGGCGACGGCACCGTCTTTGTTGACGGTCGCGACGACGGCGCGGACGTTTTCGGTGCCTACGTCTAGGCCTGTTACAAAGCGCTTGTCGTTATCCATGATGATATTATAGCATACTTAATCCGCTAATGTAAGTACTTCATAACCATCATGGGTAACGAGGATGGTATGCTCACAGTGACAGGCGATAGAACCGTCGCGCATTTTGACGGACCAGTTATCGTCTTTGTCGACATAGTTGGCTGGGCGACCGAGGCAAGACATTGGCTCGATACAGATAGTATCACCTTCAACTAGTTTGTAACCGTGGCCTTTTTTGCCATAATTTGGAACTTCGGGGGCATCGTGCATTTCTTTATCGATGCCATGACCGATGTAGTTTTCGATGACACCAAGGTGGCCTTTTCGGAGAACGCGCTCTACGGCGGCGCCAATAGTGCCAATAGCAACACCTGGAGCTACTTGCTCAATTCCCTCCCAAAGTGAAGACTCGGTAACAGAAATCATTTTCTTTACAGCTGGAGAACCTTCATTGCCAACTAGCATGGTGAAAGCGGAGTCGGTGTGGTAACCCTTATAGTAAATCACGAGGTCGAAACTGACTTTGTCGCCCACTTCTAGCGGCTCGTCTTTTGGAGCGCCGTGGACCAATTCGTCATTTACGGATATACAAATTGCGCCAGGAAATTCTTCGTCAAGCATGTCATAGGAGACCTTGGCGCCACGTTTTACAATTTCCGAGCGGACCCAGGCATCGATTTCTTTCCCTGTCATGCCAGGTTTTACGTAATTTTTGAGGTCGCGTAGCAAATTACCGAGAATTTTACCGCCTTCGCGCATGGCAGTGATTTTTTCCTGAAGCTGTTCAGGTGTAGCATTGTTGATATTTAGCATCTTATTCTCCGTAGCTTTTTTCGATTTCGCCGCCGTTGACGTCGGTAGTTTGCTTGGTGGCGTTGGGATTAAATTTTTGAACTGCAGCAACGAGTCGGCCAGTCACAGTGCCGATTTCGCCGACGCCATTTACGCGAGCAACTGGAATATTTTTAGCTTCTAACAGAGGTAAAATTGAACAAATATTTTGTTCAAAAATTTCAAAACGGCGATCAATGCTCTCACGCTCTTTGTCGTCGTCGCGGCCGCGCAGGGCAAGGCGTTCGTAGAGTTCTTTTTTTGGAACTTCAAGAATAATGGCGCCGTCAATCTTGTCTGCCATGTGGGTGACGATGTATTCGGCCTGAGCCTTGGTGCGTGGGTAGCCATCGAGAATCACATCAAATCCCTCGGCTTCGGCTTTCGTAATCTGTTTATCCATCAATTTAACAACATCTTCATCTGGGATAAGATTCCCTTTGTCAATAATTGCGGAGTATTCGCCAGAGCTACGGATGGCCTCACCAACAGAAATAGCGCGCCAACCGAAAATTTCGGAAAGTGCCTTTCCTTGAGTACCTTTGCCTGAGCCTGCTAAACCAAATAAAATTATCATGATTCTCCTTTGATTTTATTATACCATAAAAAAACTCCCTCTAAGGGGAGATTTTTTAGCGGAGACCGAGTTTGATGCGTTCGGTCTTCTCTGCCTTCCTAGCTTCGCGGATGATGGCGCGAATACGTCGTTCACGCTTAGAAATAGGCTTGCTAAAACGTAGCTGCGACTTCTTCAAAGGCATCATTCCACTCTGAAGGACTTTGCGGTTGAAGCGACGGATAATGTTTTCGTTCGCCTCGCCTTGATCTTTTCTAGTAACTTTAATTGCCATACTGAGAGACATTATATCACAGATAACAATTATTCGCAAGGTCTTAGCACAAAACAAAAAAGACCTTCTGGGTCTTCTTTTGTGGCGGATCCGACGAGACTCGAACTCGCGACCTCTGCCGTGACAGGGCAGCGCTCTAACCAACTGAGCTACGAATCCACTCTTTTTATTATATCGCAGATTTTAGGAAAAATCAAGAGTTAAATGTCGGGACGGTAGGAATTGGCGCCTGATCCGACATTGGCGGCACGCCGTTTGGCATGATTGCAGATGGGTCAATCGGTGGCGCGGGTGGTGGTGGCAGAATTTCTTCATTTGGGACTGGAGTGTAGTTAATCTCTGGCACGCCATTTACCTCTGGAGCGGATGGTACAACTGGGGCGGCGCTTATGGCTGGGTTCGAAGTGGTAGTGACGGTGGTATCAGTGGGGATAGATAAGGTATCGGCCACAACCGGGTTAATAGGGGCGGATGGCATAGCGACATTCATACTTTGGCCGGTGGACATAAGTGGCTCGGTGTTCATGATTGGAGCGGCGGGCATAGGAGGCTCAGTGCTTATGATGGGCTCTGATGGTTCCTGCATGGAAGGTGAATCGGCCAAGGCTTCTTCTAACATTTGACCATAATCACTGCTGCTCATTGCTGGCTCCGCTATAAAACTATCCGATGGCGTCAATTTGAGCTCTGGTTTTGGTTCATTAGAGAGGTTAGCCTCATCAGTGGCAACAGGCTTGACGATTTCGGTGGCATCTTTTAGCCCATCGGCGGCAGCCTGAAGGTCGGCCAGAAGTCCAGCTTCTTCGGAAGAGATATCGGATTCTGCTTCGGGTTTAGCTTCAGCTTCAGGTTCGGCTTCGGGCTCTTCGGTGGCTGGGCCGTCAGTCGTTTTTTCCGCTATGGGTTCATTTTCATCGTGTTCAATCTTAATGGAGCCGTCGCTACTTTCTTTTTCTTGGGAGCTTCCAAGGAAGAACATATTTTCGGAATCAAGGCCGATATTTTCGGTAATCAATTTGCGGTCAGCACCGGAACGAATAAGATTTGATGCCATCTGAAGAGCATTGGCGGTAGTCATATTGTTTGTAAAATGATCCGTGGCGGCAACAATACCGGTGAGAAGCGCCGTAGCCTCTTCTGGCTCAATGGCCTTAGCGCCACCAATATCGTAAAGCAATTCTGCGACCATTTCAGCAATTGAACTTTTGCTCTTATCGCTCCATTCGATGTCGCCAAATTTGCCAGGGTTTCCATTAGTGAGGTTAACCACCGTAGCATCATGCATGACTCGGCCATGTTCGCGCAAAGCGTCATCAAGGTCGATGCCACTTGGAACATTAAGGGCGAGGACCAGTTCAATATTAAAATCTCCGAGTGAAAATTCTAAGTCGGACTCGCTGATGCTGGTTTTGTATGGCGTGATAAAAATCTTTACATAATCGCCGTCTAATTTGTACCTAAGGTGATCGGCCTTTTCTTTATTTAATGCAATTACAAAATCCTTGAGAACGTTTGAATTTGTCTCAAAAGTGCGCTCTGGCTTCAAGAATTGAAGGGCGTTTGGTGTAGTGCCAGAATAAATAGCGGTAGCGCGCTTCCCTGCCCGATCGAGACAAAGCGAAAGAGCAATAGCGGTCGCAATCTCATCGACGGACGGATCGGAAGACAAAGCAATCAAAATATTGTGGACACTTTTAATCTTTTCGGCGACATCTTTCATGGTAGAAATGGAGCCACTCGGGGTATCCATGATGTCGGATGGCTCGGACGACTCTGGCGCGGTCGATGCTTCAGACGGAACTAATGGATCTGGAGAATCTGGCAAGTCCGGTGAGCCTGGCTGGACGACACTGTCATCCGTCAGGAGTGGAGGATTTATAGATGGTGTGGGGTTTGTTTGATTTTGATCTTGCATAGTTCCTTCTTGGAGTCATTTTAACATAAGCTTATCGATTTTACAACGACTATTTTTGGTTTGTGCCTGGTTTGGTCTTTACTTTTTTAGAGAAATGAGTTATAATGAACGAAAGTATTAATTTTTAATGTAAATAGGGATAAAATGCCAATCATTAAATCTGCCAAAAAGGCTGCTCGTCAGGCGACGAAGCGCACACAGCACAATGTTGAGATCAAGAAAGAGATCAAGACTGCCGTTAAGGCATTTAAGTCTGAACCTTCTGCAAAGACCTTGAGTCTCGCACAGGCTGAGTACGACAAAGCGGTAAAGAAAAACTTACTAAAGAAAAATACCGCTGCACGTCGCAAAGCTGCATTACACGCTTTTGCAAAAAAGGCTGGCGTAAAATTAGCTTAAATCTTACAAATAATACCCCTCACCAGGGGTATTATTTTTATAATGTTTTCATCCTTAGTAAAAACGATTCAACCAGAAGCCATGGGTCTACTTTTGATGATTTCATTTCTAGATCTACGCGCGCTAGTTCTTTTAGTAACTTTTTTTGCTGCCCGGTCGGGTTTGCGGTGAAATCTTTGATGGCCTGAGAGACTAGTAGTCCAGTAAATTTAATAGGGTCTTCGCTAGGTTTGATGTTTTCTAGTAGCTGCACGGCTTTTTTGCCGTCGTATTTTGCTGTCTTGTAAATGTCAAAAACTATCCTAAAATCTGTGTTTTCTGGTAATTTGAATTCGCGAAATTCTATTTTGTCTTTTAATTCTTTAAAAGTTGTGGTGCGCTTGTCTAATTTGGTTTCAAGAAGGATGATTTCGTGTGGAGTATCCAAATATTTTGGTAGTTCATCATAAACTGACTTATTAGCAGTAAAATCACGGATGAGGATGCGACGTTTTTCGGCAAAAAGTGAGGCGCCGAGAAAAATTGGCGGGAGGTCGTTTGTGGTGATTTCTGGGCCATCGAGTACTTCGTAATCATCTCCTAGTAAACGTTTAATTTCCTGCTTGGCTTTTACCCTGTCGTCGCCATAAAATACTTTAATCATGATTTCTCCTTTGGCAATGCGGGCAGATGTGCGTGCCGCGCCCGGCGACACGGATTTTGGTGATTTTGGTGCCACAGCGTGGACAGGCTTTGCCCTCTCGCCTAAAAACTTGTGCGAACTTTTCAAGATAATCGCCACGGGTGCCGTCTGCTTTGACATAGGTTGCCATGGTCGAGCCACCAGAATCAATCGAGCGTTCCATTACCATGCGAGCGGCTTTTAGTAATTTGGTAGCTTCATCTTGTGTGATGGTGCCACACTTTCGCTCTGGGTGTATTTGGCTTTCAAATAAAGCTTCATCTGCGTAAATATTTCCCAGTCCACATATCACGGTTTGATCCAATATGACGGCCTTAATACAAGAATTTTTATGACGCATAAGTCTCGCATAAAAATCTGTTGGTTCCATGACCCAAGGTTCTGGTGCGAGTTTTTTAATGAAACTATCTTCTGCTACTTTTTCGCTTGGCATTGTTTTAATAAAACCAAATTTTCGTTGGTCATTAAAATATAATATGCCATTATCAAATTCTAATATAACTCTTGTCTGCTTGTTTGGTAATTTTTCAAAGAAATTTTCACTGGGATGTCCGGCCGCATAACGCTCTTTGCCATCATAAATGAGTTGGCCAGTCATGCGAAGATGAATCATTAAAGAGTGGCCACTATCTAAATCTATGACTAAGGCTTTACCGTAGCGTCGAAGATTCGTCACTGCGCCGGTGACTGGTCTACCTAGAAAAGATTTTTCACACAAAATCGTGGTCTTTTTTAAGTTCTTATTCATAATGAACTTTGAAAGACC
This sequence comes from Candidatus Saccharimonadota bacterium, assembly GCA_017962365.1. Taxonomy (GTDB): domain Bacteria; phylum Patescibacteriota; class Saccharimonadia; order Saccharimonadales; family Saccharimonadaceae; genus Nanosyncoccus. Next base: position 179,379 of record JAGCVL010000005.1, on the reverse strand, counting down.
ACGACGAATTGTTTCAACCTCTGGCAACTCCGGCATACTCATTGTATTATACCATAAAGGACGGGTCCTGCCGACCTTCTTCCCCCAAAATTTTGCTATCGCAAACATTTTGGGGGTCCCCCTTCGGTCGTCACCCGTCCTTTATGGTGTGTTACTGAGCGTAGGCGATGTTGTGAGCCATAGCTTGAGTCTCGAGAGCGGCGAGGCGGGTGGCGTCGTCGATGGCGGAATTTACACAGTGCTTGACACGAGCCTTTTCCTCAGCTTTTTTGGCATCATTCCAACGGTCCAACGTGCCAACGAGATAGCCGGTGATGCGGCGCAAACGTTCAAACTTACCTTCGTCAAAGTATTCTGCGTGCGCGTCAAAATATTCCCTTGCTGCTTCTTCGCCTTTTTTCTCGGCAATGAGGCTCATGCCAGCTTCTACTAGGCATGATACATGCATCGTTTCGTATTGTTCGAAATTTTCAAGTGCGGCTTTTGCTTCCGCTTCGGTGATTTTAGCATATTGATTGAGTGATTTTACATACCGCTTGATGTCGAAATTCTCTACTTCATTTGGATTTCTGTAAACAATTTTCTTCATGGTTTTCTTTCTGCCCACCGGGCGTTATTTGTTATAAGCATTACCTGATACTCATTATAAACGCTAAATGTGGGGGTGTCAATAATAAAAATACGCTAAATGTGGAGAAAATTGTGGAAAACTACAACTCGCCCCAATTTTTGCCGATAGTGACTTCGACGGCCAATTTGATGGGAAGTTCTGGGGCTACCGATTCCATTTCATGCTTCAAAATATCGGCAACTTCATCCGCAACCTTTTCGTCACACTCGACAATGAGTGAGTCGTGGACTTGCATCACTAGCTCGGCGCCTTTTGGCAGAGCTTGGTCAACTTTAATCATGGCCCTCTTCATAAGATCGGCTTCAGTTCCCTGAATTGGCATATTGGCAGCAGCGCGTTCGGCTGCTTGGCGAATAATAAAGTTGGATGATTTTACGTCCGGAGTTGGGCGACGGCGACCATAAAACGTCTCTACGTAGCCATCTTCTCGCGCTTTTCTTAAAATATCTTCTAGTTTTTGCTTGATTGGTGCTCGGAGTACGAAATAATTATTGATAAAGTTTTGCGCCTCAGCAAAACTCATACCAGATGCATCTACTAGGCCCTTTGTGCTCATACCGTATAAAATGCCAAAATTCACGACCTTAGCTGCGCGGCGCTCCGCTTTTGTGACTTTATCGATTGGCACATGGAAAGCTTCGGAGGCGGTCTTGGTGTGAATATCTACGTCATTGTTGAAGTCTTCAACTAGGGCCCTATCTCCCGACAATACAGCGGCAAGCCTTAGCTCAAATTGTGAATAATCCGCCGAGATAAGCACCTTGCCTTTTGGTGCGATAAAGCCCGTACGAATGCGTTTGCCTTCATCGGTGCGCACTGGGATATTTTGCAAATTTGGATCTTTGGAGCTTAGCCTCCCAGTTGCAGTAACATTTTGCGTGAAGGTGGTATGAATCCTACTTTCCGCATCGGCGAGATCTGGAATCGGGATAATATATGTAGATAATAATTTTGCAGCTTCGCGGTATTCGATAATTTTACCGACCACTGGGTGTAAATCTTTTAGTTTTTCTAGCTCTTTAGCGCCGGTTGAATAGCCGCGAGAAGTTTTTTTGATGCCTTTTGTCGGAAGCCTTAAATCCATGAATAAAACTTCAGATAGTTGAATGGGGGAGTTGAGATTAAATTCCTTTCCGGCAAGTTTCCAGACGTCTTTTTCTAGACGGCTAACTTCTTCTATATATTCTTTGTGGAGGTTTTTAAAATAGGTCCTATCTACCAGCATTCCCTTTTTCTCCATTTTGTAAAGAATCGGGATGAGTGGTAAATCTAGTTTCGTCAATACGCCGTATGGCCTTGGAGTTTTTTGGAGTTCTTCATACTGCCTGGCGTATTCTTCCTCCGGCACCACGAGTGTGGGCTGATCGCGAAGAAGTGGATTGATAAGAAAAGCTGCCTGGCCGAGATCCCAGAAGGGTTTGCCGGCCAAAATCTTCTCGGCAATATCTTTATTGTCATGCATTAAAGATTTGATATCCCAACTAATTACAGTGTCTTTAGGCGAATTCAAAATAGTACTCTCCCTAGACGTCGCATATCTGTCATCGCGGATGGTCTCAGGAACTCCAAGATCAGTTTCATTACCCACTTTCCTAATGAGCGAATTGAACTCTAGTTTTTTCAAACCTTCAATTATTTTTGTCCTGTCAATAATAAAGTCTGGCAAATCAGATAATTGAATGGGGGCGTTAAACATGATTTTGGCGAGTTTTTTGGAAAGATAGGCCGAATCCTTCCCTGCTTCGAGCTTGGTTCTAGTGGAGCCGGAAATTTTGTCTATATTATTATATACGCCATCTAGGTCACCATATTCGTTTAGCAACTTGGCGGCAGTTTTTTCGCCAATGCCCGGAACGCCCGGTATATTATCTGACGCATCACCCTTCAGGGCTTTAAGATCTAGGAACTGAGATTTTTTGACACCATATTTTGCTTCGATTTCTGGAATATCCATTTGCTCAATATTCGTAAAGCCCTTCAAGATGCGCCACATATGAGTATTGTCGTCTACAATTTGTAGCATATCGAGATCTGACGAGATAATGAAAGTTTCCCAATCGCCGGCCTCGTCAGCTTCGCGCGACAGGGTCCCAATGATATCGTCGGCTTCGTATTCTGGAATTTCTGCAAAGCCCCAACCGAGATCTTGGATTAGTTCTTTTAAAAGTGGTATTTGAGTATAAAAATCTTCGCCCGGTTTCACTCGCCCGGCCTTATACTCGGCATAGATTAATTTTCTTTGCGCCATCGATGTGGGTGAATCCCATGCTACGACGACTTTTGTAGGGTTTAGTTTATGCACGATTTCCATCGCGATTGCAGCAAATCCATACACCCCGCCGGTCGGAGTGCCATCCGGCAGAGATAAAGCACCCATTGCGTAATAACCGCGGTAGAATACTGATTTTCCATCTATTAAAACTAATCTTTTCATAATTAAAATCCTATATATTCGCGCCCAGTTTTGCGCGAGAGAATATTTTTGATTACGGCTAAGACTTTTGGCTTTTCTTGACAGACGCCGAGTTCGCAAATCTCAATCGTATCTTCTGGATCGTAGCTCAGAGACGTAGTGATAACATTGTCATAAACGAGCACGGCACGGTTTGTGATGTTGTCGACATTACTTTCGTCTTCCACGATGATATGATCGTCGTAGATATAGTAGGTAGTATGAATTTTACCGTCGTTGCTATCATTGGTGACTGAAAATCTATAACCTTCTGGTACGGTGGCAGAAATATTCCCGCTCATAGCATTGCAAAATGCAATTACCAAAGTCATGATACATAGTGCGGCGGCACCCCATAATATATAACGCATCCAGCCGCCTTTTTTATAGGCAATATTTGACATCCCTGCCAAATCGCTCAAAACTCTATCTCCTTTAAGATTTCGTCTAGCCTTTTTTTCATATCATCTATCGTGCCATTATTCAAAATATAGTAGTCTGCGGCCGCGATTGGTCCGCCTTTTTCGAGATTTTCGATTTCGCTACGGTCGCGTTCGCGAATGGCCGTAATGTCGAATGGACGATCTGGTCGCATAGCTACACGATCGTAACGTAATTTTTTGTCCACGACTACGCCTATAAATGTCAGGCAAGTCGGGAATTCGTGTTTTAAGGCCTTATACTCGGTCCATGAGTAGACACCATCTAATATGATTCGCTTTTGACCGGCATTAATTAAATCTTTGGCCTCGGCGATGACTTGCTTCACCACCCAATCTTTGCCTTCCGTCTCACGAATCATTTCGCGGAAAGCTTTCTCGGTCTCGCCGTCTTCGCTGCGTTCGATGCCGCGTTTTGCCATTTCTTTATAAATCATGCCCCCAAAGTAAACTTTCGGATAGCCTTTGTCGGTCAAATAATCAACTGCGACGGACTTTCCGCTGCCACTCATGCCCACCAGTGCTAGAATTTTTACATTATCCATGAGGTTATTATAACACAAGTGTCGGATAGGTTCACTTTTTATGGATGACCTTGAGATATTTTTCTGATTTTTTGATTTCGATTTTATGAATGTTTTTGAAAATTTTGTACTCACCCTCGGCCTGGAGCTCCACCGTGGCAGGTTCTAAAAACTCAATCAAATCCCCGTCCGTCTTGTTCCCAGGCACACGAGACATAATACTTTTTGCCATAAACATAAATAATCTCGGAAAACTTGTGATCTTTTCGACTTCGCTTTGAAAATTTTTTGGATTTAGATAATCATCTCTACCTTTCATGACTCGCGAAACAAAACGGCCATTTACGGCAACATAATCACTAGTGCGACGTTCATATAGTTCCCCGTTCAACTTAAATTTCGGGATGAAAGTTTTTTTGTGGCGGTTTTTAAAATACCATTTCGCGAGTTGCAAATATGAGCGCCATGAGCTGCGGTGGCCTTTTTGCATTTTCTTGCGGATTTTTGGTTCGTCAAATAATTCTACTGCTTCTGCGGTCATGCCCATTGTCACGTAACAAGTGGCGTAGCGCCAGTGCTCGCCATCAACGATGATATCCAATGGGTACAGCTTCTGAGTGCTGTCCGCACCTTCAAAAATATCCTCGAACCTCATGGTGCCGAGGGTGTGGGCGAGGTCGTTGAAGTTGCCGTATGGTAGGGCCGCGAAAGTAATGTCCTTATCGGATTCTAAAATAGCATTCGCGGCAACCGCTGCCGTGGCGTCACCGCCGGCTGCAATAACTAGGTCTCCGTTTTTTAGAACTTTTTTGAGTTCTTTTAGATTGTCGTCAAATGGGGCTTTCTTGATGGCGAATTTGCCGATCATGACGCCCTCTAGTCGCGACAATTGGGTTAGTACTTCGTCGCGCACATGCACGTACTGTGAAGAGTTTGGGTTGTAGACGACTATCAACCTTTGCATACTATATATTATCGACGCCATTAAATCCTGGCAATAAGAACCGCAGCAACGCATAAATCAGCACGTACGCTATAAGACCGATGACGATCTCTAAGATGCGGCGCTTGGCCTTGCGGGTCTTTTCTTCGCTGCCGCCGGCTGTCAGATATTGAACGCCGGATACAGATATACCAATCACGGCAAGAACGCCAACACCTATTGACATGATGTCGACTACGAGCTTTAGGATTTCCTTGATGCCGCCACCTTCGCCGTCGTCGCATGAACAGTTGATGTCACCGCCCGGTTCAAGTTCGCCATCGCTATTTTCTTTGCATTTTTGATTACCAAGTACTGACGTCGGGACACATTTAGTGTCTGCAAAAACTGGTGCGACCATAATAATACTTGCGACAAATATTGAAAGAACGCTTAGTAGTATTTTTTTCATATTCCTCCTACTTTAAATATTCGTGTAATTTTTTGGTGTCTTTGTTCTTGCGAAGTTTGGCGAGAGCTTTCGCCTCAATCTGACGGATGCGTTCGCGGGTAACATCAAACTCGGCACCAACCTCTTCGAGGGTGTGTGGACGCCCACCGCCGATGCCGAAACGCAGACGAATGATCTTCTGCTCGCGGTCGGTCAGGGTTGCGATAATTTCGGATAATTGCTCTTTCAAAATCTGATTAGCAGCGGAATCTTCTGGAGAAGCGCGCTCTTCATCTTCGACAAAATCACCGAGCACGGAATCTTCGTCGTCGCCCTCGCGACCGACTGATGCGTCGAGCGAAGCGATATCCTGCTTAATGCGCATGACGTAGTCAACTTTCTCTGGCTCCATGCCGAGTTCTTCGGCGATTTCTTCGTTGGTCGGCTCACGGTTTAGCTCGGTCGTAAGCTTGCGCGTGGTGCGAAGGACCTTATTGATGGTTTCAACCATGTGAACTGGAATACGAATAGTACGAGCTTGGTCGGCGATGGCGCGAGTGATAGCCTGACGAACCCACCAAGTAGCGTAGGTTGAAAACTTAAAACCTTTTGCTGGGTCAAATTTATCTACGGCGCGAAGTAGGCCGGTATTTCCCTCTTGGATAAGGTCAAGAAAATCAAGACCGCGTCCACCATAGCGCTTAGCGATAGATACGACGAGGCGCATATTGGACTCTACCATCTTGTCTTTGGCGGCTTTGTCGCCTTTTACTATGCGGTCGGCGAGTTCAGCTTCCTCTTCTGGAGTAAGTAATGGTATCTTACCAATCTCACGAAGATAAAGTCTCACTGAATCATCAGCAAACGCATCGACGTTTTCCGCTGTGATTGCGAGTTCTTCATCAGAAAGTTCCTCTTCATTTGCAAGGTCGGAACTTTCCGGCTCGTCAAAATCAAGAGCCAGATCTTTTACATTCAAAATATCATCTTTAGAGCTCATTGCCCCAAGTATAGCCCACTTTTAGGATTTTTGCAAGTCGGTAATCTCTCGCAGGACAGCGTCATACTCGTCACTTTCTTCATCGAGACTAGAAAGTTTTTCGTTTAGTTCGGCGATTCTCTGCCGCCGCGACTCGTCGGAATATCTTCGCATTAATTCTGCTGCTTCTTTTTCGTAATTTGGGTTTTCAATCCCCTCATGCTCTTTATTAAAAATCATCTCGAGTTCGGAAAGTTTTGCCTCATCCTCTGGAATATCTAGCGGGATTTTTGTCTTCGTGATACCGCCAAAGACTTTTAGCGCTAGCAAGCTATTTTCAAGCTTTGACATACTGCCCGCTTCGTCGGCTTCGGTTTTTGGCTTTTTTAGATAACGCTTGGTGTGTTTTTCGGCGAGTTTGGCATCAAGGCGCGCGCCTTTTTCACGTAGAATCGATACGTCGACTCCTAATTTTTTGGCGACTTTTTCTTCGTAACTAGCTTTTTCTATTTCGTCTTTGACGTAACCGAGTAATTTTAGTGCGACATCTGAGTACTGGCGCTTGTCTGGCGCGAGGCGAAGGTCTAAATTTTCTTCATACTTAGATAGTAGCCAATCCACCGCCGGAATACGCTCGCTAACTGCTGCTTGCCAAAGGGCGGGGTCTTTCTGGATGAGTTCGTCTGGGTCTTTGGCGCCATGATAATTTGATATTACGGTGAGATTTACGCCAAGGTCTCCGGCCATCATGATTGCACGTTCGGTCGCTTTGACGCCGGCAGCGTCGCCATCATAGGCCAATCTGATGTCTGAGGTAAGGTTTGAGAGAGCCTTTAAATGCTGCTCAGTCATGGCCGTGCCACTGGTCGCGACGGCTTCTTTGACGCCAGCTTGATGCGATGAAATAACATCCATGTTACCCTCTACGATAACTACAAAATTATTGCGCCGGATGGATTCTTTGGCCTCAGCGAGACCGAAAATAAATCTTGATTTGTTGAACAATAAAGTTTCTGGAGTGTTGAGGTACTTTGGTTCCCCACCTTTGATAACCCGCGCAGTAAAGCCAATCACATTGCCGGTCGTATCAATAAAAGGCACCATCATACGATCACGAAAGAGGTCAGTCTTGAAACGATTTAGAAGCCCTGCGTCATCGAGTTCGCGCTCAGTAAAGCCGCGCTTTTTGAGTACCCCGAGTAACGCTTTTCCGGAAGCTGGCGCATATCCGATACGAAATTCTTTTACGGTGCCACGATTCATATTGCGTTTATAAAAAACGTATTCACAGACTTCGCGATTACGGACTAGGCAAGCTTGGTAGTATCGCGTCGCGAGTTCTAGGGCCTCTTTTAAGCGCATTTTGCGCTTGGCTACGGCTGGGTCGCCACCACGATATTTGGATAGGTCTACTCCGGCCTGGCTAGCCAATTTCTCCATAGCCTCTTTAAATGAAATACCCTCAACCTCCATCACGAAAGTAAAAATGTCGCCACCCTTATTGGCGGAAAAATCATGCCAAATGCCCTTTTCTGGCGACACCATAAAGGATGGCGTCTTATCTACGCCCCAGGGCGAATGCCCTTTGAGATTGCGACCAGCACGTTTTAATTCGACATACTGACCGACGACGTCCTCCACCGCGAGACGAGATTTGATTTCTTCTTTCGCGTCTTGCATATTTTTATTATAGCACACTGGTGTGTTATAATTGTCGTATGGATGGACAAGATTATTTGAACCAAATTGCGACGTCGGTACGACCAGAAAAAAAATCACGACTTTCCCTTCTTAGTTCACCACTTTTTAAAGTAATCGCGATTGGGGTGGTGCTTTTTATAATAATTATGATTGTGGGGTCTTCACTTAGCGGTTCGCGCGCTGGCACAAAAGACCAAGCTATCTCTTTGAAGCTACATATCGATAATACACTTGAGGTAATTTCTACGTATCAGCCAAGAGTAAAGTCTTCTGGGCTGAGGTCATCATCGGCATCGCTTTATTCGGTGTTGTCAAATACGAGTCGTGACCTTACTAATGTAATGACGGAAATGTACGAGTATAAATCAGGCAAAGAAGACAAGAAGTTGGTGGATGTTGCTGACCTTGAACGCGATGAACTCGAGGCAAGTTTGTCTGAAGCTATGATCAACGGGATTTTGGATAAGATTTATGCAAGTAGGATGGCGTATGAAATTTCTTTGATTACAACTAGAGAAGCAAATTTATACAATGCAACTAGCAACAAAAGCCTGATGGAGATATTGGAGACTTCCTATAATAGTTTAAATAATTTATACACGGAGTTTGAAGAATTTTCCGGAGCTAAATAAAGAAAGGAGCAAATATGGAAAAATCCGAAAAAGCTGAAAAAGCATTAAACAAGGTCAAGGGCGCAGCAAAAAAAGCAAAAAAGAGTGGTTCGGGATTTAGAAAAGAGTTTATTGAATTTATCAACCGCGGCTCGGTAGTAGACCTCGCGGTGGGCGTCGCAGTGGGTGGAGCATTCACGGCGATAGTTAATTCCCTAGTGAACGATATTATCATGCCTATTGTCGGTCTGGTGGCTGGCGGGGTGGACTTTACGAGTCTTGCAATTAGAATACCAAATTTCTTTGGTACTGGCGACGAAGCGGTGATTGCCTATGGTAACTTTTTGCAGAACGTGATTGAGTTTTTGATTATTGCGTGGGTAATCTTTATGATTATTAAGGCAATGAATAGAATTAATCGCAGAAAAGATAAAAAATCCGAAGCTGAAAAAACGTCAGAAGCTTAAGAAAATTTTAATCAGTAAGATTATAACTTAGGCGCACGAGATCGTTTAGCTCGTCGGCAGTGAGCTGATTACCGGCGAGTACGATTTCGATACCGCCACGACCAAAATAGCGAGACTCCATAACCGACTCGTATCTTTCGATGAGGGTACGGCTGAGCTCGTGGTCCGAGCGAATCTCGATTGTATTATTATTTACGACTAGAAAAACATGCTCACCTTTAAAGTAGAGCTCGCGTTCTTTTTCTTTCTTCGCCGTAAATTCACCAATGCCGGTTACTTTAGAAATGTCAAATACCATTTTAACTCCTCAATTGATCCGTTAATATCGTCTAGTGCGCGGTGCGCTTCCCTTTTAGTAAAGTGAGCGTTTTTTGCACCTTCGAAATAAACTTTCCAAGCGGAAACGTCGAGCATACGATAGTGCAAGCGCTCGTTCAATTCTGGCATTTCTCGTTCAATAAATTTACGGTCTTGATGAATAGAATTACCGGCGAGAATAATTTTATTTTTGCCTTTTGGATCGTCTTTGATACTTTGTTTTGCAAAGTTATTGTCTAGAAAATCAATAAGCTCGGATTCGATGACGTTTATAGGTTTGCCGGATTCATTTTGGGCAATCAGTGCGTCGCGGGACTCGGAATTTTTATCCCAAAATTTACCGACCATGCGAGATTTCATAAATTCAGGGTCGACTTTGACAATGCCGGTGTATTCGCAAATAGGATTTAAGTCCCAATCGGTGCCGATGGCGGCGACTTCCAAAATTTTATCTTTTTCTGGATTGAGGCCAGTCATCTCAAGGTCAATCCAGAGTAAAGTAGCCTTCATTACATTTCCTCCGGGATTTCAATCCCTAGTATGTTTAATCCGTGGGTCATGACGCTTAAGTAGACTTTGACGAGCTTAATACGCTCGGATTCTTGCTCGCTGCCAGCGACTGGGCAGTTTTCGTAAAATCTTGAAAAGTCCTGGGCGAGTTCGTATAGATAATTTGCAAGTTTGTGCGGAGCCATTTCGGAGACAGCTTCTCCTAATACGCCTTTGTACTCCAAAAGCTTTTTTGCAAGCTCGCGTGAGGATTCTTTCGCGACGCGCTCGTCTCGGCCCGTCGTTACGGGCGAGACTTCACTCCGTTGCTCCTCGTCAGTCGCAAAAGGTCGCGAAAGAACCTCATCGCGAGCTTCTTTATTAACCTTTGAGAGGATTTTCTTGGCGCGGACGGCGGAATACAATAGGTATGGGCCGGAGTTGCCGGTCATTTTGACGGATTCTTTAGGGTCGAAAATGATGTTGCCGCCCATTTTGTATTTCAAGAATGCATACTTTGTAGCGGCGAGGGAGACTTTTTCGTCGGTAGAATCGTATTCGGTTTTTAGGGCGTCATCTACAAGCTCTAGCACGTCAACGGCCTTTAAGAAATTGCCTTTTCTGGACGACATCTTGACGCCACCGGGAAGTTTGACGAGACCATGCGTTAGATGTGAAGTCCTCGCTACGAGATCTGGGGCGTATTGCTCGATAGATTTTAGAACAACCTTCATGTATTCGAGCTGTTCCCCGCCGGTGATAATGACGGATTTATCAAAATGATAATCTTGCCACTTGGTGAAGATGAGGCCGACATCTTTGGCTTCGTAAGTCGGGACACCTTCTTTATTGATAAAGACGCGGGTATGGAGGCCAAATTTTTCGCCTGGGAAGATCACGGCGCCGTCGGATTTTTCGTAAATGCCATTTGCTAGCTGCTTTTTTACGGTCTCTAGGCCCAGAGCGGCGACGGTGGATTCCGGATAATATCTATCAAAGTGAACACCGATGTGCGAATAAAAATTATTGAAATATTCATAAGAAAGCTCGCGCCCTTTCCAGTAAAGCCTTGAGAGCGGGGTGTCGTGGATATTCTCAGAATTGATACGGTAGATTTCTTTATTGAGTTTGGTGATTTCCGCTTTTGCAGATTCGTCTTCATCGTAAGCGGCGGTGCCTTCGATATAGCATTTTGCGATATCTTCTATTTGTAGGTCGCTGATGTTTTTTTGAAGTAAGGCATACATGGTCTTTGCGACGTGAAGGCCAACATCGCCGCCGAAGTTGGCACGGATGACTTTGGCGCCGGCGTATTCGTAGAGTCGGCTAATAGAGTCGCCAACAACGCTAGTATAGAGGTGACCGACGTGGAGGACCTTGAAAGGGTTTGGGTCACTAAATTCACAGATGACGGTTTTGCCAGCGAATTCGTTTGAGACGATTTCGCCTGCGAAATCATCGTTTAATTTATCGATAGAGTTCGCTAAATAATCGTCTGATAATGAAAAGTTTAGGAAGCCGGGTTGGCTAATTGAAATCTTTTGCGCGCCGCTTCGCTCAGGCCTGTCGGTTTTCAATTCAGCCAATAACTCTTCTGCGATTTGCATCGGGGGTTTGTGGAGTTCTTTTGCAAGTCTAAGCGGGACGTTCGAAGAATAGTCCGCGTCGATGTTTTCAGGAGCTGGAGTAATTTCCGGTTCAAAATCAAGGCTGTATAAATTTTTTATAGATTGTTTTAGAGTTTCCTTGATTTGTTCCATAGAGTAATTATAGCATATTTCATAGCAATATGGTATAATAGAGAGGTCGCGGGTATCGTATAGCGGCTATTATGTATCCTTCCCAAGGATGAGATCAGGGTCCGACTCCCTGTACCCGCACCATTGATTTAGATAGGAGCGGAAATGGAAGATTGTTTTTTTTGTAAAGTTATTAACGATAAAGATTTTTTTCTGGAAAATGATTTAGCCATTGCTAGATTTGATAATTTTCCAGTCAACGAGGGGCATTTGGAAGTTATTCCAAAGAGGCATATTAAGGATTGGTGGGGGGCCACATCAGAAGAAAAGGTGGCAATTTTTGATCTTATAGACGAAGCAAAAAAATTTGTTGATAAAAAATATCATCCTGACGCTTATAATATTGGGATAAATTTAGGTGAAGCAGCTGGACAATCTATTATGCATCTACACGTTCATTTGATACCTAGATATAAGGGGGATGTGCCTAATCCTAGAGGCGGAGTGCGGGGGGTTATCCCACAAAAACAAAATTATTAGACAAGCGATAAGGTACGAACTTCATAGAGAATCGTGCACCAAAAAGCAAAAATAACCACGAGTGGTTATTTTTTATGATGTTAGATTTATTCGTTGTCGGTAATGGTGACGAATTCGGAGACGAGGCCGTCTTCACGGAGGGTGGATACGCGGGAGTTAAACTCCGTGAATGGAATCTTAATGGAAACGAAGTTAACTTCGGTCTCGGTCTTGTCGACAAGTTTTACAAAATAATAACCGTCGCCATTTATCGAAATAAAGCGACCAGATTCTCCACCCGGCTCGAGGCGGAAAGCAGTAGAGGCGCGGCCACCGTCGATGTTTTGAGTTGGGACCATGCCGCCAGTTTCCTCATAGATGATGTCGCTGCCGATAGTTTCAGCTACGGCTGCGTAGTTGCCGCCGTTGTCTTTTAATATCGATTCGACACGGCTGGCAAGACGGCTGGCATTTAAGTCAATGGCGGCTTCAACTTTAGACTTGATGAGGTTTAGGTATAGCATGCGTTCGTATTCTGATTTGTCGAGACCAAAATTTTCACGAATAATCTTGAGGAAGCTATCTTCGCTGCGCTCGACGCCACCAAGACTCAAGTGGCGGGAAAACTCTGAGGCAATCTCTTCGTCTGTGACCGTAAGGTCGAGCTCTTTTGCGAGTTTTAATGCGTAGGTGTAATCTTCGGCCTGATCTAGAGCGGAACGCTTGTACTGCGAACGGAGCTCGTCGAGGTTGCCCTCGTTGTCGACTTGGCCAGACTGGCGCTCAATAGAAATAATCCCACTACGATAAAACATGAGGTAATCTGAAAAAGCTACGGTCTCACCATCGACGCTGGCGACCGGTGTGGGGACAAATTTTGTGACCCGATAAAGAAATTCATCGGTCATGCCAAATCTATATAACGCAAGCCAGCCGCTAACGAGCATAATAGCTACGACAATGACCGCAATCAAAACAGTATTGACGACGACGCGGTATTTGGTCCACTGAAGAGGATATTTAAACTTGCGGCCTTTGGCCAAAACTTCAGCGCGGCGTTCGTCGACTTTTTCCTGCTCGGTTTTTTTGTTGTCGTTTTTACTAAACAATGTCATAAGTATTGGTGATCCGGGTGCGAGTCGAACGCACAACCTTTTCCTTAGGACGGAACTGCTCTATCCATTGAGCTACCGGACCATATATATATTATATCACAAATGAGGTGCAGGCGTGCTATAATAGAATTATGCATAAGGTTAAACACGCTATTCTATGGTTGGTATTTGTGCTAGTGACGGCGGGGATGGGGGCGAGCGTGTGGTTTTCAATTCAGGGCGATGGCGAGGCGGACTACGTGGTGGAAACAAATGCGTTTTTCGCGCCGTTTGAATTTTATGAAAATCGGGAAATCGTGGGGGTGGACGTGGAGATTGTAAACCGAGTGGCCGAAAAAATGAACAAAAAAATTCAAATCAAAAATGTGGAATTTGATGTAATTATTGACAACGTGGAGGCGGGACGGATTGCGGATGCGGGAGCGGCCGGACTCACCATCACGCCAGCTAGGGAGGAGAAGGTGGATTTTACAATTCCCTATTATGATTCGGTGCAATATGTAATTTACAGTTTGGATAATCCACCGTCACTGCGCGGGGACCATGTGGTATGGGAGGCACTAGCGGGTGCGACGCTCGGGACACAAGTCGGAAGTACTGGATATATTTTCGTGGATGACGAAATCGAAAATGGCGTGCTCCGTGGGACCGATACAAAGCTCAAAGGCATTGATTCGCACCAGCTGGCGGCCGATGCAATTTTGTCGCACATCGTGGACTATGCAATCGCAGACGAGCTAGCGGCGAAATTTATCGTAGAAAAAAATCCGGGTCTGGCGGCTTTGCCACTATACTACTCGGGAGCGACGCGCGAGGAAGATTATCCAGTGAGTGAGTCGTATGCAATCGCCGTAAACAAAGAAAGAGGCGAGCTACTCGAGGCATTTAATGAGGTGCTAGCCGAAATGCTCACTGAAAATTCTGAAGGCGAGACCGAGATTGGCCGATTGGTATTAAAATATATGGGTTTATCAGAATGAACGGGTTTTTGGTGGTGAAAAACATGAGGCTAACAGGGGTGGAAAAGGAGAAAAAGTTAAGATGAACGGGTTTTTTGACAAGATTGTAGAGCTTTTTAGTACGCCGGAATATATCGATTCCCTGCTTCATGGATTCTTGCTAACCATGCAAATATCGTATTTTGCGATTTTGATTGGCGTGTTACTCGGCACAGTGATTGCATTAGTCGACACCGCAAAGAAGACGAAGTGGATGGTGATACCAAAATTTATTTGTACAGTCTATACCACAGTGATTCGGGGGACGCCGATGGCTTTGCAGCTATTCATTATGTTCTTTGTGATTTTTGCGATTAAGGGATTCCCGAGTATTATTACCGCGATACTAGCGTTTGGGTTAAATTCAGCGGCTTATACGGCGGAGGTGATTCGGAGCGGGATTCAATCGGTGGACCCGGGGCAGACAGAGGCGGGACTGGCGCTAGGTTTGAAGCGTTCGACGATTTTCTTTAAAATTGTGGCGCCGCAAGCAATAAAAAATATCATCCCAGCGCTTGGGAACGAAATCATCACGGTAATTAAGGAGACGGCGATTGTGAGTATGGTCGGGATGTATGACCTCAACATGGCGGCAAAAGACATCGGGTCGGGACAAAACATGGCAAGCTACGTCGTGCCGATGGTGACGGCGGCGCTATTTTACCTCGCAACGATTTATTTGATTACGTTTGTTGTAAGGAGAGTTGAGAAAAGCCTCAGAAAGAGCGAAATGAGAGGAGCTGAAAAATGATAGGCACACAAAAAAATACCGAGCTCGTGGTAAAAGACCTCAGAAAATCATTTGGTAAAAACAAAGTATTAAACGGGATTAATTTTCGGCTGAATGAGGGCGAGCGCGTGGTAGTGCTAGGGCCGAGTGGGTCCGGGAAGTCTACATTCCTCAGATGCATCAACTGGATGGAAGAGCCAACCTCGGGTGAAATCATACTTGATGGTGAAGTGGTGACAGAAAAAAACGTCCGGCGGATTCGGCAGGACGTAGGGATGGTGTTTCAGCATTTTAATTTGATTGCAAATTTGACGGTGATGGAAAATCTGACGCTAGCGCCAGTGAAACTAAAACGTATGAAACGAGATGAGGCGGAAAAACGGGCGCGCGAGCTTTTGAAACATATCGGCCTAATATCCAAGATGAATGCCTATCCGGCTTCCCTGTCTGGTGGGCAGAAGCAGCGGGTGGCCATCGTGCGGGCGATGATGATGAATCCGGAAGTATTGCTCTTTGACGAGCCGACATCGGCGCTTGATCCAGAGTCAATCGGTGATGTGCTGTCTTTAATTCGTGAGCTTGCAAGCCAAGGGATGACGATCATGATAGTGACACACGAGATGAGTTTTGCAAGAGAGATTGCGACGAGGATAGTATTCCTCGATAAGGGCCGGATTATCGAGGAGGGGGAGCCGAGTGAATTCTTTGAACACCCAAAGACCGAGCGCGTGAAAGAATTTTTGGAAAAAGTGTTATAAATAGACTAGCATTAAAATGCCCCCGCTGATGGCGGGGGCTGAGACTGGAGGTGCTCACCGTGGTGAGCGGATGAAGAATGTTCCTTGGCGATACCCATTTTTTTGGGGAAACTCTTGCCGATGAAGCTCGCCAACAACTTCATGGTGTTCAACAGAGAGGTAGAGAGGTGCGGAGGGTCTTTCTTAGGAGAATAGTATTCTGTTGAAGGTGGTCAATCCTTGGCCACAAGATAGACCCAAAATCTTGCGACTGAGTATATGATAACAAAAATTGTACAATATGTCAATAGGAAAAATCAAATTTCGTGGTATAATATATAAAAATAAAGGAGTAAAAATGAAAGTATTGTGCGTCAATGCAGGGTCGTCATCTTTAAAGTTCCAACTTTATGAGATGCCGGCTGAAATGTCGATTATCGGTGGTTATGTAGAAAAGATTGGGGCGGAAGATAGTTTTTATACAATCAAGCACGAAGGCAAGAAGACGGAAGTAGTAAAGCCAGTCAAAAATCATGTCGATGCCGTGAATATCATGCTCGAAGAGCTAATCAATTATGGTGCAGTGAAAGATTTGTCAGAGATTCGTGGCGTGGGTCACCGAGTAGTACATGGCGGTGAGAAATATGCCAAGTCGGTAGTGATTGATGACGAGGTGATGAAGGATATCAAGGAATTTACTAAATTCGCGCCTTTGCACCATCCTGGAAATATTGCCGGAATCAAAGCGATGCAGAAAGCTTTGCCAGACGCTACACAGGTGGCGGTATTTGATACGGCGTTCCATCAGACGATTCCAAAGGTTCAATTTATGTATCCAGTGCCGATGGAGTGGTATGAAAAGTACGGGGTGAGAAAATATGGTTTCCACGGGACTTCACACAAGTACATCACTGAGTTGATGCAAAAGAAACTCGGCAAAGAAAAAATTAATTTGATTATCTGCCATGTGGGGTCGGGAGCTTCGATTACTGCGGTGAAAGACGGCAAGAGCTACGATACTACTATGGGTCTGACACCACTTGACGGCCTAATGATGGGAACAAGGTCTGGCTCGATTGACCCGTCGATCATTAAGTACATGATCGATGAAGCCGGGATGAAATACGACGAGATCGACAATGCACTTAATAAGAAATCTGGTCTAATGGGCGTATGCGGATTTAATGACAACCGTGACGTAGAGAAGGCAATTTCTGAAGGCGATGAAAATGCACGGCTAGCACTTGATATGTATGTGGATCGAATTGATCGCTACATCGCAGAGTACTATCTAGAGCTTGGTGGCAAAGTGGACGCAATCGTATTCACGGCCGGCGTGCTAGAAAATGGCGCAACGACCCGCGAGGCGATTATCGAGGCTCTCGCTCCACTCGGGATTAAGATTAATCACGAAGTAAACAATGCTATTGCAAGTTTCAAAGAGATTACTAGCGGAATAATCACGACCGATGATTCAACGGTGCCGGTATATGTAGAACCGACCAATGAAGAGGTGATGATTACTCGCGACGCCTATAAGCTTTGCAAGTAACAGAACAATAACAAACCATCGCATTTCTCCATGTTCCTCGATTGCGATGGTTTGTTTTGTTTGTGCTATAATTTTTTTATGGATATAAGCAATCTGATTAATGATTTTCTGGAGCACCTGGAGATTGAAGGAGGGCGGAGTAAGAAGACGGTTGATAATTACAAGCTGTATCTTGAGAGGTTTTATGGTCTGGCGCAGGAGATTTTGAATCAGGATGGGCTAAGACCGGAAGAGATCACAAAGGAGCTACTTAGGAAATATCGGATTAGGTTAAATCGGTATGGCTCCGAGATTGGGGGTGAGGATTTTAAAGCGATTACACAGGCGTATCATCTGATTGCGTTGAGAGGTTTTTTGAAATACCTAGCGAGGCGGGAGATAAAATCACTTGACCCGTCCCTCGTGGATTTGCCAAAAATAATTCGAAAGCAAGTGACGTTTTTGCATTACGACGAAGTGGAAGATATGCTGGAGCAAATCGATACATCGACAGAGTCGGGGCTAAGGGACCGAGCGATTATTGAACTGCTTTATTCTGGCGGGCTTCGCGTGTCGGAGCTTGTCGGGCTTAATCGGGACTCAATCAATCTGGAACGGAGAGAGTTTATGGTGCGAGGAAAAGGCTCGAAGGACCGACCAATTTTTATCTCAGAAGCGTGTGCGGATAGAGTGTCGGACTATCTCGATGCTAGGACCGATTCCCTACCGGCACTGTTTTTAAATAATTCACGAAATACTCAGACCGTCGACACGTCTGGAAATTATCGTCGCATGACGGCAAGAAGTGTGGAAAGGATTGTCGAGAAATATGCCAGGCTGGCTGGGATTACAAAGCACGTGTCGCCGCACACTTTGCGTCACTCATTTGCGACGGACCTTTTGATGAATGGCGCGGACATCCGTGCGGTGCAGTCAATGCTGGGGCACGCAGACATCTCGACCACACAGATTTATACTCACGTGACAGATGCGCATCTCAGAGAAGTGCACGAAAAGTTTCATAGTGAAACCAAGTAGTCCATAACGCCGGTACTAGCGATAAGAAGCGTGACTATGTAGGCGAGGACTAGAAAAGGCCCGAAGTAGATTCTGTGGTTTTTGGTTTTTTTGACGAGAGGTAAAGTGATGAGACAGGCAGCGAAGTTGGATAAGAAAAGTACAATCAGGGCGAGCATAGGGGTGCCGAGAACGGCAGCGATAATGGAACCTAAAATCCAGTCACCATCACCGACCCATTTGCCTTTGGAAACTAAGTAGAGTACTAGATAGGTCCCGCCGAGGACCATAATGGCGAGGAGTGTATCTACGACACGAGGCATAGCGAATCCATCAGTGACGAGGCGAAGAATTACGATGATTAGCGCGATGACCGCGGAGGCGATGAGCGCGAAGGTTGGAAGCTCGCCATAAAGTCCGTCGTAGATGGAAAGAAAGATTAAAAAGAGTACAAGTAGAATGGTGGCGACTAGAATAGCGTAGCTAAGTGGAGAGATGGTGTTTGCCTGGAAGAGTCCAAACGGAGTAAATCCAGTGCTCAGTGATGCTCTGGAAAAAGCGATTGAAACAAACAAGAAAGCAAGTCCGGTAGCGAGCTCGGAGATGATTTCGGTGACGCCGATTTTGCGATGGCAGTGACGGCACTTCCCTTTTTGGATTAACCAAGAAATGATGGGGAGATTTTCGTACCATTTTAACCGATGGAGGCAGTGCGGGCAGACGGAACGAGCACCGAGCTTTGGTTTCTTATCTTCCCTCAACTTTAGACGGCGCGCTTGGCAACAAAGGAATGAGCCAAAACAGGCGCCAAATACAAACATCAAACAATGAATAAAGATTTCCATATTAGTATTTTAGCATAATCTAAGGGACCTTTAGTGGTTGATTTTTCAAAAATAAATCAGTATAATGGAGACATGAGAAAGCTTAAGGGATTTACTTTGATTGAGGTGATATTGGTGCTTGCAGTGGCAGGTTTAATCATGGCGATGGTGTTCGTCGGGGTGCCGGCGCTTACCGCTACCCAGCGCGATTCGTCAAGAAAAGACCAGATGTTGCAATTTATTAGCAATCTAAAGAGCTACCAAGCAAATAATAATCGCGGATCGTTGCCATCATCGGGCGGGGGCGAAATGACGGTGGATGGCGAGCTGATTAAGGGAGAAGAAGTGACATTTGGCTTAGGCGACGGCGTCACTTGGAAAGATTTTTATGGCGGGTATCTTGGCGAAAATTTCGTCGACCCAAATGGAGAAAAATACGATTTACTTGTGATGGATTGTGATGCCAATGCCATTGGTAGCAGCTGCGCTAATAACGTCTTGGATGATCCGGAATTTTATACCATCTATGTAGTAAAGAATGCAACCTGCAAGGGTATAGATGTAGTATATTCCGCAAATCCCAAGAGCGTGGCTATTCTCCACAAGATGGAGCGCTCTGATAGATATTGCGCCAACACTTAAACGCTATTGCTTTTTCTAAGTTTGTTTGCTATAGTAAACTTAAGGATTATATCATGCTACGACTGCGTGATGTAGGATATAAAATCTAGAAAGGATTTATATATGGCAAAACAAAATATCAACTCTAAACAGGGCTTCACCATTATCGAAGTGGTGCTCGTGCTTGCTATCGCGGGTCTCATCTTCCTCATGGTGTTCGTAGCACTCCCGGCGCTTCAAAGGTCGCAGAGAGATACGGCGCGGCGCAATGATTTGGCTCGCGTAGATACCTCGTTGGTCCAATATCAGACCAACAACCAAGGCACCAATGCCGGTTCGAACTTGCCTTTTACCTCTAAAGTATACATGGGTGCAGAGGATTTCAACGACACCAATGCTTGTGGCAAGAGGCCAGAAACTGAGAGCGAAAGTTCAAGCACCAATAATATGTCATGCATATTCATAAGAGATTATATGAATGCTGGGACTGCTGGATCGAATAAGAAAAACGAGTTCCAGGATCCAGCTGGTACATATTATGGGATGGATATTACGCATATTGGTGAAGGTGGAAGCGCTGTAGAATATAAAGATTTGCAGTACGTTGCAGGCGGAGATGCAACGAAAAAAGACGGTACGACGATGGACTATGTAGTTCACGTACTGACCGGTGCTAGATGTAATGGTGAGACAGCCGTCGGAGATACTGCTCGTCACTTTGCCATCATCTATCGCCTCGAAGGTGCTGGTACTTACTGTATCGACGATCAGTAGAATTGATAGCCCCCACAAAAATGTCCCCGAATGGGGACATTTTTGATGGGTCTTAAAGCGAATAGTGAAGACCGCCTTGATACTACAACAGCACCATATATTATATATAATATATGGTGCTATGGAGATTAAGTACCGATAGATTAGCTGGCTACCGTATTCACTAGTGAGTAAATCGGGAGCAAGGTACCACCGACAACGATGCCGATGACGCCAGCCATAGCGACCATGAGGATTGGTTCGATCATGGTGGAGATGTTATTGATTTGGTTGTCAAGCTCTTCTTCGTAAACGCCAGCAGCGCGGCCGAGCATTTCATCAATCTTACCGGACTGCTCGCCGATGGAAGCCATCTGCGGGACTAGCGGTAGCATATAATTGACATCAGTAAGTGCCTCAGAGAGAGGTTTACCACTTTTGATAACATCTAGACACTTGGTGTATTCCCCTTCGATGATAGTATTGCTCGTAGAGGCGATAGCAATCTTGACTGATTCTAGCATTGGTACACCAGTAGCAAGCAACATCTCGGAAGTACGCGCAAAGCGTGAAACATAGAGCTTGCGGAAGAGACCACCAAAGAGTGGTGCGTGAATCTTGATGCTATCCATAACCTTGCGGCCACCTGGGGTCTTTTTGATGAAGTAGTAGAGCCCACCAACAGTAGCGCCAAGCACAATCGCGACAAGCCACCAGAAATCAGCAAAGAAGTCGGTAAGGTTGACTAGAGCCTGAGTTAGGCCTGGCAACTCTTCCCCCATATCGGCATAGAGCTTTTGGACCTCTGGTACGACCATAATCATCATGAAAGCAAGCACGGCGATGATGACTACGAGAATGATTGCTGGGTAGACGAGGGCGCCTTTGATTTTGGAAAGCATGGCGGCGTCTTTTTCTTCCTGATCGGCGAGACGCTTCAAGGCATTGTCGAGAGTACCGGAAGCTTCACCAGCCTGAATGAGTGAGACATAGACATTATCAAAGACATCTGGATGAGCCGCGAAAGATTCATAAAGTGGATTACCAGACTCGACGCTAGCGATGATATCTTCGCCGACGCTGCGCATGGCTTTGTCTTCAGTCTGATCTACCACGGTGCGGAGGCTAGTCACGAGAGGGAGACCAGCACCGATAAGGATAGATAACTGACGAGTAAACATGATGCGACTTTTAGTAGCAACGCGTCCGCGTACGCCAAAAAGGCCGACGCCATCTTCTTTGACTGATTCGGGAATGTAACCCTGCTCCACCAAAATTTGCCCGGCGCTACGTTCGCTTTCGGCTTGGATGACGCCTTTTACTGGCTTACCGGTGGATTTTTCTTTTGCTTTATATCTAAATCTTTTCATATTTTTTATCCTGCTACTAACCTATCTAATTCGTTTGGATCTACAGCGTATTCGCGGGCGGACTCGTATGTAATAGTACCACTCTGGACAAGCTTTGCCAAGGTGCGGTCCATAGTCTGCATGCCTTGCTCGCCGCCGGTCTGAATAGCTGTATCAATCTGATGAGTTTTACCTTCACGGATGAGTGAACGAATGCCGGTATTAGCAATCATAATCTCCGCAGCGGCAACACGGCCGCCGCTATTGGCTGGGATAAGTCGCTGAGAACAAATCGCTTGAAGCATATTGGCAAGTTGAGTGCGAATTTGCGGCTGCTGGTGCGCTGGGAATACATCTACCATACGGTCAATAGACTGGGCAGCGGAGTTAGTATGGAGCGATGCAAAGACAAGGTGCCCAGTCTCAGCAATGGTGATGGCTGCCTGGATAGTCTCGAGGTCTCGCATCTCACCAATAAGGACAACATCTGGGTCTTCACGGAGAACGCTACGGAGTGCAGCGGCGAAGCTGAACGTGTCGTAGTGGACTTCGCGCTGAACAACGACTGAGTGAATCGACCTATGTGTGAATTCAATCGGGTCCTCGATGGTGATGATGTGCTTATTTTTCTCACGATTAATTTTGTCGATAAGCGCAGCAAGAGTGGTGGATTTACCGGAGCCGGTCGGACCAGTGACGAGCACTAATCCACGAGCAAAGTCTGCAAATGACGAGACGACACTTGGCAAGCCTAAATCTTCTATCGGAGCGATAGCATTCGGGATGAGACGGAAAGCGGCGGCCATTTTGCCACGTTCATGAAAAGCATTGACGCGGAAGCGGGCAATATCGCCAAACGCGAATGAATAATCATACTCTTTATCTTTCAAAAAAATCTTTTGCTGGTCTTCGTCAAGGGTGGAAAAAATCAGGGATTTTAGCATTTCGCTGTCCAGCTTTGGAGCGGTGCTAATCGGGAACAAAGTGCCATCCACACGAAGAACCGGTGGTAAACCATACTGGAGATGGAGATCTGACGCATTGCGACGGATACATTCCTCGAGCAGGGTCTCAATTTTTATGGTTGATTTTTGTTCCATGATTTTATTATATCATACCTTTTATGCTTTTATGTTAAATCACTCGCCACACGATTAACTTCCGACATAGTTGTAATACCGGAAAGAACTTTGAGCATACCATCCTGACGCATGGTGATGGTTCCCTTTTCACGAGCAAGGCGCATAATTTCGGCAGAAGTGGCGCGGGAGACAATAAGCTTTTGAATATCTTCGTCTACATCGATAGTCTCGTAAAGACCGGCGCGACCTTTGTAACCACCGGGGGTTTCTTTGGTATTAATACCTTTAGCTAGCATATAATATTCGTCACTTCTAACTGGGAGCCCTGGATAACCTAAATCTTCGCTGACTTTAGCAACATCAGCGTCGGTTTGCGGCAAGATGTCACCGATGATACCATTAATGCCTTTTGTCTCAATGTCGGAAGATTTATAAAGCTCGCGTTTTTCGGTGACACGACGGACTAGGCGCTGACCAATAACGACGTTTAAAGTGGAGGCGAGCAGGAATGGCTCGATGCCCATATCGAGGAGACGTGGCAAAATACCGGCGGCGGAGTTGGTATGGAGAGTACTAAAGACGAGATGGCCAGTAAGCGCTGCCTGGACGGCAAGCGAAGCAGTCTCGGAGTCACGAATCTCACCCACCATGACTACGTCAGGGTCTTGGCGGAGAATGCTACGGAGCCCAGATGCAAAAGTAAGACCAGCGTCAACATTGACTTGGATTTGATTAATGCCAGCCATCTTGTACTCGACTGGGTCTTCTAGAGTTACGATGTTGATTTCTTCGGATTTGATTTTTTGAATTAAGGCATACAAGGTGGTAGATTTACCAGAGCCGGTCGGACCAGAGGTCAAAATCATGCCGTTTGGCCGCTCAATGCCCGCTGTAATGGAACGAAGTGCGCGCCCAGTGATACCCATTTTTTCGATATCCATACTCACACCGGTCTTATCCAAAAGACGGATGATAACTTGCTCACCCCAAGTGACTGGCGAGATAGCAATACGGAGGTCGACCTCTTTGCCTTCGACGGAAACGGCAAATTGACCATCTTGCGGGATACGATGCTCGTCGATTTTGAGGTTGCTTAGAATCTTGACGCGCGAGACTAAAGCTGGAGCGATAGCTTTTGGAAGCTCCATAATGCGGCGAAGTACACCATCGATACGACAACGAATGATGAGAGAATCTTAGAGCGGCTCGATATGAATATCTGAAGCCTTAGTCTTGACGGCATAGCTTAAAATCGTGTTTAATGCTTTAGAAATTGGTGAATCCTGGACTATGGTTTTGGCCTTGGTCTGGTCTTCGGCAGCCTCGGTCTTCCCTTCCTGTACAGCCTCCGAGATACCAGAAAAGTCGCCGTGATTTTTTTCAATCATTTCGCGGATGCCGTGCTCAGACGACATCCAAACTCGAATCGGGCGATTTAAGAGATTTGACAAATAGTCGGTAGCCTGGACATTGGTAACATCGGCCATGGCGACATTTAGTAGGCCGTCTTTTTCACCAAGTGGGATAGCTAGGACTCTAACCTGTGCTTCTTGAGGAATAATCGAGAGAATGTCTTGGTCGATGGTAATGTTTTTTAGTTCGACATAGGGGACGCCAATAATCATAGCTGTGGCGCGAGCAACCATGTCTTCGTTGATAAATTTGCGGTCGATTAACTCGGTGAGCGATGAAGTTTTAGACGCTGGGTCACGTGATGCTAAATAGTCGGCAATGGCCTTGCCGTCAGCAAGACCCTCGAGAACCAGCAAGCGGATAATCCGCTCCTCGGCAGCCTTAGTTAGTTGTGCCATTTTCGGTCTCCTGGTCTGGGGTTTCTGGTGAAGGCTCTGGAGTGTTTTCGGAGTTTTCGTCTGGGTTTTGCTCTTGCTCTTCTTCTAATGTGACTTCACTGACGCATTCGCCAGCGGCATTGTATTCTTTACATTGACCGACGTATACTTCTACGGTCGGGTTGATAGCGCGGTAATTGAAAACTTCGGGATTTGGGTCTACGATATTGTAAGTAGTGTTTGAGCTTAGAGTCTTGAAGCTGACGCTTTTGATTTCAGGAATAAAAACTCCAATGAGGGCGTAAGCTACGATTAGCCCGATAACGGCGGCTACGATGGTGGTCAAGAGGTCTTTTTTCATTTTTGGTCTCCTGGTTTGAGAGTTTTTATGACTTCAGAAATTGATGACTTATTGATGTAATAAGCGTTGGCTTGAGCCTGGATGTCGAGAGTGTTGTTTTCGCTCCATTCGATGCTGGCGCGAGTGATGTTGAATTCGCGGATGGAACGTTCGATGTTGTCTATGACTTTGACGGTGGTGGCAGTGTCGGTGTTTTCTGGGATGGACAGACGCACGCCGATGGTGCCGAGGTTGGTACCAAATGAAGCGTTGCCGGTGCTGTCGCTCGGGCGGAGGCTTTCTGGCTCGAGTTTTGAGATAATGAAAATCTTATTAAGACTGGAGAGTAAAGCCTCTTCGTTTTTGGAGGCTGGGAGAGCGTCTGGGATAATACGCAAAGCGGAGCAACTTTGAATCAAAGTGCTGGCAGCCGAAAGTTGTTCACTGTTTTCGGCTTTGTTGTATAGCTCGTTCATTTCTTCATAAGTATAATTTTTGCCAGTGGATGGATTAATGCATGCCGAGTCTGCTTCTTTTGGTACGGAGTTTAAGGCTTCGTTTTTTGCCATATTATTAATAATATTGGCGCGCAAAGTGCCGGGGATGGAAGAAACTTCGATGGCGTCTGGTACGCATTTTTTCAGTTCTTCGTCGGTATAGACATCGCCACTTGGTTTTTTGCAAACACCGATACCCTTGATAACGTCGGAATATTTTTTGATTGAGGCATCTTCTTCGGAAATTACTTTAGAGTTGAAGGCAATCACTTGCTGGAAGTGACCAATCAGAACTATCGCGGCGCCAAGCAAAAATGCCGTACCTAGCACTGCTAGGAGCACATATTGCTGAGCTTGAGATATTTTTGCGCGTTTGCTGATGGCGGTTTCTTTAGCCATTGTTACCTCCTTCTGCGTTCTTGCAGGCGGTATCACCCTCAGCACAATCGCTGGCTGGCGCACCAAAGATATTTTGAATTTGGACGTAAGAGTCTGTCACATTGTAACGACCACTAGGACCGACAGCTACCATATGTGGATTGGTAAACTTGAAGAACTCCGGGTTAATAGCGAGCGTAGCCGAGAAGCGAAGGACTAATTCCCCGTCGCCACCACGTCCGTTGGAAGAGCCGGAAATCTTGAGGCCGTCTTCGCCTGGGACGAGCAAACAGGAATTATTTTCTGGTGTCCATTCTATTTCGCCAGTGGTGCTATTTTTAGTACCTATGTAGGTAGTACATCTACTTTCAAAGTGGGCGACTCCGGAGATGTTGCCGGAAAGGTCGATATAAGGCGTGTTTTCATTTTCTGGTTTAGTGTCGCTGTACCAAGTATCAAATTGTGGTGTGCGCCAAATGCGAACGACCATCTGACCGTCATAGGTCTCGGTCTCGTAGGCTGCAACTTCATCATCTTGCTCCGTGGTGCCATCTTGCTTTGCGGCTGGATTACATCCTTCGCCATTGATTAGCCAGTAAGCATAGACACCTTTTGACGAATCGGAAAGAGTCGCGCCGTCTAGGCCATGTTCAATCATACAATATGCCGGGATAGTATTGCCGTAGCGATCAACATAGTTGCCGTAATCATAGCGTAAATATTGCATGCTTTTTTTGAAAGATTCAAGAACGGCATAGTCGATGTAGGGTGGCTGGCCAGAATTGGCCTGGGCGTCGAATTGAATCGTGGGAGTGTCGTTGGCGAGATTGATCGTAAGGGCTGAGACCGTAATCGTGTCGGCGCCAGTCGGAATGATAGCGGAGAGGAAGTTGAAAGAACGTGAAAGCAAAGTCTTGTTGCTAGAAATCTCGGAGAGGTTGCTGAGTTGGTCTTTGATAGTGAGGAAATTGTTTAGATCGGTGTAGCTGAAGAGCTTGTTTGATAAGGTAGTGATGGTCTTGTTTTTGCTGTCAGCGATAGCTTGCTGACCGGCGGCGATGGAGGCAAAAATTGCCGTGACCGCAATGCTGGCCGATGCAATAATAATACAAATGAAGAAGGTAAGATTGCGGAGTTTGATGGCCTTGATGGCATCGTCTTTGATTTCTGGGACAAGGTTGATTTCTACATGAGCAGGACGCATTTTGTAAATCAATCCGCTGAATTTCGCCTTGGCTTCACTACCGGATGGGAGCTTGATTTCTTTAGACATTAGTCATTGCTCCTTTCTGATAAGCCTATCGCGACAGCAAATTCTGAAGCGACTGGCGCGAGGATACGTTGCTCGGCTGGCGTAGTGCGGACAAATTGCCATGGATTGCCATTCATGGTGGGGATATTAGTCTTAGCTTCGATATATTCTGAGAATAGTGGAATCATACTGGCGTAACCAGACAAGATAATGCCGCCAACTTTGCCGTTTAGATATTTGGTTTGGAAGAAACGGACGGATTTGGTGAACTCTTGGACGTACATCTCGAGTGGACGACTTAAGACTTTAAACACTTGCCCTTCGACTTTGTCTTCGGTCAAGCCAAACTTGAGAATATAATCACGGGATTGGTCGGTGCGAACATTGAGGCCGTTGGCCAAAGTCTGGACTAAGTTTTCAAAACCACCAGGAATGGAACGAACTAGCCGTGGCATGCCTTTGTAGACAACGACTATGTCGGTGGATTTTTCACCAAAATCAACTATCATGTTGGCGTCCATGGCTCCGGGCGTAGTGAGACTGCGCGCCATAGCAAGTGGCTCTGGCTCCATAGCGACGATGTTGAGACCTGCACGTTCGACGGTTTCCATGGTAGTCTCGGCATATTCTTTTGAGACTGATGATACCAGAATCTCAGTCCTGGCCGGATCGTTGGGGCTTGGGCCGATAATGACGTAGTCAGCCTTCGCCTCACTCATGGGCATTGGGACATATTTATCGATTTCGTATTTAAAAGTCTTGGCGAGCTCGTTTGGAGGGAGAGTATCTGTCTCGACGATGGAAGTAAAAGTCTTACTGGCGGGTAAGCCAACGGCGACGTTTTTGGTCTTGATGCCAGCTTGGCTCACGGCGCCCATGATGGCTTCGCCGAAACGTTTGCGACCGAGGTCGGAATTGTCACTCGTAAGCTGGGCAGTAATTGGAACATAGGCGTATTTTTGCAAAGACCAACCGCGTTTTGCATCACCAGAAAGCTGGACGATGCGCATCGAATTGGTACCAACGTCTAACGAAAAGAAGTCGCCCACGCCATGTAATAAGTTCATGGTTTAATTATAAGCGTTTTAATGTGAAATTGCAAGCTTTAGCCAATAAAATCTTTCCCTATTGCCGGTCTTGCCTTTTAAGTCGTTGTCATGTTTTTTTATAATAATGAAATCGTTTTGTTTAAGCCAA
The DNA here is from genome assembly GCA_017962365.1 of Candidatus Saccharimonadota bacterium. Classification (GTDB taxonomy): domain Bacteria; phylum Patescibacteriota; class Saccharimonadia; order Saccharimonadales; family Saccharimonadaceae; genus Nanosyncoccus. The sequence continues at coordinate 150,925 of JAGCVL010000005.1, read as the reverse complement.
AATTCAAAACCTTTAATAATCTCGCGGCGAGTGGTATCGTTTTTGACGACGCCGTTATGCAGCTGGCTTGGGGTTGCTTCAAATTGAGGCTTCAGCATGACGAGAAAGTCCGTGTCGGTGCTAGCTAGATTGGCTTTGGCGTACCCAAGAACCTTCGTCAACGAAATAAACGAGACATCTGCGACGATTACGTCTAAGGGCGGGTCCTGCCGACCTCTTCCCCCAAAATTTTGCTTCGCAAACATTTTGGGGGTCCCCCTTCGGTCGTCACCCGCCCCTAGCGTAAAGTCGAAGATGTCGGTTTTTTCGTGGAGTTCGATGCGGGGATCGAAGCGGAGAGGGGCTTTCATCTGGTGAGAGCCTTTCTCTACTGCGATAACTTTCTTTGCGCCGTGATCTAAAGCATACTCAGTAAAACCGCCAGTGGAGGAACCGATGTCAAGAACTGTCTTACCCTTAAAATCAAAATCGAAAGCGCGCGCAGCGCTATCGATCTTAATATATCCGCGGATGGGCGGGTCCTGCCGACCTCTCCCCCCAAAATTTTGCTTCGCAAACATTTTGGGGGTCCCCCTTCGGTCGTCACCCGCTCCGCTCATCTACTTCTTCCTCTCGCGATACTCGTAAGTATCCGTATCGATAGAGACAGTGTCGCCTTCTTTGATAAAGGCTGGGACTTTGACGACGACGCCGGTTTCGAGAGTGGCGTCTTTCATGACTGAAGTCGTAGTGTCGCCTTTGACGACTGACTCGGTATAAGTGACGGTGAGCCAGAGATTCTTTGGAAGTTGGAGGTTAATTGGAGTACCATTGTAAAATTGGATGTCCATCTCGTCGCCATCTTTCATGAAATCTTTGGCGTCGCCAACCATATCGGCAGAGAGTTCGTACTGTTCAAAAGTCTCTGGGTCCATGAAGTAAAACTTCGCGTCGTCACGATAAAGATACTGGACCTTTCTGGTCGTGACTTCGGCTGGCTCAATCTTTTCCTGACCCTTGAAGGTCTTTGGGAGAAGAGCGCCAGTGATAAGGTTTTTGACCTTAACGTTGACGATGGAGCCACCGCGGCCCATAACTTTTTGCGAGTATTCCACCACTTTGTACGGCTGGCCGTCTAGCGTAATAAGCGTATTTTTCTTGAGATCTGTTGGTCCGTACATATTAACTCCTAGTTATTTGATACAAATGGCAAAAGTGCTAGATGGCGAGCGCGCTTAACCGCGACAGCGAGTTGGCGCTGCTGCTTAGCGGAGAGACCAGTCTTGCTCATTGGCTCAATCCGACCATAGGTATCGATATACCGCTGAAGAGTCTTAACGTCGCGGTAATCGAAGTACAAATTTGGATCACTTTTAAATCTTTTCATATTGTCCTTTCCTTCGTTACTTCCATTCTATTAAAATGGGATTTCGTTTAAATCAATCTCCTCTGGAATCTCGTCTGGGACTGGAGAGTCAGAGTTTGACGATGCGGAGCTTGATGACGAGGTGCCGTAGCTCGAACCACCGTCGCGATTTGGTGCACCGATAAAGTTAAAATCTTCAACGACAATCTCAGTGCGTGAGCGCTTGATGCCGTTTTTGTCTTCGTAACCTCTCTGGCTAAGGCGACCAGATACGAGAACACCGCTGCCCTTCTTGGCGTACTGAGAAATCATCTCACCGAGTTTGCCCCAAGCGGTACAATCGATATAGCTAACTTCTTCTTTGTTTTCGCCGTCGGTGCCGCGATAAGTACGGTTGACTGCAACTGCGAAGCTACAGACAGAAGCGCCACCTGGAGTACTGCGAAGCTCTGGGTCGCGAGTGAGGTTGCCGGTGATGATAGCCTTGGAAAAACCGCGCATTTTAAGCCTCCTTTTCTTCGGTTGCTTCTTCTGGGGCGTGCTCTTTGAGGCGAGCTTCGTACTTAGCTTTGCGAGGGTCGGTGCGGACAATCAATGCGCGCAAGACTTCGTCGGTGATGTTTAGTACGTTGCCGAGCTTTTGTGGAGCATCAGCTGGAAGCTGGACATCGTAGTAATAATATACTGCGAATTCCTGGCCGTTAATCTTGTAGCTGAGGCGCTTTTTGCCATCGGCTTCGGCCTTGATGATTTTGCCGCCATTAGACTCGATGAGTTTCTTCACCTTGTCGAGGGCGGGGTCCAGATTCATTTCGAGATCTGGGTGGAATAGGATTGAAAGTTCGTAATCTTTCATAATCACTCCTTTGGTTAAAGCAAACGCGGCTCTTCCTTGCCCTTCGCGGCAAGGTGTTGGCTCGTTTGCTGAGCTAATATTATGAATATATTATACCTCCTCTTAAGAGAAAATGCAAGAGGTGAGGAAGCGCCTAATCATCCCAGGGGAAGGCGTGGCCGTAATGACCGTAGCGAGCGGTGCGCTCGTAGATGGGGCGCTTTAATTTGAGATAGTCGATAATGCCGTTTGGCGAGAGGTCGTAGCCGGTAATTTCTTCGGCGTGACCATCAATAATGACAGTCTTTTCGAGGGGTTGATCGTAGCCGATGGCATAGGCGAGACGGACGAGAACTTCGTGTGGCGTACCGTCACCCTCCAAGCCAAGGTGCTTTTCGGCGGCTTTGAGCTTTTTTAGGTAGTCGACAGCGATGCGGCGAGCCATGTAAGCGGCGGAGCGGTCAACCTTTGAGGGGTCTTTGCCAGAATAGCAGCCACCACCGATAGCAATCCTAGGACCGTAATTGTCGACAATGAGTTTGCGACCGGTGAGACCAGTGTCAGCATCGAAGCCACCCTGGTTCCAGTCGCCGGCTGGGTTGATGTGAAGCTCGAGAGCACCTTCCAACTTATTGCTAGCGATGAACTCTTTTACGAGCTGTTCGAGTTCCTTGGTCGGGACGTTTTGGAAGCTGGCAACGATGGAGCTGATGGTACCGTCTGGAGCGATGGTGACCTGAGTCTTGCCGTCGTATGGATACTTAGTGTAGATATATTTGTTGAGATTGCGAGAGAGGACGACTTCTCTTGGCAGCATCTCTGGAGTCTCGTCGGTGGCGTAGCCAATCATGATCCCCTGGTCGCCAGCGCCGCCAGTGTCTACGCCTTGGGCAATTTCGGGTGATTGCTTGACGATTTTGGTATGAACCTCGAGGTCATCGCCGGCGATACGCCTCACGATTTTTTCGATATCTATGTCGGTAGCTTTGCTAGTGATTTCGCCAGTCACAAAGACGACACCGTGGCCGCCACAAACCTCGGCGGCAACCCTGGAGTCTGGGTCTTTGGCAAGGTAGGCATCCAAAATAGCGTCACTGATTTGGTCACAAAGTTTGTCTGGATGTTTTGGAGAAACGCTCTCCGCAGTTCTATAGAACATATCTTTCCTTTCTGGCCGGAATTACCACCTTGGCACTAATTTTGGCTAGGTTGGCAGGAGGTCGCAGGGCCGGTCCCTCGCTCCTTCTTGATATTATGTTAATGTGTATTTATTGTAGCATAAAAAATGCCCCGATGCTAGACCGAGGCATTTAAAATTAAGCATCTTTTTTGAGGGCGAGAAGACCAAGAATAATGTAGGCTGGGAGGACAGCAAAAAGAGTAATTATAGAAAGCTGTTGGAACAGCACGAACGAATTGCCCATGATAGCATCACGGTCTGAGCAGGTATTGTATTCATATTCCGTTGACGTTTCATATGGGCAAGATACGGAATCATCAAGAGTTTGTTTTCTCGTTATGAACCCTATTATTATAAAAATACAAATTACAGTGGCAGTTAGAAGGCTAAAAATACCACAAAATTTGTGTACGGTGTTAGTTTTTTTGTTGGAAGATGGCATATTGAAGTCCTTTCGTTTATTTAACCAATTTTATAATAACATAGATTATTAAATATATGCTACAATATTTTAGGGTTCTCGGTACTTTAATTTATACGGAGGTAGTCATGAAACGATCTCGCAAGTTTTTAGCTTTAGTTTTTTCTGTAGTATTGTTACTTGCATTAAGTATGCCAGCATTGGCCGCAGCAAAAAATGTCACTATATCCGGTGGGCAATACGTCGAGGTTCTTGGTGGCGGGGCTTGCAGAAATAAGAACGTCACAATAGAGTGCCAGAATGTAGTTGTGTTGCATCACAACGACGTACGGATGCGAGATATTAATGGCAACATAGTCTGGGAGGAATATGGAGCCATAGGTTACAATGGGTCTAGGACGTTTTGGTGCGGAGACAATGTATATTCAATTGAAGTTCGCATTGGAGCGAAAAATATTGTGGGCGACTATATTCCAAAACGAGGCTCCTGTACTGTTTTTTGGTAATTGATATCGACTCACCGAGACCCCTGCCCCGCATTAAGTGGGGCTTTTTAATGGTAATGTAATACATGCGTTTTGTTGTAGCATAAAAATGCCCCGATGCTAGACCGAGGCATTTAAAATCACACATCTTGTTTTAATTTTTTAATGATAATGAGGCCCAGTGGCAAGAAGATAATCAGCGTGGCAAAAAGCCCATATTCTAACTTAATGTCCGCGACGTATCCGATAATCCAAACCACTGGAATGTAGAGTAGCTGAGACAGAGTTTTGGTGACCGAAAGAATCGACGTTTGCTCGGATGGCTTGGCATACTTTTGGACCATGGGGGTCAAAGTGGCAGCCGTCCAGCCCTGGATGACACCCATTGCTCCGTAAAGCCACACTGTGGTAAGGCTGAGATGTAAACCCATAACAAACATACTGATTGACATGAGCGCGACCGGAATCGCCATAATTTTGGCGTCTGAGAGATTTTTGCCATATCTTACGGCAAGATTAGCTCCCAAGATGCACATTAGCGAATTGAAGGCCCAAGCGAAAGAAACTACTTCCATTGGAATGCCAGCCTTTAAGAAGAGCGGCGTGACAATCCAAATGATACCATGAGTCATTTCGCGGCCAACGGCGTAGGCGAAAATTCTGGTTCGAAGTGGCTGGTTTTTGATGGCAGTTTTCGTAATTTCATAAATATCCTTAAAGGGGTTTTTATGATTGGGGCGAAGTTTTTCACTATCATCCTCTATGAAAATGCTAACAATGCCACCGATGAAGTAGTTAACCGACGAAAGAGCGAGCGCAAGACGCAAACTAATGGCACCAATTGGGCCGCCAAGTATTAAGAGTAGCAAGTTACAGCTTTGTTTGTAAACTTCCAACTTAGCAGTCTTTGTTCTCAAAAGTTTGTTTTCCGATTCTCCAGTTTCCTGACTGATTTTGCCGACAAAATGCTTGATGAGGCTTTGGTCGACACCATCAGACAAAGCATGTGCAATACCACACAGACATTCGCAAATGACTGCACCGGCGAAGCTTGCCACCTGAGAATAAATGAGGAGGATTACGGCGTGACCGAAGTCACCGATAATGTTTGCCCATTTGCGACTGATGCGGTCAGCGATGTAGCCCATGGGGATGTTCAGAATCATCACTACGATAGTGAAATAAATCTGAACTTCGGAGATTTGCTGGTTGTTAAGACCAATGGAATTGAAGAATGGGGTGAAAACCGACATGGCGAGCAGGCCAGCCGTAACGGCGGATTCCGTCATGATGAGGCGGAGATTTCGGCGAGCAGACTTGACGGTTTTGCTGTACAACTGTTTTTTCATAGTTTCTAGCTCCTTTCTGTGATGTGTGATTTGTTAATTTACTAGCCGCCTCTCATATTGTGTGCGGCTAGATAAATCCCGAAACGTTCTGCTTCGGGATTTATCTAGTAATGAATTGTGGTTTAAATTAAGAATTTAGACATTTCCCGCGCACGCAGCCAAAGTAAGACCAATGAGGTTGGCCTCTAGTGTCCATGACTGGTATACGGGAATAAATCTTCTCATGCTATATATTATAGCATAGTTTTTTCATTATGCAAGCGTTTTGTTTGATGTTTTGCTTTGGCTCACTTCGCTAGCTGGTCGTTTTGAACAATTGTCCAGCGTCGCTCGTTCACAAAGCAAAACATAAATGTTTTGCTTTGGCTCACTTCGCTAGCTGGTCGAACTCTTCTAGGGAGGAAATGAGGAGGTCGCGGGGTTTGTTGCCGTTTTGTGGGCCAATGACACCGATTTCCTCAAACCAGATGGCAAGACCGGAGACAAAGCCGTGGCCTTTACCAAGATAGGTCTGAAGCATGGCGGTGGAGAACTTGCCTTTTGAAAGGCTGATTTCGACGGCTTTTCTCACGACTGGGTCGTCGGGGTCATAACGACGACCGAGGCCATCCATGCCACCAACTTCGCCAGTAACACCCTTGATAGCGACTTGCTGAGCAACTACTTCATCGTTGTACTCTGGTGGGCGCTGAGCACGGAGAAAGTCGGTAACTTTATTGATATCTTCATCAGAAGCCCAAGCACCCTGAATACGGCGAGGCTTGCCCATCATCTCGGTGGTGAGTAGGAGCATGTCGCCCTTGCCGAGGAGCTTTTCGGCGCCACCTTGGTCGAGCATGATGCGAGAGTCCATCTGAGAACCAACAGCGAAGGCGATACGGCCTGGGATGTTGGCTTTGATAAGACCGGTAATGACTTTAACCTCTGGACGCTGGGTAGCGAGAACAAGGTGAATACCAGCTGCACGGCCCTTCTGGGCGATGCGGACGATAAGCATTTCGAGATCTTTGCCGGCCATCATCATGAGATCGGCCATCTCATCAATCACGACGACAATATATGGCATCTTACCACCTTTGCCTTCGTCGGTGGATTTGGCCATCTTGGTGTTGTAATCAGCGATGTTTTTGACTTTTTCTTCGGCCATGAGGCTATAACGACGCTCCATCTCGCCAACGGCCCATTTCATAGCGGAGAGGGCCTTGTCGGTCTGGGTGATGATAGGGGTGAGAAGGTGTGGAATGTCTTGGTACTGGGCCATCTCAACCTGCTTTGGATCGACGATAATAAGCTTCATGTCGGATGGAGCGTTGCGATAAAGGAGCGAGGTAATGAGAGTATTGGTCATGACAGACTTACCAGAACCAGTAGTACCAGCGATGAGAAGGTGTGGCATCTTGGCAAGGTTAGCAACGACGGCACGACCGGAAATATCTTTCCCTACTGCAAAAGTAAGCGGGTCGGCGGATTTTTTCCAATCGTTTGACTCTAGTACGCCGCGAAGACGGACATCAGCAGAGCGGGCGTTTGGAATCTCGACGCCGACGGAGCGAGTGCCGGGGATTGGGGCTTCGATACGAATCTTGTCGACGGCGAGATTTAGAGCAAGCTCTTTGTCGCGAGCGAGAATTTTTGATAGGTTGACACCTGCGGGTGGCTTCATAGTGTACTGAGTGACACGTGGGCCGACATTGGCACCTTCCATCTCAACTTCAATGCCGAACTCAGCAAGGGTGGATTTGATAACGTAGGCATTTTGCTGGATATTGCCAGCGTCGGCTGGGGACTGCTTTTTCTCCAAAAGGTCGGTGGTCGGCATCTTCCAGTCGGGGTCGTTTACGGCGACGAGAGCCTTTTCTTCGACTGGCTTTTCTGGGAGAGGTTTCTTTGCTGGCTCTTCGATTGGCTCGTCTTTTGGCTTGTGGACGAAGAGACCTTTTCTTGCGGCTGGTTTCTCGACCGGAGCTACTGGGGAGTTGACTTTGATTTCGAGCTGGCCGAGTTTTTTGGTGTCTAGTGGCTCACTTGGCTGCTTTTTGGTGTGGACGAGGTTTTTGGTGCCTTTAAACAAAGTGATAGGAGAGAGTTGGAGCAGGAAGGCGGTGGTAATAAATACTAATAATATATAGATAAAAATGACGAAGCCTTGGTCGAGGGCTTTTAGCATGAGGCTGTTGAGCCAGTTGCCAACGATGCCGCCGGCGTGCCAGATGGCGCCGATGCCGGAAACCCAGAGTAACATCAAGACGGATGCGATGTAGACTGGAATGGCGACGCGGTTGTTTTCGGCGCGGAAAATTTTGACGGCGAGATAGACTAGGAGAGCCGGAATGAAATAGGTCGCGATGCCGAGACCCTTGATGATAGTCTGATGGACGGTGTTTAGGACGGAACCGCCGTGGCCAAACCAAGTGATGACGAAAAAGAGGGACGCGGCGATCATAAGGACGGCGAAAGTCTGACGCCAAAAGCCACCAGGGAGTTCGTGCTCGACCGGAGCTTCTCTGCGGGCGCTCTTCGTGGAGCGGCGTTTAGTGGATTTTCGTGTTGATTTTCGCTTTTTAGTAGCCATATTTATATTATAGCACACTTTTAGAAAAAGCTCAAGCTTATTCGTAGCGGAGGGAGTCAATCGGGTTTTTCTTAGCGGCTTTTCGGGCCGGCAAGGTGCCCGCAAGGAAAGCAATTAGCATAATAATTCCGACAATAGCAAGCATGCTCTTCGGATCAAAGACGACAAGATTAAAAGTCGGAAAATCTTTTAGGAAGGTTGCGTGAGCAAGAACATTAATAACGCTTCCCGCGATGACGGACATAATAATACCGAGCAGCGAACCCCAAAAGCCTAGCATAATTGCTTCGGCGCTAAAGCTAAAGAAGACTTTAGCACTACTCATGCCAAGGGCTTTATCTAGACCAATTTCGCTAGTTCGTTCTTGGACCGACATGAAGAGGGTATTAATAATACCGATTGCTGCGGCGGCTAAGGCAATACCGCCGAAAATATTAAGGACGATGAGAATCGCGTCAAAGAAAGTCTTAAACATACCAACTTCATCATCGACGCTCATGGCGGAAAGACCGATTTCTTTAAGTTTATCTTTTATTTCGGTGATTTTCTCTGGGTCAACATCGGCTACGGCTTGAGGTGGGCGTGGCTTGGAAATTTCCGGGGCGCCATCATAATTTATATCGTAGATACGATTCCAGAGGGCTAAGTTGGCACGACTTCCGGCTATAGATAGAATGCCTGGGGCTTGGACGCCGGAAACTTTAGCTTCGACAATGGCAACACATTCATTTCTTGGCATGGAATGGCATTTAACGGCATTCGGGACGGCGATTTTAATGGTTTGCCCGACCGCATCGTCTGCTGTTTCAAAGCCGAGAGCTTTTGCCATGCTTTCGGTGAGCGCAATTTCATATTCGGCGTCTTCGGAAGTGTCAGGGGTTTCGCCGGTAAGCATATCAATATTAATGCCTGGAACGATTAAATTAAAAGAATCGGCTTTATAACGCTTATCGGTTTTATCGCTCGTAAAATAATCCACAGAAACTGGGTAGAGAACATCAAAACTCTTAATGCCGTCTATTTTTTCGATTGCTTCGATTTGATCATCTTTGATATAGTAGGAAATTGTGTCGTCTTCGTCGGTATATTCTCGCGGCTCGGACGTGCTAATCATCGACATGGCCGACTCGTAAGCTTCGGTCGGCATCATTTCAAGGTAGCCATCGCCGCCCATGTTCTCGATTTGTTGGTCTAGGAATTTATTAACCCCGGCATTAATCGCAGTATTTAAAATAATCGTGAAGCTACCGATGAAAATCGCGAGGATGGTAAGGATGCTTCTAATTTTACTCCGCCAGAGGTTAGAGTTTGCATCGCGCAAGATATCTATGATTCTCATTTTGTATTCTCCTTAATTTGTCCGTCGACAAGGTTAATTCTTCGTTCACATTTTTTCGCAAGATCATCGTCGTGGGTGACAATAATAAGAGTGATTCCCTTTTCTTTGTTTAGATTAAATAGAAGTTCCTCGATCTTAGCGCCGGTAGCCGAGTCGAGATTTCCGGTCGGCTCGTCGGCAAAGATAACTTTCGGCTCGTTCACGATCGCGCGGGCGATACAGACGCGTTGTTTTTGGCCGCCAGAAAGATCTTTTGCTTTATTTTTAGCCTTATCTTCTAGTTCAACAATTTTTAGCGCCTCCATAGCGCGGCAGCGACGTTCTTTCGGACGGACGCCGGCAATTTTTAAAGGCAAGATAACGTTATTTAAGACCGTATCGTTTGCATTCATGAAAAAGCTTTGAAAAACGAAACCAAAATCTTTATTTCTCAAGTGGTTAAGCTTTTTTTGCTTGAATTTACTAGTATTTTGCTCTTCTAAGAATACCGCGCCGCTAGTCGGAGCATCTAGTAGGGCTAATAGGTGCATAAGAGTAGATTTGCCGGAGCCAGATTTACCAATGATAGCAACCGATTCCCCTTCTTTAATTTCTAAGTTAATTCCCTTTAGGGCGTTAAAAACGTTTTGATGTTTGCCGTAGGATTTTTTCAGATCCTTAGCAACAAGTAAGCTTTTTAAGTCTTTCATGATAATTATAATAACATATAAATGAAGAATCGTTTTTAGATTTTGAGTTTAGGGGAATGTGTGGTAAAATATGTAGTATTGGACCGTCGCCAAGCGGTAAGGCACTGGGTTTTGGTCCCAGCATTCGCAGGTTCGAATCCTGCCGGTCCAGCCATTTTTTTTAGGTATTAAAATGCCCCCGAGATGTACTCGGGGGCGGGGTGGGGGATTAGTGGAGCTCACACTGCTCCATGTTCAAGTCGTCCAGCATGTCGGACTCGCAGCTGAGGTTGTGGTCTCTATGGCAGATACGAATCCAAAAGCGGATTTCTCTGGCGGCGGCGGGGTCGTGCCCAGCGTCAAGCTCTTTGGAGCGTTTTTCCGCCCAGGCGGACGGAGATAAGAACTCGCCATTCAAAAGGCTTGCGCCATAACTGCGGAGATATTTGTCTCCTTCGCAGTCCTCCTTCAGAGTTTCCGCTAAGGATACCAGAAGGCTAGATCCTTCGAGGATCTGGCATTTGTCGAACGCGCTTTCAAGGGCACAAACGATAAAACCGCTTTGCCCGCGACGAATTAACTCATCGAGGGATGCCAGCGCCCAGAGGTTATAGTTCCGCTTGAGGCCCCTTTCAAACTCGTCCCTGACATATTCTTCGGGCAATGATCCGAAGAGATTGGACACGGTCACGTTTTTTAACATCTTTCCCTCCTGCGTTTTAGCTCGCCAGCTTATACAAGCAAAAGAGTAGCTATCCAGGCTAGCCTTTTGACTCTATTTACATTATAGCATATTTTTTATGTTTTGTCTAGTGGGAATTAAAATGCGCCCCCGAAGGGGCGCGGGAGAAAGGAGGGGTAGAAATGGCACTTAGCCGCCGTTGGTTCGATAATACCCGTTTTTCGGGTCGTACTCGCCGGGGGCGGCATGGGGCTCATTCTTGAGATGTAAGCGCTCGGGATCTGTGGGGTGGGAAGAAGCCTCTTGCTTCTTTTCTTTCCTCTTGGGATCATTCATCAGGATTCACCTCCTTGTAAGGTACTGTTTGTATTATAACACGTTTTTTGATTTTTGGCTAGTGTTTTTTCATGAAAATCTCAAAAAATGGTATAATTTAGGTATGATAAAGATAATTGCTGGGGGAAAGAAAAATGCTGGCTGGGCGGGGGAGGCGATCTCAGAATACGAAAAGCGGCTGAGGAAGCCGTATGAGGTGCAGTGGCAGTTTGTAGAGGAAGAAAAGCTGGCGCGGTGGCTCGCTGACTGGCCGTTTAATGCTTCGCAATATGTGATTTGCTGTGATGAGCGCGGAGAAAATATATCATCACGTGAATATTCCGAGAGGCTGGAAAAGGCGTTTCTTGGCTCCCGAGAAGTGGTGATTTTGATTGGTGGGGCGTATGGTTTTTCTGATTTGGTAAGAGAACGGGCGGATTTTGTGTGGAGTTTCTCGAAGTTAGTGTTCCCACATGCGCTGGCGCGAGTGATAGTGGCCGAGCAGACTTATCGGGCGCAAGAAATCGCGCGAGGTGGAAAATATCACCACGAGTAATATGCATGTGGTGATATAATTTTAGGGTTAATATAGAATTACAGGGTGGTTTGTGGTATAATTTTGATATGTTAATTCTCGGGATTGAGACAAGTTGTGATGAGACAGCCGCGGCGGTAGTGCGTGACGGAACAGAGATTTTGTCGAACGTGGTGGTAAGCCAGATTGATATTTTTGCGGAATATGGCGGCGTGATACCAGAGGTGGCGGCGAGGAGTCACCTAGAGGCGATAATGCCGGTGGTGGACAAGGCTTTGCTTGATGCTGGTGTTTCTTGGGATGAGATTGATGCGATTGCGGTGACGCATGCGCCAGGACTTCTTGGGTCGCTTCTGATTGGGACGCTGGCGGCGAGAACTCTAGCGATTTTGCATGACAAACCTCTGCATGCGGTGCACCATCTGAAGTCACATGTGTATGCAAATTGGATTCATGGCGACAATCAGAACAGTACTTTCTCGACGCGCTCGTCCCGGCCCGTCGTTACGGGCGGGACTTCGCTCCACCGCTCCTCGTTAGTCGCGGAAGGTCGCGAAAGTACTGTTTCTGATTGTTATCCTCAGTTTCCTTTGTTGGCACTGGTGGTGTCAGGGGGGCATACGCAGATTTTGTATATGCGGGGACATAATCAGTTTGAGATTATTGGGACGACGCATGATGATGCGGTGGGGGAATGTTTTGATAAAGTAGCGAAAATTCTAGGGCTGCCGTATCCGGGTGGGCCGAGTATTGCGAAGGCAGCCATATCTGGCGATCCTTATAAATACCGTCTGCCGCACCCGAAAGTGGAAGGGCTAGATTTTTCGTTCTCAGGGCTGAAGACAGCGGTGCTTCGGGCGGTGCAAAAAGAGGTGGGGGTGCCGATTTCGTATCCGTCACATAAGCTAAAGGATCTGCTTTCACCTCAGCAAGTGTGTGATTTTGCGGCGTCGTTTCAGAGGACAGCGGTAGAGATTTTGTGCGAGAAGTTGGAGATGGCACTTCGCGAACATCCGGACGTAAAGTCGGTGGTGGCGGCGGGGGGAGTTTCAGCAAATAAGGAGCTAAGAAATATGTTTATGTCTCGCTCGGGGGCGCGTCCGGCCGGCCCATCGCCATGGGCGGCCGGCGCTAATACTCGCGCTGCCGCGCTCCGTACCCCCCTTCGCCAAGACATAAACATATTTTTTCCTACCCCTTCTCTGTCTGGGGATAATGGGGCGATGGTGGCGGCAGCCGCGTACTATGAGATTTTGTCTGGCGTGGAGCCGACAGACCCGTATAGGTTGAATATTTATCCAAGGATAGAGATTGATAAAGTCGGAGAGGAAGCTTAGATTGACTTTTGGTGGATAATATGGTAGAATAGTGTGGTCTGGTGGGTTTTTGTGCTCGCTGAAAGACAAAATTTATCTCTTGGGGGGAATAGAGATGGAACTTTTCAAAATGGCATTCAAACAAAGCTTTAGTATGCATCGATTCCGAATCGACCAGGTTAAGCGGCTCCGCGAAGAGGCCTTGAATCTGGGGGACGACAAACGCGTTTCGAAGATAAAAACGTGTATTGATACCGCATCGAATCTGTTATGCGATATCATCAATGACAAGGGCACTCTCGAATCCTACATCGCAAAGTATGAGGATGTGTTCCCGGAAGGGACAGTTGAGAAGATGAGCGTCCTCATTGAAGAGTTGGAAAATTTCCAACAATTATGCTTCAAGGACCTTGGGGAAGACGTCCCGGTCTCGCAGGACACCAGCAGCGACATTATGTGGTCGCCCGCCTAAAACCCTCCGCCCCTCGAGCGTTTATGCTCGGGGGCTTTTTTATGTTTTTTATGCTCTACGCTTTAATAGGTGCGGAGTGAAATGAGAAAGCAGGCGGCGGAGTAGGTCGAAAGTCACGACGCCAGCGGCGATGATAGAGAGCGAGATAATGAGGCCGTTTTGGCTTAAGAAGGTAAACTCGAAGAAATCTCTCGCAAATGGCCATAGGAAAATGACCGCCATAATAGCGATGATAGTAACAAGAAGGGCGGAGCGGAGTTTATTGAGTGGCTTTGAGATCCAATAGATAAGAATAAAATCAATGGCAAAGGTGACAAATACGGCAGCGGTGGAAAGTTCGTAGTGGGGGAAGTTGTTGACCCCAGCAATAATAGAAAGAGTAATCATGCAAAGTGAAACCGTGAGACCGATAGGGACGGAGTAGGTGAGGATATTGGTGACGAAACGATTTTTGATGCGGTCGGTGTTTTTTTCGAGAGAGAGGACGAGGCCTGGGAAACCGATGCAGGCGAAATTTAAAAGTGACATCTCGATGGGTCTGAATGGGTAGCTGAATGGGAGAAAAACGAAAACGACGGCGAGGATGCTGGCATAGACGGTCTTGGCGAGGAAGAGAGAGGTGGAGCGTTCGAGGTTGTTGATGGATTGGCGACCTTCGTCGATAATACTTGGGACGGCCTCGAAACCGGAATCTAAGAGGACAAATTTGGCGGCGCGGCGAGCGGCGTCGGAGCCTTCGCCGATAGCCAGCGAAACGTCGGCCTCTTTCATGGCCAAAATATCGTTTACGCCGTCACCGGTCATGGCGACAGTATTTCCCTGTTTTTTAAGGGCTAGGATGAGATTCTTTTTCTCAGCGGGGGTGACGCGAGTGAAAATTTGATAATCTTTGACGAGTTTGGCGTAATTTTTGGATTTTAGGGTGGAGAGGTCGATACCGTTTAGGTCTCTCACACCAACTTTGGTGGCAATCTTGGTGACAGCTTCGAGGTCGTCACCAGAGATGATTTTGACCGCGATGTCGTTGTTATAGAAATAGTTGATAATCTTCTTAGCGGTGGGGCGAATTTCATCCTCGAGGCGAATGAGACCTAGTAAAGTTTGATTTTTCATGACTGCTAGGGTGCGGGAGCCGGCGGAGGCGGATTTTACTTCTTTTATAAGAGATTTGTCGTCGGTGAGGAACTCAATGGCGCCCATGAGGTAGGTGGCGTTTTTTGTGATGATGCCAGAATATTTGCGATCGGAGCTAAAGGGGATAATATCGACGATTTTGGCAAATTCGCCTGTGGGGCGATTTTTGGGGCTTTTTAGAAACGTTTGCTTTAAAGCTTTAATAGTAGCGTTTTCAGATGTTTGGCTGCTTAGAATGGCTGCTAGGGGGCTTAGAAGCGATTTTAGAGCCGGGGTGCTATAGCCCGTGGTAGTTGTGCCGTCCGGCAGGACAACGTCGCGGACGGTCATGCGACCGGTAGTGAGGGTCCCAGTTTTATCAAGAGCAATAGTGTCGACACGGGCGAGAGTCTCGATGGCGTAGAGGTCCTGGACGAGGACTTTTTTCTTGCTTAGACGGATGGTGGCTAGGGCGAGGATGCTAGAGGTGAGTAAGATGAGGCCCTCTGGGATCATATTGATAAGAGCCGCGACGGTGCTAGTGACGGCGATAGCGGGGTCTGTCTCGGTGCGGAAGCGAGCCCAGAGAAGTAGGGCGCCGATAGGGATAAGGGTCCAGCTGATGTATTTGACAATTTTGTTCATAAGAGTGAAGAGCTTGCTGTCGGCGGTCTTGATGGCGTGAGCCTCGGACTGGAGTTTGGTGACAAAATTGTCGTCGCCGACGCGGAGGACTTTGGCGGTGACGGTGCCAGAAGTAAGGAAAGAGCCGGAAGTGAGGTGGTCGCCTTTTTTCTTGACGATGTTTTCCTGCTCGCCGGTAATGAAAGACTCGTTAGCTTCGCAGGAACCATCTTCGATGACGCTGTCATACATAACTTGGTCACCGAGGGAGAGGATGACGAGGTCACCTTCCTTTACGGCGTCTGGAGAGATTTCGATAATTTCGCCATTTTTTAAGATTTTAGGGTTTTGCTCAGAGAGGAGCTTCAACTTATCGACAATCTTTTGAGCGCGGATACCATTGATGATGCTGATAAGAGTATTTTCAATGGCAATGAGAATGAAAAGCATGTTTTTATAAGAGCCGACGAGGGCGACCATGACAGCCAAGATAACGTTGACAAGGTTGAAGAGAGTGAAAGTGTTTTTCGCAATAATTTTAAGATAGGGACGAATCATAAAATCATTATAGCATGTCTGGTTAGGATTTTAGGCGCGAAAGGAAGTGGTGGAGTTTGTAAATTGGGGTGCTGATGGGCGTTTCGTAGGTGCCGAGGAGCTCGATAACACGACCGGTCTCTTCTGAGGTGAAGCCTTTTTTGAAATCGTAGATGCCGTCTTTTGTGTCTTCGTCTGGGAGGCCATGGATACCGTAAAAATTGTAGGTGTCGTAGCCGTGGGCGGCGGCGTATTTGATGATTTCCCATTGAATGAGGTACTGAGCATTGTAATCTTTCATGTATTTTTCGTCGCTGCCGCTAAAGAGATAGACGACTTCGTGGCCGACGAGCATAAACATGGCGGCGGAGAGGGGGGTGGGGGCCTGGTCTGTGGTGGACTGGTCGGTGATAGCCTCCGCTACTAGGAATTTGATTTCTTTGCGCGGGTTAAAGAGGTCGTACATCTGCTCATAATAAGAGAGCGGGCGGTCAGTAAAGCCGCGGCGGATAGAGGTGGACTCAGTAATTCGCTTCAAAATGGAGAGTTCTTCCCTTTTTAGCTCGCGGACGGTAACGCCCATTTTTTCGGCCTTTCTAATGTGGTTTCTAGTGTTGCTCTTCATGTCGGAGAAAAGTTGGTCGGCGGTGTGTTTCTCGAGGCTCATTGCAAACATATACTGGGGCTGAGAGGGGTGCGAAAGAGCCTTGAAGCCGAGAGATTTTAAGGTGTTGATGGCCTTGGTGTGGTCGAAACCGCCCGGGACGGGTGCGCCGTGGCGGTCGCGCTCGACTAGCTCATAATAGGGGCTAATCTGAAGGGTGTAGCCTTTGTGCGACTTGGCATAAGATTTGAGGTGGGTAAGGAAAGATTTTGCAAGTTTCGTGTCGGAAAAATCTAGGAGTGGGCCACCAGGGGCGATAAATGTGCGTTTGCCAAGGAAAGTAGGTTTAGATACGAGAAGGGTGGCAGCTACGATTTTGTCGCCATCTTTCAAGGCAAAGTAATGGGGAGTCCAGCCGTCTTTTTCGCGAAGAGCGGCGATTTCGGGGGTTTGCATAAAGGATTGATAGGGGGATTTTTCCGCGTAAGCGCGGAATTCCTCACTAGTAATCTCGGTAAATTTCATCGACGGGCCTTTCGGTTGATTTTGCGAGCGAGGTTGTAAATCCGGTATTTGGCGGGATTTAAGATGAGGTCGTAGGTGCCGGTGTGCTGCTCTTCGTAGCCGGCAAAGGTTTTCTTAAACTGTGTAAAGCCAGCCCAGGGGTGGGTGGCCGGAGCACCCTCGGGGGCAATGCCCCAGAAATCGAAAATGCGCTTATTTTTGGCCTTGGCGTCTAAAATAAGCTGGATTGTGAGGATGCCGGTGGCATGAAGGGCTCTTCCCTGGTCGGATTGGGCGCCTTGGAGGTTGTAGCGCGTGGTTTTGTCATCGAAAACTAGACCGGCAGCTATGATATCTCCATGACGGGTCCTGTCGACCTCTTCCCCCTTCGGTCGCCACCCGTCATCAGCTTGTCTGACCAGATACAAGGTGGCAAATGGCTGCGCTAGCTCGGTTTTTAGGTAGTTTTCAGAGAAGGTGTTGATGCCTTTCTTTTTTGCGAGGGCTTTTTGAAGGTCTAGCAAATAATGAATATCGTCTGGATTGTGGGAAGTTTCGATAGTGATGCCGTTTTTCTCGGCTGACCGGTAATACCTGAGAAGACGGGAGGGGAGTCTGGATTTCAGCTCATCATCTGTACCGGTAAGATCGAGAAGCCAGGTCTCTTTGGGGTTCAAATCGGTGGATTTTTGGAGTTTTAAGTGTAATTCCCTGGCGGATTTTTCCAATTCTTTTGTGGTCAAAAGAAGTGTAGGTTCGATACGGATAAAAATAGCGCCGTGTTCCCT
Organism: Candidatus Saccharimonadota bacterium; assembly: GCA_017962365.1. Classification (GTDB taxonomy): domain Bacteria; phylum Patescibacteriota; class Saccharimonadia; order Saccharimonadales; family Saccharimonadaceae; genus Nanosyncoccus. Next base: position 133,241 of record JAGCVL010000005.1, on the reverse strand, counting down.
TGCGAGATCGCGAAGGCGCTTCATGGCCCCTTTTAAGGCTGCTTTATTTTCCAAAACTGGACCATACGGACAATAAAGGTAATTCCCCAATTTGGTTTGCTTTAAAATGGCTAAAAATTGGTAGCCTTTCTCTGTTATCAGAAAGCTAGTCTCGCCGAGATCTTCTTGCAATTTCTGCCATTCCCCGTTTTGCGTAATTGGAATATTCATACTCATAAATTATAACACGTCATAAATCTGTTTCACGCGGGTTTTTGCTTGACAGCTTATGCTTTTTATTGCATTTCGGTTATGCCAAAAACTCCGTCCTATAACTTTAGGCGGTTGCCAAGCCAAACTCTACTTCTCCCAATCGGCGTGTGTGAGGTGCCGCGATTGGTTACTTTGATTTTAGCGCAAGCGGATTTGTTTGTCAAGTGCGGTTGCTAGCCGCGGTGGTTGCTAGTGATACTCTTTGATGCGGTGAAATTGGTTATGGTTTTTGTGGATAAGTTGGTGGGGTTCGTGTGTAAAACTTGTGATACAATGGTGGCATGGCTTATATTCGGAAATTTAAAACGACTTCGGGGGCTACCGGAGTGCAAGTGTGCTACAAGGAAGGGAATCAAGTAGTGCGGACCGTGCACGTAGGGAGTGCGTCGTCGGAGGCGGCGCTTGCTAAATTGGTCAAGAAAGCCCAGGGAATCATCGACAGCGAAAAGGGAACACCGATGTTTAATTTAGATAGATACAACAAAAAATAGCCCCCTAGTGATGGTTATTTTTTGTGCTTTTTCTTGATGGATTTGAAGAAATTGCGGTGGGCTCGAAAACCGTACTGGCCGGTGATGGGATCTTTGAAAATAATCTGGCGGAGTGGCATCAGGGTGAGCGTCATGTAGGCGCCGAAGAAGGCAAAGAGGCCGACGCTCGAAAGGTAGGTAGCAAAGTGGGGAAGGGCAGGTTGGTTTATGATGGCGGTAAAGGTGAATTGGGCGAGGATGATGGCGGCAAGGAATGTGAGGATGTCTATAGGGAGGATTGGTTTTTTACTAAGCCTAGTATAGGAGTAGAAAATGAAGGGAATGAAAAAGGTGAGAGCGAAGAGGCTCGAGAGCTTGGCGGTGAAATAATTGGGGTTATTCCCGTAAAGGTAGCCGTCGACGAGGCTCCAGATGAGGGTGGGGGTGATGGCGATTTTGACGTGCTCCCAGGTGGATTCGTTGACGGCGGTGAAGAGGCCGAGGATTTTGTTTTCGTGGCTTAAGTCGTAGAGGAAGTGCGCGAGGGTGCCGAGGACAAAGATAGCGATAATGCTAATCCAAGTAAGAAGTGTGTGGTCCATGAGGATATTATAGCATAAATAAAATGAAGGTTCTAGATTAGCTCAAGTTGGGTTTTGAGGCGGGAGATGAGGGATTCTTTCTCTTTGATAGCATCGCGGGTTTCTTTGACGAGGGCGGCTGGGGCGCGGTCGACGTAGTTTGGATTCATCATGCGGGCGTTAAGTGCGTCTAGCTCGCGGCCGACAGAGAGGATTTTCTCGGTGAGGGAATCCTTGTACTCTTTGACTACTTTCTCTGGGACATCGAGATAGAGCTCGTGGCTAGCAAGAGCAAGCCTTAAGCCCCGTGGTGCGCCGTCTAGGGCGTCAATAGCCGGAACCTTGGTCAGTGCCTTGATGAGAAGTAAATTGTCCTCTACGAGGCTATCATTATCGTACATGAGGCTGTATTTTTTCGCGTTATTGGTGCCTGGCAGGGCCTGTAAGGTGCCTCTGACCTCGGACACGATAATTCTTATGTTTTCGAACTGTTCGGCGCTGATGGGGTCAAATTTGAGCTTCTCGGGCCATTTAGCCTCCGCGATGAAGCCTTCAGTCCAGGATAAGTTCTGCCAAATAGCCTCGGTGACAAATGGGGCAAAGGGGTGAAGCGCGATGAGGAGCGTTTCAAGAGTACGCTTCAAAAGCGGGACATTGCGGTAAATTTTCTGAGATTCGAGGAACCAGTCGGCGTATTTATCCCAAATAGTAGTATAAAGCGTCTCGACGGCTTCGGCGAAGCGGTAGGATTTCATGTCTTGCTCAATCTGATCGAGACAGTCATTAAGCTCGCGACAGATCCAGTCTTCGCCCATGTTGAGAGTAGAATAGGGAACCGAAATAATACTTTCTCGACCCGCGCCTTCGCGCCCGTCGTTACGGGGCTCAGGCGCTAGCAGCTCCCCGTTGGTCGCAATGGTCTCGAAAGTATTATTTCCGGTTTCCTCATCCATGATGCCCTGGATGAGGCGGGAGATGTTCCAGAGTTTGTTACAGAGGTTGCGGCCGGAGATGACGGAGTTTTCGGAGAAGGCTTGGTTCATGCCGGCAGAGCGACCCCTTAAAATACCGAGGCGGAAAGCGTCGGAGCCGTATTTTGCAATGAGATCCATTGGATTGATAACATTGCCTTTGCTTTTACTCATTTTCTTGCCATGAGCATCGAGGACAAGACCGTGGAGATAGACTTCTTTAAACGGAACTTCGCCAGTGACGTAAAGACCCATCATAATCATGCGGGCGACCCAAGCGAAGAGAATGTCGGCGGCGGTTTCCATGACGTTTAGTGGATAATACGGGGTAGGATTGTCTTCGGACCAGTCGGTACAGACAATAGGCCAGTGGGAACTAGAGAACCAGGTATCAAAGGTGTCTTCGTCACGGACGTATCTGACGCCGGATTTTTCGATTTCCTTGAGATTGGTGCGGCGATCGAAAATCCAATCTGGCTCGTCGGTAGCCTCGGGGTCGGCTTTTTTAAACATTGGGATGGCGATACCCCAAGGGATTTGGCGAGAAATGTTCCAATCTTTCAAATTTTCGAGATAGTTGATGAGGACTTTTTGCTTGGAGGCTGGGTGGAATTTGATTTCGCCGTTTTCGAGATGTTTGATGGCCTCCTTCGCGAGGCGTTCGACATCGATAAACCATTGCTCCTTTAAGGTTGGCTCGAGGACGGTGCCACATTTGTAGCAATGAGCAACAGAGTGAACGAGCTTTTTCTCGTCTTTTAGCAAACCTTGGTCTTTTAGGTCTATTAGAACTTGCTTACGACACTCGGCGGCAGTGAGTCCAGCGTATTTTTCTGGCACATTAATCATGGTGCCGTCTTCGGTGATAACTTGGATACGTGGGAGGTTGTGACGCTCGCCCACCTCAAAATCGTCAAAATCGTGGGCTGGGGTAATCTTTACCGCGCCGGTACCAAACTCCATGTCGGCGTGTTCGTCGGCGATAATTGGGATCTTGCGGTCAGTAAGCGGAAGTTTGACGAATTTACCAATGAGATCTTTGTAACGCTCGTCGTTTGGATTTACGGCAACGGCGGCATCGCCAAAGAGAGTCTCGGGACGAGTGGTAGAGACAATAATTTCGCCGCCATCATATGTATATGCAATATCCCAGAGGGTGCCGGGTTCGTCTTTGTGCTCGACTTCAATGTCGGCGAAGGCAGTTTGATGCTTAGGGCAAAAGTTGACAAGCTTTTCACCACGGTAAATGAGGCCGTCGTTCCACATTTTTTCGAAAGTGGTATAAACGCGGTCGATAACGTTTTCATCTAAGGTGAAAGTAAGGTCTTTCCAGGAGCAAGAAGCACCGAGAGCACGGAGCTGGAGCTCCATATTGCCGCGTTGCATGGCGACAAAATCCCAAACTCTAGCGTAGAGCTCGTCGCGGTCATATTCAAAACGAGTGTGGCCTTGGGCTTCGAGGGCTTTTTCGTAAACTACCCAAGTCTCAAAACCAGCGTGGTCGGCGCCAGGAATATACCAAGTAGAGCGACCTTTTAATCGATAGTAGCGAGTAAGAGAATCTTCGATTGCGATAGTGAGACCATGACCAATATGAAGGTTGCCGTTGGCGTTCGGAGGGGGCATAACGATGGAGTAGTATTTTTCTTGTTCTTCAAATCTATCATCGTGGCCACTCGCGTCGTCATCTACAGGGACTGTAGGAACTTTTGGCTCAAAAACACCGGAAGTTTCCCAGGCGGCATAAATATCTGGTTCAAATTGACTTGGCTCGTAGCTACTTGAAAATTTCATATTGTTTGTCCTCTTACTCTTAAATTATAACATATTTTAGCGAATTAAGAGCACTCCAATGACGACAAGTATAGTGGCAATTAGGTGGACCAAAATGGATTTTCGACTTAATTTTTCGCGACCGAGCTTTGGCCAAAGCAACGTCAAGAGAATACCCATGAAAAAGATAACAATCGGCTCGGAGGAATCGGAGATTGCCGAGGCGATGGCGGCGGTAGGGGCAAGGACGAGAGCGGCTCTATAGGTAAAATCTTTAACTAAAGAGAAAGCGAGGCTAGAAAGTAGGGGACGATATACTTTTTTCTTGGACGATCTGACGACCGACTGAAAACGGCGGCGCCAAGATGGTTTTACGAGAAGGATAAAGAAGTTGCCGAGGCTTTTACCGAGGAATAAAAGTGCCATCTCGGTGACAAAATTGACATCGGTGGAATTTTCTTTGACGAAAATGAGATTTGCAATGACGGCAATTAAAACATAGAGGAAGGCGCAAGCGATGGCGCGCAATTTGATGAGGCGACTGCGCTTGCCGGTGGTAAAGAAGATAAGCAGCGGGGCGGAAAGAATAATAAGAAAAGCGACGAGCTGAAGCGGCGAAATGGTATCGCCAAGAAAAAGCCAGCCTAAAACAAGATAAAGAATTGGAGCAAGCTGAATAAAAATGCCTAGATTAGTAGAGTTGTCAAGTTCGAGAGCGCGATAATACGGGATGCCGGCTATGCTGCTCAAGAAGCCTGAAAGGAGAAATAGTGCGGCGCCTTGCACAGTGAGACCCGCAAAATCAAATCCAGTAACGGCTAGGAGGACGACACTGACTAGGCCTAGTGCGTAAGTGAAGAAAAGTTTTTGAGAAACTGCGCTACGACCTTTAAAATAGACGTCTGAACTATAGTTATCTGCGTAAATACGCGCGGAATCAAACAAGACGGCTGCAGCAACAAATATTAGCCAGCTCATGACAGAGATAATTTCTGTTGGATTTCTTTAAAATCAGCTTCGGTCATAGGAATTTCGCGGCCGTAGTGCCAAGATTCGTCGAGTGGCATGAGATGGATGTGGGCGTGAGGAACGTCGGTGCCGACAACTTTCCAGAGAGTGCGGGCGCCGAGGACTTTTTCCATATGGCTGGAAAGTTTTCTCGCAGTATCCATGACGGCAAAATAATCTTCGTCTTCTAGATCGTAAAGTCTGTCGACTTCTTTTTTAGGAACCACCAAAGTGTGGCCCTTGGTCTCTGGGTGAATATCAAGGAAGGCGAAAGTTTTGTCGTCTTCGTAAATTTTGTAGCAAGGAATTTCGCCATTAATGATTTTCGTGAAGATGCTCGGCATTTTTTGCTCTCCTTATGATTAAATAATAGATTGCTGCAAAGATAGCTGCGAAGACAAGACCAGCGACGACATCGGAAATCCAGTGTTTATTAGCCAGGACACGGCCGACTGGTACCAGAATTGTAAGAATAGCCATGATAATGTAAAGGGTGATGCGAAGCGGTTTGCTTTTGATGTAATTTTTAAGATTTAATGCTGCAAGTGCGAAGATGGTGGCGGAAACCATGGTGTGGGTCGAAGGGAAAGATGGCTCACCGGAACCGTCGGGGCGAGTATTAAGGATGAGAACTTTTTCAAAGATAACAAAAACTATCACCATAAGAATGAGTGGCACAAACATAGCGAGGAGATTTTTGTCGACTTTTTTGATGGATTTACGGGTAATCCATTGATAAAGGCCGAGCATGGCGAAGACTGCTAACACTGCAAGAGCCGCGATTAATATAATATTTGTAATTTTATCCCAGTTCATAATATGATTATAACACGATTATTTTTCGCCGAGGGGCTTTAAGGAGCTAAAATTGATTGATTCGGCAGCCCTTCTCAAAGCCACTTCGGAGCCGTAATGGGTGCTCTGGCCAGGCGAGTCGGAAAGCATGTGCTGGGCATAAGGGAAGGAAACGGCGTGGTCTAAAATAGCGCCGAACTTACCAGTAGTGGCAGTCGCGACTGAGGCGAATTTAACATCTTCCAGAGGGATGTCGAGAGCTTCGGTCATTTCTTCTGGCATAAAAGTGAGTGAGAAAAGGTCGCCATCTGGCTCGCCGGCGAGGCGACCGTAGGCGATAGATGTGTTACCCTCAATCCAGAGTTTTTGATTTAGTGGCTTCATCTTGGCGCGTTTTAGACTTAGGAGACATTCGGCTTTTTTCTTATTATCCGTTGATTTCATCTCGCAGACAAAATCACCTTCGCAAGTAGTGGTTATAACGGCATGTTTAACATCTGGGGATTTGAGCCCGTGAATTTCATCGTAGCTAATGGAATCACTAATGTAGTCCATCATGACCCAAGAGAGAAGACCGGTTGCTTGGTTCTCGGCGACAAGGTAATATTCGACGCGAGCGCCCCAAAAAACGCTAGTATGAATACGGAACATTGAAACGATACCGTAGTATTTAGCTGGTTCTATTGTATCAAAAATTTTGGATTTTGCAGGGACGAAGCCTTGAGGCATAAATTTTTGGATTTTCGTAGGGTCGGGGATCTCGTAGAAGAGAAAAGTACAATATGGCTCCACCACAAAGGGCATTTTAGTGGCAGTCTTGGTAGCACTAGTAATAAGTTTTCTCTGGAGCCAAACTGGAAGTTTGGCGAGTTTGGTTTGCATATAATGGGTTTTGCCGACCATCATCGGATCGACGAGCTTTTCGACGCCTTTAGCGTATTGCAATACGTTCATGGTTTGATTATACAATAAAAAACCGAGAGCAAGCTCTCGTTTTTCAATTTTGGTATGCCCGGCACGATTCGAACGTGTGACCTTCAGCTCCGCAAGCTGACGCTCTATCCAACTGAGCTACGGGCACAAACGTGGATGGCGTAGTTAACGCATCCACCTAGAAATTAAATGAGCATCACCGCGAGGGTGACCTTACTATTATACCATATTTTTTGGATTTGTGTGGCAATTCTTTGGATTTTATGGTAAAATAATAGACGGAAGCGTGGCCGAGTGGTTGAAGGCGCACGACTCGAAATCGTGTGGGCCCTCGCGGGTCTCGGAGGTTCGAATCCTCTCGCTTCCGCCACGGCTCTAGTGAGCCGCTTTTTTATGGTATAATAAGGGGGATGAAGGTTTTGATGCACACTTGCTGCGCGCCGTGTTCGGTGTATTGTATAGACTCTTTGAGGTCGGAGGGGATAGAGCCGACGGTTTTTTGGTATAATCCGAACATTCATCCGTATATTGAGTACAAGACACGGCGAGATTGTCTGAAAGATTATTGCGAAAAGGTGGGGGTGGAGTCTGTGTTTATTGAAGATTATGGACTGGATGAGTTTTGTCGGAATGTGGTGTCTGACATCCCTGGGAGATGTGTGAACTATTGCTACCGTAAGAGGCTCACGGAGTGTGTGCGCTATGCGGCAAAAAATGGATATGATTATTTTACGACGACGCTTTTGGTGTCGCCATATCAAAAGCATGAGGAGCTGGTGGAAGTTTGCCGAGAACTGGAAAAATTGTCTGGTGTAAAGTTTTTGTACAGGGATTTTCGGGTGGGATTTCGTGAGGGACAGGCAAAAGCTAGAGAGATGGGGCTTTATATGCAAAAGTATTGCGGGTGCATTTTTTCAGAGGAGGATAGATACCGAAAACAGATTGAGCGGGATTTAAAGGAGGCAAGTGATGGACGAGAAGAGAATTGAGATTTACCGGGGGGCGGAGGGGGAAGTAGTATTCGATGTGGATGCGGAGGGGGAGACGATTTGGGCGACACAGGCGCAGATTGCTAATCTGTTTGGGGTGGACAGAACGGTAGTAGGGCGGCATCTTGGAAATATCTTCAAGGATCAGGAGCTGGACGAAAAACGAGTATGTGCAAAAAATGCACATACTGGTGCGGACGGCAAAACTTATCAGGTAAAAATGTACAATTTGGATGCCATCATCTCTGTAGGATACCGAGTAAATTCAAAAAAGGCGACGCAGTTTAGAATTTGGGCGACATCGGTGCTACATGGCTACCTGACTGACGGCGTGGCGGTAAACGAGAGGCGACTGAAGCTGCTGGCGGAGCGGCGAGAATTAAAAAAATTGCACGATGTGGAAGATATAATGGGGCTAGTCCGGAGACTTACGGCGAGGAGCGAGCTTGATGCGGGGGAAGCAAATGGCGTGCTTGAGGTGATTTCGCGGTACGCTGGGAGTTTTAAAACTTTGGAAGAATACGATGACGGACATATCGACCTTACATTTATGAACCGAGCGAAAAAGGGGAGGGAACTAACGATGGAAATGTGCGACCGGGCGGTGGAGCAGTTAAGAGCGAGTGTAGGCGGGTCCGAACTTTTCGGCAAAAAGCGAGGCGGTGGATTTGAAGGAAGCCTTTCAGCTATTTTTCAGAGTTTTGAGGGGGAAGAGTTATACCGAAGCGTACCGGAAAAGGCGGCACATTTACTATATTTTGTGATTAAAGACCATCCATTTTATGACGGGAATAAGCGAATTGGGTCACTGCTATTTGTGCTGTTTTTGACAATTAATAAGTATCAACTGACGGAAAATGGCGAGACAAAGATATCTGACCGGGCGTTAACTGCGATTGCGCTACTAATTGCCGAGAGCGAGCCCAAGGAAAAAGATTTAATCGTATCTTTGGTGTGCAAATTATTAGAGTAATGTTTTTATTTTTAAAGGAAAGGTGATAAACTAAAGATATGGAAAGGCGAGTTCAATTAAAGATAAATAAAAACGGTGGTGTGAAAACAAAGATTCAACGCTTAAAAGCAAGCGCGCTTAAGACGTACTATGGTAACCCGACGAAAGATATGAAGCTTGTGGCGATTACTGGTACTACCGGAAAGACAGTGGTGGCGCATTTTGTGCATGAGATTTTGAAGGCCGCTGGCGAGCAAGTGGCGGTGCTAGCTTCCGATCAGCCATTTAAGGTGGGGACGCTACATAAGTTTTTATCCGATGCATGGAAGGCGGGGGCAAATGTAGTAATCGTAACGGTGCCAGCAGAGACTTTGCGAGATAATGTGTTTTACGGGCTCCCCGTACACGTGGCGGCGATGACAAATTTTGTGACTTCATCGCTCAAAGATATGACGGCTGATGAGTTTATTGAGTCGGAAAAGACATTGTTTGACATGAAGCCGGAAGTGGTAGTACTAAACCGCGATGATGTAAATTATGAAAAGTTTGACGGATTCCAGGGTAAGACCCAGACGATGAGCTATGGTCAAACCGGACGAGATATAAAGATTTTGAATTCTAAACTGTATCCAAAGGGCACCGAGGCAACGTTGTCGCTTCGTACAGAGATTTTGCCAGTGGCAACATTCGTACCCGGTGAGACGGCAGTATCATACATGGCTTGCGCAGCCGCCGTTGCCAGTGCAATGGGAGTGAGCCCAGAAAAAATCGCCGACGGGATCGCAAACTACGAGCCGGAAAATTAATCCTTGAAGTTAATCTTTAGATTTTAAGAGTTTGGTTACGACTTTGATGTCCTCAAATGGGTGGGGGCCATCGGCGCGAAGAATGGTTTTTTCGTGGCCTTTGCCGAGAATCAGGACGAGATCGCCTTTTTTGGCAGTCTTTAAGGCTAGTTCGATGGCTTTCTTTCGGTCTAGCTCTCTAAATAAATCTTTGCCGAGGATTTTGCCTTCTTTCTCGGCGCCTTCAATAAAGCCTGCGGTGATAGTCTCGGGGTCTTCATCGCGAGAATCATCTTCGGTGATGATTACTATATCTGAATATTTGGCGAGGATGCGACCGCGAATGGGACGAGTAAGCGGATCGCGACGACCAGCGCCACCATGGACCGAAATAATACGACCCGTATGACCTTTGACGGAATCAAAAACTTTTTCCAAGGCATCTGGGGTGTGTGCGTAATCCACGATTACAGTGAATGGCTGACCTTCATCAATAATATTCATGCGCCCCTCGACAGAATCTAGTGATTTGATGCCATCATGTATCTGCTGACTGGTAAGACCTAATTTTTGACCAACTAAGGCGGTGGCTAGGGAATTATAAATATTAAACTCGCCCGGGATCTTTGTCTCGATATTTATATCACCACATGAATATTTTACGCCATTTACGGCCATTTTGATGTCTTTTGCACGATTTTTGCCGGATTTTATACCATAAGTGGTATAATTTTTGGTAAGTGTTTCAAAATATTTAGTGGCGGGGTCGTCGGAATTTAAGATACTAAATTTAGCTTTTTTGAAGAGCTTACCCTTGGCGGCACGGTATCTTGTAAAAGTTTTGTGGTAGTCTAGGTGGTCGTGGGTGAGGTTGGTAAAGACGGCAATTTCAAACGGGATGCCGAGGGTGCGAAATTCGGAGAGAGCGTGAGAAGTGACCTCGAGAACAAGGAATTCAACACCCTGATTTTTGATGTCCAAAATACGGCGATTTAGGGTAGCCGAGTCAACGGTGGTCATATGGCCAAGTTCAGGTTCCAACTTATCTACGCCATAAGCAACGGTCGTCATGAGTCCAGCCTTAAAGCCAGCATGACGGAGCATCTGCCAAATCATAAAACAGGTCGTGGTCTTACCGTTGGTACCAGTAACGCCGATAACTCGGAGGTGTTTGGCTGGATGGTGATATTTTGCACTTGCGACAATAGATTGAGCGAAATGATAGGGAAGAACGGCTTGGTTGTAAAATGGGAGTTTTTCGAGGGCCTTTTTCATGATTACCTATAATGTTTTAGAGACTCAATCGGATTTTTGGCGGCAGCTTTGACGGCTGGGTAGATCCCAAAAACAATACCAACTACGAAGGTGGTCAAGAACACGGTGAGGATAATCTGTAAACTAATAAATGGGGCGAACGGGGTGATGGCGGAGACTAGGAGGGCAAAAATGTAACCTAGGATAATACCCATAATCCCACCAAGAATTGAAAGGATTAGAGCCTCAAACATAAATTGCATTAAGATATTGCGAGAAGAGGCACCGACGGCTTTTCTGATACCAATCTCATGAGTACGCTCTGCAACCGAGACTAGCATAATATTCATCACGCCAATACCACCAACGATAAGCGATACACCAGCTACAACCGCCAGCATACCAGAGATAACATTAAGAAGTGAGCTAGCTGGGTGAGCAATTGCTTCACCATAAGCGACGGTAAAATTGGTGTCACCGGAGTGTGCTTCAGTAATAGTATTACGGATAGCTTCGGCCGTAGCCTCGAGCTCGCTGGTGCTAGCCACCTTAGCATTGATTTGTTGGACCTGCAATGAACCGATTAAATTATTTAATACATTAATATCCATCATAATAATATTATTGTAGTCAATATTATTAAAATTAATCGTGTCATTAATTTCCTCGAGAGCACCAACTACGAGGAAGCGCTGGCCATGGAAGGTGAGTGTACGACCAACTGGGTTAGATGTATTAAACAAATAAAGTGAAAGCGTATGGCCGATAACAATGGTATTGTCTTTGTTTTTCTCGGTGAGAGCACCACCATAGCGGAAAGTTAAAGGATTAATAGTAAAGAAATCCGTAGTAGTGCCGAGGATGGTAGCTGAAGCCACGACATTATCTTCATTGCTCACGGTCACAGTGGAGAGTGCAATTGGAGCGGCCGCCGTGACTTGCTCTAGCTCTGCAATTGTCGAAGCGTCTTCAACTTTTAAATTACTACGTTCAAAAGAGTTAGCCGAAGTCAGCTCCTCGATGGCGGAAGTTAACCCATCTTTACTGGTGCTTGGGCGCACCACGATTAAATCTTGAGAATCACCGAGTTCGCCTCTGATAAGATTTGAAATGCTACCAGTGAGACTTAAAATCAAGATGATGCTGGCAATACCAATGGCAATACCAAGACAGGTGAGGAAAGAGCGGGTACGATTTTCTTTGATTGAGGTACGAGCAAGCCTTAAATGAGTACGGATGAGCATGTTCATTATTTTTTCCTCCTTTTCGCACGACTATGTTTTTTCTTCTTAACTTTAACCGAGATGGGCTGAGGGAGATTTTCGTCGGTAACGGTCTTAACATCGGTAGCGATCTGCCCATCCAGCATATTAATAACACGAGTAGCATAGGTGGTGAGAGCTGGGTTATGCGTCACCATGACGATAGTGTTGCCTTCTTCATGAATGCGCTTCAATTCATCCATGACGGCGTAGGAAGCGCGGGAATCGAGATTGCCGGTCGGTTCGTCGGCAAGGATAATCTCTGGGTCGGATACGATTGCGCGAGCAATAGCGGCGCGTTGCTGCTGACCACCGGATAATTGATATGGATAGTAGTATTCTTTTTCACCGAGATGGAAACGTTTCAGGGCAGCTGAGGCGTTATTCAGCCTAACACTTTGTGGCATGCCAACGTAAATCAAAGGTAGAGCAACGTTTTCTATGATAGGGAGATCTTCGATAAGATTGAAATTCTGGAAAATAAAGCCGATTTTCTTAGCACGAATGCGAGACTGGCGGGTGGAGGAGATATTGGCGACATTTTCGTCGTTTAATAAGTATTTGCCGCTGGTGGCGCGATCTAGAAGACCAATGATATTAAGCAAAGTCGTCTTGCCACAACCAGATGGGCCCATAATCATGATAAATTCGCCACGTTTGATCGTAAGATCAAAATCTTTCAATGCGAAAGATTCAGCGTCACCGTAGCCGTAACGTTTAGTAAGTTTTTCTAGTTTGATAATTTCTTCATTCATAAATAATCCACTTGGCGGAAAGGACAGGATAGTCATCCTAGATCCATTCCTTTCAATTATCGCCAGAAGAGCAAGCTCTTCTGTCGCTAATTTGGCGGAAAGGACAGGATTTGAACCTGCGAAAGAGTTGCCCCTTTACACGCTTTCCAAGCGTGCGCCTTAAACCGCTCGGCCACCTTTCCGTCTTATTTAGATTCTAGCATATTTTGGCGGTTTATTGAAGAGAATTTTTGGCGTAATTTGATTAGGGTGATGGCGATGATAAACGATAGGAGCCAGAAGACGACAAAAACAACAGGAATAAGGAAATAACGGCCACCAAAAGTAATGCCGTAAAAGTCGGGCCAAGTATGTAAGACGACAACATTTAAAAAGTAGGGGATGGCATAAATAACAATGGGCAGAGTAGCTATAAATTTGGAATGTTTTAATAACTTGTCACTACCAGTAAAGAGGACAAACGTGATAGCTGAGAGGATTGGGTTTAAGAAATGGAGAAAGAACATTGGCTCTAGGAGCATGTCAAAATAATTTTTACCATTAATGGCGCGCATGGGCGCAAGGAATAATACAACCGTAAGGCAGGTAACCATAGCAGCACTGGCGGCGGCAAGATACAGGGTGAGGAAAGACTGAGGCAATGTTTTGTGTGATTTTTTGAGACCGACAAAAATTGCCACAAGAGCAACTAGGGCAAGGAAGATGTTGCTTAGAATAGTAAAGGTGGCGATGTGTTGCCAGTATTCAATACCGGCAAGATGATCAAGACGCGAGGCACGGGAGCCAACAGTGAGGGTGACCGGAATGGCGACGATAGATGTAGCAAAAATAAAAGTATTCGAGAGTATAAAGTAAAGTCTGGAGCGTTTCATACTACAATGATAACACAACTAAATTCTCAATATGAGGAGTATGGGGGAAAAAGTTGTAGGTCTTAATAGTAGTGATGTGATATTTGTCGATAAGTAAAGCGACGTCGCGAGCTTGGGTGGCGGGATTACAAGAGAGGTAAATAATTTTCTTTGGCATGATTTCGAGGAGTTTGTCGGTTAATTTGCGGTCGAGGCCGGCGCGAGGAGGATCTAATATAACAGTTTGGTCGGATGCGAGATAGTCCAGAGCCTCCTCTGACTTAGCCAAGATGGCTAAAATATTGCCATTTCGGACACGCGTCTGGCCGTACGAAAGCCACGGGCGGCCAGCGCTAATTCTCGCCTTGCCAGGCTCCGAAAAGTCCTCAATGGCAATATTCTTAGCCATCTCAAAAAAGGCGGATTTGTCACATTCAACCAAAGTAAGGTGACGGTTTCGGGCGACGGATAGGCCGATGGTGCCGACGCCGGAGTAAAGGTCAAGTACATTATCTGTATCGATGTGCTTTGCAATTTCCGATAAGGCCATCTCGTAGACCGGTAAATTGATTTGAAAAAATCCGTTTGGAGAATAAGAATATTCGTGACCCATGATGGTATCTGTAAGGTTATTAAAGTGTGGATGGGGTTTACCATTTTCGTAGAGGCCGCCGCTCACTTCATCTTTTTGGTTGCAACGAAGAAGCAAAGATTGATATTTGCGGGCTTCTTCGTGTTTTGAATTAAGTTCATCCACAATGCGGCTTGCGGAAGTGAAAATTTCTGGGCGTTCGAGGGATGTTTTAGTAATTGGCGTCTTACGGTGAGAACCGCGAGTATGGAAAGCTAATTTAATTTTTTGTTCACTATTGTCCCAATAAAGGGCGTATTCCATCTTATTGCGATAGAAATAATCTTTTTCGTCGGTAAAAATTTCTGGGGTGGGAATTTCGAGATTATGTTCGCGAAAAATTTCAACTATGAGGGATTTTTTTAGCTCTAGTTCGTAATTATAATCCATGATTTGCCATGGGGAAGTAGAAAGAAAACAAGCATCCAGTGGGGAAACGCGGTGGGGAGAAGGATTTTTAATCTTGGTGGCGATAGCTTCAATGAAATGAGATTTTGATTTTACAATATCATACTCTTCGATAATCTCACCAGGAAGAGCGTTCCAGAGGAAGATTTTCTTACCATCTTCCATGGTGCCAAGGCCGAAGCCACCTGGAATATTTTTTTCTACTTGTATCATAGTTTATATTATATCAAAAATATGTTATAATATAAATATGTCTGCGGAAGAAATCTTAAGGTCTACCGAGAAAAGAGCATTAGGAAAAAATCAGGAAATTATTTCGCATGTAACTGGAAAAGGCTCTCAAAAAGGCGGGATATTTAAAAAATTCTCGGCGACAGCGTTCGCAACGCTCATGATTTTGGTGCTTGTAGTGTTTTTTTCATCTGGAAATTTAATACCGGCGGCAATTTCAGAGCGATTGATTGAAGAAACAGATGTGCAATATGCCGATGCGGTAGAGAGTAAGATTTTAGTTTTTCAGCAAGCTCTAGCTCAAGGTGAATTACCAAGCAATACGGTGATGAGGCTTAAGAGTCACGAGGTGTTAGTCGGAAATGTAAGAGATGGTGTTTTTGTTGAAGAGGATAATGGTACAGCTCTTCAGATAGGTGGAAAAGTTATCACTGCGGATGATTTTGTGGCGGCAGTACATTCGGATGCGAGATTATACGATGCATTTAATGCTGCGACTTACTCACGAGCAGCATACTATTACGATGATGCCGCGAAGGAAGTTTTCCGAGAAATTGGGACATCTCGCAATAATTATAATAGTGATAGCGATTTTGAAGATGTGATGAATAAAATGGTGGGGGAGGGGAGCGATATTAAAGTAAATAGTGTAGCGCGAGTACAAAAAGAAGATAAAGATGGGAATAAATATTACGAATATGTGCCGCTCAGTGGTGATGTTGATTCAAAGGCAGAAGATTTCGTGGCGACGGTGGCTAGTAAAAGTTTAGGCGCAAATGACACCGAGGCAACACTAAATGCAGCAAGCACCTTAAACGCCGCTGATACAATATCACAAGACCAAAAGTCTAGCTTGTTCTATTTAGCCTTTATGGAAAATATTAGCAAGATGAAGGCTGGCGAGGGCGACGACTCAAAAATTAACGAAGCGATGAATTATTTATACGACGAAAAAACAATAGACGTAGTGGATGTGGAGACCGGTGAGACGATGACGGTGACCGGCAGTATGTTGGAATCGCCCAGCTTATACGCAATCTTATCTGGCGAGCGCGTTAAGATTGAAGCGGCAAAAAATTATTCATCCGACCGAGTGATCAAGACTATAGAAAATCGTTTTGGTACTACCAATAGTGGCAACTCCATATCAAATACTGTGACCTCAACTACAAAAGGGATACGGGGGACGATTGGAAGGTATATAATAAATAGTTCAAGTAGTGCATCTTTAGAAACTTTATCTACTGTAACGCCAATTATTAATGATTCGCTTGTTAATAATTCATTTGAAAATATTAATGGGATAGCGGCCGGCGAGATGTTTGCGAGGGGTGCAGTAAACGTGGGAAGTGCACTCGCGAAGGCAAGTGGTTCAACCGCTGGTGATGCTACGGCTGCAAAATCTTACGCAAGACTACAAAATACCGTACTGGCGATGGATGCAAAGGTGGACAGGATGAATCGTTCACCTTTTGATATTACTTCAAAAAATACTTTCCTTGGCGCTATTGTATATAATTTTGCAACCTTAATACAAAAGAGTGGTCCAATCATGCGACAAGTGGCCAATGTGGCTCAGGTGGCAAAGAGGAATATTGTGGCTATCTTACCAACCACTCATGCTGATGATGAATCTGATAGTTACCTTACTAACTTTGGCGATTGTGAAACCCTTGGCACAATTGGCGCAGTTGGCTCAGTGACCTGCGCAACGATAGAAACATTTGACACTTCAACTCTGGATGACCCGTTTAATAATCCTGACTTTATAAAGTTCGTAGAGGAAAATACTACTTTAGAAGACGGTGTGCGGAAGATAAAATCAGGGTCGAGGCTGGCAGAGTTTATTATATACAATAATAAAAGAACAACTCCGGATGGCTTAGTGGATGGTGGGATTTTGGAATCGCTTAAAAATGGAAGTTCGTCTACGTCGTTTAATTCTGATATTTTAAATATGGTGACGACTTATCTTGGTGCTGATAGCCGCGAACAGAGAATTGCTTCTGGAGCAGCATTTGTAAATTCAGATAGCAATACCGATTGGGATGCTCACGATAAATATTCTCAAAGGTATATATCACTAGCTAGGGCAACTGCAGCACTTAGACAGTATGATGGTGACGGGACATCATACACAAATCTTAAGTTTTTCGAAGGTGAAGAAAATCCAGTAGTGGCATTCCTGCGTGAATACAAAAATTTAGCTAATAATTAACATCCTCAACACTTGTGATGATGACTTGGTGATTTTTAAAGTTATTAACAAGATATTTGCGGCGAGTATTATCTAATTCGGAAAAAACATCATCCAGGAGAATGATTGGTTTTTTACCAGTTTCAGACTGCAATAAATTAGCTTCAATAAACTTGAGGGCTAAAATAATAGAGCGGGTTTCTCCACGCGAGGCTGACCCGTCTGCTTCGGAATTATTAAAAATAAATTTAAAATCATCACGGTGAATTCCGAATGAAGTATGACCGATATATTTATCTTTGGTGAAATTTTGTTCTAAAAGTTTTAAGTAATGTGATTCAGTAATGTCTGAAAGTTCGGTAATATAATTTAATGAGATTTGGTCAGAGTTCTCAGCGATTGAATAATATGTTGAGGTAAGCTCATTATTAATAGTATTAATAATATTGCGGCGCTGATTAGTGATACTGGAGCCATATTTTGCAAGTAATAGATTCCATGGGAATAAATCCGATTCTTTACAATAATCAGATTTTAAAAGTTCATTGCGCTGACGGAGGGCTTTTTCGTATTTATGAAGATTGGTTGCATAGGTGTCGCTAAGCTCAGAGAAAATACGATCAAAATAATCACGATGACGGGATGGGGAGCCACTAATAAGGTTTAAGTCGGAGGGGAGAAATAATACGATTGGGTATTTATCTTTCTTTGGTAAGCGACTAGATTTTTTGTCGTGAGTCAAAAATGTTTTTGTTGACTGATTATAGGTTGCAGAAAATTGCTCGCCAGTATTAAATTCTAGCGAGACGCGATAAAACTCGGTGCCGCGCTTTAAGATATCTTTATCGGTGGCACGAAAACTTTTACCACGAGTTAAAATATAAATCGCCTCAAGGACAGAAGTCTTACCACAGCCATTGGCGCCAAGGATAAGAGTAGTATCTGGATTACAATCCAGGTGATACTCGGTGTGATTTCGGAAGTTGGTAAGATCAACTGATTTGATATACATATTATCTACTAAGTGGCATTACGATGTGAGTGTAGTCTTGATTCTTTTGGTTACGAAGAACTGCTGGTGTAGTCTTGGATGATAAGGCTATCACAATATCTGGCTCATCTAGTGAATTAAGAGCATCAAGGAAGAAGCGAGAATTAACAGTGAATTTACAGTCATCTGAGACTTCAGTTTCGATCGTTGAGACATTTTCACCAAGTTCGGTAGCGACGGACTTTACGGAAACAATGTTTGGCTTCTTAGTCTCAATAGTGATGGACCCGGCAACTCCACGAGCAAAGAGTGCAGCCAACTTCGTATCACGGATGAGCTCCTCACGATTAACCGTGAAACTAATATTGTTGTCTTTTGGAATGAGTCTAGCGTAGTCTGGGAAGCTGGCGTCGATAAGTTTAGAAATAATTTCAACTTCACCGAGACGGAAGCGGACTAAGTCTTCATTGAAGGAAACTTCAATCTCATCCATCTCTTCATTAATAGCACGAAGAACCTCCTGAAGTGAACTTGTTGGTACAATAACACTAACTTCACTCTCGACACCGCTAATAAGTCTACGCTCCGCAAGGCGATAACCATCGGTTGCGGCAATGTAAAGGTTTTTATCTGAAGTGGTAAAGAATACACCAGTAAGGGCTGGGCGAGTTAAGTCACTAGAGCTCGCGATAGCAACGCTTGAAATTCCGTTTTTAAACTCATCTATACCCATCTTGAAGATGACGGCTTTATCTTCATTAATCTCTGGGAGTTCTGGGAAATCATCAGCCGGGGAACTATTAATAGTGGAGGTGTATTTATCGGCGGTAATGGTAACTTTATCATTCTTAGAGGTGATTTTGATTTTTTCGCCTCTTGGTAGATTACCGACAAAGTCAGTTAAGAGTTTGGCTGGGACAGTGATGACACCATCTTTACTACTTGAGACTGGTAAATAATCTACTATTGCCATATCTAGGTTGGTAGTGACGAGTGAAACTTTATTATTATCTACACGAATGAGTACATTATTTAATACTGGTAAAGTGACCTTACCAACTGCTATGCGACTAACATTATTCAAAGCTTTACTTAATTTATTTTGTGTAACTTCAATTTCCATTTGGTTCCTTTCTTATAAATTATTTAATAATTGTAATAGTAGGGTCTGTGTAAAAGTGGAAAAGTTTGGGTAAGTATAGAGGTGAGATGGCTGTGGGGAAAGTTGTGGGAAATGCCGGAAAAGTGTGTTGGAAAATGAAGATTTCCACTTGGTGAATAAGATTTTTAAGTTTTGCACTGAGTTTTACCATGATTTTGCACTGAGTTTTACATGGGGATTTACACAGGTTTTCCACATTTTGAATAAAAATAGTATTCGGATTAACCATAGATATGCTCCTTAATCTCTTCGATTTGGTCGCGAAGTGAGAAGTTGAGTTTTAAGTCTGATTCAATTTTTTTGATGCCATGCATAACTGTGGTGTGATCTTTGACGCCAACTTCGGTGGCGATTTTGGTAGTACTCATGGAGAGTTCTTTACTTAATATAAACATAGCGACTTGGCGGGCGGTCTTAATATTGGCGACGCGAGATTTGCCGCACATTTCTTTGACTGGTAAGTTGTAGTACTTTGCAACTTTTTCAACTACTTGTTTGCCAGATATGGGGCGAAGTTTATTGGAACGACTAATACTGGCTGAGCCGTTTTGGATTAATTCTAGTGGAGTAAGTCCGCGGACTTCAGACATTAATAATATGGTGGAGAATTCTCCTTCGAGGTCACGGATGTTGGTATTGACGTTTTCGGCGATATATTCGATGGCTTCCGGCTCAATATCGGCACCCATGAGTTCGGCTTTGGCTCTTAAAATAGCGCATTTATCTTCAAATTTTGGGAGTTGGAGGTCGAAAGCACCACCCATGGTGAGACGGGAAGCGAGACGCTCATCGACGGTTTTAATTTGGGATGGTAGGCGGTCACTCGTGACGATGATTTGTTTATTTAGTTGGTAGAGGTCATTGAAGATATTAAAGAATTCCTCTTGGGATTTTTCCTTGCCGACAATGAATTGAAAATCATCAATGATGAGACAATCGAGTTTTTCGAATTTACGGTTGAATTCTTTGCCTTTGCCGTTTTGGATAGCA
Source organism: Candidatus Saccharimonadota bacterium (assembly GCA_017962365.1). Taxonomy (GTDB): domain Bacteria; phylum Patescibacteriota; class Saccharimonadia; order Saccharimonadales; family Saccharimonadaceae; genus Nanosyncoccus. Next base: position 113,000 of record JAGCVL010000005.1, on the reverse strand, counting down.
TCGATAAAGTCTGAGTAGAAATGGGAGATTGGGGTGTAGAGGATCTTGAGGGAAGGGTCGCGGCGGAGTAACTCGTTGCCGATGGCTTGGACGAGGTGGGTTTTGCCGAGACCTGGCCCACCGTAGAGGAAGAATGGATTGTAGCGGGTACCAGGAGTGTCAATGATGCTTTTGGCGGCGGAGACGGCGAGGTCATTGTTGCTACCAATCACGAAGCTATCTAGGGTGTATTTACTGTTTAGGCCATTAGATATGGATTTAGTGTCGAGTGATTTTTTGAGTGGTTTAATACGGTCACCAAGCGAGCTATCTGTGGTAGTGACTTCGCGGGAGCGGACTTTGGGTTTTGATGTGGAGCTAACCTCGAAGTCAATAGTGGTAAATTCGATGCCGTTTTTCTTGAGAGCGTCAGTGATGAGGTCTAGGAATTTGGAACGGAGCTGTTTGACGAAGAATGAATTTTTGACTCCAATAATAACATGATCATCTGAAGCTGACAGCAGGGTTGTGTCTTTAAACCAGGTGGAAAAATTGGCTGGCGAAACTTTTTGTTCGATTTCAGCTAGGACGTTTTCCCAGACGTTGTACATTTTGACCTCCTTAATGAGAATAGTATAGCACAGAAATGGGGAGTTTTCCACAGGTTTTAGTGAGTTTTTGAATGTGTTGTAATATGCTTTTGGAATTTAAGGGGTGATGTTTTCCACATAGCGGAAGGAATCCCATAAAAGGATGTGGAAAACTTCTTGAAAAATGTGGAAAAATGCGGTATACTATAGTAAGTATTTGAAAAATAATAAAATTTAAGGAATAATATGCCAAAACGTACATATCAGCCACACAAGCGTCAGCGCAAAGTTGAGCATGGCTTTATGAAAAGGAATGCTACCGCTAACGGTAGGAAGGTATTGGCTCGTCGACGCTTGAAGGGTCGCGCGAGACTCACGGCTTAAAAATAATCCCCGGATGGGGATTATTTAGTATTATAATATATAGTATGTTGAACAAAAGATATCGGTTTCACTCTCGTGGTGGGGTGAATTGGGTGTATAAGCATGGCAAGACGGTGCGAAGTGTGCAGGCGTCGTTGGTTTTTGCGCCGAATGAACGGGGATTTACGAGGGTCGCGGTGGTGGTTTCTAAAAAGGTGGATAAGACTGCGGTTGGGCGGAATCGGATTCGGAGACGAGTGTATGAAGTGATTCGGAAGAATTTTGAGTATTTACCTGAGAAGACTGACTATATATTTATAATATATTCATCCAAGGTGAAGACAATGGAAATTTCCGAGCTTGAAAAGCTGCTTGGGGGCCTAGTAGAAGAGTCAAAGGTGTGTTATAATAAATAAGATGAAAAATTGGAGTGTGAAGAAAATTATAACTTGGGCGCTTATTGTGGCGTTTGTTGCTGGGTCTATCACTGCTGGTGGGCCGTTTAATTTTATTGATATTATAATAGTGCGGCCAATCGTGAATATTCAATTCATGATATTTAACTTGGTGCATGATTTTGGGCTTGCTATTATTATCTTTGCAATACTAGTGAAGATTTGTATGTTGCCGCTTACTAAGAGGCAGCTAATGCAGACTCGGCTGATGCGGAAAATTCAACCAGAGCTGACGCAGATCAGGAAAAACTGTAATGGGAATAAGCAACTAGAGTCAATCCAGACGATGGATCTTTATAAACGGTACAATATTAAACCGTTTGCTTCGATTTTGACGCTTTTAATTCAGCTACCAATCTTCATTGCGGTGTTTTCTGCAATACGGGTAATTGCAACACCGCTTCCAGCTGATAATTTATCAAACAGGGCTTATGAAATCGTAGCTTATGAGGGGTCTGAGATAAGGATGCTGGAAGAAAAGCAGCAGGCGTATCTAGCGGATTTATCAAATAATGATATTCCGGTTGAAGAAAAAGCTGAGTATGATTTTCATCCATCATTATTTGGTGTGATTGACCTTACAGCAAGAGCGAGTGATGTGATAAATCCAGCGAGGTTTTCATGGTCGGCTGTATTTATGCTGGTGATTTCGGTTGCGGCTGCGGTGGCGCAATATTTTGCGACCAAGCAACAAATGCCGTCTGGTAAGTCTGAAAAGAGCAAGAAGTTTCGTGATCTTCTCCGTGATGCGAAAGAGGGTAAGGATATTGATGATTCTGATGTGTCAGCAATGTCGACAGCCCAAATGGGTAAGATGATGCCGCTAATGATGTTTATCATTATGATAAATTTGCATGGGGCTTTGGCGTTTTACTATTTCCTAACAAATGTCTTGACGATAGTGCAGCAGAAATTAATTTTTGCAAAGGCGCGAGATGAAATGGATAATAATACCGATAGGGCGATGTTAAAAGAGCTCAAAAAGACCGAAAGTGGTCGGAAGATGCGGGGGAAGATTAAAGAAGCTGAGGTGGTAGAAAATAAAAAGACAGGAACAAAAATTACCCGGATATCCGCGAAGGATACTAAAAAGAAAAGGAGATAACCAATGAATAAAGATGAATCAATTAGATTTGCGGCGAAGTATCTGGAAGATTTACTGAGCTTCTTTGGGGTGAATGTGGCGGTGACGTCGACGATTGATGATGAGGTGATACAACTCTCGGTGCCGTCTACGTCTCTAAATTCGCTCCTAATTGGGCGAAATGCGGATAATTTGAGAGCTTTGCAACATATCGTAATGATGGCACTTAATAATCATGGTGCAGAGGTGACACGAGTGAATGTGGACGTGGCTGGATATAAGAAGCAGCGTGCAGATAGGATTGCGGAAAAGGCTGAAGGTTGGATTCGGAAAGTGCGAGAAACTGGTGAGCCGATGACAATTGATCTTAATCCGGCGGATAGGCGAGTGGTGCACAAGATAGCTTCGGATTATTCGGATATTGAAACGCACTCTGAGGGGGAAGGAAAAGAAAGAAAATTAATTATTAGCAAAATATAGGTTTTAAAAAATCCCCTCTTTAGTGAGGGGATTTTTTGTGGGCTTGCTATTCTTCTTCTGACTGCGGGTTTAAGATAATGACGAAGTCATAGCTTCTTGAAATAGCTTCAGGTAGTGAATCGGCTGGTTTAAGGTCGGAATCGTAATGGGCCTTAAGAAGTGCTGCGCTGCCTGGCTTGGAGTTTAGCTCGTAGATGGTGGTACCTTCTGGGTAAGTTTCACCCTCTGGAAGTTCTGGGGCATCATCAACGTCCACGTCTGTGTAGCCGGCTGCAATGAGATTGGCTTGCTCGGAAGAGGCTAGGCCGGCAGTTTCGGTCGCATTTAATACTAAGATGGATGGTTCTTCGTAATCGCGTGGATCACTGGAGAGGTTTTTTGACACGAAGTCTTGAATGGCGCCATAATTACCAACTCCGGCGGATGGTAAGACGTAGGAAATGCCATTGATTGTGCCGGTGGTCATATAATAAATATTTTTATTATAATCTACGAGGGAGATTTGGCGAGCATTGTTCAAATCAAACTCTTCGGTAAGGTGGGCTAAAGTTTTCATCTCGCTGAGAGAGAAGTTGGTGCGAAGATTGTCACCTAATGCCCCAGCTAGGCCCATGATGTCGGTGATGGAAAAATCTTTTTCGAAGATTTTATCTTTGATACCGATAAGGATTTTTTGTTGGGAAGAGCCGCGTGAGAAATCACCACCAATGGTACCATGACGAGCGCGAGCGAGACCGAGAGCCTGTTCGCCATTAATGGTGTATGGTACGCCAGCCTCGAAGACGGCGCCGGTCCAGTAATAATCCATGATGTCTTCATCTAGTGTAACGGTGATGCCACCTAAAGTATCAACAATATAGACGAGTGAGCCCCAGTTTAAGTGGGCGAAATATTGGAAGTCTACACCGAGGATAGAACCAACTTCGGTCATGAGAGCATTGGCAGCTTCGGCCTCTTGCTCGATGGTGGCAGTACCACTGCCGCCATTACACCAGTAGACTTCATTAATCTTGCCGGTGGCAGTGCAAGTGGGGGAAGCTTTTAAGTCGCGAGGAAGGGAAAGCATGGCGATATCGCCGGTTTGCTGATCGATTGAAATCATCATGATGGAATCAGTAAGCTGGGCGCCATCGTGGACTCCATTACCCTCATCACCTTCCATGTTGTAACCACTGGTGCCGAACGCGAGGATGTTGGTGCGGCCATTGGCGTCGGTTTTTAATGGATCGTAAGTTTCCTTGGTGAGTGTGATAAGATCCAGGACGGTGCCTTGGCCGCCGGTGATTTTGGCGATAATATCATTACCCCAAAGGATGAAAGCGCTGACGCCGGCGATAAGAATGAGAACGATGGTGAGTATTACGATAGTAATAATACGGCGGACTTTGGACTTTGGCTTCTTTTCTTTTTTCTCAGTTTTGGATTTTTGGTGGGATTTAGTTGGTTCGTCGAGTTGTAGAGGCTCTAATGGAGCAAGAAAATCTTCAGCTTTGGCGATCGGTTTAGCTGATGGTTTGACTTCTTTTGTAGTTTCTTCTAAGATTTCTTCGCCGTCAACGGAAATTTCGAGTGAATCATCTGATATGATGATTTTTTTTGCTTTTTCCTTGGGTTTTATAGTGGTTGGTCTTTTAATATTAGGTGTCGTCAGTGGGTCGGCGGAATAAAAATTATGTTCACCGGGTTTTTTAGTATGTTTTTTTTCGGTTGAAGAAGAGCGCGGAGATTTCGCACTCCGTGGGACAAGCCCATCGATTGATTTATTCGTAGCCATTATGTATAATTATAGCATAATGGCAATAAAATTAACGAAAAAACAATTAGCGGTTTTGAATTTCATTGAAGATTTTATGGAAGAAAATGGTCTCGCTCCGACGTATCGAGAAATAATGAGTGGGTTGGAGCTTGCGAGCGTGTCGGCAGTGGCAGAGCATGTTGATAATTTAGTGGAAAAAGGGGTGTTGAAGAAAACTCCTGGTGCGGCGCGAACGCTTGAGGTGTTGGATTATAAACATGAAGACACGGTGGAACTTTTTCGCATGAAAATGGCAACATGCACAGAAGATGAAAAGAAGGTGCTTGAAAAAGCGATGGAGATTTTAGATTTATGACGGCGCGGAGAAGGAAACGGAATAAAAGGTGGGTGTATTGGTTAGTGGTGTTGGCACTGGTTGCGGTGGCGGTTGGTGTGGGTTATAAAGTGTGGGATGGGTATTTTAGAAATGGTGATGATAGTGGCGTGGATGCTGGTGGCGAAAAACCAGTAGAAAAGCCAACGGAAAAACCAGTGGAGAAGCCGGTGGACGAGCCACAGAAGCCAGATGAGAAGCCTAAAGAAGAGGAGACGCCGCCAGCGAAACCGCAATATGATGGCGGCGATCCGAATGCTGCTAGCGATTTAACTGGTGTAGTGACGTATGCCGGGGTGAATGATGGTGTGCTGATGGTGCGTGTAAATATTGATCAATATCTTGCGGGCGGGAATTGTGTTTTGACATTAATGCAAGACGGAGCGGCGCTTTATAAGGAGACGGCGGAGGTGATTGATCTTGCAGCGACGTCGACCTGCGAAGGATTCAACGTGCCGGTGGGGAAGATTAATGGTGATGGAAAAATTGGCATAAGAATTATGGTTGAGTCCGGTGGTAAGTCTGGTATAATTGAGGGTGAGGTAAATATATGACCGTGCGGCGAAGACGAGATAAAAGAATTTGGTATGTGCTCACTATAGCGTTTGTGGCGGTGGGCTTTTTTAGTTTTTTGACACAAAGGGAAGAAAAGGCTGAAGTGGAAGCGGCTTCGCTGGATGCGTTTGATGCGGGGTATATTATTTCGGATTACCAAATGAAAAACTATCAGTCAATGACTGAAGCTAAGATACAAGAGTTTTTGACAAAAAAGAATGGATGTAAGAATACGGATGTTGGACTTTATAATGAGCTTAGCGGAAAGTATAGTACGATTCATTGGCATTTTAGTGGTGGACATTTTGTGTGTTTGTCGGAAGAATTGTTTGGTGATGGGATAAAATATGGTGAGGATTTAAGTGCTGGAGAGGGCGAGACGGCGGCGCATATCATTTGGCAGGCGGCGCAGGATTATAAAATTAATCCGCAAGTTTTGATAGTTTTGTTAGAAAAAGAGCAGGGGCTGATTACTGATCCATATCCGCATAGTGGTCAGTATCGTTCGGCGACTGGGTATGGATGTCCGGATACGGCGCCATGCAATGAAAAGTATTATGGTTTTAAAAATCAGGTGCGGAAGGCGGCGGAGCTCTTTAAAGCGGTGCTTGATGGTGGGTGGACGAATTATCCTTTGGGACAGAATTATATTCAGTATAATCCTTCGGCGAGCTGCGGTGGGTCGATGGTGAATGTGAGAAATTTAGCGACGTCGGCGCTTTATAGGTATACGCCATATCAGCCAAATGCAGCAGCGCTTGCGGCTGGGTACGGTACGGCTGAATGTGGGGCGTATGGAAACCGGAATTTTTATTTGTATTTTCAGGATTGGTTTGGGGGGATAGTGGAGGAGGGGTCAGCCGTAGCGGAGAGCGAAGACGTGGCAGAAGTGGCGCAAGCGACGATTGAGGATGGACTATATGTGATTACTTCAACGAAAAATAAAAAAGTTATAGATATAAAGAATGGAGTAACTAAAACTTCAACTTCTGGAGAAATAACACTTTGGGATAAAAAAGGCATTTATGATGATACTACTAATCAGGTTTTTGCTATAAAATATGATAAGGCAACCGGGTATTATAAAATTCTAAATAATTTATCTAGGATTGCGCTTGATGTAAAGGATGGAAAAAACACGATCGGTACTCCGGTTATTGTGTGGTCGCAAAATTCTGGATGCAATCAGAACTGGATTATTAAAGAAGTGGAGAATGGATATAGTATATTGTCCGCGTGCTCAAAAATGGCGTTGACAGTATCTGGGGAACAAATTGTGATTGACGCAAACAATAAGACTATAGATCAGAAGTGGACATTTGAAAAGGTGACGGCGAAAGAAATTTTAAAAGGAGATTATAAAATAATACCCAATGGGGACACTAAGCTATCATTGGATATTAGTGGTGGCGTAAGTGAAAATACCAATATGGGAGAGGCAATAATTTATAATTTTAAAACAGGGGATGATTTAAATCAAACCTTTACAATTAAGAAAGATGAAGACTCTGATTTTTACTATATATATAATCCTACAACAAATCTATATCTTGATGTAGCAGATAATTCTATAAATGATAATGCAAAGGTAATTTTTTGGCCGCTAAATGGTGGATGTAATCAAAAATGGGCGATTAATAAGATTAATAATTTTTATCTCATAACTTCTTCTTGCACAAAGAAGGCATTAGATGTGAGGGACGGTTTAATAAAAAACATGTCCGACATTATTATGTATAGGAATCATGGTGGAATAAATCAGCAATGGATTATTAAAAAAATAAAATAGGGGGTATGTTATAATATATAATATGAAGGAAGATGTTTTTTTAACCGTTGGCATAACTGCGCATGCGGAAGGTGTTTTGGCTCACAAAACTATAATGAGTGTTTTTGCAGCATTGGAAGAATTAGACACTAAAAAATACCCATATGAGATAATAGTGCATATAGATAATGGTGATTTTGAAACGGAAAAATATTTTGCACAATATGAGGATGATAAAAGATTCAGGATAATTAGGAGCCATTTTAAAGATTTGGGGATGTCGAGAAATTGTATTGCACGGAATGCACGTGGTAAATATGTATCCTTTCTGGATGCGGATGACATGCTGTCGTCTAATTGGTATATAAATGCAATCAAGAGAATGGAAGAATCGGAGAGTACCATCATGGTTCATCCAAATGTTCAGTTTAATTTCGGAGCTGGAACGCGTCTGGAATTTACAATGCGGAGCGATTCTTTTAATAAATTTGAGGATGCGATTATATCTGCCGGTGTGAATCGTTGGTGTTCGGCAATCATGGGGAAGAGAGAAACATTCTTAGAATATCCCTATATGGAAACAAGGAATGGATATGGTTATGAAGACTATAATTTAAATACAAATACTGTTGGTCATGGGATAAAACATATGGTAGCACCTGATACGGTGATGTTTTACCGGCAAAAGGCTGAGGGGTCATTGCTTGCTAGTTCTAATACTGAGCATGTGATTCAGCCGTATGTGTCATTGTTAGATATAGATTTTATGAAGTCGGTTCCAGAATCTGAAGTGGAAAAAGTGAAGGCAAAGACCGTGTTGGCGCAGCGGCGCAGTAAAATAGTGAAGATTTATTATAAAATTCGAGGAAATGAAAAGATTAATTATTTTATTATTCCGGTGGCTAAATTAACAAAAAAAATATTAAGGATTGGCGTTTCGAAACAACCAAAAGCAAAAGTGCCAAAATTTATGCTTGAAGAATGGAAAAAAATAAATAAAATTGAAGCGTCACTTTATCCTACCAAATCTGCCCTCGATGAGATTTTTCAGGCAAAATCTGACGATTACGATGTTGGGATGGCATATTATGAATTAGTGAAAAATATTCCTAAAATGCCAGATTTTGTGTTTGTAGTACCATGGGTGAGAGTTGGTGGGGCTGATAAGGTTCTTGAAAATTATTTGCGATCCATTGAACGCCATCATCCCAATTCGGCGGTGGCTGTTATTACGACGATGCCCGGCAAGAATAGCCAAAAGAGCAAATTGCCAGATAATGCTTATTTGGTAGATTTTGGCAATGTAGCATATCCTTTGTGGCCGCAAATTAGAGAGATGTTGTTTTCTCGGTTAATAACCCAATTAAAGTGCAAACGAGTACACATTATTAATTCTGAATTTGGGTATTCATGGGTGGCAACACATAAGAAATTTGCAGAAAATGAATGTAAATTTGATGTATCTATTTTTTCGACGACAAACAAGTACACTCCTGGCATGGGTACCTACGCAAATCCGTTCCTGGTGGACATATATAATGTGGTAAATAAAATATATACAGATAATGAAAATTTAATTGAAGAGTTAAAGGCAAAAGAGGGATTCAGTGAAGACAAAATGAAAGTAGTCTATCAGCCAACGAATGGAGAGGTGCGCCAGTTTGTTGCTCGTAACAGAGATTGTAAGTTTAGAATCCTATGGGCAAGTCGGATAGACCACGAAAAAAATCCAGAATTATTATTGGAAATTGCTAAAAAACTAAACCCCGATGACTATATGATTGATGTTTATGGTGAATTTGGCGAAGACTATAATAAAATGTTTTTTAGTGGAATTAAGAATTTGAGTTATAAGGGTAAGTTTACGGATTTTGGTAAGATATCGGATGGTTATGATGCGTTTTTGTATACGTCAACTAGGGACGGGTTGCCCAATGTGATATTAGAGGCGACGATGGCTGGTTTGCCGATAGTGGCGTCACGAATTGGCGGGGTGGGGGACTTTATAATAGATGGGGAAACTGGTGTTGGCGTGAAAGATATTCTGGATGTTGACAGATACGTGTCTGGGATCGAGCAGATAGCAAAACATCCTAAAGTAACAAAGAAATATGTTGAAAAGGCACAGCAATTGTTGGGAAAAAGGCATTCATGGAAAAAGTTTTATACTGACACGAAAGAAATGTTTGATGTCGAATAGGGTTTTTTTGGTACGAAATACCGTAGGGTTTGGTGGTGGAGAGATTTATCAGTTGAACCTTGCGAAGATGCTGAGGAAGAGCGGATATGAGCCGGTAATTATAACGAATTCCCAGGAACTAATTAGGAGAGCCAAGGAGAGTGGGTATAGTGTTTTAATACCGCCATATATTGAAAGGCAGAATTGGAGTGGGGTATATAATCTATTATTGCCGTTATATGCTGTGCGTTTAAAAAAGTTGGAGAAATGGTATGAGGGAATGTTGAGGGAATATGCCCCAGAAATCATAAATGTACAGTCGCGCGATGATTTTATTGCAGTAACAATAGCCGCAAAAAGATATAGCGTGGAGACGGTTTGGACGGATCATGCGGATTTTAAGAGTTGGGTACTGACAAATGTAAATGTAAAATTTAAAAATATGATTGGTAAAGTGATTATTGATTTGTCTGATGAGGTAGAAAAAGTAATTTTTGTGAGTCGTACAGTGTTTGATGAAACAAAAGAAATGATTAAGCCAATGAAGCTGAGGAATTCTATAGTAATAGAGAATGGAGTATTCGATGAGTGCAAAAAATATTCAGAGGTCAAGGCGATTAAGCAAAGCTTTGTGTTTATCGGGAGGGTAGTAGAAGAGAAAGGCGTAGCGGAACTTCTGATGGCGTTTTCTAAAGTGCGGGAAAAATATCCGAAGACTGTATTGAATATCTATGGGGCAGGAAAAATAGACGAGTTTAAAAAAATAGCGGGGGAAGGTGTGGTGTTTCATGGTGAGACGAAGGAGCCTTTGAAGGCTTTGGCGGAGAATGACATTTTTGTGTTGCCGAGTTATCGTGAGGGGTTATCGCTCTCGCTTCTAGATGCAGCAATGATGGAAAAAAAGATTATCGCTTCTGACGTGGATGGAAATCCGGAAGTAATAGAAAATAAAGTATCTGGACTTTTGGTACCGGCGAAGAGTGCGGAAAAACTTGCTGAGGCGATGATGTGGATGATTGAAAATCCAAGGGAAGCTTCTAAAATGGCACAAAAGGCAAGAAAGCAATACGAAGAGAAGTTTGATTTTGAAAAGATATTTGCGGAAAAGATGTTGCCATTATATAATAATAGAAAGGAGCTAAAATGAAAATACTTTTAACTGGTGGGACTGGATATATTGGTTCGCATACGGCGGTAGAGCTAATTAAGCTTGGACATGACGTAGAGATTATGGATAATCTCTTTAATTCTAAAATTACCGTACTGGATAAAATAGCGGAAATTACTGGGGTGAAACCAAAATTTTACCAAGTAGATTTGCTTGACGTAAACGGTATGGATAAGATGTTTGCTGAGGGCGGGTATGACCTTGTCATACATTTTGCTGGGCTAAAAGCTGTAGGCGAGTCTGTAGAAAAGCCGTTACTGTACTACAAGAATAATGTTGGCGGTACGATAAACTTGCTTGAATGTATGAAAAAACACAACGTGAAGAAAATTATTTTCTCATCTTCGGCGACCGTGTATGGTGAACAGGGCGTCACGGAAATGACTGAAGATATGCAGACTGGTGTTGGCATCACGAATCCGTATGGCGAGACGAAATTCATGATTGAGGAAATCTTGAAGGACGTAGCAAAGGCGGAGCCGGATTTTGAGGCGGTGATTTTACGCTACTTTAACCCAGTGGGTGCGCACGAATCTGGATTACTCGGTGAAGACCCAAATGACATTCCGAACAATCTAATGCCGATTATTATGAAAGTATCGCTTGGCGAGATTCCGGAGCTCAGCGTGTATGGCGATGATTACGATACAGTGGATGGGACCGGGATGCGGGATTACATACATGTGGTAGACCTTGCGCGTGGACATGTGGCCGCAATGAACAAGATGAATCCAGGAGTGTCTATATATAATCTTGGTACTGGGCGGGCGACGTCGGTGCTTGAGATGGTGGCGGCGTTTGAGCGGGCGAGTGGTGAAAAATTGCCGTACAAAATCGCTCCTAGACGACCGGGCGATCTGGCTAAGATTTGCGCAAATCCAACAAAGGCAGAAAAAGAACTTGGATGGAAGACTGAGCTTGATATTGAAGACGCAATGCGAGATACGATTCGCTATCTAAAGAATGTGAAGAAAAAATGAAACCCTTAGTATCCATAATTGTGCCGGTATATAATATCGGTGAATATGTGGGTAAATGCCTAGAGTCTGTTTGTGGTCAAAGCTATGAGAATTTAGAAATTCTAGTAATAGATGATGGCTCGACGGACGAGTCTGGAAAAATCTGTGATGAATTTGCGGCAAAAGACAAGCGACTAAAAGTTTATCATAAAAAAAATGGTGGACTGTCGGACGCGAGAAATTTTGGAACTAAAAAGGCTAGAGGCGAATTTGTAGCGCTTATTGATGGTGATGATTTTGTGCAAGAAGAATATGTAAGTAGGATGGTGAAGGTAGCCAAAGAGGACACCGATATAGTGATATGTGGATTTAATGATACGGTACCAAATAAAATGACAATGAGCGGGCGAGAGGCGGCGGAGCGGCTGCTAATAAAACAAGATAATTTAGAAATAGTAGCATGGAATAAATTGTATCGGCGTGAATTGTTTGATAAGATTCGGTATCCTAAGGGCGAGAAACATGAAGATTCGCTCACGACTTATAAAATATTGGCAGCGGCCAGAGTTGTTAAATATATTCCAGAGAGCTTATATAATTATGTTGCGCGAGAGGGGAGCATTATGAATTCGGCGGACTTAATATCTAGACTTAACGCGCGGGAAAAGGCAGCAAAAGAAGCCGTAGAATATTTTGCCGACGATGAGGAACTAAAACAAGCGGCGGAGATAGCAATACTGACGGCAAAACTAGCTTTTATGGATGCAGCTGCTAAAGGTAAAATTGACAAAAAGTATTTTAAAGTTAATTCGGAATGGATAAAAAAACATAATAATATGTTCCAAAAACATAAGTTTATGAATAAAAAACTTAACTTGTACTTAAAATTAAATAATTTAGGGCTTTATAAAATTTTTAGGACCATAGTTTGAGGTAGGCGTCAGCGACTTTGTCTGGTTTGCCGTCTTTGATGATTTTACCGTCATCGATCAAAATGGCGCGGGTGCAGAATTTGCGGACGTTTTCCATGGAATGAGTCACTAGGATGACGGTCTGGTGATTATTTTTGAGGTTCTCAAAATAATCGTTACATTTTTGCTGGAAGGCAGCGTCGCCGACGGCAAGAACTTCGTCGAGAAGCAGAATATCGCCGCGGGCGCGGATGGCTATAGAGAAGGCAAGACGAACTTGCATACCGGAAGAATAATTTTTGAGTTTTTGGTCTTGGAAATCTTTGAGTTCGGCAAATTCCCAGATCTCATCATACATGGCATCCATCTCTTCATTGGAAAAACCAAGGAGAGCGCCGTTTAGATAAACATTTTCACGACCAGTAAGTTCTGGATTGAAGCCGACGCCGAGCTCAATAAATGGAACGAGTGAACCATTTACTGTGATGCTGCCTTTTTCTGGATAGTAAATACCGGCGAGGATTTTGAGAAGAGTGGATTTACCGGAGCCATTGCGACCAACGATGCCGAGAAATTCACCCTGGTTTACGGTGAAATCTAGACCTTTCAAAACTTTTTGTTCGCGATAACCTTTGATGCCACGGAGACGGTTGAAAATAGTTTGCTTTAAACCAAAAGCTTGCTCGGTGGGGAGACGAAAACTTTTATGAAGATGTTCAACTTTGATAGCTGGAGCATTCGGGTCATTAATTTCTGCACGAGTACCGATAGGGCGTTTCATTAGACTTCCTCCGCGAAGAATTTAGATTTACGACGAAAAGTGATAGCGCCAAAGATAAGAGTGGCGGCGACGAGAATGATTGGTATAATGACGGCTGGCGATGCAAGATAATTCCAAGTAGTGATAGTCTCGGTGGTGATAAGACCGAAACGAATATCCTGAATGGCTTGGGAAATTGGGTTTAAGAGAATGATTTTTGCGGCGACTTCTGAGGTAGACGCGACCATGGAAATTGGGTAGATGATAGGAACGGCATAGAAAAGAGCTTGGATGCAGACGTCCCAAATCGAGGTAATGTCGCGATATTTGACATTGATAGAGCCAAGAAGGAAAGCTAGACCTAGCGAAAGAAGATATAGTTCAAAAATGGCAGGAATAGCTAGGAGCCAAGTTGGGCTAGGTGCGACACCATTGATGAGGGCGAATATAATAATGACGCCTAAGTTGATTAACATATTGATGACGGCAGTAAGGGTGGCGGAAACTACGACGATGTATTTTGGAAAGCTAATTTTGCGAAGGAGGTCGCCACGGTTAACGATGGCCTGAATGCCTTGGGATGTACATTCGGTAAAGAAACTCCACATGGTAGTACCACATAATAGATAGACTGGGTAGTGTGGTATGTCGCCACCGATTCTGAGAAGTTTGGCAAAGACAATGTAGAGAATGGCAAACATCATAAGTGGACGAAGGAGCGCCCAGAGATAACCAAGAACGGAGCCTTGGTAACGGAGTTTGAAATCAGTTTTGGTTAATTCTTTTAAAAGAATGCGATTTTTACGATTTAAAACACGAGGAATACTCATAATGATATTTTAGCATATTTTTGATGAGTTGGCGAGGTTACTGCGGTGTGATAAAATTATGCCATGGCAAGTGTGTCTAAAAAATCTAAAACTATACAGAGCCGGAAGTGGCGAGATTTTTGTAGGCGCTTTATTATAACTGCAATATATGTGTTGGTGTGGGCTGGACTTGCTTTTGCGGCAATAAAAGTAGATGAGGCAAGGGGCGATGTCCAGGGTTTTGACGATAGCTCTGCTAGTGAAATCCCGGTGATGGAGATTTTTCTAAAAGATGTGACACTTGACGAGGTTCATGAAAATGAAAAAGACGTAAAGTATAAAGATAACGTAGTGATACTTGATGGAGTGGAATATGATGGCGTGGAGTTTAAGGGGAGAGGAAATTTTTCGTGGACGGCGGATAAAAAATCATATCGGATTAAGTTTGGCGAGAAAGTAAGTTTGCTTGGTATGAATAAATCTAAGAAATGGGCGTTAGTTGCAAATAGCGTAGATGATAGTTTGATGCGGAATGATTTAGCACAATATCTGATGGGGCTACTTGTGGACGAATATCCTTTTTGGGGTGAGTTCGTAGAGCTAAAAATAGATGGTGAGGAGCTTGGCGTATATTATCTGATAAGGACAATGGAGATTGGGAAGGAAGCGGTGAATTTGAGCGATCCGATGGGGGTGCTAATGGAGCTTGATAATGCATGGTGTCTGAAAGAGGAGAAACAATATTGGACTACACAGGGTAGTTGTTTGACTATAAAAGATGCGGTGGCGGATGATAATGCAGAGGCGGCAGTGGTTGGTTTCATGAAGGACTTTGATATTCTGGAAAAAGCTGCAAGGGTGGGTGACTATAAGGAAATTGAAAAATTAATTGATGTAGAATCTTTTGCGAAGTATTTTATAATGGCGGAGATAACTTCGGATCCGGACGCGTATGTGACGAGTTGGTTTATGTATAAGGATGGGATGGAGGATAAAATTCATGCTGGGTTGGCATGGGACTACGATGCAGCATTCGGTAATCATAAATGGGGGAAAAGTGGCAAGGCCGAAGAGTTTTATGCACCTACTACTAAGATGGCGCGCATGAAATACACATTTAGTAAAACGGATGAAGATAAATTTTGTAGCTATGGCGATGAATTGGTGATTTCTGGCTCGGTGGGTATTTCAAGGTTGGTTTGTGAAATGATGGATGTGCCGGAATTTAGAGAAGCTGTGAGTAAGGTTTATAGTGAAAAGATTATGGGGAGGGAAGATGAGATACTTCGCCATATCGATGCACGGGCAAAATTGCTAAGTGAGGCGGCAAAAAAGGATGCGGAATTGTGGGAAAAGGGTGATTTCTGGTCAGAAGTGGAGTATTTAAAATGGTGGATGAGTGAAAGGATGAAGTTTTTTGAGGAGAATTATGTTCTGTCATTTGGTGGCGGCGCGGCGGCGGGAGCGGATGAAGGAGATGCGCCAGCGAAGATGAACGATGCGAAGCCAGAAGGATTCTGATAGTTTCGGATGGGGGCCAAGCCAGGACTTTAGGTTGGTGTAGGCAGTTTGCCAACTTTTCCAGGTAGTGGCAGTACTGTTAATGGTGCTAGTTTCGGTGCCGAAGTTGTAGATGTAAAGTGGTTCGAGAACAAAATGAATATTGTCGGAAGATTTTTTGAGGTAGTCTAGGACGAACTTGGTGTCCTCAGCGAATTTTAAGGTTTTGTCAAAATGACATTTTTTAGCAGTATCTAGTCGATAAAGTTTGTTGACCGATGAATACATACGTCCGTCAATGGCGAGGAGGTAGAGGAGATAGGCTTTTTTAGATTCATGTTTTTTAATCGGGCGAAGAGGGTTAATGTAGACATCTTCGGCAGAATTGGTTTTTAAGCGTTTGTAGTGAACACCGCAGACGGTGATTAAAGTTTGTGGATCACTTTCGTAAGGAGTGAGGAGTTTAGCGATGAAGGTTTTGTCAATGTAATCATCACTATCGATAAAGCCAACATAATCGCCGGTGGCTTTCTCTAGGCCCAGATTTCTGGCGGCGGATTGACCGGCATTTTTTTGATGGAAGACTTTGATGCGTTTGTCTTTTTTGGCGTAATCGTCGGCGATTTTGTCGGAATCGTCGGTGGAGCCGTCGTCGATTAAAATGACTTCGAGATTTTGGTAGGATTGGCCGATGATGGAGTCAAGACATTTTGGTAGATATTTGGAAGTGTTGTAGATTGGAACGACAACGGAGACTTTAGGGCTCCCTTTGATTTCAGTGTTAGTGGCGGTTGGTTTCGTGGTGCCGAAGACGAGCTTGTCGTAGAAGAAATAATTTAGAATCATGGTGACACAGGTAGTGAGAACAAAGACGCCGGTGCTTTCAATAAAATTAAAATCGAAAGGAAGATGTATTGCGGTGGAGATGTTGAATATAAATTCATAAAATGGAGTGATGAGTTTGAAGAGCCAAGTAAAAAATGGGCTGATTAAAAGTGCGGTGAGAAAATTCCAAAGGAAAAATTTGATGACGCCGAATTGGCCCGGGTGACGCTCCTTCCAGGTGATGCGTGAATGCATAAAGTAGGCGAGGAAAGTGGCTAGGAGATAGGAAATGAGACTATCAAGCCAAAGGAGTTCGTTGGAGCTGAAGATGACGCGAGCGAGGAAGGTGTAGATGGCGAAGTTTACGATAGTAAGGGCTACACCGACAAAAATGAATTTTAGTGTACGGGTTTTAGTTTCTTGTTTTACCATATTTATAATTATAGCATGTTAGCGGGGGTTCTAGTGACGTGGTATAATTAAGAGGTGAGAAAGAAGTTGATTTCGGTGGTGGTGCCAATCTATAATGAGGAAGATGGGGTGCGGGAATTTTTGGATGAGCAACTTTTGCCAGTGATGAAAAATTTGAAATATAATTTAGAACTGGTCTTAGTGGATGATGGATCAAATGATAAGACGCTAGAAAAAATTAAAAAATGTAAAATTATTAAAGCAGTGGATAGTAATGTGATTTCGTTTTCACGAAATTTTGGGAAAGAAGTGGCGCTTACGGCGGGGCTTAAAGAGGCGCGGGGTGATGCGGTCGTCATGATTGATGCGGATGGGCAACATCCGGCGGAGATGATATCGGAGATGGTTCAGAAATGGGAAGAGGGGGCTGAGGTGGTGACTGCAGTGCGGACGGCCAATACGACCAAACATAAGATTGGATCCAGTATGTATTATGGTGTGATGAAAATGTTTGGTGGTGGAAAAGCAGTGCCTGGGGCGATGGATTTTCGTTTGCTAGACCGGGTGGTGGTGGATGAGTTTAATAAATTTACAGAACACAATCGGATGACGCGAGGACTGATTGACTGGCTAGGGTTTCGGCAGGTTTATATCAAGGTGAAGACGAAAGACAGGATGCACGGGAAGCCGACATATAATTTTAAAAAATTGATGCAGCTTGCGGGAGATAGCATGGCTTCGGCGTCGCGGACGCCACTGGTGGTTTTTGGGTATATTGGTGCATTTATTATGGTGACATCATTTATATTTGGTTTGTTTATTTTAATACAGCAATATATAATGGGCGATCCGATGGGATTAGACTGGAGTGGGGCGGTGGCGATGAGTGTGTTTATAGCGTTTTTGGTGGGGCTGGTGCTGGTATCGCAGGCGATGACGGCGCTTTATATTTCGCAGATACATATGGAGGCTAAGGGTCGGCCACTGTTTGTGGTGGACGCGAAAAAAAGTTTTAAACGAAAGGTGCAAAAATGAGTGGGAAAGTGATGCTGAGTTTTGACGTGGAAGAGTTTGACTTGCCGAGGGAACACGGCGGGAAAATTTCAGTGGAAGAGGGGGTGGAAGTTTCGGCGGAGGGTTTAAAGAAGATTTTGGAGCTTTTAGAAAAATATAAGGTTAAAGCGACGTTTTTTGTGACTGGAAATTTTGCAAAATGTCAGCCTGGGTTGGTGAAAAGGATTGTGAAAGAAGGACATGAAGTAGCGTGCCATGGAGTGGATCATTTTGAGCCGAAATTAACGGATGTAGCACAGTCGAAAAAGATAGTGGAGAAGGTTGCCGGCGTGAAGGTTCAAGGTTATCGGCAACCGAGAATGTTTAAGATTGATTATAAAGAGCTAGAAAAATGTGGGTACGTATATGATTCTAGCGTGAATCCGGCGTGGGTGCCGGGTCGGTATAATCATAGGAAAGAGCCGAGGAAGCCATATATGTGTGGAGGGGTTGTGGAAGTGCCAGTGTCGGTGGCGAGTGGAATGAGGGTGCCTTTGTTTTGGCTGGCTTTGCATTTATTTCCGGTGTGGCTCTATAAAAAGATGGCGAAATTGGCGCTTGCTGAGACTGATTATTTTGCAACATATTTTCATCCGTGGGAATTTGCGAATTTGAAACCGTATGGTATGATCCCGGGATATATTAAAATGAATAGCGGGGACGCTTTGGTCGCGAGACTAGAGTCGGTGATAGTTGGGCTTAAGAAATATAAGTTTATAACGTTTGAGGAATTCGTAAAAAATTATAAAGGAAGTTTGAAATGAAAAAGCAAAAGACTGGACTTAAAAATGTCAAGACGACGCTAGAAAAGTTTGTGAAAGAAAATAAGTTTTTGGTGCGACCGTTTTTGATACTTAGTATTATATATATGGTGGGGATTCTCGCGATTATTTTAGCTGGGGTGCATTATGCTGATGATGTCGCAAGGACAAATTATGGGTATGCGGGGTGGTCTGGGTTTAGTCGGTATCTTAGCACTTTTTTGTCGCATGGGCTGCATGCGGGAGGATATTTGTCGAACATTGCGCCATTGCCGCAAATAATTGCAGTGATGATTCTAGCGGTGGCTGGAGTTTTGATGGTGGTGGCGATTTCGGGGAAAGAAATTTTTAAGGAAAAGTGGACGAAGTGGATATTGCGGCTAATTGCAGTGGTGCCACTAGCATTGTCGCCGTATATGCTAGAGTGTTTGTCTTATCAGTATGATGCGCCGTATATGGCGATTTCGGTGCTAGTGGTGGTGGTGCCGCTCTTGTTCTGGAAGAGTAAAAGATGGGTGTACGTGGTGGTAAGTGGGCTAGGAATTTTGGTGGCGTGTATGACCTATCAGGCGGCGATTCAGATTTATCCGATGTTAGTGATATTGATGGCGATGCGAGAATGGAACGAAAAGAAGCAAGGGAAGGAACTCGCTAAATTTGTGGGGTGGAGTGTGTTGGCGTTTGTGGCGAGCGTGGTGGTGTTTGAAAAAGTTTTGATGATTCCGAGGGATGCGTATGCGTCGAATAGCTTGCCGGAGATGGGGAATTTTGTGGGGGAGTTCATGCAGCATTTGGGGCAGTATTTTGGGCTGGTGATAAGTGATTTTAGGATGCTATGGTTGGTGATACTGGGTATGATGGCGGCGGTTTTTGTGGTGGTGTTTGCGATGCGGAGTCGGAGGAATAAAGTTTTAGCGTCTATGGTTGGCGCGGTCGGGCTTTTTGTGATGGTGGTGATGTGTTTTGTGATGTATGCAGCGCTTGATAAACCACTTTATGCGACGCGGGCGATGTATCCGTTTGGGGCGCTGATTGCGATGGTGGGGGTGTACATAGTGTCATTTGTGTCTGAAGGATGGAAGAAAGTGGTGGCTGCGGCGCCAGTAGTGGTACTCGCGTGGTGTTTTGTGACGTTTGGTTTTACATATGGGAATATACTGAAAGAACAAAATGAGTATCGTAATAATGTAGTGAATATGGTGATAGCGGATCTCAATAAGCTGGTGGTGACAAACAAACTTGGCGGTGCGGTGCAGACAAGTGGCAATGTGGGGATGACACCGGTGTTACTGAATATGCCAGACGATGGAAAAATATTGTATCGTTTGATGGCGCCGAGTTTTAGTGAGTTTGTTCCGTGGATGGCGTATCGGTTGTCATATCAGTCGGGACTCGGTATATATTATATGCCGGATGTAGACCTTATGTCGGAAGATTTGCCGTTAATTAAGAACACGGTGCTTTATGATATTTATGGTGATGAGCGAGGGATTTTGGTGAAGTTTGAGGGGGATAAGGGGCCAGAGGTGGTGTTTTAGGGGTCTCAGGCTGGACAAAAGTTGATTTTTGGTGTATAATATAGGTTTAATTAAAGAGGATATGGCTATGGATGAGGCATCAGGACAAAAATTTGAGGGGGAGATTTTTGGTAATGACAATGTCATACGCGTGAGGGGTGCGAGGCAAAATAATTTGCACGATCTTGATGTGGATATTCCGCGCGATAAGCTGGTGATTATTACGGGTTTGTCGGGTTCGGGGAAGTCATCCTTAGCATTTGACACGATTTATGCGGAAGGGCAGAGGCGGTACGTGGAGTCTTTGTCGTCTTATGCGAGGATGTTCCTCGGGGTGATGGATAAGCCGGATGTGGATTCGATTACGGGGCTTTCGCCGGCGATTTCGATTGACCAAAAATCGACATCGAAAAATCCGCGTTCGACGGTGGCGACGGTGACTGAGGTGTACGACTATTTACGTCTTTTGTTTGCACGGGTGGGGGTGCCGCATTGTCCAGTGTGCCACAAACCGGTGAGTCGTCGGAGTGTGGAAGATATTGTAAATGAGGTGATGAAATTGCCTCTTGGGTCTAAGTGTATGTTGCTTGCACCGATTGTGCAGGCGAAAAAAGGTGAGTTTTTACATATTTCGGAACAATATACAGCGAAAGGGTTTTCGCGGGTGAGGGTGGACGGAATTATTTATGCGCTAGATGAATTTCCGGAGTTAAATAAGAATGAACGGCACGACATTGAGATAGTGGTGGATAGGTTTGTGCTTTCGCCGGAGCTATATTCTAGGATTAGCGGGTCGATTGAGCAGGCTCTCGAGCTTGGTCAAGGAATTATGAAGTTAATGAAGATTACTGATACCTCGACGGCGGTAGGTGAATCACGAATTTCGGCGGAAAATACGGAGATTTTGACGTATTCACAGAGATATGCGTGTGCGGATCACCCGGATGAATTAATACCGGAACTGACGCCGCGGCTGTTTTCGTTTAATGCGCCGGAAGGGGCATGTCCGGACTGTACTGGGCTCGGTTCAAAAATGGTGGTGGATCCGGAGCTGGTGCTAAATAATAATTTGACAATTAGTGAGGGCGGGATTCGGCCTTTTAACCGAGTACAGACGGATTCGTGGTGGCTAAAGCGACTTTCGGCAGTGGGGGTGAAACATGGTTTTAATATTTATACACCGATTAGAGAGTTGTCGGACGAAGTGAAACATTTGATTTTGTATGGAACGGGTGATGAGAAGTATGAAATGAAAATTAGTGGTTCTGGAAGATTTGCGGATGGGACGGTGTACGAGACGACGTATGAGGGTGTGATTCCGATGCTTGAAAGGCGATATAACGACCCGAAAGTGAGTGATTTTACGAAGCATGATATTGAAAGGTTTATGCGGGTGAGGGAATGCCAGACTTGCCATGGGGCGAGGTTGAAACCAGCGGTGTTAGCGGTGACAGTGCACGATCTTAATATTGTGGACATGTGTAACTTGGATGTGGATGCGACTTTGGAAGTGTTGTCCCAAGATTTAGGTTTTTCGGAATCTGAAATGTTGATTGCGGCGCCGATTTTGAAGGAAATTCGGGAGCGGGTGAAATTTATGCAGGATGTGGGGCTGGGATATCTGGAGTTAGGGCGAGCGGCGAATACTTTGTCGGGTGGAGAAGCGCAGAGAATTAGGTTGGCGACACAGATTGGATCGGGGCTTACGGGCGTGCTTTATGTGCTTGATGAACCGTCGATTGGGCTACATCAGCGAGATAATGATAAATTGATTGCTACCTTGAAGCATCTAAGAGATCTTAAAAACACAGTATTAGTGGTAGAGCATGATGAAGATACGATGTGGGCGAGTGATTATTTGATTGATATTGGTCCGGGAGCAGGGGTGAATGGTGGTAAATTGGTAGCTTGCGGTACTCCGGCGGAAGTGGCAGAAAATCCGGATTCGATTACGGGGCGGTATTTGTCTGGGGCGGAGACGATTCCGGTGCCGAAAAAGAGGCGTAAGATACGAAAAGGCCATGAGCTAGTGGTGCGCGGGGCGAGAGAAAATAATTTGAAAAATATTGACGTAGCGTTTCCGCTTGGCGTGATGACGGTGGTGTCGGGTGTATCGGGGTCGGGGAAATCGACATTGGTGAATTCGATTTTGGCGAACGAGCTTTTGGCGCGGCTGCATCGGGCGCAGACGGTGTCGGGGACGCATGATAGAATCGATGGAATTGAAAAAATCAATAAAGTGATCGTGATTGATCAGTCGCCGATTGGGAGAACACCGCGATCGAACCCGGCGACCTATACCGGCGTATTTAATGCGATTCGGGAACTTTTCGCATCGCAACCAGAGGCGGAAATGCGAGGATATAAGGCAGGGAGATTTTCGTTTAACGTGAAGGGCGGACGATGCGAACATTGCCAGGGTGATGGAGTGAATAAGATTGAAATGCATTTTTTGCCGGATGTGTATGTGACGTGCCCGGCGTGTCATGGGCGGAGATATAATGCGGAGGCGCTAGAAGTGAAATTTAGGGGGAAGGATATTTCGCAGGTGCTTGAGATGACGATTGATGAGGCGGTGGAATTCTTTGTGAATATTCCGTCGATTGTGGGGAAACTCAAGACGATTCAGGAAGTGGGGCTTGGGTATATTAAACTCGGTCAGCCGGCGACGACTTTTTCGGGTGGTGAGGCGCAGAGGATTAAGCTTGCGACGGAGCTTGCGAGACGGTCGACGGGGAAGACTTTGTATATTTTGGATGAGCCGACGACGGGGTTACATACGGATGATGTGAAGAGGCTACTGTCTATACTTGGGCGGCTGGTGGATGGTGGAAATTCGATGATTGTGATTGAACATAATTTGCATGTAATTAAGAGTGCAGACTGGGTGATTGATATGGGGCCGGAAGGTGGTTTGAAAGGCGGTATGGTGTGTGCTGAGGGGACGCCGGAGGATTTGGCGAAGAATGCTAATACGCCGACGGGCGAGTATTTAAGGAAGTATCTAAAGTGAGTTTTAAGAATGATCAGGTAAGTGAGGGAGAGACGGAGCGGATTTTGGAGCTGGCGCGGGAGGCTCTGAGGCTTGATGGGGATTTTGTGGAAATGGGGTGTTATAAGGGGGATACATCTTTGCTACTCGCGGAGGTGTTACGGAATTCTGGGATTTCTTCTAAGCGGCTGTGGATTTATGATTCATTTGAGGGACTACCAGAGAAGAGTGCGAGTGATGAGTCGGTACTGGGGGTGGATTTTCGGGGTGGAGAGCTATATGTGACGAAGCGAGAGGTGAAAGAGAGGTTTCTCCGGGCGGGTCTTCCGGTACCGGTGATCAAAAAGGGGTGGTTTAGCGATCTTACGGGTGAGGATATGCCGGAGAGGATTGCCTTTGCGTTTCTTGATGGGGATTTTTATGAATCGATAAGGGATTCTTTGAGGCTGGTGGCGCCGAGGATGGTGGATGGCGGGGTGTTAGTAGTGCACGATTATACGAATCCAGCTCTTCCAGGGGTGAAAAAGGCGGTAGATGAGTGGAAAAAAGGTGGGGGTGGGCTTGGTTGTGATGGGGGTGGTGCTATTGGCGGTGACAGTAATAGGGGTGGTAACAGGGGCGACAACAGGGGTAGGGTATTGACATTTTTGCTGTGATGTGATATAATGGAGACATATAGCGTACCTTAAAAGTAAGTTCTGACACCATATACAATAATCTGCAAAGGGGGATTAAAAGATGAAAAAGTTGGTAGTTTTGGTAGTATTGTTGGCAATGTTGACAATAATCTTTTCCGGTTGTGGCTGTTCGGCGGCTGCAGGGACAACTTCTAGACCCAACAATGGGTTGGCGGTAGTGACTACGTCGGAGCAGATGGTCAGTGAAACCATATCTGCAACGACTAGCGCGCCTGTCGTCACCACGACTGAAGCCCCTCAGGAGGAAGTTGATCCAATCGCGATTTACCATGTAAGCAAAAGAGGAGGGGTATTTTATCTTGCGCGGAGGGGTAACCTGTATACTTTGGGTCGCAGGGTTCAGGTGCAGCCCAATGTGGATTACTATGCTGGTAGAATGTCAAATGGTGAAGTTAGGTTTACTGAGTATGCTAGAATTGGCTACTATTGGGATGATAGCGAGAGACAGATTGATGAACGCTTCATTTACGGTGGTCTCCCAATTATGGAAATCCAGGAAGGGGATCAGTTCGTAGGATTCTCGAACTCTGGGGATGTTCCAAGTCTATCATATTCGCCTGTGTTATCGATAAGATATACAGTAGATAGTGAAGTCGACGATAGCATATATAAGAAAAACCTGTTCACGATGACAGATTCGAATGGCAATACGGTTACTCCGGAGCAATATGGAGATCTGGAGTATGGTGAGACGTATATTCTTTCATGGTATGACGGTACGGTATATCATGAGGAATGTAGGGTTGCGGACGCTATCTATATTACGGTATACGGGTCTAGCGATGACTCGGAGATTCAGGGCCAATTGACAAAAAAAGGCTATGCAATTTACGATGTGGACCTTGAGCCTGGTTTGTACTTATTAGTAGATAGGTTGGTCAGAATTTCTTAAAATAATACGCCGGAAATGCAATTCCGGCGTATTTTAATGTTTTAAAAGTAAAAAGTTTATGTTAAAATTGAAGTATGAGTTTCCCTTTTAGTGCAGCGGTGGGGGGTGTACGTAGATATATAAGACATATTATACTTTTCTGCGTTGCTATCGTGATGGTTGGCACGATGGTGTTAACTACATATACGGCGTCGGCTGATAGCTCGACGGCAATACCACTTGAATATAATGCAGAGTCAAGGGCAAAGGCAAAGGCTTATTACGCTGCTCTGGTTTTTTGCATCAGTGAGACTGATGGCTACGGTAGTGATGATTTGCCAGTTGTTTCGGCGGTGAATGGTAGATGGGGAAGGAGCGACAGTAGTGATACCGGTGATAATTTTACTGACGATTTTCTCAGCAGGATGCGCGGAACGGAACGTACCGTGGATTGTGCTAAAGGCAATTTGATAGCTGATGCTATTAATTATTTTGCCAGCATGAACGATTCGAGCATTAAGCCTTGGAATGAATGGACTCTAGAAGATAAAAGGGGGTTGTTTTGCGATGTGTTTTATATTAGTGATGGCTCTCATTCATATAAGGATGAGTGCTCAGATATATTTGATAATATTTTTGAATATCTTAATGATGATTTTGCAAAATATGTATTTATGCCAAGAGAGGGGGATGAGTATGACAATGGGAAACACTGGCATACGAGGCTAAATACTTTTCTCAATAATCGTATTATCATGGGGTCTGGAAATAACATTGAACAGCCATATGAAAATGATGAAAAATTTTATGTGTATGATGCCATAGCGAGTAATTGGTGCATTGGTGCTAATAATTGGGGGACTAAACAGTTAATAGCCGGAGACTTTATTAGGGGGATAAGATTAGAAATGGATAAAAATGCCTTAAAAATAGTGCCGAAGTGGGCGATCGTTGAACATACTTCGAGGAATGCTGAATGGCTTGAAACGGAAGCAAATTCTAATGGCATTGGGGAAAAAGAAATAGACTGTTATGAGGACAATGAATCTGGTCTAAATTCTTTGATGAATGACCCGGTGGATGGGGTTGTGGTGGCGGCAATAAATACGAGAGTAGAATATTTAAGAAGGGATTGTAAAAAGGCTTATGTAGATTTTTATAATACCCAAAGGGACTATAGAAATACATTGATTGGTGACGATTTAACAGAGGTCCAGACTGAATATATTGCCTGGTTTGATGGATTGACGGAACCGCGAAACTGGATTTTAGATACTAATTCTTGCGTAGATAATTGGCCGGATCCATCATGGCCAGCTAATCCAACCGAGTGGTCTAATATTACGATTTTTGAGTGTAAGATTGAGGAATATATACATGAATTGTTATCTACGAATCCAGATCCGGATTCACCCGATTGGACTGGTTATACTATTCCTGATCTACCAAGTGACGACTATGATAATACTAGTAGTGATACAAGGACTGATCCGTGTTACCAGAGTGCTGGGGCTCTAGGGTGGGCCATATGTCCAATAATGTCAGGTCTTAGTAATACGCTCACATCAATATATGAGGATATGGTGGAGCCGTTTCTAGCCGTGAATCCACGATTGCTCGGCGCTGAGGCCAAAAAAGTGGTAGACGACGTAACTGTCTTTGCGAATGCGGTGATAATAATTTTCTTGCTCATGGTTATATTCTCGCAATTAACTGGAGTGGGGATAGACAATTATGGTATAAAAAAGAGTTTGCCGAAGTTAATCGTGACGGCGATTTTGGTAAATCTTTCGTTTGTGATTTGTCAGGTCGCGGTGGATCTTTCAAATATAGTGGGGAGCGGGGCTAATAGTATGCTGTCTGGGGTTGATGTATCTATAACGACCTGTAATGATGCGGAGGGCGGGGTGAGTAATGGTGTCGGGCTTAATGTTCCAGGTGGGCAGCAATGCGTCCCAGCTGACATTTCGTCTGGTAGTGAGGCAGGTATGTTTAAAACTATGATCAATGTGGCATCGGTTGGGCTGGCTGGCATTGGGGTGGGATCGATAGCGCTAGGTATAGCAAGCTCTGGTTGGCTGGCGGGGTTGATTATTCCGATTTTCTTGCTACTTATTACAGCTGTGATTGCGGTTTTGTTCTTCTTTGTGTTGCTCGGGGTGAGGCAGGCTGGCGTTGTGATTCTCGCCGTACTTTCGCCGCTTGCGCTGACGTGTTATATGTTGCCAAATACTAAGAGGTTTTTCGACAAATGGAAAAAGGCGTTTACTGGGCTCTTGGTTTTGTATCCGATTTGTGGGCTTTTGATAGGTGGTGGGCAGCTGGCTGCTAAGATTTTGATAAGCGCTTCGCAAGATTATGTGACGTATTTTGCCGGATGTCTTATCATGGTGGTGCCGTTCTTCTTTATACCGTCACTGCTTAAGGGGTCGTTTGCGGCGATGGGGAATATTGGGGCGAAGATTTCGGGAATTGGCAAAAGCCTTGGGTCGCGAGGGCGTGGCAGAGTGGAAGGCGCGTTTAAAAATAGTGATAGGTATAAGAATAGAGTTGATTTTAACCAGAAGAGAGCGGCTGAACGTAGGGCGGAGAGGACGGTAAATAGGCTTGGTCGAAGAACTAATTTGAATAGAAGGCAGCAAGCCAGGATGGCGGCGGCAAATAGTGTCCTGGATGAACGCGCCAAGAGGCAACGAGAAAATGAGCAGAAATCTGATCTCTCGTATCGCGGAGCGATGGATACGAAGATTGGTCTAGAGTCTGAAGAAAGCAGGCGCAATTTGAGCGACTACAACAACACTGACTTTGTGCATGCGAAGCAAGAACAAGGTCGGTTGAGTCATGATGAAAATTTTCAGGATGCGTTGTTGTATGGCGATGCTGGGTTCAGGGCGGCACAACATACTAAGAGTCAAAATGCGCGTATAGAAAGACAGGCAGAAGCAGATGTCGGTGTGCTTTCTTTGAATAATGTATTAGCAAGGAGCCGTGCGGAGTCGAGGAGGGATGCGCAGGAGATTAAGAACCATATGGATCGGAATGCTGGCTTAACGCAAGGGAATATGGGCACTGAGTTGCAGGGTGCAATAGCAGCATATCAGAGCGCGAGGACTCATGAGAATATGCTTAGACTAAAAGCTGCAATGTCGTCTGCTGATTCTAGGGGAATGAATAAAGAGATGCTTGCCAGCATGGGGAGTTTAAATTTGTCTGCAGGCAATGTTGAAGATGCTGAAATTTTGAATCAGGCGTCGATGTCTAAAGATGTAGTGATTTCGCAGTTTGGGAAACAGATGTCCAAGCCCAATAATGTTGGAGAAAATTTGTCGCTGGACGATTTTGCCGGAAGTGGAGGGAACGTGAAGCTAAGTACTGCTTTGGGCGATATTGGATCGAGCGCTCTTAATACTGCGAATGATGATACGCTATTTTATCTTAGAAGTCATGGAAGTACAGCGGTCGGTAGTGATATGTTGGTGCAGAAGGCTCTTCACGCTGCAAATGATAAGGAATTAAAGCAAATTAACGCGATGTTTAATAATGCTAATTTGGGAAATATAAAGTTTACCGGTGCCGAACTTACTAGTTTGCCAGAGAGTACCGTTAGGGTACTAGCAGCGCGCGCAACAAATAACTCTGATCCTGAGGCTGCTAATCTTAAGGCGATGTTTGATCAAGCTGCTCAGAATATTGCCAATAGTCCAGAAAGGCTCAATGCACTCAAGCCGGATACACGAATGGCTATTCAGAGTGTATTGGGCGGGAACAGCCCTGTTTAGATTATTGGATTGAATGCCTAAGGTTTTTAACGGTAGGTGGGTAGGTTTTGTTTTGTGACATATTTACGAGGATTAGCAAAAAAACATAGGAAATTAGCACTCGTGGGTTTACAGTGCTAATTTTTGTGCTATAATGGGGGGTAGAAAAGGAGCTAATAAATATGGCACTAAAACCATTAAAAGATCGTATCGTGGCGGTGGTGGAGAAACCACTAGAGAAGACCAAGTCTGGAATTTTACTTGGGGAGGCAAAAGAGAAGCCGGCTTACGCAGTAGTAGAGTCGGTTGGTCCAGAGGTAAAGGCGGTAAAGAAGGGTGACAAGATAGTTTACAAAGAGTATTCCACAACCGAGATTAAGGTTGACGAGAAGGATTACATTATTTTGAAGGAAGAAGACGTACTTGCGACTTTGTAATCTGTTATACTTGTGGAAAAGTGTGTGGAAAAGTCGGTGGAAAAATAGTGTAAAACTTGTGTAAAAGCATAAAGAAAGGAATAAAATGGCAAAGAAAATTTATTACGAGGCGGAAGCACGTGAAAAAGTGCTATCTGGTGCGAAACAGCTATATGATGCAGTAAAAGTAACCTTTGGTCCAAAGGGCAAGAATGTAATTATTGAGAAAGAATATGGCGCACCGGTGATTACACATGATGGTGTGACGGTAGCTGAAGCGGTAGAGCTTCCAAACAAGGAAGATAAACTGGGTGAAGCGGTGGGGGCAAAGTTAATCAAGACAGCAGCGCAGAAGCTGAATAAAGTAGCTGGTGATGGTACGACTACTGTAACGGTGCTAACTTATAATATTTTGGCTGAGGCAAATAAATTGATTGCGGCCGGCATGAATCCGATGGAGCTACGTCGGGGGATTGAGAAAGCAGGCGCCGAGATAATTGCCGGTATCGAAAAAGCGGCTGAGAAAATTGAGGGAGATGACAAGAAGGTTGCAGAGGTTGCGACAATTTCGGCTGGCGATGCAGAGATTGGTAAATTGATTGCCGAAGTAATTTCAAAGATTGGCAAAGACGGTGTGGTGACAGTAGAAGCTGGGCAGGGGCTTGAGATGGAATCCGACATCGTGGAAGGTTTTTCTTATGACAAGGGTTACGCTTCTGCGTTCTTTGTGACGGATGTAAATCGGCAGGAAGCGATTTTTGAGAAGCCGCTAGTGCTCGTGACCGACAGGAAAATTTCGGCGGCGAATGATATTTTGCCACTACTTGAAAAGTGTGCGCAGGCGGGGCGTAAGGATCTCGTGATTATCGCTGAGGAAGTAGAGGGTGAGGCTTTGTCGCTCTTAGTGCTAAATAAATTGAAGGGCGTATTTAACTCATTGGTCCTCAAGGCTCCGTCATTTGGTGAGAGGCGAAAAGAAATCATGGAAGATATTGCCATCCTCACCGATGCTACGGTGGTGTCGGCCGATAAGGGGTTGAAGCTAGAAGAAGTGGGGCTTGAAGTGCTAGGCTCGGCGGCGAAGGTGATTGCAACGAAAGACGAGACTACGATTATCAAGGGGGCTGGTGATAAAAAGGCGGTGGCTGATAGGATTGAGCTTATCTTGTCGCAGGCTAAACTCGCCAAAACCGATTACGAACGCGAAGAATTTGAAAAGCGAGCAGCGGCGCTTTCTGGCAAAGTTGCAGTGATTAAGGTGGGTGGTGCGACTGAAACCGAGATTGACGAGAAGAAATTCCGCGTAGATGATGCGGTGGCGGCGACTAAGGCGGCACTAGCTGAGGGAATCGTGACCGGTGGTGGTGTGACGCTTGTGAATTTGGCAGCTTCGCTTGATTCTAATGATGCGGGCGTACGGATTGTAAAAGAGGCGCTTAAGGCTCCATTTGTACACATTATGGAGAACGCTGGGCTCAATGCACAGGCTTTGCTGGCCGAGGTTGAGTCGGCGAAGGCTGGCTATGGTATAAACGTGATGAAACCGGCTGATGGGCTGGTAGACCTTAAAAAGGCTGGAGTGATTGATCCAGCAAAGGTGACAAAAGAAGCAGTAAAAAATGCGGTATCGATTGCAGCGACGGCGATTACGATGGGGGCGTTGATTTGCGAAATACCGGAAGAAAAGCCGGTGGCACCAGATATGGGCATGGGTTATTAAAACCTATAAAAAATTCCCTCCGCTAGGGAGGGAATTTTTTTGTTTAAAGCTACATCCTGTCGATTACTTCGACGAGATAGAGGAGGGCTTCGGCGCGTTCACGTTCATCGGTGATGTTTTTGGCAGCTTGATAGGCTAGCTCGATGACGGTGTAATCGCGGAGATTTTCAAACATATCACGATAAATGTTGAATTTTTGTGAAGGAGACATGTCTAATTTATCAACAAGTGGGGCAAGATCGTGGAGGGCAGCAGTCTTAATCTCGCGGATGCTAAGATTGCTTGAGTTTATGTGCGATTCCGATGGGGCTGCAGCTGGGGTTTCGATGGTCGTAGTCTCAGTGACGGTCTCGACTGGAGCTTGGCTTTCGACTGGTGGGAGAGAGAAATCCGTAATGGCAGCATTAAGATCCATGACTGGCTCTTCTGGGGTAGCCACTGGATGTGGTGGGAACGGCATTGGTGCTGGGTCTGGCATTGGGGTTGGCTCCGGCATCGGTGTCACGGGCGCTGGCTCTGGTGTTGGGAATGGTCCGACGGACTCAGCTAACTCTCCGGTGTCACCTTCTGGCACTGAGGATGGAGCGGCAATCGGGTCCGCAAAAACTGGATCACTATTAGTGCTATTTGTAATATCGTTGATTGCTTGCTGCAAATCGTTGTCAACTGTTGGATTTTGGTTCATTTGCCCACCTTTATTTATTATACTTATGTTAATTGTAGCACGTTTTTATTAAATGCGCAAGAAATTTACAATTTTGTCGAGAAAATCGAGTTTGATTTCTTCCATTGGAAGATGTGCGCCGAGTTGGTCGACGATGGCTTCGCCGCTACCCTCAGGGAAGTAAACCTTGACGCTGAGGCCGAGACGTTTTTTGGGAATAAGAATGGCGGAGTAATGATCGCCTTCTTTTAAAATACCAAAAGCGCGAAAGTCGCTGTATGGGTGAGGAGTCTTTTCCTCGGTGAGACCGGTGCTATCTAGGGTGTAGTGGATTTTGCGAGGGGGGCGTAAGGAATAAACTAGGATAGTAATGGCGCTAAGGATGACGAGGGCGAGAAAAGTCCAACCCTGAAGAAAGATGGCGAGGACGCTGAGCCCGACAGTGATGACGCAGAGGCCGACATACCATCCGGCATTGTGGTTTTTGACGATGTATTCTTCGGCTTCCCAGGAAACCGGATCTAGTTTCTTTGCCATAAGTTTATTATAGCATATGCGCTGTATTTCACAAAATTCTCACTAAAAAATGGATTTTGTGATAGAATAGATGTAATGGAGGGTTACCCAAGTGGTCGAAGGGGACTCATTGCTAACGAGTTAGTCCGGGGCAACCTGGAGCGAGGGTTCAAATCCCTCACCCTCCGCCAAATCCTGGTGGAATTGGTGATATGGACAAAATGGTCTAAGCGTGATATAATTAAATTATGAGAAAGATTTTTAGGATTATTTTACCAATATTAATGTGTGGGGTGATGGCGGTCGCGACTGTAGCTGGGTCAGCGTCGGCTTTGACTTTGCAGGATGGTGCAGCTGCAGCGCAGTGTGATGGATGCCCATCGGAACTATTTGGTGATACTGGCGTATTTCGCCAGGTGACCAACGTAATTCTTTACATTGTGGGTATCATCGCGGTGATTATGCTGATTATCGGTGGTATTAAGTATGTAGTATCTGGTGGTGATGCGAAGAAGGTGACCGATGCAAAGAATACAGTACTATATGCAATTATCGGCTTGGTGATTTGCTTCTTGGCATTTGCGATTGTAAACTTCGTGATTGCGGCGTTACCGACTTCAGAAAGCGAAACGACAAGTTTAATCCTAAATACGACTTACTGCTAACAAAGCAATAATGATATTCTTAGCTCCAGCTTGCTGGAGCTTTTTGGTGGCAGACTTCATCGAGGCGCCGGTGGTCCAGACGTCGTCCAGGAGGATGTAAGTTTTTGAAGGGTCGATTTTGATGCGGGGATTGATAGCGTAGGCGGAGTTTGCTTGCTTTTGGCGGGTGGTTTTGTCGGCTCCGACTTGGACGGTGTTTTTGTCGCGGATGAGGAGCTGCCCTACTTTGTAGTCACGAAGGCGGGCTAAGTGCTTGGCGATGATCAGGGTGTGGTCTAGACCGCGACTTCTGATATGATTAGTGGCGGTGGGAAGGGGGATTATGCTAGCGTGTTTTAGGTCTTGCGGGAGAGACTTATTTAGGAGGCTAGCGAGTTTGGGGCCGAGTGCCCGGACAGAATCGTATTTAAAATTGTGTATAATAAGGTCGAGAAGGCCTTCGCGTGGGCCGATAGAATAGACTGGTGGCAGATCTTTGCAGTTTTTGCATTTGCCGGTAGTTGGCTGCTTGCAGTTTGGGCAAAGGTTTTGGCGCTGAGAGATGATGTAATTTTCACAATGCTTGCAAAGGACGCTACCGACACGGCTACAACCTCTACAAGAGTGGGGCATAATAAGGTCTAGGGGGTTTAAAATCGTTGTGTTTTTTACAATATTTGGCATGATTTACTTGATTTTATCACGCGAATGCTTTATAATAAAGCATAACAATATAAAGTGGAGGAAATATGGCTCGTACAAATAGTGACGATTTGCTGATGGAGGACGACCTGGCTGCAGCATTCCTTGGTGGAGACGATGAATTGTCGGCCCCTGTGGAGATGCCAGAAGAGCAGCCGGTAGCGCCAACAGCTAGCGAATCGGCCGAAGATGAGTGGGACAATGCCGACGATTTTCCGGGACAACTCGCTGTGGATGTCTATGAAACCGCCGACAAGTTAGTAGTAAAAGCAAGGACCGCTGGCATCTCAAAGTCTGATCTCGATGTCAGTATTTCCGATAATATCTTGACGATTTCTGGTGTGTTGTCTGGTGGCGAGGAAGAGCAGACGACTAAGTGGCACATTCAGGAATGTTACTGGGGTGAGTTTTCACGGACGATTGCTCTACCGGTGCCAGTACGCGAAGATGAAAATAGCGTAAAAGCTGAGCTCAAAGACGGTGTACTCACGATCACCTTTGAGAAGGAAAAGACCGAAGAACGCAAGAAGATTACGGTTCAGTAATAGTGCTGATAGCGAGCTTGATATAGTATAGCCATCCTTTATAGGGTGGCTATATTTTTTGACGTCTGGAGTTATAAAAAAATATCTCCCACGGGGTGGGAGATATTAAATTTAGAGAGTTTAAGATTGAGCTAGGACGGTCTTAATCACGAAGTTGACGATGGCGAAAGCAAGAGCCACGATGATTAGGCCGATAATACCATAGAGGATGGTATCTTTGGCTTTTTTGACTTTGCCGGCATCACCAGAGGAGGTCATATACTGGACGCCACCGAGGATAACTATACCAACGGCCAAGATGCCGATGGCACCAATGATGACGTTTAGTATATCTACAATGTTACCGGAGAGGTTTTGGTCTGTTGCTGAATCACCGACTGGTTTAATTGTATGTCCAGTCTGAGTAGTTCCGGTTCCAGCTGCTAGTGTTAATAGAGTATTTTTCATTTACTTGTCCTTTTAATTTATCTTAATCTTATTTTATAACTTTTATTTGGAAAATGCAAGGGGGTTATGAGGCCGAATTGATGGCGTTGATGGCAAAGTTGGTGATGGCGAAGGCGAGGGCTGCTACGACTAGGCCAATACAGGCATAGAGGATGGTGTCGCGAGCTTTTTTGGCTTTGGCGGAGTCGCCAGAGGAGGTCATATATTGAACGCCACCGTAGATGATAAAGCCGACAGCTACGAGGCCGAGGATGCCGATGATGGATTCTAGGATGTTGCCGACGACGGATTCGATCTTGGTATTTTTATCAAAGCAGCCAGCGGATTCTTTTATTTCTACTGCTACGCCACTGTCGCAAATATCGGCATAGGCCGGAGCAGGTGTCATGAGAATGGCACCGGAGATGGCTATGATGGCGGTAGCTATAAGGTTGATAATTTTATTTTTCATGAGTTAGCTCCTTTGCTATGATTAATGTTTTATTGTAACTGGTATCTTCTTTGGTGGAATCTTTAATGGCATTGGTGACAACAGCGGTGATTACCTGAGCGAGGCCGACGATAGCTAGACCGATGAGGGCGTAGAGGATGGTGTTTTTGGCTTTTTGGAGCTTAGCGGAGTCGCCGGAAGATGTCAGATATCCGATGGCGCCGATGACCACAAATGCTGCGGCGACAAGTCCAGAAATGCCGATGACCCACCCGATGAGATTACTGACTAAGGTTGCACTGTCTATACATCCAGACCCGGCACTGAGGCATTCTTCGCCGCCGAATGCTCCGGCATTATCAAGCAATGCCATATGGATAGTGCCAACTATAATTTTAGCTAACATAACTATGGCGAGACCGGTAAAAGCATGGATGAGGGTCTTTTTACCGGCAGTCACCTTGCTAGCGTCGCCATTTGCGAGTAGATATAGGTAGCCACCATAAATAACGTAGCCGAGGACGAGGTAGGCGGCGATAATGATAATGTCGCCAGAGATATTGGCGGCGATGAGCCAAATGTTTTTCGTGAGGTTGTCATTACCTTGCCAGCTATCTTTATCGACGCCACAATCCCAGTTGGACAGGCCTAAGAATGATGTGTCGCAGTCGCCCATTTCACGAGCGTAAGTTGGCGCGGCGGTCGAAAAATTAGTGACAATTGTGGCGGAGAATATGATAGCTAGTAGTACGAGGGATTTTTTAAGAAATGTTTTCATATAATAATAGTAGCATAAAAAGCGAAAAAGTCTAGAGTTTTGTCTGGTTGGTCTTGACAAAAACGCTTATGTGTGCTATAATTGAATTACGCCTTGAAAAGGGAGGCGGTTTTTATTATTGAGGTTTCAATGATAGCGAAAAGATTCACAAAAAGTAGATTGGTTAAGGCCGTTTTTGGGTGTCTTTTTGGTATAATTGGGGCTTTTGGCGGAATGATGGTGCCGGCGGAGCCAGTATATGCGGTGCCAGCCGAAGAGGTTGTCGACGAAAATGTGACTGAGACTAATGATGATTCCGCAGAATCGACAAAGAAGGTAGCAGAGAGCGTATCGTGTGACGATACCCTAGGTAGTTTGGCGTGGCTTGCCTGTCCGGGGACTGGGGCGATTTCAAAGGCGACTGATTTCTTGTATGAGAAAATTGAGTCGATTTTGGTGATTAATCCGGTAGAAATGAAGGATGGCGAGCCGGTTTATGAAATTTGGAAATATGCTAAGGGTGTGGCGAATATTGTGTTTATTGGTTTCTTGCTCGTGGTGGTATATTCGCAAATCACTGGGATGGGGATTAATAATTATGGTATTAAGAAGATTTTGCCGAAGTTGATTGTGGCGGCGGTACTGGTGAACTTGTCGTTTATAATTTGTTCATTAGCAGTAGATGTATCAAATATAATCGGCGGTGGGGTTAGAGGGCTATTTACGTCGATTGGGGAAGCGACGGTGGGTACGTCTGGTGTGCCTGAGAGTGTGAGGTTAAGTGAAATTTATGCCTCGATCGGTGGCGGTACGCTACTAACTATTGGCGTAGTGGCCGTAATGTGGGGAACTGGTACGATTTGGATGCTGATTGCTACGGTGCTGGGGGCAATTGTGGCAGTAGTGATTGGCCTTGTAACCATCGCGATGCGACAGGCAGTAGTAATGCTACTTATCATGATTTCTCCGCTTGCGGTGGTGGCGTATATGCTCCCGAATACTGAAAAATGGTTTAAGATGTGGAAAGAATTACTGATGCGAATGTTGGTGTTTTACCCACTGTTTTCGCTTCTTTTTGGGGCGTCAGCTCTGGCCGGATGGGCGATTATTGCATCAGCAAAAGAAGATGGTTTTATGGTGATACTTGGTGTGGCGGTACAGACTTTCCCGCTATTCTTCTCGTGGAGCTTGATGAAGATGAGTGGTACGGTGCTTGGTACAATCAATTCCAAGCTTACAGCATTGGCGTCGAAGCCGCTTGCGCAGAATCGGGCTTGGGCAGAGTCGCGAAGAGATGCGGCAAGGGCTAAAGCTTTGGCTTCGGGACGAGTTTATACTCCATCTTTGGCGTTAAGGCAGTATATGAGCAACCGAAAAATTGCGAGAGATGAGGAGACTGCAGAGTACAATGCTACTATCAAGAAGCGAGGCCAGGCTTATGCAGCCAAAAGGAACTATGACAAGAGAGGTGTTCCGACTAAAGAGGGCAGAGACGCATACGAGAGGCAAGCTAGAAATATGCGTTATGATGAGACTATTATGAGGCATAAAAATAATATGTCTAAAGGTTTGGGCCAGCTTGAAGTTGTGAAGGCTAAGGCTACTACGGCAGAAAAAGC
Source organism: Candidatus Saccharimonadota bacterium (assembly GCA_017962365.1). Lineage (GTDB taxonomy): Bacteria > Patescibacteriota > Saccharimonadia > Saccharimonadales > Saccharimonadaceae > Nanosyncoccus. Next base: position 75,965 of record JAGCVL010000005.1, on the reverse strand, counting down.
GAAATTGGATGAGCTGGATATGTTGAATGTCAAGGCGTCTGATGCATTGAAGGTTGAAGCGGCGCGTGGTGCGGAAATTGAATATCAAAACACGCAAGGATTTTACGAGCGGGTTATCAATGCGCAACATGCACATGATGACGATAAGAGGGCTGGAGATAGAGGACATCAGAAGCATACCAAGATATTTGATAGTACTTCATATGTAGATGCGAATGATTTGGCCAGATACAATAGCATGCGTGAGATTATGGAGGGCAACGAGGAAGGTGTATTGACTGTGCTTGGTGAAGCGGCGAGTTCGTATAATGCACAGGCGAAGATTAGGAACAGCAAGTTCCAAATTGGCGCATCTTTGACTCCTGCTACGCAGACGGTTGTGGACCATCTTAAGGATCTTATTAATAGGCCAGATAAGATGAGAAATATCGATGCGATTCTTGGTGCACTTAGTGTGTTGAATATGAGGGGCGACACGGATTTGATGGCAAGACGAATGACACGTGAGCTAACTATGAAATTGGGCGATTCGGTCGTTAGGGATGTTAATGGGTCACCGAAGTTCTGCGATGAGTCGTCATTGATTTTGGGTACTTATGCTTCGCAGGCGGTTGCAAACTTTGCTATGTTTGAAGTGAAAGATAATGACCCACTTCTTCGTAGATGGGGTAAATATATCAATATGCAGACGGCTGCATTGTATGATGATAGAGGGCTAAACGAGATAGGTAAGCGCCGTGTCAGGAAAGATGTATCGTGGTATGAGTATATCAATAGTGAATATGTTGAGCAGGAAGAAGTGGAAAATGCAGATGGAACGATAACTTATCGGCCGAAGATTGACGAGAACGGCAATGTGGTAAAGAAGAAAACCAGAGGCATGCGTGAATTGATGCAGGGTACTTCGTATACTGGTGTGGAAAGAACGGCGTTCCAGCAGCAACTAGAAGGGGTCAGAGCAGCTTCGTATGAGATTGATTCGGACGGTCAGCCGGAAGGATTTAGTGTTAAAAAATTCCTTGAGAACAAAAAAGATCTAGATATGGCCACTATGGCAAACATTATCGGCGACCATCTTTCGTATCGGTCTCAGAGTGAGCAGATAATTGCTTTCTCTAAATATATGACGGGAATTGGCAAAGATGGCTATTGGGATTGGGAATACATTTTCGGAAAAGAGAATATTGATAACATAACCATGGAGGATAAGAAAGCTTATATTGAGCACTCTAAAGAAATGATGGAGACTTTCCTTGGCGGGCAGACTCCTTCCCATCTCCAGAGGACAAAGTCCGACTTGTTTGAAAGCATTAAGTCGCAATTTGCTTTGTTTGATGAGGTCATGCATGAGGAAGTTGATGAGAATGGTAAACGAAAGGAAAGAGTTGATCTTGGTAGGTTGAATGCCCTGGAGCGTGATGGTGGAATTGGAGATAGAAAGACATTCGCGGAGAGACATAAGGATGCAATTACGAACAGACTTCTACATGCATATAAGCCAAAGACGCTTGCTGGATTTGCGAAAGCATTGGATAAAGGCTTCATGCCAGAGGCTAAAGCTGGTTATCTAGATTATATGCCATCGGCAGATAAGATTCGTGAAGAATATCCGGATGAATTTAGGCGGGGTGGCCAAAACAGCAATAGGGAAAGACAAGGTAATAATAGTGAGGATGAGGATGGCACGCTGATTACTTCGGATGACGGGATTGATTTGAGGCCTGGTAGTGGCATATATAATGATGCAAGGCGAGAGGTAGAAGAACTGTATAGACAATATAGGAATGGTGGAGTGGGTCCAGATGCGGTGGGGTATTGGAGTGCGGTTCAAGCTATCGTCGGCGATAGAAATAGAATGGGCGGTGATAGTGTATCAAACCAGCTTTATCAGTTGGGCTTAGGTGTTAATGAATCAACCAATATCGATGATCTTCACCAACGGATTATGGGCTCAATCTTTGGTGCGGATAGCTAAAATTTCTTATGCTTAAAAGCGAAATTATGCTATAATATATAGTATATGGCGCAGTATAAGGTGCCTCAAGATGTTGAGGCGGATGATAAATTAATCGGGCCGTTTAGTTTTCGGCAGTTTGTTTATCTTTTGATTGCGGCGGGATGTATTGCGCTCGCGGTGGGGCTATTTCAGGTTTTTCCGTTACTTGTGATAATACCAATTTTGCCGGCGTTGTTTTTCATAATATTGGCGTTGCCGCTTAAAAAAGATCAGCCGATGGAGACATATCTTGTGGCGCTAATATCTTATTATCTAAAACCACACAATCGCATATGGACGCCTGGTCAAAAGGAGTCAACAATTTTGATTACGGCGCCAAAAATAGAAGAAGATAATAGGACACGAGATATTACCGGCGAGGAAGCGACGCATCGGCTTTCGTTTTTGGCTGAAATTGTGGATTCTGAGGGCTATGCGATTAAAGGTGCAGCGAATAGTTCGATGCGAGAAGATTTGGTGGCTGAGGCGAATGCAACAAATGATATGTTTGAAAATTATCGGTCCGGAGCGATTGAGAGAGCGGTAGAACAAAATCAGGTTGATAGACGTCAGGAGGCTTTGCGTGAGATGAGGGAGGCGATAGCAAAGAATGATAATTCGTTTGATGGGATGACGGATGTACAAGGTCATGGGGCTAGACTGCAGCCGAGAAATGGTGGTATAATAAGGTAAAGCTATGAATCCGCAACAAATACAACAAATATTGCCAAACCAACAACCGCAAATGACACCGCCACAACAGTTGCCACAGCAGCAGTTTTCTTCGCAACAGCAGTTTGTGTCGCCACAGCAAATAATGCCACAACAACAGCAGATTATGTCACAGCCGCAGATGACGCCACAACAAATGGCGCAGCAACAAATGCAGACACAGAGTCTTGGCGTGACGGCAATGAATGCACAGACGGCAGCTCCAGTATCGCCAAATAAAGAAGTGCCAACTTCTACTCAGGCATCGCTTCTCATATCAGAACTTCGCGATAATGTTGTAATCATGAAAGACGGGTCTTTTAGGGCTGTAGTAGCATGTAAGTCTATTAACTTTGACCTTATGAGCGATGTCGAGCGCGAAGCGGTGGAATATTCGTATCAGAATTTTCTGAATTCGCTTAGGTTTACGACGCAAATTTTGATTCGCTCGCAGCGGGTAGATATCGGGCCTTATATTGAAAAACTGGCAGAGATTCGGCGAAATAATGATAATATGTTGCTTGGCGTATTGATGGACGACTATATTAACTTTATTGATATATTGTCGCAAGAAGCGAACATTATGGATAAATCGTTCTTCATTGTGATTCCGTATTATTCTTCACCAGATGCGGAGAAAGTGCTGCAACAAACGAAGAATTTCTTTAAGTCATTTGGTAATGCGACGAAAGCGCCGGAGGTGACGAAGATTGACCGGGCGACTTATGACAAAGCAATTACAGAGCTTAATAACCGAGTGGACTCAGTGATAAGTGGTTTGTTCCAGATTGGTATTAATTCGGTGCGCCTAAAGACTAAAGAGCTAGCGGAATTGTACTACAACTTTAATAACCCAGATACTGCGGTGCGTGAGCCGCTAGTAGATTTTAATCAGTTGGCAACGATGTATGTGAAAAAGGGAGGAGAAGAAGATGTCTAAAAAGAAAAAGTTGACACCGGCAGAGATTGCGGCGCAAGCTGAAGCGATGGAGATGGCAGAAATCCAGCAAGCGTTTGAGCAGGGGACGAACACTTTGCGTGATTTAATTTCGCCGTCGGCGATTGAAATTCATTCGGATTATTTTAGGCTTGGGACGAAGTATGGCCGAACTTTATATGTATATGGATACCCGAGGTCGCTTTATACTGGTTGGATTTCGCCGATTATTAATATGGATGAAGTGATTGATGTGTCAATGTATATTTATCCGGTAGAGTCGGCAGTAGTGATGAAAAACTTGAAGACAAAAGTAACTCAGCTTGAAGCGTCAATGAATTTAAATGCCGAGAAGGGTAAAGTGCGTGATCCGCAACTTGAGGCGGCGATTAATGACGCGGAAGAGTTGCGTGATAAGTTGCAGGTTGGTGCAGAGAAGTTTTTCCGTTTTGGGCTTTATATTACTTTGTGGGCAGATTCTTTGGACGAGTTAAAATTTGTGCAGCAAAAGATTGAGACGATATTTGGGCAACAGATGATTTTCTCAAAAGTAGCAAGCGTGCAGCAAGAGCAGGGGCTCAACTCTACGCTACCACAGTGTACGGATCAATTGCAGATTCGCCGAAATATGAATACCGGTGCGATATCCACATCGTTCCCGTTTACTTCTGCGGATTTGACGCAAGATAAAGGGATTTTGTATGGCATTAATATGCACAACAATGGGTTGGTGATTTTTGATAGGTTTTCACTTGAAAATGCGAACATGGTGGTATTTGCAAAGTCTGGTGCTGGTAAATCATTTACAGTGAAGCTCGAAGCGCTTAGGTCAATGATGATAGGGAGTGAGATAATTATTATCGACCCAGAGAATGAATATGCGAAATTATGTGATGCGGTGGGCGGATCGTATATTCGGCTGTCTTTAAATTCTGACGTGAGGATTAATCCGTTTGATTTACCAAAAGTGGTGGATTCTGAAGACGCGAATGATGCGCTCAGAGCGAATTTGGTGACTTTGCATGGGTTATTTAGATTGATGCTTGGCGGGACGCAAGTGGGAGCTGGTGGACAGCTCGGTCAGGTGTTGACGGCGAATGAAGAGGCGGATCTTGACCAAGCTTTGATTGATACGTATGCTAGGGCAGGAATCACAGCTGATCCTTTGACGCATCAGTCGACGCCGCCGACAATTATGAATTTGTATGATACGTTGCTTCACATGGAAGGGACTGGACCGCAGCTGGCGCAGCGCTTGCGTAAATATACGACGGGGACGTTCGCGGGGATTTTCTCGCAGCAGTCTAACGTGGATATTAATAACCAGATGGTAGTGTTTAATATACGTGACCTTGAAGATGAGCTTCGGCCAGTGGCGATGTATATTGTGCTCTCGCACATTTGGAATGTGGTGCGGGCGCAGCAAAAGAAGCGGCTTCTAATTGTGGATGAGGCATGGCAGTTGATGAAATATGATGATTCGGCGAACTTCTTATTTTCGCTAGCAAAGCGGGCGAGGAAATACTATCTTGGTCTTACGACGATTACGCAAGACGTGGAAGACTTCATGAGTTCCAAGATGGGTCGCGCGATTGTAGCGAACTCGTCGATGCAGCTACTTTTGAAGCAATCGGCGTCGGCGGTGGATGTGTTGTCTGACGTGTTTAAATTGACTGAGGAAGAGAAAAGACGTTTGGCGAATTTCCCGGTGGGGCAGGGGTTGTTCTTTGCGGGGCAAAACCATGTACATATACAAGTGATTGCAAGCGAGACTGAAGAAGGGCTAATAACTACGAATCCGGTGGCGAATAGTAAGAGATGATGTGGCGTGGTGAACATTGCTATTTGAAAAGGATCATTCTGTTTTTGGTAGCTGCGGTGGTTGTTTTTGTGATGCCAGCATCGACATACGCCTTGACAGATGCGCAGATGGAGTTTTATGCGCAGAATAATATTTTATTCTATGATCCGGGCGCAAATTGCGTATCGGCTGCAGATGTAAAGGGTAATTCTGATGGTAGTGATGTATACATGATAGGCGATTCTATTACTATAAATAGCGAAAATGAAATTAAAAATTTGATGCCAAATGTTACGTTGAACATGAAAGGTGATATGCATTTTGGTGGAGAAGGCGTAGAGCGGATTAACGAAATTGGTGGGCAGAGTATTCTTCTATTCGCGTTGGGAACAAATGGCGGAATAACTCAAGAGGATGTGGAAGAGTTGCTTAATGCCACAAAAGGCAAGAGTATAAAAGTAATCTTGATGACTATTTATTATGGTGGTGGTATGGATACTGAACAGATGAATAGTTCAAATAATATTGTAAAAAGTTTGGCTTCGCAATATGGCAATATAACGTATTTGGATTGGTATAAAATAGCTTCCGGTGATCCGGATAAGTATATATCAAATGACAATATTAGTCCTACCGATTACGGAAAAAAAGAATTTGCAAAGGCAACGAAAAGTGCAGTTGATGCAGTATCAATGATGAATATTCCAACAAATTCTGGTGATAGGGATTATTCTAGGGTGTTCACCGCCAAAAACGCAGAGAAGGATGTGTTTAATGTTGAGAATTATAGCGAATGGAGTGCGAGGTGGGGTGATGGAAACAATGAGCAAATGGCAAAGGTGCTTAATAACTACGGTGATTTGGCTTATCAGTTGGGTGATGCTGTTGGCGCGCCTTGGGTTGCCATTGTTGTCCAGATGCGTTACGAGGATCCCAATTCGGTTTGTGGGCACAATAATTTCTGGGGGAATGGTTGCCCAAGTGGCACTGGTGCTGGCGGGGCCAGTATAAAGGCTTCAAATCTTGGTGAGGGCTTTATGAAATATGGACAAACGTTGACCAATGGTTATCATGATCAGGCGTTAGGTATTTCGGATCCGAAAGAGTACCTCGAGAAGATTGGGCCCACATGGGTACAAGGAGACATTAATGGTCCAGGATATGCTTCAATTGATGGTATGAGGAAATCGGTGGATGCATTGCTGGAGTTTATTGATAGTGATGAGGGGCAAGCAATAGTGAGGACGTTTAGCAATTATCATGGAACGTTCGGTTCCTACTCTGCTGGAATGGATATATGTAGTGAGTCGGCGACCATCGTGTGGAATGGGGAGCCGGTATTTTATCAGCAAACGGATCCGCAATGGGGGAGTATACCTTATGATAAGTATGGTTGTGGTACCACAATAGGTAGTGGTGGATGTGGCCCGACGTCGTTAGCATCAATAATCGCTACTTTAACTGGCGATCCGACTGTTACTCCGCCGGTAATCGCTCAGAAGGCTTTGGATGGTGGGTACAGGGCATGTAATAGTAGTTGCTCGTGTAATGGGTCTTATCATTCTATTACGAACATAGCGACTGATTATGGGCTTGTTGTGGAGAATATAGGCAATAAACCAGGAATAGAGAAGATATCAAATTATTTAAGACAAGGATGGATGTTTCATATTGCGGGATCTGGTCCGGAGCCGTTTTCTGGTGGTGGCCATTTTATCGCCATTCGAGGCATTACGGATGATGGGAAGTGGTTAGTTTTTGACAGCAGCCATGGAGGAAGGAATAATACGGTGGAGTGGGATCCGGAGGGTATTTATAACTCAACTGGTAGTGATTGGCGCGGGGTGCATAAATGAAGATGGACATAAATACAAAAAGATGGTTGGTGGTAGCGGTGGCTTTAGTTATTATATTATTAGTAATTAGCGTAATTCCGAATATTCGTTTTGGAGCGAATGACGAATTAAGAATGAGGATTGGGAATTGGGGGGAGATGGAGATTCAGGTGCCGGAAGGTACCAGAAAGATGATAGAAGAGGCGTTATACGGACAGGCCGGAATGAATATGGGTGGTAAGAATGTCCCTTCTTCTGGCGCGAAGATACGTATTGGCACACAGCGGTTTGTAAAGACCGATGTTGGTATAATGGTGGGTGATTTTATAGTTGATGTTCCGGACATAGAGCAGTCATATATTATGCAATATTTTTATGGCGATGGTTCTATTAATTTGCAGATGGCTTTTAACGATGGGCAGGAGCTTGAGGTTGGGGCCTCGGTAGTCTCTTATTGTGTGACTAATCGGGATGATATAATTTATCCAGACTTTAAATGTCAGGATAAATATGGGGCGTATGATTCGAATAAATTAATTAATGCTTTTTATTTTAGATTTCTTTTACCACATATTTTGACTCTAAATAATAACGAAGAGGCCACCATAAATATGGGATATGATAAATATGGTAAATTTCAACTAAATGTAGCAGTTGCGAGTTGTAAAAATGATGAAAAAATTCTTAGAGAGGCTGAAAATGCGACGCGAGAGTGGGTGGCAGAATCTGGATTTAGTCCTAATATATTTGGTTATGATGTGTTTATAGAATATAATTATTGTGTGTTAAAATAGGAGATTAAAATGCAGGAAGACACAAATGGTGGTGTTCGAAAAAAGAAAATAATTATAACGGTTGGGCTTCTTGTTGCGGTTTTGTTCGTCGGAGTTTTAATTGGTGTTACGGCTCGGAATAATAGTTTGCGGGATGATGAAGAAATTATTATTGATGAAAAAGGTTCCGTAGTGACGTTTAGCGGCGTAAATGTGCTTAGTGATTCGATGGGTGCGTCTGTATTCGGTGTGCTAACGGATAATATGAAGTCGGTTATTGAGATGCCCGATGAGTCGGTGACAGAAGGGGATGAAAATGGTAATTTCGTTTTGGATGTGACGGTTGATACCAAAAGTTTTATTAGGGATTTGTACTTTCCATATACAACTTATTCGTTTCTTTTTAAGATTTCGGATGGGAGATATTATAATATAAATGTAGCAACGGATGGTGGGCAGTATTGCGGGATATTGGTGCAGAGGTTTTTGCCGACAGAAGGTCAACCATATTTATATATAACTGGCCTTAGTGATGCTCAAGATTGGCAAGGTGTAGTTGATGGGATGACGGGTTGGGCTAGAAGTGTATATCCGGATGGGTTTACAGTGACGACAGAACAGCTGAAGTGATTTTTGTATTTTCTGTTGGGGTTTAGTATGGCTAGGTGGGTGGTGCATATGCGATAAATATGGTATAATATAGATATGAACGTGTTAAGGAGACTAGCGGTTTTCTTGGCGGCTATAGTGGTTGGTATTGCTGCGCCAGTATCAACATATGCACTGGACGAAGAGCAGATGAATTTTTATGCGCAGAATAATATTTTGTTTTACGATCCGGATGGTGGGGATAAAGAATGTGGAGCGGCTACGATTAACGGTAATAATGTTACGATTATAGGTGACTCTATATCATTTGGAGCAAAGAGTGAGTATGCTTCGCAAATTCCGGGCGCGGATTTTGAAAGTAAGACTTTTGATGGCGTAACATATAATTTGGTTGAAGTCAGCAAACATTTTGCTGCCAATGATGGTCCAAATTATTCTGGCATGACCATAGCGGAAGTTTTACAAAATCAGGGCGCATTGAATTCATATGTGGTGTTTGCGCTTGGGACTAATGACCCGGGCACTGTAACCGAAGCAAAGATAGGGGAGCTAATGGATTTGATAGGGACGAACCACAGAGTGGTACTCGTGACCAATTACGCCTATGATAATAAACTTGACTATAGTGTAAATAACGCAGCTATAAGGGCGGCGAAGGACAAATATGATAATGTTGCCGTGGCGGACTGGGCGGCAGAACTTAGTAAGAGCTCAGACCCGCTGGAATATATTGGCGATGAGTATGTCCATCCGAACGCAAATGGCAATAAGCTTTTTGTGAAGTTAATAAAACAAGCGCTGGACTCTCTCGCTGGCGGGATTGGAGGAGTGAATGCGAATTACAATCGCAATTATGCTGGAGTACAGGTTTGGTCGGATGAAAGTCTTAGTGCTATTGCTGCGCATCAGGCTATATATGCAGAAGCGGCAAGCAAATATAATTTCCCATGGCAGGTGTTAGCAATTTTGCATATGCACGAGACTGGGCTAAGGTTATACAATCCGGATAATGGACAGGGCGTATATCAGCTTTATAGTTATACTAATGGCGGCACTAATGAAAATCGTTTTGAGCCGGCGGATTCTATTTCCGTGGAAGAATTTAGACGTCAGACGTTGATTGCGGCAGAGGTTGTAAGCGGAATGGCCGGGGATCTAAATGACCCAGATAATGTGAAGTTGCTATTCTTTAAATATAATGGTAGGGCATCGCAATATATAGATAGGGCTATTGCAATGGGCTTTTCGCAGGAAGAGGCGAATAATGGCGAGGGGTCTCCTTATGTAATGAATCGTTATGATGAAAGGCGGGATCCAACTAGTGCCAATATGAGTCCGCATTGGAAGGGGCGTTTTGTTGGTGATGGGAAGTATGACCCAGAAGCGACTACGACTGGGTTTGGGGCATTTGTGCAGTATGAGGCTTTGGGTGGTGGGGGTGGTGCGTATTGTACCAGCGGTGGTAACGGGAAGATTGCTGATACTGCGATAGAGCTGGCGTGGTCAGTGGAGGAGTGGGCGACAAAGGGATATCCTGGCGGTAGTTCTTGTCTGCAGAGTGGCGGAGTGCTATTTCCACACCCTTGGTGTGAGCCGAAACCAGCATACGAGGCGGCCATGAATGCAGTTGGTCTTTTTGAAAGAGGCGTTTCGTATTCTCCCGGTGCAAGCTGCGACCGATTCGTATCGACCGTAATGCGATATTCAGGAGCGGATCCGGCTTTCCCACCGGGGAATGTTGGAACTCAATATAATCATATGGCCGAGCGCCCAAATATGTATATGAAAGTCGATGTGGATTCTGTGGATGATCTGCAGCCAGGTGATATTTTTAACAGTGATGGGCATATAGTGTTATATGTTGGATTAGTTGATGGTAAAGAGACTGTGGCTGAAGCTTCTATTAGAATGTATACTGGTCGTCTTAGTAATACCTCGTCTTATATAAGTAATCTTCAAAAAGAAGGGCGAGTCGTTGACTATTATGGTGACGGTGGGAGTGAACGTGTGTACACTGTTTTTAGGAGAATTAATTGGAAAGATAATTAAAATGCAAGATTTATTATATAAATATAGAAAAGTTATTATAGTCTTAGGGATAGTATTCTTTTTGACTATTATAGGTATAAGTGTATACAATATCGTGTGGAATAATATTAATTCTGCGTATCTTAGTGTAACGGTGTTGCCTTCAGCGGCAAAGGTAAGGGTGGGTAATAGATGGTGTCAATCTTCCGGTGAGTGTCGGATGGCTCCCGGTGAGTATGATGTTGAGATTAGTAGTGAAGGCTTCATTACACAAAAGTTTTCTATGACTATTGGAGAAGGTTATGCGGACGGAAATTTTATAATGCTGTATCTTGAGCCGGAGGAATGGAATGCAGATTGGTATGAAAAAAATTTAAATGATGATGAGAAAATGGTGATGGGGGCAATAACTTATCAGAATGCTAATGAAAAATTAAAGGAGATAAAAAAAGAGAATCCGGAGCTGGAGACTTTACCAATATCGGTGGAATATTTTACGTCGGATTATAGTAAAAAAGTTCACTATTTTGTAGAAGCTCAATTAAATAAGGATGGTACGGATTTTGATATTATAATTACGGATTATACTGGTGGTAATTACGAGGATGCTTTAAGCAAACTTAGGGCGAGAGGAATAGATATTAAAAAATATAATATAGAGTATTCAGATTTGTCTAGCGATTTTGAATGGGGACACGCTATATAGACAGTGGATTTAGCACTCTTGCAATGTAAGTGCTAGTGGGGTATAATGTAGGGAATGGCAGAAAAAAGAGATTATTACGAAGTACTTGGGGTGAGTAAAAACGCGTCGGATGACGAGATTAAAAAAGCATACCGGAAATTGGCAGTAAAATATCATCCAGACCGAAATCCTGGCGATAAAGAGGCTGAAGCAAAATTTAAGGAAATCAATGAAGCACACGAGGTGCTTTCTGATAAGCAAAAACGTGCACGATATGACCAATTTGGTCACGCGGGCGTCGGCGGAGCGTCGGGCGGAGCTTATGGTGGGTTTGGTGGCGGCAATCCGTTTTCTGGTGGAAATTTCAATTTCAATGGGCAGAGCTTTAACTTTGATTTTGGCGGGGGTGGAGCATTTGATGATATATTAGGCAGTCTATTTGGGTTTGGCGCTGGGGGAGCGAGGCGACCACGGCGAGGGGCGGATTATCAGACTAATGTATCTCTAACTTTTGAAGAGGCAATTTTTGGGACAACAAAAAAGGTTTCTGTAAATGGGACCGACATTAATGTAAAAATTCCGGCTGGGATTGACGATGGCATGTCGATTAGACTACGCGGTAAGGGTGGTGAAGCGCCGGAGGGTGGCGAAGCTGGCGATTTGTATGTACGAGTAAGAGTAAAGCCACACAAATCTCTCACGCGTGAGGGTGCGATTATTCTGTCTGAGCAGACGATTGATATGGTGGATGCGGCACTTGGTTGTGAGATTGACGTGGAGACGGTAGATGGCGTGGTGACAATGAAGGTGCCAGCTGGGACACAGTCTGGGACGCCATTTAAATTATCTGGGCATGGTGTGCCGTTTCGCGCTGATGGTGATAGAGGTCCGCACATCGTAACAGTGATTGTGGAGACGCCAAAGAATTTATCTAAGAAGCAAAAGGAACTTCTAGAGGAATTTAAAAAATCCAAAAAGCGTGGGTTTTGGGGCTAAAATTTAGTTTTGTTTAATACTCAAGCTTGCTTTTTTGTTGGAAGGGGGGTATATTGAAATTGAAATGGGATATTTGGAAGAGATGTTGGTGAGAAACGGCGTGATTTATCATGCGCCGGATGGCTCGTCGTCGTATATCGAGGGGAGCTTGGTTTCAAATTCGCTAGTAGTGCGAAATTCATCGGGCTGGGTAACACATCGGATTGAGCGAGCGTGCAATGGTGTGGATCTCGTGGTGAGAAATGTTTCTACGGGATGTGTAGAAATGAGACTTAGTGCTAGTATTTTGTAATATTTGACATTTTGGTGGGGTGGGAAAAACTTAGTAAATCATAGTAAACGTGTTATAATAATAAAGTAATATTTAAAATTTAAATTTGATGTTATTTGTTAACCCGCTGGTATAAGAAAAATATCGGCAAAAACAATTAGAAAGGGAATATGGAAATAGTAATTCCGATTATTGCCGCAGTGGTTGGACTTGCGGCTGGCGCGGGAGGAATTTTTGCGTATAACAAGCACAATGAAAATGGTGGTAAAGATAAGGCTGATGATTTGGTGCGAAAGGCGAAGCGTGAAGCGTCGGATATCGTGCTAGCCGCTAGAAAAGAAGCTGCAGAAGTGACCGAAAAAAGTCAGGCTGAAGAGAACGAGCGTCGCAAAGAGTGGAAGAAAACTGAAAATCGCTTGAGCGAACGCGAGACGGCGCTTGATGCAAAGCTTGATACGCTTGAGAAAAAGACCGAGAAACTTGGACGCGAGGAAAAAGAGATTGAAGCTTTGAAGGGTGAGATTCGGGAAATTCGGGAGAAACAGCATGAGAAATTGGAAAAGATTGCTGGACTCTCGAAGGCTGAGGCGCGCGAGAAGTTGATGAAGATGACCGAAAATGATATCAAGCAGGATTTGGCTGGTCTCGTAGTGAAGGAGCAGAAAGAGATTAAGCACGACGTAGATGAAGCGGCGCAGGCTTTGCTTCTCACGGCGATGGAGAGAATGTCGTCCGAGGTGACGGCAGATAGGACTGTGACGGCACTGAAGCTCCCGGATGACGATATGAAGGGGCGGATTATTGGTAAAGAGGGACGAAATATTCAGGCTTTGCAACGTGCGACTGGTGTGGATATTATGGTAGACGATACGCCGGGAATGGTGGTGTTATCTTCGTTTGATCCGATTCGTCGGCAGGTGGCAAGGTATGCCCTTGAGCGTTTGATGAAGGATGGACGAATCAACCCAGCTTCAATTGAAGAAGCAGTAGCGAAGGGCGAAAAGGAAATTGAAAAGGAAGTAGTGCGAGCGGGCGAAGATGCAGTGCGCGAAGTAGGACTAGTTGGCATTCCGCGAGAATTAGTGCACCTACTTGGTGAACTCAAGTTTAGGACGTCGTATGGCCAGAATGTGCTTCTGCATTCGATCGAAATGGCACATGTGGCCGGTATGATTGCGGAAGAGATTGGTGCGGATAAGAGAGTTGCGAAGACGGCGGCGCTTCTTCATGATGTGGGTAAAGCTGTAACGCACAAGATTGAGGGCAAGCATGCAGAGATTGGTGCGGAACTTGCGAAGAAATATGGTATGCCAGAACCTGTGGTTCATGCAATGGCGGCGCATCATGATGATATTGAGCCGACGACTCCGGAGGCAATCATCGTGAAGATTTGTGATGCGATGAGTGCAGCACGTCCGGGTGCAAGAAATATTTCAGCGGAGAACTTTGCTGAGAGAATGCGTGATCTTGAAAATATTGCAACATCATTCCCAGGCATTGACAAAGCCTATGCAATTTCGGCTGGGCGTGAGGTTCGGGTAATTGTGGAGCCGAAGTCGATTGATGATCTTTCAGCTTTGAAGCTTGCACGCGATATTGCAAATAAGATCGAAGCGACGATGAGTTATCCTGGTGTAATTAAGGTGAACGTGATTCGTGAAACACGCGCAGTAGAATACGCGAAGTAGTAAATTTTGTTTGTGGTATAATGGGGTTATGGTTAAGGATAAATCTTTTCGCTACCCAGATTATATTGATGGAAAAATAAAACTAGAGAAATATCAAAAGATTGGTGTATTTTTGCTAATAGTAGTTTTGGCTGGTTTTGTGGGGTGGGTGTGGGAATTTATGTTGCAGGAAATTGGAGGGGGATTTAAGGCTCTGTATATTAAGGGTGGGAATTTTCTGCCTTGGATAAATTTGTATGCGTATGGTGCGGTGGCGATTTTGATAGCTACTTATAAACTTAGGAAATATCCGTGGGCGGTTTTCGTGGTGTCTGCTTTGGTATGCGGAGCGTTGGAACTTTTTGCTGGATGGGTGGTGTATACATTGGGCGATGGGACGAGATATTGGGACTATACGCATGCGTGGTTTGGGTGGGGAAATATTAATGGATTTGTATGTCCGGCGAGTGCGGCTGTGTTTGGGATTGGAGCGCTACTACTCGTATATTCGCTGGTGCCGTTTTGTGTGAAAGTGGCGCAAAAAATGACGAAGCGAGCGTTTCTGACGCTTACGATTACTTTGTTTACGTTGGTAATTGTGGATGATGTGACAAATTTGACGTTGAAAAATTTGGGGTTGCCGACAGCGATGAATTTTTATGAATGGCTAGGGTTTAAATACAAGTAGGGTTGACTCCTAGTTTATATTATATATAATATAAACATAAGGAGTAATTTATGGCATTAAAAAGTAAAATTGGTTTAATGGCGGCAAGTATGGCTTTGCTGTCTGTTGGGCTTGGCGCAAATGTATTTGCGGTAGAGTTTGACGGGTCTGGGTTAAGCGAAGATGGGGCGTTCCATGTAAATATGGCTCCACCAGAGAACGAAGTCGAGCAGTATGTACTTAACGAAGAGATTGCTAGTCTCACTCGTGGCGGATGGGGGATTACATCTATGGGCGAATGGAACTGTAAGGACGATTTTACTAAATGCAAATTGGTACGTTATGGGACGGAGTGGACGGATGAATATTACGAGATTAAGTATATATACGATGCCAAGGCGGATGAGCTGATTGATAAATTGATGGATGATTTGGAATTTCCGGAGAAGGGCTTCTTTGTCTCCGATCTTGATTTCTTGAAATATCTCGTACAAGTTGGAATGGCCGAAAACACACCATTGCTACCGACGTTTTCTTCCGAAATGAGGACTTTTATTGATAATAGAAACTTGGAATTTAGCATCGATGTGAGAATGGGTGGATATGACCCGTTGCTAGATTTTCAGGGTGGGATGGCGAAAGTATATTACAATGGTACACTCTATAATACTTATGATGGGAATGTGATGGTTTATGCGCCGCATATTTTCTATGTTGAGAGTGATGCTGAGGATTATGTTAATGCGTTGAAAAAGCGGATTACTGAAGCGTTTGGCGACGAAGTGGCGAGCATGATAGAAATAGATGATGAAGTAACGCAAACGGTGCGGGAATTTTATGCGGCGGAGTGCGGAAGTGATCCGTACTGCGAAAAACCGGAAGAGTATTTTGATTCATATGAATATGTTAAAAAATATTTAGATAACAGAGTTTATGGTATCTGCCCGCAGATTGAGGTGGATGGGACTAAGATGGGAATTTGCTACAATATGATAATCGTGGCTGATTCATCTAAGGTTACGGATCCGTCATATGTAAATTCGACGGATGTCTTGACTGATATAAATATTACCACGAAAGCGACTGATTTGCCGGGGGATGCGTTGACTTATGCTGAGGATCTTGGGTCTGATGATAAGGGGATGATTGAAGATTTTGGCGATAAGTTTTATGCGTACGAGATCGGACTACGGTCGGCATCGTTTAATGGGGAAATATCGGAGAGTGAGGATGGTTTTACCGTATCGATACCAGTGCCAGAGATTTTGAAAGGGATGAAGGCGATTTCGGCGTATTGGAAGAACTTTGAAACTGGTGAACTTGAGGAACATCGCGGTAAGATAGTTGGCAACATGGTGGTATTTGAGACGACGCATTTTTCGACATATGTGCTGGCTGAGTCGACGGAATCTGAGGAGTCGGATGACGATGTGGTTGTGCCGGGGGCACCGGATACTGGTATGCAAGCGAATGGTCTCACTCACGCGGTGACGGGATTGCCGATATTTGGCGCGATTATGGTCGTGACTGGTGTGATGGCATTTGCGGTGACGAAGAGGAAATAGCTAGTGTTTTTATGGCTAGCTGGCTAGTGTTGGGCGCACTGCGATGAGTGGTGCGCCTTTTTTGTGATTGTTGGCGATGTGGTGTTTTGTGTTTATCGTGACGTATTGGTGGCGATTTGGCGATGTATTTTGGTGGTGCATCGGTGATGTGTTGGCGATGTATTTTGGTGGTGTATTTTGGACTAGACGAAAAATGATTTTTGTGATATAATTGATAGGTGGTGAGTTAAAGCCTCATTTGTTAGATGTCATTTGGGCCGGTAGCTCAGCTGGTTAGAGCACGAGCCTCTTAAGCTTGGTGTCGTGGGTTCAAGTCCCACCCGGCTCACCAACAGGGGAACCTGTGGAAAACTCAGGTTCGAAGATGAAATTAAATGGTGATTTATATCTGTAAATCACCCTTTTTTGTGCATCAATTTCGAGGTTCGAAACCATATTTCTGACCAAAATGTCCTTTTCGCTCGCCTCTTGGGACGCGAATAGCCGAAGGCTAACGAGATCTCCTTTTTCTAACCTTAATTCACGAATTTAGCGAGTTCGAAACCACCAAGCATAAGCATTTTGGAAGTGTGGGGAGATATATATTTGGTATTTGACGTATCTGTTATTTGGCGAGTTCGAACTTGTAATTGTTGTTGAATTCATGATTTAGATTTTGATATATACTGAAGTAAGACGGTGTAAATCTTTAATAGCCTTTTTAGTCGATAGTCATTCGGAGAGCTTACTAATTGTTTTTTAACTTCTTTTTGCATTTTTTTGATGTGTGCTTTATTGGTGATGATTCTGGGAAATATATGAATTAGTATCTTTATTGCATTTACTTCCTGTATCTTCTCAGGTTGCTCAGTGCTTGGTTTCCCATTTGAATCAGGGATTATAGTATACATATTTGTGTTAGCAAAGTAACGAGCCCCCAGTTTTAAATAGTCTTCAACCAGCTTCTGCTCCGGTGTCTGATTGTCTTCTGGGGGTATTATCCTGTATGAATTGCTATATATTTCGCAAACATCTACCAAAAGTCGTTCGTCAATATCGGCGTTTCCCAATCCACCTATTAATGCAATATTAATATGCTCTAAAATACCTATGTTTTTTTCTTTCTGCCTATCCAACAAATACTGTATTATCTCTGGATAATAAATAGCCATTGTTTTAGGCATGATTCGTGATTCTGGCTGCAGAAGTAAGTTTAATTTCCAGGAAGATGGTATTGCATTAACAAACTCTCTTTCTTTTTTCTCATCTTTAAAAAAACGTCTTATTCCATCAAAGAGAAAGTCTTTAATAATTAGATTGGATTTTGCATCATCAGGGTCGTTTGCTATTTTTTTATCGATATAATCGATAAGTAAATTAAAATCGCCGGTTAACCCACAATTATCGCGAATCATATTTAACAATATGACGCCAGAATGATCCAAGTCTACTCCGTTTACTAATATTTCTAGAACGCCCGGGTTAAAAACTTTTATATTCTCAAAGTTTTCACAGAGGATTCTATATTTTATGGATTTTTCTGAAGCTTTTTTAGTCTCGATCTTATCAAAGAAGATGGATAAATAAGCCGGCTGAAGGGTTTCCGACAACTTGGTATTTCCAAAAATACTGTTCCATGTGTCGTAAAAATCTTTATCGTCAATTTTTTGTAGGTATTTTTTCCATTTTTTAAAGCAAAAACTGTTGATCATGTCTGGTTTTGCGGAGGATCTTATCCATAGAATAGTATCTTTTATTATCCACATTATAGTTGCCGTTGCGGCTATTATGATTACGCACAGTATAAGATTGTAAATAATCTCCATCTTATTGCAGTGTATACTGTCTATAAATAAGAGACTTGCAAGGCCACCAAAGAATGTTGCTGCCACTAGGAACGGAACATGCATTACTTCGTTTAGCACTACTGCGCGCTCGACTCTTGCAAAATCCTTTTCTTCATCCGTTCGATTATTAATGATAAAAATTGCAAATGGAATGAGCAATGCAATTATTAATGCAAAAAAGCTAAGTAGGCCGCTCGAACTAATTGACCTATAAAGCGTAACTATATAATCTGGAATATTCAGACATATTTGTTCCATGTATATATTATTATATGAAAGGTAATTAACATTGCAAGCTTAAGCGTAACTATTGTTGTGTTTTTATGTTTTCAATATGTTTTTTACGTATTTCTTCGTTAGGCCTGGATAATGGAATTAGCTTGTCCATTATGGCTGCGTAATGGCGTTGCATTAAATCAGAATCTGGCATGGTAGCATAGATGTTTATTAGATGGCAATTATAACCAAGAAAATAATCATCTGGCCCAAGGTTTCTGACTTTCCATTTGCCGCGCGAGATTGTCGTTACGAAAGAGTATGACGGCAAATTGCCAAATTGTTCTAGGTACTTTTTGAGATGCTTGATGTGATTCTTGTTCTGCAAAAATGGGTTATAAAAGAAATTTTTCTGTTTACCTAAGTACTGTATCCATTTTTTGCGTTTCATATCTCCATAAATATTGCCGGCGTAGTTTTTGCATTCGAAAACCAAAAGTCCTTTTCTGGATACTACTAATAAGTCAATTTCTGACGTTTTTCCGTCTGTAGTTGGTATGTAGACGTTTCTTAGTATCTGCCTTTCCGGGACGCGTATTTTGTCGCGTAACGTGGTGTAAATAATTCTTTCGCCGGCACTGCCGGCATCTTTGTATTCCTCTGGATTCTTAAATCGATCTGAGTTATAAAAGCCAACAATAAATGCAATGGCTATTACTATAAAGAATACTATTGTGACTAATGGCAGTAAAAGAAATAATTCCATATTAGTCGTTGAAATAATTATTTAAATATGCACGCAGTGCTTCATCGCACGCATAAATATAAACACCTTTCACTGCGCGATTCATGAGGATTCTATAAGTTCTTAGTACTTGCTCAAGCATATCATCTTCATTAATTTGCTCATTATTGGCGACTTGGCGTTGACAACGTTTCATAGCGCCGGAATCTGCGCAAGCTTTGCGATTGAATACGAGTTTTCCGTCACGATAAATCAAATCGTTTCCGATAATAATCCCTACATAATTCAAATCGTCACCTTGTACCGTGTAAATGCTACCGACTTCTTTTGGCGCGTTCTTGGAGCCGATCCAGTTGTTTTGAGTACTATTCCAGCGGAATTTCATGCCATCGATTTCGATATCGTATGCACTTTTGTTGTTCTTGGAATTCCATTTCCAGGCAAAGCCTGCCACCATGCGAGACAATCCATATTCGGCCTCACGCTTTTCCATAGCTTCCGCAAAGTCTTTGATGTTATCAAAAATCTTTGCTTCAAATCCTTTGAAAGTTTCCTTTTCTCTAGGCCTAAAACCGTTTGACAGAATATCGTGAATATAATCGATATACTTTTTACCGCCGAGTGAGCGCATTTGTGTTTTCAGATAGTACTCGCGTTTATTAAACTCATCTGCATATTGCGAGATGTCGTTACGATTAATATTGGCCGGACGAATGCGCTGCTGATCGCTAAATACTAGAACTACATTTTTAGATTTAGCCATAATCCAATCTAGTTCTGAATGAATGCCGGTGTCTCCAAAAATTTTCTGATCAATTTCATGGACTTGTTTACCCAGCGTACCGGTAACGCCTACCTTTAGAAGATGCGCTTCGTCTACTAATGTAATGTCGAAATTATCATCACATTTGCCAAATTGGATTGGCGAAAAAATTCTAATATTTGCATCGCCGAGATCGATTTTGTCGAAAATTTTACGGATGCGACCGCATAGTGATGGCTGTGGAATTACTAGGGCAATGCTTTTGTTCTTAAAGTTTTGGTTAATATGTTCCAGCTCAAAGAAAATATTGAAGTTTGATTCGTCGTCAATATCATCGTTTTGGTTGTCGAATGATTGTAGATCGGCTAATAGTTTTGTGAGATACATAATGACGATAGTTTTGCCGGTACCAGCATCACCATCGATGACAGAAAGGCTTTTTACATCATGTGTGATAGCCTCGTCAATATTCTGAACGATTTCAGTTACTACGTTTAACTGCTCGAAGTTTAAGTTCTTGTATGGTGAAAACTTAAATAACTCAGAGTTGTTGATTTCTGAAATGGTTTTGTCGGCAATTTTTAATTCGCGAAGTCGGTTCCAGATTTCTTCAAAAGTCTTGCGATAGTTAGCTCTATCATAATAATCGCGGTCGCACATGCCGTCATTGCGATTTAAGACTTTAAACTTTCCGTCGCCACTAAAATACTGAATGAGATAAGACTCTAAATCTAGTGCAGCACTTTTGTTAAATGTTTCATCGAAAACTACTTTTACCGATCCATGCCTGAGACTTGATTTCTCGACATTTGCCAAGTGCTGGTTCATGCGGTTCTTAAGATTTGTGGTTTCGCCAATGTAAATTTGCTGATTATTGTAAATCTGATAAACTACTGGCCAGTTTTCTTCCAAATGATCTTCTACGGCCAAGTTGTTGATTGCTTTTTGGTCGAAAGAGTAGTTTCTGATTTGGAAGGATTTTTCTGACATACTATAATTCCGTATATTTTTTGCTATTGCCTTTAGATTTGTTAACTGGGTACTTTTTAGAGTTTTCCTCTAATTTTTCCATAACAATATCTTCAAGACTGACGCCGAGCTTGTCGGCTAGGAGAATCGCGTAGTTAACTACATCGGCCAGTTCTTTACAAACTTCCTTTTTGTCGTAGTTATCGTTCCATTGAAAGCATTCGAGAAGTTCACCGGACTCAATTGCAATTGATTTTGCCAAGTTGGCAGGGGAATGAAACTGATCCCAGTCTCTGTCTTTTGTGAATTTTACCACCGCCGCCTTGACTTCTTCCATACCAATATTATATCATATATGACCACTGTTTTGGGCATAGTCAATGGTATAATATAGGTATGGACTGGACGAATGATTCCATTGTTGAATGGTATGATATCGCTAGAAAAGAGCACGTATCACAAAAAGGGATGAATTACGGTATTAACCCTAATTATTCTATTATTTTGATGTCCAGAAGAGACAATGCTCCATATAATGATTGTATTTATTCGGATGGGGTTACGATCGAGTACGAAGGTCACGATGTCCCAAAAGATTGCTACAAAGAACATGACCAGGAAGCCTATACTTCGTCGGGTAGTTTAACGGAAAATGGTAAGTTCATTGAAGCAGTTGAGCATTTTAAGAAAACCGGAGTGCCCGAGAAGGTAAAAGTCTACGAAAAGATTATCCCAAATCGCTGGTCGCTCAAAGGTATGTTTGATTTAGTTGATTATAAAACCGTTAATGATGGCAAAAGAAACGTCTTTCGTTTTATTTTGAAGCTCGATGAGTCGGATCCTGAAAATGCCGGAGCTACTGTCGATGTTCGTGAATTGCCCCACACAAGGCTTATTCCTAGCAGCGTGAAACAGGAAGTATATATTCGCGATGGTGGTAAGTGTGTTCTGTGTGGTTCGACTGAAAATCTACACTTTGATCATGATCTGCCATTTTCTAAAGGCGGCACTAGCTTGTCGGCTGATAACATCCGCATTTTGTGCCAAAAGTGCAATCTTAAGAAGTCTAACAAGATTGAATAGCTTTAGAATTCTCGCCATTCCGTAACTTCATTACTCGGTGTCGTAATGGCTATTTGTTTGAATTGACATTCGCCCGGATCTAGGACGAACTCGCCGGAATTATATTTCTGTTCAGCTATTTCGTAGGCTTCTTCTGCGTCGTTGGCTTCGACTTCGAAATCCTTAGCGACAGTTTCTTCTATCGTGATTGTATATTTCATGATCGGATCTTATGATTATTTTGATTAAAAGTCCACAATATTTCACCGCTTCGTGTCAAGGAAAAATCCCACCCCTATTTTCTGCACAATAACTTTCAAAACCCGATTGTGTCCAAGTGGACGCTATCTATTGACTAAATGATAGAATGTTTTGTTAGAATCGTTGCCGTAATGGCTAATGTCTTCCGGCTCAGCCCAAAGCGAAAGCTTATGAACGCGCCATTTGCCGATAAAGAACATTTGAACCATCGCGTCATTCACGTCGCGGTTGTTTAAGGCGCGTGGAATGTATGCGAGGGAAAAGTAGTACCATTTGTCGTCTTCGGCGTCTAACCTCGCAAAAACGCGCTTACCGCGCCCCAAAAGGCGCACATCGAAGCGCTGTGCTAGTGTTTCTAGGGAATAAGTCTTTAATTCGTGTATCGCGTCGCGAACGGGCGATTCCATTAGCTCCATGCGCTCGAACTTATCGTAATCGCGCGAATTGAATCTGCCGTTATGTTCGAGCATAAAGCTTTCAAGTTGCCGAGCGGTAACTGGTATCGCTCTGCCAGGTTTAGCTTTCTTGAATGGGTGGCGTTTTGCCATGATACCTCTTTTCGGTTAGAGGTGCGCCACATGGGCGGTATTATTTTTTATAGACCCCACTCTTCGTCTATAATTTTGTCATTTGATATTTCCTGTTCTGCATACGCTTTTACTCTTTCAAAAAGTTGCCTTAAGATAGAGTCATATGGCATTATCAGAAGCGCTTTTTCAGAAATATCTATTAGCTGTAAATCATATTCGGATGGACTACCAGGCGTTCTAGACTTAGATGAGGGCACATAGCTAGCAATAAAAATTTCTAATATTTTTTTCTTACTCACGCCGCCATCTATCATTAATGAGCGCAAGATCGGCTCAATTCCGTCATAATTATTGGCTATAAAGCGAATATCTAATGAAGATAGAAGTATCTCTATTACCATACATAGTGTGTTGTCTTTGTTTTCAATAAACTTGTCTTTGGTTTTAATTACTTCTTTTAAAATTTCCCTTTCGTCTAAGCAGATGATTTTTAATATTTTTCTGGCATTGTATTCCACCATGGGCTGGTCAATATTGTCGTAAATCCGCGATATAATTTTGGCAAGAAAGATATTTAGAGCATCTTTTTCGAGATCGATTGTCATTCCATAAGGTATATCCGTATAGCTAAACAGATCACGTTCTGTCATGGTGTGTTTGTCGTAGACTCTATTAAGGAGAAAAGCGGCGGTGTCATCAGGGAAAATGTTTGCAATATTGCGTATAAATTGTTGTGCCGAATAGTTTAGCTCTTGAGCTCTCTCTAACATGGAGAGTATAGTTTTGACATGTTTTGGCCGGAGCTTTCCTATAAGGTGTTCTCCGTTTTGTCCAGAAAAAAGATCCGTTATAGCTAATGCAATTTTCGAGTCTTTTATCTTGCAGAAATATAGCAATAGATCACCGATAACGGTCTCATCATAATCGAGTAGTCGGCAAGAATACTGAATCAAGATCAGAATAGCGTCTATGTTGTTTGTTTCTACTATTAAGTTAATTAATTCTAGGGATGTTTTTATGTCTATCTTATCAAAACAATACGCTACTGTGTTTGCGGCTGCAATGGTTGATTTATAGTTATCAGAATTTATAAGAGTTTTTATCGTATTTATGCAGTATTGTTTTTCTTTGTTGGAGGCTAATAATGCGGCTATTGCATACTGGAACTCTTCTCCAGGATTGTCAACTTCGATAGCCTGTAGAATTTGCTTATTAAAGTCATTTGTCATTTTTGGACAAATCATTCCAAGCAAATATGACGAGTTAAATATTAGTTTGCATTCGTTTGCTTTTTCTCGAATTGTCCTAAGCGAATTATATAGCGCGCTGGGGTTGGCGCCATATTCTTTTATTACGAGCTCTGCATTGTGCTCGACCCATTTTTTGAGCTTGAGCTGCCTCTTCTTATAGTCCGTTTCGTATGAGAGTAAGTTATGATGATATGGATCCAGGGTAAAAACAGCTATTATAGTGTCGCTGCTTTTTATCAATAGGTCTAACCGACGTGTGTTCTTATAACATCTTTGGAGCTCTAAGTATATTTTAGCTACAATTACTGGGTCGGTGTTCTTGTCGCATAAATTGTAAAGATAATCAATAATTTTATTCCTGATTTCTAAATTGCCATCTTGGGTAAGTTTATAGTTAATAATATTCCCAAGTAGTTCAATGGCGGCTATTGTCAATGGAAGATCATTGCTATCGATAATAGCCTGGGAATATTCCAAAATAGTTTCGCAGATTTCTCTAGATTCAGTATCGGTGTTGTCGTGGCTTGATTGTAGCAGTGTGATAGTTTTATTGTCTGACAGATATGATGTGCTGCTTATATCGAGAGGGCTACTTAGCAGTTTTAAAAACATTTTTTGTCTTGAATCTTTTTTAATATATGACAATAAGCTTTCTAGTACTCTTTTTCTGTATCCGATTGGTTTTGATATATTTGGGCGCAACAAGCTCTGGATGACATTCAGAGCTGGGTTATTTCTCGGCTCTTCCGCTTTGAATTTACCAGCCAATTCAACAAGAATACAAATAGCTTCATCCGTATACTCCATCCTATGCGCAATATTTTCTAAGATGGAAGCTATCGTACGAAGAGAGCTGTTAAAATCTTCGATTGGAGTTTTTATCTCTAAACTATCATTTAGGGATAATACCATTTTCACGAAATCAATTGCTTCGCGCGGTTGATAGAAGGAGATGTTTACTAGACTATTTAGGACTCTTTGCTGTTCAATAATACTACTATTCATATAGTTTGTTTTTATAGTCCGCCACGCTTCAGGCATGACATTACTGACTATGGTTACCTCATCTGTATCGAGTAACGCTAAGTTCAGAAGAGTATTAATTTGGTATTTGCCATTAAGTAGTGTTCTAAGGATAGTTTTTTTTGATTCAAAACCGCTTTTAAGATATTCATGACAAATATAAACTCCTAAAATATCTGGGTATATATGTATTTTGTTTTTTCGTTTAATTAGTATACCCGCTGTAAGCAATTTTTCGATAATAGTATTGATGTCGGAAGATGAAAGATTCGTTTGGTCTTTTATAACGTCAATTAGGTCTTCGTCTATACTAACCGGTTGTACTAATGCAATCATATCTAGGATAGACCTTACGTCATTCTCTTGGCGGGATAATCCACATCTGTACTTAGCTAGATTGTTTAGTGAAGCATGCAAAATACTGCCCGGCGCACCGAGCTTTTGAATACTTAATTGAGACAGCTGACCGTTGCGGATGGCAGTTGCTAAAGTTGCAGCAATGAAAGGATTATTGCTCGAAAAGTTAGTTATGGTTTGAGCGATGCTTCCATTTTTGATGATCCCCATAACTAGTTCATAACATTGACCACACGTAGGTTTTTCCAACTTGATAGTACGATAGTCGTCCTCTTGTATTCTATTTTCATATAGAATTCCCTCTATTTGGTCAAGATACGCCGAGCTCACAGAAATAATGAGTACTGGTTTATTCTTTTTTGTGGTTTTTTCTGCGTATGATGCGGCATATGCTGAGAGTAGATGATGTATGGTATTTTTGTATTTTTGTCCGTCGTCAATAATAATTGCGTCGCTCTCAAAGGCGCAAGCTATGTCGTCTTTCGTTTCGATGTTTTCTTCGACCACAACAATACTCAGGTTGTCATATTTATCGCAGAATTCTTTAAGTAGTCGTGTTTTTCCGACACCGTTATCGCTAGTAATAACAATTATAGGTAGAGAAGAAGTTGTTGCATCATGATATTCTTGAAAATATTTGCTTAACGTTTCAAGCTTTGAAAAACTGAGGATATATTGGTTTGACAACGTAAAGCAATTCTGCGGCTTATCGATGTGATCAAAATACGATTTGGCAATAGTTAGA
Organism: Candidatus Saccharimonadota bacterium; assembly: GCA_017962365.1. Classification (GTDB taxonomy): domain Bacteria; phylum Patescibacteriota; class Saccharimonadia; order Saccharimonadales; family Saccharimonadaceae; genus Nanosyncoccus. The sequence goes on along the minus strand of JAGCVL010000005.1, from coordinate 49,677 downwards.
CCGAACGTATAGTCATTTACGCTGAGGCAATTTTTCAAGACAGATTGCCGATTTTTTGGAAAATACGTTTCAGCTAGTCTTATTTTTTGATTTTCTTGTAGGTTTCTTGCGACTCGACTAAGTTTTTCGATGTCATATACTTTCCAACCACTATTTTCAAGCTTTTGGGCGTTTCGATCTGTGACGCTTGCAGAAACTGCTAGGATTTTTCTCTGCGGTGTATATCCTAACCGCTGTTCTAGTTTGCTCTCTTCATAGTCATTTATGACGTCATTTGTTTTATTGAACTTTATCTCTCTAGTTTGTTTGCATTGTATGACGGTTTTCTGATCGTTTGAATACAAATCAATTCCATATTGTTTGTCTCCAGTTTTTCCGAGTTTGTCTATATCGTCGAGTCCAGTATACCTAAAAAGGTCTAGGCAGAATTCCTCAAAATCTCCTGGTGTTAGCTTTTCTAGCGGTAATGGACAAAGCGCAGATAGTCCAAAGGGAATATCTGGATTATGCGTAGAATAATCTGATGATATGGCATTAATAATACGATCATTGTATTTCGGAGATGGCTTGTTTATCCCATGCGCCCATCTACTCACGGTTTGTTGAGAAACACCGACTCTTCTACCCAGCTCAGAATATGTATTTAATTTTGAATGAGAAGACCACTCATTGATAATTTTGTTAATATCAGCGGTCATTTTTATGGCCTCCTTTTGCGTTATGTCTATACAAGTATACTATATGTAAACACACGCATCAAGTGTGGTTGCGTATAAATTTATTACGACATGTCCTAACTCTACGTCTTTCTAAAAGTTCGAATCTCTTTGCCTGTATATGTATACCTCAGAACTCGCATGGCATCAGAATAGGATAGTCTTTCTTAGGTATAACCTTGATCTTCGCCGTGTATTCGGGGTGGTCAATACACCAGTCCACAACCATACATAACCGAATAAGTATGTCTGGTCGCCACTCACTTTTATAAGAATTTGTTACTCAAAATGCTAATCTTTTCTTTCAAGATTGCACCGTGTGGGGGTTTATGTAATTAAATCATTTAGCTTTGCTTCAATTTTTTTCTTAAGTTTATAACCCTGCTCTTTATTAATTGAAATCACATTTGATATTTCGCCGAAGAGCTTCTCGATTTTACACGCTTTAATTTTACTATTATTGTTTCTTTTTCTATTTTTTAAAACGATATCATACTCGGCTTTATCTTTTTCGGTTATTTTCAGGATTTTGCGTTGGATCTTTCGGATTCTTCTTCTACCAGCGCTAACTTTTGTATTGACCGTGATGCCGGTAACCTTCATTGGACGTCCGTTTTTAACGAGAAGCGTTTTCTTGGTATTCGGTCTAAATCCGTTTTTTCCGATTTCAGTCATCGCTGGTTTCCTAATTTTTTGTAGGTCACAATAACGACCTGAATAAAAAATGTCATCTATGTAATGAGAAATGTTATAGTCGAGACTGCCGTCAATTTCAGATAATTTTTCGATCATCTGGACGAGAACTAAGTTGCACAAGCTGGCGCTAGTCGGACATCCTTGTGGTAGGACACCATCTTTAGTGGTGAGCGTCGTTAATACCGATGCGACCTTATCAGAGCAATGAATAGTGTTTCTAAAAATATAATAAATGCGTTTGGATGTTATGCTGGGAAAGCAGTTTTCTATATCTAAAGATAAGATAGCTTCATATCCAGCATGGTTAGTTGCGTTAGTAACAATACTTTTTCCGGTTCTTGCTCCATGGATATAATCTGGAAGTAGGTTTACATATGGCTTGATTATGGCGCTATCAATCTTTTTTTGTATGTTTTTCAGTTCGATATTCGGGCTATCTATATGACGTATTTTGGCCGTACCATCTTTTTTTCGTGATTTTTTATCATAAGAATAATAGCAGGAATTGGCTCTGCTAGCTAAATCAAGAATATACTCCTCTTTTAGATGTAACAGGGAGCATAATCTTTTTAGTGTTCTTATTTCGTTATTTCTCATCCTGAGACTTTCCTTAATTAACTATTAAGAAAACTCTCAGGAAGAGAACTTGGATCTAATTTTTCGATAGACTCTTATAGCAAAAGACACGATCTCATGCAGTAAACTTGATGCCTTTTTAATACCTGGTGTATTAATAACGACATCTGACGTCTTTTCGTATTTTAAAGACCCGTCTGAACGCGCATTAAACTTAATATTTTTATGCCATGATACTTTCATGGTAACCTCCTTTATTAAGATAATATTTAAGACGGCAAAAACCGCCTCTCCTATCTCTTACGATAGTTGCGTCTTAAATGGATGCGCGCTAGATTCAGTTCTCAACCCCTACCGATGACGCCATACTCTCCTATTCCAAAATTTAATTTATAAGAGAAAGACAAACATCATTCTTATTACTTATGCCGGGGGCTAATAGCCCAAAACAAAGTAATTAACAGCGATATTCGATCGCGGCCAATGTGGCCAACCATATTCGCTATGGATCCACAACTACCATGTGATAAACGAGATTTTTATTAAGCTTCAGGCTTGAATCACTACAGTGCAGTGCCTGCCATATTGCCATTATACCATATCTAACAAAAAGAGAGTGTCGCCAGCTCCGTACGGTGCCTTGTTTCACTCTATACTATTATATTATCACAGCTCGTCTTTAAAGTCAATAACTTTATGGTTTTTCGTAATGACGATTAATTTCTTAATCCCGTGCTTGTTGTTATGTAAATAGTATCTCGTCCTAGAGAGCGCTTGATTGCCGTTCATCTTTATGCGTGAGAAATCTAGGATAATATTCTTCGACTGCTTTGCGGCTTTCTTTAAGATATTCTCGATCGTCTTAACACCATCGCCTTGAGGAGATTTAAGTTCCCATTCAATACCGCTTATTCTAAGGTCTGGAGTCTTTCCGGCACCAGGAGTAATGCATGTAATATCAGTATCAAAATAATCTAGCAGGAGCAAAATTGCGTTAACCTCGTGAAAACGAAGCTGTTTGCGGCTTTGGCCCTCGAAGATTATTTTGTTGCTCATATTCTTCTATTATATCATCAGTTGCATAAAGTACTGTGGTTAATTTTAACATTGACATTGTATTTCTTTTATTTTCTTCATTGTCACTGTTTTAATCCTCTACGGTTCCAGTAAAGCTATGAATCATTAAAAGTTCGAATCTCTTTGCCTGTATATGTATACCTCAGAACTCGCACGGCATCAACACTGGGTAGTCCTTCTTAGGTATAACCTTGATCTTCGCCGTGTATTCGGGGTGGTCAATACACCAGTCCACCACCATGCAAAGCCGAGCAACAACGTCTGGTCGCCCCTCGCCATATGGAGAGAATATTAAACCCGTCGTAGGGTGATATTACTTTTAGCCGCATTGACGTGTTATTCAACGCGATTTTAGATCATTGCCTTAGCATATTATGGTATAATTAGTTTGTATACAAACTAATTTGGAGTTTCTAAATGAATATCTACGGCTTGAAAGTTAAGACAAGAAAAGGCGATGATTTTGAGCTCAGCTCTTTAAAGGGAAAAGTGTCGCTAGTGGTTAATACTGCTACAGGATGCGGTTTCACGCCACAATATGAAGCGATAGAAAAGCTCTACGAAAAATATCACGATAAAGGGTTTGAAGTGTTAGATTTTCCATGTGATCAATTTGGGCATCAGGCGCCAGGCAGTAATGATGAAATACGCGAATTTTGTACTGCTAAGTATAAAACGCAATTTGATCAATTTGCAAAAATAGAAGTAAATGGGGCAAACGAAAACAGAGTATTTACTATTTTAAAAGAACAGCAGCCTAAAGAAGAAGTAAAAGGGCTTAAAAATAAAATGGCAATGAAAGCTATTTCGAAAATAAGTTCAACTTGCAAAAAAGATGGTGACATTGTTTGGAATTTTACAAAATTTTTAGTTGATAAGAATGGGGATGCTGTGAAACGATATGATCCTACTTTTGACCCAAAAGAGATAGAAGGTGATTTAGAAAAATTATTATAGAAGGGCCGAGATGGAAAGGGATAGTGATCCGCTAAAATTAGAAAATCAGTTGTGTTTTCCTATTTATTTGTGTTCTAAAGAGGTAATTAGAAGATATACGCCACTGCTTGAAAAGATAGACTTGACGTATACGCAATATATCGTGATGATGTATTTCTGGGAAAAGAAAAAAAGTAATGTTAAAGAGATAAGTGATACGCTTTTGTTGGATCCTAGTACGCTGACCCCGTTGCTTAAAAAATTGGAAAGTAAAGGGTTTGTTACTCGTATTCGGTCCACAAAAGATGAAAGAAATTTGGAAGTTGAAATTACCGAAAAAGGTAAAAAACTTAAAAATAAAGCTAAATTTGTGCCAGAGAAAATTGAAAAATGTATTAATTTGTCTGGGGAAGAGGCGATTGCTCTTTATTCGCTAATGTATAAAGTTTTAAATAATATTGAAAGGAATGAATAAAATGAAAATTGTAGAAGTAAATCGAGAAAATTTCAACGAAGAAGTATTAAAAAATAAAAAGAAAGTACTCGTTGATTTTTATGCCGATTGGTGTGGACCATGCAGGATGATTAAGCCTATTATTGAAGAGATTGCTGAAAATAATGACGATGTGAAGATTGTATCTATCAACATAGAGAATGAAGGAGAATTGGCGGAAAAGTATAGCATTTCGTCTATCCCGTGCCTTGTGATATTCGAAAATGGCGAAGAAATAAAGAGAAGTATCGGTTTAATATCAAAGAATAATATTGAGAAAATGATAGGAGAATAATATATGTATGAAATTGTGATTATCGGTGCTGGACCGGCAGGGTTGACGGCTGCAATTTATGCTAGACGGGCTGCAAAAAAAGTATTGGTGCTTGAAGCAAAGGTTTATGGTGGTCAGATAGTTAATACTTTGGATATTGAGAATTATCCTGCGGAAGAGCACATATCTGGATATGATTTTGCAACAAAACTATATAATCAGGCAAAGAATTTGGGCACAGAAATAGTTTTCGAGAAAGTTGTTGGCATTGAGACTGATAGTAAGCAGAAAAAAGTGATAACTGCTAATAATATCTATGAGGCGGGCTCAGTTATTATTGCGACTGGTTCTGAAAATAGAAAGCTTGGGCTACCTAATGAAGATCAGTTAGTTGGTAAAGGCGTTTCTTACTGCGCGACTTGTGACGGGGCTTTCTACAAAAATAAGAAAGTTGCGGTTGTTGGTGGTGGCAATACGGCTCTAGAAGACGCTTTGTATCTAGCTGATATAGCAGAGAGAGTTTATCTAATACATAGAAGAGATAAATTTAGTGGCGAAGATTCTACGGTCAACCGCTTAAAGGGCAAAAAGAATATCCGATTTGTTTTAAACAGTAATGTTACAAAACTCAATGCTAAGGATAAACTAGAAAATATAGAAGTCGTCAATACTGATGGAGGAGTGCAAACTATTGAGGTTGACGGTTTGTTTGTGGCGATTGGTAGAATACCAGAAAACAAAGCTTTTGCGAATTTGATAAAGTTGGATGATGTTGGTTATATTGAAGCTGGCGAAAAATGTCATACGAATGTCGATGGGATATTTGTGGCTGGAGATAATCGCACTAAAGACGTGAGGCAATTAGTTACGGCCGTGTCGGATGGGGCTGTTGCGGCTATTGAGGCCGTAAAATATGTTAACAACTAGCTACTCGTATCGTCGTTGAGTATCTAATTAAGTATTGCAATACCACAGTTAAGATAGGCGGCGAAAGTGCACCATAATATATATGGCAAAAGCATAAAAAAGGCGGCGCGAGAGATTTTGAAAGATTTGATCATAAGAGCAATGATGAGTGCCCACATAACGAGTAACCAGTAAAGGGCAAACCAGTACCAGCCAAGCGAGAAAAAGAATGGGGTCCAGGCAAAATTAAAGATGAGCTGAATGCCGTAGATAATAAGCGCGACTTTGCCATATTTTGCTAGCTTGTGATTATTGTATGAGTGAAGCCAGATAAGATAGCTGGCGACTCCCATTAGGATATAAAGTGTAGTCCAGGCGACGGGGAAAAGCCAGGCTGGAGGAGCGAGAGGTGGCTGGTTGAACGTGCCAAATTTTTTCATGGCATCCATGGTAAAAAGGGAAATAATAGAACCTCCACCGAGAGGCACAATGATGGAGAGTGCAATACGCCAGACCTTGCTCCAGACGGTAAGGTTTTCGGATTTTTTTAATTTGGTAATTTTTTTCATAATTTAAATCTCGTTTATGTTAATTTCATTGTATCATTTTTTTGGTTCTTCGCATAATTTGTTAAAACATTTTATAAAGCTATTGACGTATTGTTAATTAGCAATAATAATTAAATCATAGCTTAAATATGGAAGGAATGAGATATGAAATTAAAAGGTTCTAAAACTGAGCAAAATTTGATGGTTGCTTTTGCAGGAGAATCTCAGGCGAGAAATAAATATTCTTTCTTTGCTAGCAAGGCTAGAAAAGATGGGTTTGAACAGATTGCTGCGATTTTTGAAGAAACTGCAAACAACGAAAAGGAACATGCTAAGCTTTGGTTTAAAGAATTAAACGGTGGGGAAATTGCTTCAACCGAAGAGAATCTGCTCGCTGCCGCTGAGGGTGAAAATTATGAGTGGACCGATATGTATGATGGGTTTGCGAAGACTGCTGAAGAAGAGGGCTTTATGGAACTCGCAGCTAAGTTTAGGGCTGTCGCTGCCATTGAAAAAGAACACGAAGAGAGATATCGCAAGCTACTCAAAAATGTCAAAGAAGGTTTGGTCTTTAGTAAAGATGGCGACAGAGTTTGGCTCTGCCGCAACTGCGGGCATGTTCACTTTGGTAAAGAGGCTCCAGAAGTCTGTCCAGTTTGCAGTCATCCACAGAGCTTCTTTGAGATAAAGGCGGAAAATTATTAATATATTAAGGAGATAATATGAAAAAAGTTAGACCGATTATTTGGGGGATAGCAGTGATTGCACTGGGTGTGATATTTGGTGGTAATGCGCTGGGGTTATTTGATTTTGATATATTCTTTGATGGGTGGTGGACGCTATTTATCATAATCCCGAGTGCGGTGAGTCTGATCACGGAAAAGGAGAAGTTGGCGTCTCTGGGATTTTTGGCGGCGGGTGTGATTTTGCTACTTGCGGCGCAAAATGTGTTTTCGTATGACGTGGCCTGGAAAGTGATTCTTGCAGTATTTCTAATCGTGGCCGGGCTTACCATTATTGTAAAGAGTTTAATCCACAGTAACAATGATAAAGAAGTCGAAAAGAAAATCCGCAAATTAAAAGATGACAAAACGATGGATTCGCAAATAGCGGTCTTTTCGGGAAGTGATAAAGTTTACAGTGATGAGGCGTTTTCTGGATCAAATCTCGTAGCCGTGTTTGGTGGCATTGATTTGGATCTTAGAAAGGCTAAGTTTACTAAGGACACCGTGATAAAAGCTTTTTGTCTATTTGGCGGAATTGATATCAAAGTGCCGGAGAATGTGCAAATTAAAGTAAAATCTGGTTTTATCTTTGGCGGGATTTCTGATGAGCGAAAAAGTGAGTCCGACAAGGGCGAATATACTATTTATATAGATGCAGCTGGTGGCTTTGGCGGGATTGAGATTAATGATAAAGTCGGAAAGAAATAAAATGGACGAATATATAAAACAAAGTATTGATGCGCGGAAGAATGCATTTTCTGCGGCGTACGAAATTAATGCGGAAATGCAGAAAAAGATTGACGCACTATTTGTGAAAATTGAAGAGCTTGGCACAACTTGTAAAGACGTAAATGAATTTGAAGCGAAGTTTGCAGCAAGTCCTTTGAACCAGCAATATATGGATTTATTTACTGAAATTGCGACGGGCTCTGTTGTCGGAGTATCTGGTGCTGGCGTGCCAAAAGGTAAAGTCGGCAAAATGGTGGCCGGTAGCTTAGTCGGCGGTGCGGTAGAAGGTGTAGTGGATAGCGCGGTGCATAGAGTTGTGCCGACGCGAGCCGCAGTACATCAGAAGGCTTATGATGCTGCGCGGGATATACCGGTAGTAGGTGATGCGATTGATGTGAGTCAAAAAGTAGGGTACGCCATGCATCTTGGTAAACTTTTTGGTAGTAGAAAAAAGAAAAAGGAAGAAGAGGAAGAATAGCAAATTTAATTCGTGATATAATAAAAAGATAAGCGGAGGAAATTTAAAATGTGCGGAATAGTAGGATATGTGGGCGAAAAGCAGGCTCAGGACTTTTGTATATCTGGGCTCAAACGATTAGAATATCGGGGATATGATTCGGCTGGCGTGGTGACATTGGATGAAAAAGGAAAAGCAACATTACTTCGTGCAAAGGGGAAAATCGCGAATCTTGAAGAAAAATTAGCAGCCAATAAACGAGAAGATAAAATCGGGATTGGTCATACTAGATGGGCGACACATGGTGAGCCGAGTGAGGCAAATGCGCATCCGCATCAGGCTGGGCCGATTTATCTTGTACATAATGGGATTATCGAAAACTATAAAGAGCTAAAAGAGCATCTAAAGGAACATAAGTTTAAATCCGAGACCGATACTGAGGTTCTCGCGGCGCTTGTGAATTCGTTTTACAAAGACGGTAAATATCCACTAATGAATGCAGTGGTGCAAGCTTTGAAGCTGGTAAAAGGGACTTATGGTATCGCAGCGGTGTCGACAAAAAGTCCTGATGAAATTGTGGTAGCGAGAAGTGGCTCACCATTAGTGATTGGCGTGGGTCATGACGAGACGATGCTGGCCTCGGATGCGTCGGCGCTAGTCGGACATACGAAGCGAGCGATTTATTTGAATGATGGTGAAGTTGCGCGGCTAACAAAAAATAGTATCGAAATTAAAACTTTGAATGCGGAGCCGGTGTCGGCAAAAGTAGAAGAGATTGAGACGAACCTTGCGGCGATTCAAAAGGGCGGATATGACCATTTCTTACTAAAAGAGATTATGGAGCAGCCGGAGTCTCTAAAGGAAACTTTGCGCGGTCGCGTGAATGTAAAAGAGGGAATCGTGCATCTTGGCGGTCCTGGCCTTTCTGAAACAGAACTTCGGAAGATTAAACATCTCGTGATTGTGGGATGTGGTACAGCGTATCACGCTGGCCTGCTCGCGGGATATTATATTGAGCAATTTACGCCAGAGATTACGGTGGAGACAGTAATCGCGAGCGAATATCGGTATCGGAATGCATACATTCCGAAAGATTCGGTAGCGCTTATAGTGTCGCAGTCTGGTGAGACGGCTGATACGCTGGCGTGCCTTCGGGAGATTAAGAAGCAGGGCGTCAAGACGATTGGTATTGTGAATGCGATTGGTTCAACAATTGCACGCGAAGTGGATGGAGGTACGTATGTACATGTGGGTCCAGAAATTTCAGTAGCTTCGACAAAAGCATTTACCTCGCAAGTGATTGCAATGGTGATGTTTGGATTGACGATCGCGCAAGCTAAGGGCGTGAGACCTGGCACACTCAAACCATACGTGGAGGAAATTGATAAACTTCCGGAAGCGATTCGGACTACTCTTGAGTCGGTGAGAAAAGAAGTGGAGTCGGTCGCGAAAAAATATGCAAAGTATGAGCACGCGGTTTATCTTGGTCGCGATACGGCTTATCCAACAGCAATGGAAGGTGCGTTGAAATTGAAGGAGATTTCGTATGTAGATGCGAACGCGTACGCTTTTGGCGAATTGAAACACGGACCTTTGGCATTAATTGACGATAGATTTTTCGAATTTGCATTGGTGCCAGAGGGTGAGCTTTATGATAAGGCAGTATCAAATGTACAAGAAGTGTTGGCGCGTGGTGGGCATATGATCGTGATAACCAATACTAGCAAGTTTGATTTGCCGGTTGAGAAAGTAATCAAAATTTCTAGTGATTGTAAATTATTTGCTCCAATACTAATGAATCTAGTGGCGCAGCTCTTTGCATATTATATGACTTTGGCAAAAGGCAATAACGTGGACCAGCCGAGGAATTTGGCGAAGTCTGTTACAGTCGAGTAAAATATTGTATAATATATAATATGAAGAAAAAATCTGACTCTATTTTAAGGGCGGCTCTGATTGTTGGCGACGCTTTGGCTTTGGTACTATCTTTTGCCGCGGCATATTTTATACGGGTACATGTAGATCCTAGGCCGTATGAATTTGAATCGCAGTTAATGGAATTTACACTTACTATCGTGTGGCTAGTACCAATATTGGTTGTAATATTAGCAGCATTAGGGCTATATAAGAAGTCAATATTTCTTGGCAAGTCAAGATTGTCGGAAATTTGGCGGCTAATGCTCGCGGCAGTGCTTAGTGTGGGTGCGCTTATTGTGTATGCATATTTTACGTATGAGGATGTTTTCCCGGTGCGAGCAGTGGCGGGCATGTCTGTGCTTTTGTCGTTTGTGTTTCTATTAGTTGAGCGAATACTGGTGCGGTTTATTGCGCGGCAGATTTTTAAGAAAAATTATGGTACGAAGCGAGTGATTATTGTGGGCGACCATCGTAATACGGAATATCTTGCGAATTATATTGCGACGGATCCAGGGTCGGGTTATAGGATAGCTGCAATTGTAGCAAAAGAAAAATACATACCGGAAGATTTGAGGGGGCTACAGGTCGAGTCTTTGGAACTCGCATTGAAGCGAAAAAAGCTGGATGCGATTTTCCAGACCGATGAAAAAGATACAGATGTGGTATTTCGAAAAGCTATTGATAGACACATGATGTATTATTTTGTGCCGAGCGAGACGGCGCTTTCGTCGCACTTTGGAGAAATGGAGCTAGTAGGGAATACTCCTGCGGTACTAGTGAGACTAACTCCACTTACTGGTGGAGCGGCGGTCGTAAAAAGACTATTTGACATCGTGTTTTCGTTTTGTATGCTCGTGGTGGCGGCAATACCAATGGCAATAGTGTGGTTAATCTTGAAGCTCTCGGATATACACCATTCACCGATTTATGCTGGTGTGAGAGTAACGCGTTATAATAAGAAATTTAGATGTTATAAATTCCGTTCGATGAAATCGGAGTGGAGTGGGATGACGGCGGAAGAGGCTTTTATAAAAATGGGGAAGCCGGAACTAATAAAGGAGTATCGCTCAGAAGGAGATTCGATACCGAATGACCCTAGGATTACTAAGTTTGGAAAGTTTCTAAGAAAAACTTCGATTGATGAATTGCCACAATTATTTAATGTATTAAAAGGTGATATTTCTTTGATTGGCCCGAGAGCTTTGCCGGAAAATGAAATTGATAAGTATGGTGATAGATCGTTGATACTGTCGGTAAAATCTGGACTAACCGGATTTGCTCAAGTGAGTGGGCGGCGAGATATTTCGTTTGAAGAACGAAGAGCACTTGATATTTATTATGTAATGAATTGGTCGCTTTTGCTTGACGCGCAAGTTTTCTTCAAAACGATTTGGATGGTGATTAGAAGAGACGGGGCAAGATGAAAGTTGCAATCGTATGTGATTGGTTGACGAATATTGGTGGGGCAGAGAAAGTATTATTTGCAATACACAAGTTATATCCTAAGGCTCCGATTTATACTTCAAAATATTCAAAGAAGGGGATTGATTGGTTTAAGGATGCCGATGTAAGAACTGGGTGGCTGCAGATTTTTCCGACGTCACTTCGGAGGATTCTTGGGCCGCTGAGGCAGAGGTGGTTTTCGCATCTTGATTTGTCGGAATACGACTTGGTGATTTCGGTAACTGGTGCAGAAGCGAAAGCGGTGAAAGTGACAGATGGGGTGCATATTTCTTATTGTCATGTGCCGACGCAGTATTATTGGCAGATGTATGATGACTATGTGGAAGATCCTGGGTTTGGGATTTTAAATCCAGTGGTGAGATTTTTCTTTAAGGCATTGGTAAAGCCTCTGAGACGGGCGGATTTTAAGGCGGCGCAAGGCGTAGACCAGTTTGTAACGATTTCAGAATATGCAAAAGAGTTAATTGGTAAATATTATAAAAGGGAAGCGGTAGTGGTGCATCCGCCGGTAGAGATAAAAGATTTTAAATGTCGCTCTGAAGATGACGGGAAATACTACATTGTGACTTCTAGGCAGGTGACTTGGAAAAAATTGGATCTTGCAGTAAAAGCATGTTTGAAGTTGAAACGAAAATTATTGGTAGTGGGGGAAGGGCCAGAGCATAGAAGGCTTGTGAAAATGGCCGAAGGGTCAGAACTGATAAAATTTGTGCCACTGGTAGGGAAAGATGAATTGGCGAAGTATCTATGCAGTGCAAAAGGGTACCTGTTCCCTAGCCTGGAGCCATTTGGGATTGCGCCGGTGGAAGCTTTGGCGTGTGGATGTCCAGTGGTGGCTTATGGTGAGGGAGGGGCGACGGATTATGTTATAGATGGCGTGAACGGAGTTTTGTTTAGCAGGCAGACTGCTAAGTCTCTTGCTGATGGGATTTTAAAATTTGAAAAAATGAAATTTGATAAACATAAAATAGCAAAGACGGCGGAAGGTTTTTCGGAAGATAGGTTTGATATGGAAATGCGAAAGGTGGTGGATGAAAATATTAAATAGGGCGGTGAGGGTTTTGATTTATATATTGCCGGCGGTGCTGTTTTTTTCGTATTATCCAGTGATTGCTCTTGGATCTAGCGAGACGATGAATTTTGAACTTTCGTTGCCAATTCTTTGGCTTGTAGTGTTTGATGGATGCTTTGCTGTGTGGATTATAATGAAGAAACGTTTTGGTGAAGTGCTTCGTAACGTGAGGAGGGGGGGATTGTGGCTGGTGTTTCCGGTTTTTGTGACATTAACGACAGTATGGTCGGAAAATGTAGTAAGGGGAGTAATGACGTGCGGAATTTTGTGGCTTCTTGTTTTTGCGATTTATGGAATTTTCAAAATGAAAGAAGATCTTTATGATGAACGGGTTTTTTATTATGTTTTTTTGAAGATGTTTTTTGCGTCATCGCTTGTGATTTGCGGGTGGTGTGTGGCGCAATGCGTGATGGATACGCTTGGGGTGCCGAGAGATTATACGTTGATGTGCCGAGGATGCGTGACGCAAATGTTTGGGTTTCCGCATCCGAATGGGTTTGCGATTGAACCACAATTTATGGGGAATTTGCTCCTCGCGCCAGCGATAGTAGCGGTGTGGTTGATAATCACAGGGAAGCATAATAGTAAAAACTCAGAACGGAAATCCTTATTACTTTGCTTCTTCGTGATAGCAGCTACGCTGTTTCTGACGTTTTCGCGAGGGGCGATTTATGCGTTTGTGGTGGGGATGATGTTTATGAGCGGGTTTTTGCTGATGCAGGAAAAAGGGAAAATCGTAAAAAGGCTTGGTGTGGTGTGGGGGATGACGATTCTCTCTTTCTTGTTTGCTTTGAATTTGCAAGGGATTTTGGCGCAGGTTGGGCCAACGAATGATACTTACGGTACTGGCGTGGCGAAGGTTTTGAATCATTTATCACTTGGGATTATTGATGTGCGGAGTGACGAAGACGAGGTTGTGGAAAACCCTGTGGAAAACTTTGAGGAGGGAAATGTGACGGATGCGGTGTTTGATGGGTATGTGGAGGAGTCAACCGGGATTCGGATGGAGTTAACGAAGAACGCGATAGCTGTGTGGACGCAGGATGCTAGGACTGTGCTTTTTGGAGTGGGGATCGGTGGGGCTGGACAGGCGATGTATGATATGGGGTTAACTGGTTCGCCAAAAGAAATCATACAAAATGAGTATGCTTCTCTGCTCGCGGAGACTGGTCTTGTCGGTGTGATATGTTTTGTGTGGCTGGTTGTAATGATGATACGTGAATTTATGAAAAGCCAAATGAGCGGGATGCTCTTTTCCCTTCTTGTGGTCTATGCGGTTTCGCTTTTGTTCTTTTCGGGGCTTGCAAATGCTTTGCAAATTTATTTGATGCCGGCGGTACTTTACATAGTTTTGCGGAAGAAATTGGTATCGTAAATTTCCGCACCTTTTGATAAGTAAAATTTCCAAGCAGCTTCGCGTCCTTGTCCGGAGGTGAAATTTAACTCGGTGCAGTTTTTGGATTTCGCCCAGACGAGCATAGCATCCCAAAGTGCGGTGCCGATGCCTTGGCCGCGGACGGATTCATCGGTGACAAAATCTTCGAGATAAGCTACGCGACGAACGATGGGTCCCATGATGATGCTTAGCGTAGCAATTCCCTGAATTTTGCCTGAGTCATCGATGGCAAGTAACATGTCATGATATGGAGAGGCGATAAGGTTGTCAAACCATTCTTTGGGGATTTTGCCGCGGTCTTTGCCACTGCGCGAAAGCTGAATTAAAAGTTCGCGGACTCTGGTGGCCATTTCTGGTGTATATTCTGCCAAAGTTGTAATTTTCATAGGGTTTTCTCCATTTTATTTTTTAGCTCACTGGCTAAGCTATTGATAGTAGCTTCGTCGTTTCCCCACATTGTGATGCGGATGAGGGGTTCAGTGCCGGATGGGCGGACGAGAAGGCGGCCGTCGACAGCTTTTAATTTTTCGTCATATTCTAGTAAGAGTTTTTTGGCGTTTTCGGATGTTTTTAAATTTTCTTTTTGTTCGGGAGTGGCAGACATATTGACCATGATTTGAGGAAATTTGGTAATAATACTTGCGAGTTCGGTTAGAGGTTTTTTGGATTCTACAATAACTTTTGCAATCATGAGGCTGGTTAGCATGCCGTCTCCGGTAGGTTCGCCTGGAAGAATGATATGTCCGGATTGCTCACCGCCAATTTTTATATTGTGAGCACGCATGGCCTCTGCTACGTTACTGTCTCCGACTGGTGTGATTTCTGCGATGATGTGATTTTTTGTCGCCCAATTTAGGAGGCCTTGATTTGCCATGACCGTGGTGACAATCTTGTCTAATTTTAAGAAATTTGCGAGGATGGCGATAATGCCGTCGCCGTCGATTTCCTGTCCGTTGTTATTTATCAAGATACATCTGTCGCCATCGCCGTCGTAAGCAATGCCAAAATCTAGGCCATTTTCTTTGACAAGGGATTTAAGTTGCTCTGGATGGGTGGAACCACAATCTGCATTAATGATTTGGTTGTAATTTGCAGTTGCATTAATTAGTGAGACTTTGGCGCCGAGCGATTCAAAAACTGATTTGTTGATGACACTCATGGCGCCGTTGGCGCAGTCTAGGCCGATATTGAGGCCTGACAGATTTACTTCGCCTAGATAAGCTACGAGGTGCTCTTTATAAATCTCGATTGCTTCATCGTGAAGATTGGTGCGGTCTGTGGCGGAAATAGTATTGATAACTTTGTGCTCTTCGATAGCATTATCAATCATGACGCAGCCTGACTTAGAGAGTTTAATGCCGGATTCGGTGCCTCTCTCGAAAATTTTAATACCATTGTCGGTGTAGGGATTATGAGAAGCCGTTACGTCGATAGCAAAATCAAATCCCATTTCATAAAAACAATAATTGATAGTGGGGGTGGGAAGTATACCGACTGAGGAATATTCAAAGCCGATGGATTCTAGAGCTTCGGCTAGGTCCTGCAAGATCCATTCGGACGACTCACGAGTGTCGCCACCGATTAGAACCTTTTTATCGGTGCCGGAATAGTCGGCGAGGCCCGCGATAATTGAGTTGATAAATTCTTTTGTGAATTTGTCGGCGGATTGCCTAATGCCGTCGGTGCCAAAATAACTCATAGTGATTTCCTTTCGAACTGTTTTTTAATAACTTTGATAGTCAAGATGACGTCTTCGACGGTGCTGCCGCGAGAGAGGTCGGCAAGTGGGACGGCGAAGCCTTGTAAAATTGGGCCAGCAATGGTGAAACCGCCAAAACGTTCGAGAGACTTATATAATATATTACCGGAATTTAAGTCTGGTGTGATAAGTATATTGGCGCGACCTTTCAAAGGACTTTCTGGGGTCTTTTTTGCGGCAACGCTTGGGTCTATGGCGGCGTCGAGTTGCATTTCTCCATCGATGAGCCAATCGGGGTGAGACTTTCTAATGTGATGGATGACGTTATGGATTTTTTCGAGGTCGGGATTTTTGCCGCCGGAGCCGTAGGTCGAGTATGAGAGCATGGCTATCTTGGGCTGCTCACCGTAATAATCTATGAGAGTTTTGGCGGAATCTTCGACGATGCAGTAGAGTTGATTTTCGTCTGGCTGTTTGTTGACGCCGCCGTCGGCAACTACAAAGTGGCAATCTGGGCGTTCGCAAACAAAACAACTAGAAAAATATTTTGAAGAAAGGGGAATATTGGCTTTGCAGGCTAGCACGACATCGCGAGAGGAAGAGTCGATGCCGGCGATAAGGGAATCGGCTTTTTTCTCGGCGAGTAATTTGGTGGCTTCGTCTAAATTATTGGCACTAAAAAACTCGACATCTTCAAAGTGTTTGATGGCTTCTTTGATGATCGAGTTTTCTAGTTCTGGGGATACGATTTTCATATCCCAATTATAGCATACGAGGCTAGCTCTGTCGCTAATCTATTTGTCGACTACTTCGCCTTCGACTGGCTCGTCTTTGTCGGAAGACTTGTCTTCAGACTTTGACTCATCCGTAGATGCCTGCTGGTACATCTTTGCACCAATCGGCATGATGCGATCGTTCAAATCTTTGACGGCCTGTTCGAGCTGGTCTTTGGTGGCCGATTCGTCGTTCAAAGTCTTTTTTGCGTCTTCGACGGCTTTTTTGATAGTTTCCTTATCGTCGTCGGAGATTTTGTCTTTAAACTCATCAGGCATTTTTTCGGCTTGATAGACGGCGTTTTCTAGGTGGTTCTTGGCGTCGATAGTTTCCTTTTTCTTCTTGTCTTCATCGGCGTGCATCTCGGCTTCTTTTTGAGCTTTTTCGATATCTTCTTTGCTCATGTTGCCAGAGTTTTGGATGGTGATAGATTGCTCTTTGCCAGTTCCCTTATCCTTGGCGGTAACATTCAAGATGCCATTGGCGTCAAGGTTGAAGGTAACTTCGATTTGCGGCACACCACGAGGAGCCGGTGCGATGCCATCAAGGATGAAGCGACCGAGAGACTTGTTGTCTTTGGCAAATTCGCGTTCGCCTTGGAGGACGTGAATTTCAACCTGAGGTTGGTTGTCGGATGCGGTGGAGAAGACTTCGGATTTTGAAGTTGGGATGGTGGTGTTGCGGTCGATCAGAGGAGTGCGAACGCCGCCCATGGTCTCAATGCCAAGGGTGAGCGGGGTAACATCGAGGAGCAAAACATCCTTGACATCGCCCTGAAGAACACCACCTTGAATAGCGGCACCGACTGCTACGACTTCATCTGGGTTGACGCCCTGCATTGGGTCTTTGCCAAAGATTTCTTTGACTTTTTCGACGACGGCCGGCATGCGGGTCATACCACCGACCATGACGATTTCGTCAATATCTTTGGTGGTGAGCTTAGCGTCCTTCAAAGCTTTTTCTACTGGCTCGGCAAGGCGGTCAAGAAGTGGCTTGACGAGTTCTTCGAGCTTGGCACGGGTCAAAGTGTATTCAAAATGTTTTGGACCTTCGATATCAGCGGAAAGGAAGGGGAGATTGATGTCGGTAGAAGTGCTAGACGACAATTCCTTCTTGGCTTTTTCGGCTTCGTCTTTGACGCGCTGCATAGCGGCGGCGTCTTTTTTGATGTCGATGCCGGATTCTTTTTTGAATTCGTCGACGAGATAATTTACAAGAATATTGTCAAAGTCTTCACCGCCGAGGTGGGTATCGCCATTGGTGGACATTACTTCGAAAACGCCATCACCGAGTTCCAAAACGGAGACATCGAAAGTACCACCACCAAGGTCGAAGACGACGATTTTTTCGTCTTTTTTGGATTCGAGACCGTAAGCGAGAGCGGCTGCGGTCGGCTCATTAATAATACGCTTAACTTCGAGGCCAGCGATTTTGCCGGCGTCTTTGGTGGCTTGGCGCTGAGAATCGTCGAAATAAGCCGGTACAGTGATAATAGCTTCAGTGACCGGTTCGCCAAGGAAAGCTTCAGCGTCAGCTTTGATTTTGGAAAGCACCATAGCGGAGATTTCTTCTGGTGTATATTCTTTGCCGTCCATTTCTACCGCAACACCATTGCCCTTTTTGACGATTTTGTATGGGCTGATTTCTAGGTCGTGCTGAACTTCTTTGTCGTCATATTTGCGGCCGATGAGACGCTTGATGCCGTAGATGGTATTCTTTGGGTTGGTGACGCGTTGACGTTG
Organism: Candidatus Saccharimonadota bacterium; assembly: GCA_017962365.1. Taxonomy (GTDB): domain Bacteria; phylum Patescibacteriota; class Saccharimonadia; order Saccharimonadales; family Saccharimonadaceae; genus Nanosyncoccus. The sequence continues at coordinate 31,480 of JAGCVL010000005.1, read as the reverse complement.
AGCAACTTTACCGACAAGGCGGTCACCCTTTTTAGTAACGGCAACTACTGATGGGGTAGTGCGGTCGCCTTCGCTGTTTGTAATAACTTCTGGTTTGCCGGCTACCATGTAAGCAAATGCGCTGTTGGTGGTGCCGAGGTCAATACCGATGATTTTTGACATATTTTTAGCTCCTTTTCTGGCACTCTTGTTATGTGAGTGCTAATTCTGAATCTATTGTAGCACGCTGGCACTGTACTGTCAATAGTGCTAGCGCACTATTGTTAGCCGGGCGTCGCCTCGAAGAAATACCAATTTATTTCTTGCTCGGCTCCTACGGCGATTAAGTGCCAACATAAGGATGGAAGAAAAAGTGGAAAATATAGGGAAATTTTGGTATAATCAGGTTATAAAAAGGAGTAATGCGGTGAAAAAAATAGTAGCAGTTGTTGTTGCGATGCTTCTAGCAGTGGTGTTTAGCAATGGTGCAGTGCACGCTGGGGTAAATGATTTTTATTTTGAGGATTTTACGGGGGATTATTATCTGGCGAAGGATGAAAGCGGTTTTTCGCGTCTTAAAGTGGTAGAAAAAGTAACAGCGGTGTTCCCTGATTTTAAGCAAAATAAAGGTATTTGTCGGAGGATACCGTTTACGAATCAAAACGGTACGAATGTGACTTTGCCGAGTCTGACGCGGAGTAATATTAGCGTTACGCGAAATGGAGAGACCGAGCCAATCTATAGCATAGATAAATATGGTGATTATTATGAGGTGTGCACCGGTACGGAAGAGTATGTTTTGGGCAAGCAAGTGTATGCGTTTACCTATGAATTTGCGGATGTGATTATGGAGTTTGACGAGAGTGGGAATAATGTTAGTGGGCAAGACGTCGCAAAGGCATACCAGGAGCTTTATTGGGACACAAATGGGACAGATTCGTCACAAAGATTTGACAAGGTGACAGCTAGGGTGCATTTTGAGGATGGTACGCTGGAGGGTTTTACTGGTGAATCTTTGTGTTATGTTGGTAGTTATGGGGCAAAGGGTAATGAGCGGTGCGAGATTCAGACGATTAGCGACGGGGTGGCATTTTCGACGAAAGATTTGAAGCCGCACGAGAACTTAACCTTTGATATAAAGATAAAAGCTGGGACTTTTGCGGTGAAAGAGCCGGAAAGGAACTATACTTTAGTATTAGTAATGGTTGGATTTGCGGTCGTATGTGGTTTGCTATTGATTTTGCCATTTAAGAATTTTTTGAAAACTAGAGAGAAAGCTAGATTTTATAATGGCTTGTTTGTGAGGCCAGAATATCAGCCGAATAAAGATTATGATGTGGCAGAGATGGCGGAGATTTATATCGGTGAGAAAAAAGATGCGAAAGTGGCGGTGATGCTCGATATGATTGTAAAAGGTCAGATTGCTTTGATAAAAGGGGAGACCGCAGTTTTAAAACGCGATAAATGGTCGGTAAAAGTGAAGAAAATGGAGGGTATAAGCATGGAAGGTGCAATACTGCTTGAGATTTTGAATGGTGGCATTGAGCCAAAGAATGGAGATGAGATTGAAATAAAAACTAGGACTGCCACGAGTAAGCTGATGGCTCTAGGGCGATCATATGATAAGACCGTAATTGACAGATTGAAGCAAGATGGGCTAGTGGATAGTAAATATGCTAAGAATTCGGATTTTGGCATATCGGGTATGATTGCCGCGGTTGTGATGGTTGGGGTATTTGTGATGCCGATAGTGTTTGGGATAGTGGAAGCTATAACGGACGGTGGTGGTGCGATGGTCGGAGTACTAGTAGGCGAGGAAGCCTTTTTGGGTGTGATGGGCGGTATAGCTCTGGGCGCAATTATTATCTATGCATATTTAAAGACTAAAACCAATAAATTCTTGCATCGTACAGAAAAAGGCCTTGAGGCGTCGCGATATATGGACGGACTAAAACTTTATATTAAAATGGCAGAGAAAGACAGAATGGCATTTTTGCAAAGTGTAAAAGGTGCGGATACTTCGCCGGAAGGGGTGGTGCATCTGTACGAAAAATTGTTGCCATATGCAGCGGTGCTGGGGCTAGAAAAAACTTGGATGAAAGAGTTGGAAAAGTATTATCAGCTAAAAGAGGTAGAGACGCCAGATTGGTATTATCATAATATGGCCTCTTATAGTGTATTGTCGGCGGCAAGCAGGGCGGCAAGTGTAGCAAGGAGTTCGACCACGATGGCCTCTAGTGGTAGCTCATCGTCCGGTTCGTCTGGGTTTTCTGGCGGTGGGGGCGGATTTTCTGGCGGCGGCGGTGGGGGCGGCGGATTTGGAGGTAGATAATGGCGATTGAACGATTGGTGGAGCCAACTGCGGCGCGAGATGCGGAAGAAGAGCGGATTGAGATAACGCTTCGCCCAACGAGTTTTGATGATTATATTGGGCAGGAACACTTAAAGAGCAATTTACGGCTTGCGATCGAGGCGGTAAAAAAGAGGTCTGACGGGTCGACTTTAGACCATATATTATTATATGGTCCGCCGGGGCTTGGTAAAACTACTATGGCTGGAGTGATTGCGCATGAGCTTGGAGCGTCGCTTCGTGTAACTTCTGGCCCAGCGATTGAAAGAGCAGGGGATCTTGCGTCTATTTTGACGAATTTGAAAGACGGTGATGTTCTCTTTATTGATGAGATTCATAGGTTGAGACGAGCGGTTGAGGAAGTGCTATATTCGGCGATGGAAGATTATAAGCTGGATATCGTGATAGGTAAGGGTCCGGCGGCACGTTCGGTACGACTAGATTTGCCGCATTTTACTGTGATTGGAGCAACGACGCGGACCGGTTCACTTGCGGGGCCTCTACGGGATAGATTTGGTATCATTCATCGTTTGGAATATTATAAAGAGCCGGAAATTGAACAGATAATTATGCGGACGGCAAAAATTCTAGGGACGGAGATTCGGCCGGAGGCGTGTGAGCTTCTTGCGACGCGGTCTAGGCTTACGCCACGGATTGCAAATCGGATTTTTAAGCGAGTAAGAGATTTTGCGGATGTGAATGGGGATGGGATTATTGATACTGTGGTGGCAAAAGATGCATTGAAATTGATGGAAATTGACTACTTGGGTCTCGATCCGGCAGATAGAAATATGTTGAAATTGATGTGGGATAATTACGGCGAACGACCGGTTGGGCTTTCAACTATTGCGGCTCTTACTGGTGATGAAGCTACGACGATTGAGGATTTTTATGAGCCATATCTATTGCAGCTTGGTCTTCTTGCTAGGACGCCAAAGGGTCGCGTGGTGACTGAAAAAGGTCGGAAACATTTGCAGGATAGTGAACCTGGTTTTTAATTAGTTAACCCGGTCTCGCTTAAGATTTACAGAATAGCAAAAATAAGGTATAATTTGAGAAAAGGAGTTTGATATGGATGAAAGCTTAGTAAAAATTCGACATGCGAGGAGCAAGAAGGATTTTCCATCTCTAAAACTTGAGGATGATGAATATGTGGAGTTTGCGTTTCGGCGTTCTAGGCTTTGTCTTATGGCAATTTTTGGTGGGGTGGCGGCTGGCTTAGTGGTGATACTGCTAGCATTTTTGATTGTTTTGCTTGGACAAAATAGTCTAGATGAGATGGGTCGGAATTTTATGTATATTATTTTGACTTGTCTTGTGGTGGCGGCGATGTTGATTGGACTAGTGGCGCTTATAGTATATCGTGGCAACCGGATGATTATTACCAATAAGCATGTAATACAGATGGTGATGAAGTCACCGGTGGCAACTTCTGTAAATATAATTGATTTGCAGTCGATTGAGGATGCCAGTTTTCACCAGAGCGGGTTGCTTCAAAAGTTGTTCCGATATGGTACCCTTCGCTTATCTACAATAGGCGATGAGACGACATATACTTTCCCTTACTCTGACGTGTCACCATCCGAACTTAAAGCGATATCAAAATTGATTACTGAAGCCAAGGCAGAAAAGGAAGCGAAATAACGCTTCCTTTTATTACTTTCGGTTTGTTTTGACGTAAACGTCTTCTTTTTCGAGGGTGGCTTTTAAGATGTACTCTTTGCAGTGGTTGTCGTGATCGCAGTTTGCCGGCTCGTAAGAGTAGGAGCTGAGCGGATCGCCAAGGTTAAAGCCTAGTGGGTCGGTCCAGAGTGCCGGATCGATAATCGGGATATTATCTTCGCCGATTTCACTGGGGTAATAGCCGTGATCTTTGAAGAAGCCTTCTTCAAGAGCATAATACATGGCGTTGATGGCGGTCTTGCGGTCTTCGTCGCGAGCAAAAGCGTCGAGATTGGATTTTTGAACGAAGAATAAAATAAAAAGCAGTGAGGCAAAGACTGCTACGATGATTAATTCTAAGATAGTAAAGCCTTGTTTGGTTTTCATAAAATCATTATAGCATAAAAAATAGCCTTACGGCTAATTTGGTAGTACCGACTGGGAAGGGATGTCGCTCGCTAAGCTCGCTCCATTCGAACCAGTGACCTTGTGGTAGTACCGACTGGGATCGAACCAGTGACCTTGGGCTTATGAGTCCCACGCTCTAACCATCTGAGCTACGGTACCATGTGTGTTATTATATCATAGTTTTTGAATTTGGTACACCCGGAGGGACTCGAACCCACGACCCTCTGTTCCGAAGACAGATGCTCTAATCCACTGAGCTACGGGTGCTTAATTTTTGTGATTTGGTACACCCAGGAGGATTCGAACCTCTAACCTTCAGCTCCGGAAGCTGACGCTCTATCCAGTTGAGCTATGGGTGCATAGTCTGTATTATATCATATTTTACACCGGTTCGCTAGTGGGGGGTTGAAAAGTTTTATGATGCGTGCTAAGAAGAAGGCATGCAAAAAATTGGAGTTTTTTGGCTCAAAAAGATTCATCAATCATGGTTCGTGGTGTGGTTTGCCGTGGGGGTGGTGGCTGGGATTGTGCTCGGTATTGCGTTTCGGATAAATTATTTTGCATCGGGGTGGTTTGCTATGCTCAGCGGGTTTTTGTTTATAATTTGTTTAGTGCGACCTCTGTTGCTTTGCAGTGTTTTGGCGGTGCTAGCGGGTTTTTTGATGAGTTTTGTGAGAGTGACGGAGGAACTTACGGGCGAAAATTTTATACGACAATTTTATGGAACGAGGGTGATGATGGTGGGTGAGGTGAGTGGAGATCCAGAAATTGACGAATCGCAGACGAAGATAAAGTTGACGAATCTAAGGTTTGGTGAAGAATGCGGTAAAACGGTGGCGGAAAATGATGATGAATGTTTTGTGACGAGAGGGAATGTGTGTGTGACGCTTAGCAGAAATGAAAAAATTAGGTGGGGAGACACCGTGATGCTTGATGGCGAAATGAGCGAGGGGTTTGGGACGTATGTGGGCTATATGTATAAACCGCGGGTAGTATGGTGGGCGCGACCGGAGCCGGGGTCGTGGATTTTGAAGCTGAGAGATTGGTTTGCGGAGAGGATTGAGCGATCAGTGGACGGTGAGGCTGAGTCTAAACTCGGGCTGTCATATCTGATGGGCATGAAGACTGGACTTCCGGAAGGTTTGGAGGAAAATCTAAGGACGGTGGGACTTACGCATATCGTGGTGGCGAGCGGGGCGCATTTGGCGATTTTGGTGGAAGTGGCGAAAAAATTGTTTGGAAGAATCTCGCGATTTGCGGGGCTACTATTTTCAGTGATTTTTATTGTGATGTTTATGGCGCTGGTTGGGTGGACACCGTCAATTTTTCGGGCGGGAGTGATGGCGATTTTGACTTTAGTGTCGTGGTATGTGGGGCGAAAAATGCAACCATGGCGAATGATTTTGCTAGTGGCGGCTGGAACGTTACTCATAAACCCGATGTTTGTGATGAATATGGGTTGGATGTTGTCGTTTGCATCATATGCCGGGATTATGGTGGTGGGGCCGAGGCTGACAAAATTTTTCTATGGGAACCGGAAGCCAGGATTTTTGAGCAGTACGATACTGACGACGGTGAGTGCGACGATAATGACGTTGCCGATAGTACTGTATTATTATGGGCAAATGTCGCTAATTTCGGTGGTGGCAAATCTTTTGATTTTGCCAACGTTGCCATTTGCGATGGGAATGACGTTTCTTACTGGGGTAGTAGTTGGGGTGCCTTTGGTGGAATTTGTGGCGGGATGGATGGCGCGAACGGTACTCAATTTTCACATTTTGGTGGTGGAATTTTTTGGGCAGATGAGACAATTTTTAGTGACGATTGAGCCGTATCAAATGTGGGTGTTTGGGATTTATGTGGTGGTGGCGGGGATTTTGACGGTAGCTATATTGCGAGAAGCAGAGTGGACAAAGAGGGCAAAAAGTGGTAAAATTAAGATAAGTAATTAATTTTGGAGCAAAAATAAAATGTCTGGACATAGTAAATGGGCGACAACGAAACGGCAGAAGGCCGTAGTGGACGCGAAGCGAGGGGCGCTTTTTACGAAGATTGGAAACCAAATCGCGATTGCGGCGAGAGCTGGCGTTGACCCGGCGATGAATCCATCGCTCGCGATGGTGCTTGAAAAAGCGCGGCTTGCAAATATGCCAAAAGCGAATATTGAGCGGGCGATCGCGCGAGTGGCTGACAAGTTGGCGGCGGCGTTGATTGAGGAAGTTTATGAGGCGTATGGTCCTGGTGGGGTAGGGATTATTATTGAGGTGGCGACGGATAATAAGAATCGGACAATGCCGGAAGTGAGGCATACTTTAGATAAGTCTGGTGGACGGATGGCGGAGCCGGGTTCGGTGATGTTCCAGTTTGCACGAAAGGGCGTGATTGAAATTTCTGAAAAAGGTGATGATGCGATGATGGCGGCGCTAGATGCTGGGGCGGAAGATGTGTCGGATGAAGATGATGGTACTATTATATATACGGCAGCTTCGGACCTCATGAAGGTAAGGCAGGCTTTGGTAGATGCTGGTATGACGGTGACGAGCGCAGAACTTCAGTATGTGCCGTCGTCGTATGTACCGGTGGAAGGTGAAAACGCGGAGAAGCTAGAAAAATTATTGAGCGCCGTCGATGACCTCGATGATGTGACTAATGTCTATACAAATGCAGAATAATCTGGTATAATATATATATGGCAAGAAAATTTACATTTAAACCGGTTGCGAAGCAGAATCGGAATAATAATCACAAACACAGTGATAAGAGAAAACATCCAAGACTAAAGAATGGACGTTAAAAAGAGACCCTAAGGGGTCTTTTTTGGCGGAAGGGACAGGATTCGAACCTGCGAGACGTTAATCTGCTGGTTTTCAAGACCAGTGCCATCAACCACTCGGCCACCCTTCCACATGTAATTATAGCACAGAAAGTGCAGAAAAGAAAATGTTTATGGTATAATATATGATATGGATGAACGGGAAATACAAAATAAGCGAAGGGAAAACGAAGAACAAGCGACTGAGGGGCGGGCGCGGATTTTGGGATTACCGTACTTAGATACGAGGCAGTTTGAGCAGACGATACCGCTAACTGAGGGATTGCTCAGCATAGACGAGATGCATCGTAATTATATTTTGCCGTTACATAAGGGTGGCAACGAAGAGCATTTTCAGTTTATGGTGACGAGCCAGACGCCGCGGACTTTGATTGAGAATATGCGAAAGAGATATTCGGATGAGGGTGAAAAGGTTGATTTCTTCCTGATTTCTGGTTCGGCATATAAAGTATTGATGCTAAGGTATGATCCGCCACAAGAGGTGCATTATGATGATATTAAGATTGGTGGCGAAGGCGATTCGGAGACGATTGCGAGCGTATCGCAGACACTAGCTAGAGTATCGACGGAAAAAGTTTTTGACTTTTTGATTGATCAGGCGGACAAGCTTGGAGCGAGCGATATCCATATTGAGAATATGCGGGGCGAGATACGGGTGCGAATGCGGGTGGATGGGATTTTGCATCCAGTGGCCGACATTGATAAAGATAAATATCGGATATTGATGGGCGAGTTGTCGTCTCGGGCGAATGTTTCGACGGCGTCAAACAAGCCGCAGTCTGGTCACATGCAAAAAGAAGTGACTAGGGACGGGGTGACTCATATTCTAAATATTCGCGTAGAGACGATACCGACGATGTATGGGCAGGATGCGGTACTAAGGCTATTCAACTTTGACGAGTCACTTTTAAATCTTGATTTACTTGGACTGTCTAAGGATGAACGAGAGGAAATTAATGAGGTGATTTCGCATCCTAGAGGTTTAGTTTTGATGGTGGGTCCGACTGGGTCTGGTAAGTCGACAACTTTATACTCAATGCTAAATGCGCTTAACACGACCGATCGGAAGATTATTACACTTGAGGATCCGATTGAATATGGGATTACGGGGATTTCGCAAATCCCGGTTAATACCAATGATGGTGGTTCTTTTGCCGATGGACTTCGCTCTGTATTGAGGCTGGATCCGGATGTAGTAATGGTGGGCGAGATTCGTGATGCGGATACGGCAAAGACGGCAATCCAGGCGTCGATTACGGGGCATTTGGTGCTGTCTAGCTTCCATGCGAATTCTACGGCGGCGGCGTTTTCACGAATGATTGATTTAATTGGCGTAAATCCGATTTTTGCAAATTCAATTCGCCTGATTGTGGCGCAGAGGTTAGTGAGGAAGTTGTCTGGTTCGAAGCGGGCGCGGCAGGCGACTGAAGCAGAAGCAAAGTATATTCGTGAGGTACTAAATGGCGTCCAAGGTGTAAACTTGGAAAGTCTAATTTTGTATGATTCGGTGCCGACGGAAGATGAGCCTTTTGGCTATAGCGGGCGCATGGTCTTGATGGAACAAATGGTGGTAAACGATGATATTGCAAAGTATTTGCGAGGTGACATTGAAGATATTAATACGAAAGAAATTGAAAAAACTGCTATGGGACATGGGATGTTAACTTTGGAGCAAAAAGGTGTGATAGCAGCGATTGAAGGCAAGACAACACTAGAAGAAGTGGCGCGGGTTATTTAAATTGTGATATAATAATAGCTATGAGTGAAAAAGTTATTTCTGACTATAATGGTTACGACTATAAAGCTGATTTCTGGGAGGGCGCAGACCGTGAATATGAAGATCAGGCTGACCGAATGGCAATTCGGAAATTGCTTCCGAAGAGAATGGACAAGTTTGCAGATATAGGTGGTGGATATGGTAGACTTGCCGGTGAATATTTAAGGCGGGCACATAAAATTTATATTTTTGATTATTCAAAGACCGAGCTCCAGCAGGCAAAAGAAATTTACGGAGACAAGATTGAGACGAAGGCTGGTGATATTTATAAGTTGCCATTTCGTGATGATGAACTTGATGGACTAATGATGGTGCGGGTGACACATCACTTGAAAGAATTGCCAAAGGCAATAGAAGAGCTCTATCGTGTGCTAAAGCCAGGTGGTGTAGCGGTGATTGAAGTTGCAAATAAGCGGACTTTGCCAAAGATGGCGAGATATGTGACTGGCAAAAGCAAAGTCAATCCATTTGACAAGAAAGTGGCGAATTACAAAGAAATTAGCAAGGATGGGTTTTATAATTATCATCCAAAATATGTGGAAGAGATTTTTGCGAAGACTGGATTTAAGCGAGAGAAGGTGCTGTCGGTGTCTAACTTTAGAAGCAAGACTTTAAAGAAGATTTTTAAGACAAATAATTTGGTAAAGATGGAAAATACGGCACAGCAAGTGCTGGCGCCAGTAAGATTTGCGCCGTCAATCTACTATAAGTTGAGAAAACCAGAGAAATAGTGTATAATAATATAGTGGTGTGGGGCAGTCGTTCAACGGATAGGACATATCCCCTCTAAGGATACAATGCTGGTTCGATTCCAACCTGCCCTACCACTTTTTTGTGCAAACATGTTATGCTTGCAATGAATTAAGATGTTTGATAGAATAGATACTATCGTTCGTTAAATCCCAAATATTCTGCGAGGTGGGTAACTAAACGGTTGGGTCGAAAAAGAATCGTTTGGTGCGGTCGTGAACGATAAAACATTAAGGAGAACATTCGATACAATGCGTATCAAAAAGCTAAAACGTTCGCCAGAACGCAAGGCAAAGATTGCGCCAGCCGAATGGCAGCAATTCATAGAAATCTAAATAAGCCCCCTAAAAGGGGGTTTATTTAATGGGCGGTAAATTTATTGTTTTAATTTTAATTCGGCGATGCGAACTAGCAAATCTTCGAATTGCTCGCTGGTTAAAGTGGTCTCCCATGTGATCATCTCGCCGTTAATGGTGACGGAGCCACCTTGTTTGTTGCTCCAGTCGATAAATTGTCCATCGACATAAAAGGCTGGGGTGCCTCCGACGTCGATGCGCTTGCCGATTGCCATGTCGAAGCTAATTTTTTTAGAAACTTCTTTAGAAGCAAGGTCGGAATTGAATTTGTCTAGGTCACCTTTGCCGTCTGTGACTTCGGTAAAGTATTGATTGAAAAGCACGGTGCGTTCAGATGCAGAGGCGTATTCCCAGTCGGCCTGATTTTTAAATAACAAGTCGGCGTATGGTTTCCAGTAGCCCTGGAGGCCGGCGGCCTGAGCCGCGGAGGCTGCGGCGGTGCCATTTTGGTGATAACTCAAAATATAATTACGATAGACTATGGCGAGTTTGCCATCAGCTTTTTCAATGGCAGCATTGACGCGCGGGTTCAGAGAAGCACAGCCTGGACATTGGAAGTCGGCATATTCTACTATAATAACTGGTGCATCTGGGTTTCCTTTGACGTTGTCGCCGATATTGCCGTTGTGCTCGTCCGGGGCAATAATGCTTGTAAAATCATAACTGCTATAATCTGTAGCTTTGCTGTTGCCGTCGATGACGAGAAAAGCGGCAATGCTAAGAAAAGCGACGACGGCGATGACCGCAATGACGCCGAAGGCGCTGAAACCTTTATATTTAATCATAAACACTCCTTTATCTGAGTATTATTATAGCATAAAACTGGGGAAAATGTGGTATAATATTTTTTATGAGAGTTTTGACTGATAAATTAAGTGAATTTTTAGGTAAAGATGTAGAAGTGGCGGGTTGGGTAAATTCGCGACGCGATCATGGTGGATTGATTTTTATAGATCTGCGCGATAGTCGTGGATTAATACAGCTTGTTGTGACACCAGAGACAGAGGGGGCTTTCAAGCTTGCAGAGGGCGTGAGAGATGAGTTTGTGCTAAAGGCAACTGGCAAGATGCGAGAGCGTGACCCGGAGCTAGTGAATCCAAATATTCCGACTGGTAAGATTGAGCTCGTGGTGGAGAAATTGACGTTGCTTAATCGCTGCGAACCTTTACCGGTAAATACACATGATGATGGTGTGGCTTCATCTGAAGAGATGAGGCTAAAATATCGGTATCTAGACCTCAGGCGGCCATCGATGCAGAAGAGGCTCGCAAGGAGAAGCGAGTTTTATCGGTTTATTCGGAATTATATGTATGATAGAGGGTTTACTGAGATTACGACGCCGATTTTGGCAAATTCGTCGCCAGAGGGAGCGAGAGATTTCTTGGTACCGTCGAGATTACATCCTGGGAAGTTTTATGCTTTGCCACAGGCACCACAGCAATTTAAGCAACTTTTGATGGTGGGCGGAGTAGAGAAGTATTTTCAGATTGCGCCATGCTTTAGAGATGAAGACCCACGAGCGGATAGGCTTTATGGTGATTTTTATCAGTTGGATTTTGAAATGGCATTTGTGGATGACGGGGAAGTAGTGCGACGCGAAATCCAGCCTCTGTATGAGAAACTTGCGACTGAGTTTGCTGGTAAAAAGTTGGTGTGTAAGAGCGAAGTTGCAAAGAAATATATCCCAGAAGGCGAGACGGTGCCGAGGCTGCCATTTACGGTGGCAATGGAAAATTATGGTGTAGATAAGCCAGATCTTCGTTATGGGATGGAGCTTATAGAGCTTACAGATGTATTCAGTGAGACTGATTTTAAAGTATTTAAGCAGCCATGTGTTAAGGCGCTTTGCGTAAAGGGTGCAGCGTCTCTTACTAGGCGCGAGATTGACGAATTTACAGAGCAGGCTAGAAAGCTTGGGGCTGGTGGCTTAGCATATATATTATATACAGCAGAAGGTGAAAAGTCGCCGATATTAAAGTTCATGTCCGAAGCGGAAATCAAAGCAGTGCGCGAGAGGACTGGAGCCAAAGAGGGCGATGCAGTGTTCTTTGGTGCGGATGAGCGGGCACGCGTCAATAAGGTGCTCGGGCAGCTTAGGATTGCCTTTGCTGACCATATGGGACTTAAAGATAATTCTGAGGTGGCGCTTACATGGGTAGTAGATTTTCCGTTTTATGAATGGGATGAAAAAAATAAGAAATTGGATTTTGGACATAACCCGTTTTCGATGCCAAAGGGCGGAATGGAAGCACTTTTGAAGGCCGAAAGTACGGAAGATAAACTTGCGATTGTAGCTGATCAATACGACATGGTGATGAATGGCTACGAGGTGGCTTCTGGTGCGGTGAGAAATTACAATCCAGAAATTATGTACAAGGTGTTTAATATACTTGGGTATAATAATGATTATGTAGAGGCGAGGTTTGGTGGAATGTTGTCAGCATTTAAGTTTGGTGCGCCACCGCATGCTGGTGCGGCGCCAGGGCTTGATCGTATTTTCATGGTGCTAGAAGATGAAGAAAATATTCGTGACATTGTGGCGTTCCCGAAGAACGGAAACGGTGTGGATCTCATGATGAACTCGCCATCCGAAGTGGATCAGGTACAGCTAGACGAAGCGCATCTTGCGATTGTGCCCGAAGAGTAATTATCTTATATCAAATTACGGAAAAAGAAATCGCATCCATTTGCTAAAATTGGAGTATTCTGGTTGCTCTTTGGTGGATGCGACAACTGCGTGTTTGTTTTTAGCGGCGTTAGAATTTTCTGGGAGGTAGACTAGGTGTTCTCCAGGTAATTGCTTGCTGGCATGCTTTCTAGCGAGGAGTTCTTGATATTCGTCGGAGGCATAATAATCGTTTTCAAGTTCCATGGTTTCAACTTCTAGGTCGAGGAGGGCGAGCTCGCGATTGGCCGTGGCGAGACGATCGGTGAGAGTCCAGTTGCGAGACATTGCGGTAATGGACTGGTAGGTCCAAGTAAGACACATAATGACAGCAACAACAAGCACGATATTTTCAATTGAAAGATCGTGTTTTAATTTGTAATTTAGGCGACGCAGTTTGCTCCTTAGGCCGTTCATGGCCTAATTATACTACAAAAAAGCTTGTGATTTGATATAATATATATTATATGGCAAAAATGGGTGGCAAAATCCGAGAAATTATTCGGAAGAGAAAGTGGCGCGTACATGTGAAGACATGGATGCTGCTTGTTGCTTTAATAATATTGTTACCGATTGATGCAACGCTACTTCGGTTAGATCACATCAAAATGACGGAGCTAAGAGATGAGGTGCTTGCAGTGGATGCCAAAATATCAAATGATGAGAGCGATGAAGCAGCGATGGAATCGGATGCAGAGCTTGCGGCAGCTTTAACTAAACTTAAAGAATTTGTTTTTTCGCACATCGTAGTAAATGTAGTGGAAGAAAATGGTACGCAGCGAGTAGATTTTGGTACGGGGCCATTTTATCTTGAGCATCAATATTTGCGGGCGGCGACTAAGGCGCTAGCGGAGGCCGAAAAGATGCAAGTGGATGATAAGAATCCACATGGTAATATTTATGCGGCTGCTGGTGAGTATTGCCGGGCGGAGGCGATTAGCCATGGATGGAACTGGAGCTCGCCGGAATATATTAATTGCATGATGACGGAAATTGCAAAATATCCGGCATCGGATGAACTTTCAGATAAAATTATAGCAAGGTTGCCGTCAACGGAGCTTTATCGGAAAAATTACGCTTCACCAGTATGGGCGCCGACGCTTGCCGGGTGGATGATACTTTTAACATTAATACTGATAGTGGTAATTTTGATAAGAATAATTTATTGGCTAGTACTTAGGATTGCGATAATCTTTATATAATTTTTCTTTAGAAAAGTACTTGACATTTTATTCTTGGGGTCATAAGATAGAATTATATTAACTTAAGGAGGAGCTACAAAATGGCTTACGAACATACTAACGCTAAGGGTGTAAAGTACTATCTGCACAAATCCGAGGTGACTCTTCGTGGTGGCAAGCCGCAGACAATTTATTTCTTTACTAAGGACGAAAAGGGTGGCAAGGGCACTCCATGTGATTTGCCAGCAGACCGCATGGTTTGTGAGAACCCACGCAACGGTTTCTTGACTCTTAAAAAGAAATAATGTGATATAATTAGATGGTCGGGGTATAGCTCAGTTGGTTAGAGCATGCGTCTTATACACGCAGTGTCCTTGGTTCGAATCCAAGTACCCCGACCATTTTTGTTGCACAAAAACATCAAAAAGTGAATTCGGATCTCGCTGACGTTCGATGCGAATCCAAGTACCCCGACCAGACGATTAGGCGAGCGAAAGCTTGCTTTTTTGTTACGTTTTATTATGTTATAATGGTCGCATGAGACGTAAGCATAATGGTTTTACATTTATTGAAATTAGCTTATTTATTGCAATTTCTGGGTTAGTATTAGTTAGCGTGATTGGGATGGCTTCTGTGACAATTTCACAGCAGAGGTTTAATGATGTGACGCAGAATTTCGCAGAGTTTTTGAGAAAAGTATATTCTGAGGTTGAAAACCCGCAAGGGATTGGTGATGGAAGAAGTACGGAGTATGCGATTTATGGAAAGCTGGTGACGTTTGGGGAGGCGGTAGAATTGGATGGTGCGACCGAAGTGTCAGAAAAGCAGCAGAGGATTTTTGTATATGATGTGGTGGGAAGAGATGCTGGCGTGGGGGCGACCAGCATGAAGGATTTGATTGAGGATCTTAATATGGACGCGGTTCTGATTCAGAAGAATTCCAGCAACGAGGATGTCGTGGTGCGGGCTGGAATGGTGGAGAATTATACGCCGAGATGGGGGTCGGTGATTGATTCTGAAGAAAATGGCGTCCCTTTTAAAGGCTCGCTTTTGATTGTAAAAAATCCACGTTCTGGAATGATTACGACGCTGGTGGCTAAAGGCGATAATGGTGTGGTGCAGATAAACCAGTCTTTGATGAATGGTGTAGCCAATGTGAATTTCGTGAGGGAAAATAGTTTGATAGTTAATAAGTTGAATTTGTTTAATGTTGAGAAATTAGATTTTTGTGTCAATATGAATGGCTATGGTGAGACAAGCGGAATGCGACAAGATGTGAGGATAATTGAGAATGCGAGAAGCGCTTCTGGGGTATCAATAATTGAAATGGATGGCGAAGAAAATGTCTGTAATGAATAATTGTTATGGTATAATTTAAGTATGAAATTGTCGTCACGTCACGGGTTTACTATGGTTGAGCTGTCGATATCGATTGTTTTTGTGGGGATTTTGTCGATTTCGCTAGCGGTGGTGATTAACAGTATGGTGGTGGCTTATCGTAAAGGCAATATGATGGCACATGTAAATACGACCGGCATTAATCTAGTGGATGATTTCAGGGCGGCAACGCAGAGATCTTCTGCAAGTTCACTGATGGTTGTTTGTAGCAATTTGTACACGGGCAATACCGTCGAAAGGGATAAATGTCTTAATGATAGCGCCTATAATTATGTATCTTTGACGCATTTTTCGAAAGTAAGTATGGACGGGAGGAGAGAGTTTGAAGCACCAATCTACGGTGTATATTGTACTGGCACGTATTCGTACATTTGGAATAGTGGATATTATGAGCTTAGCGGCGCTAAATTTGCTGAGAAAACAGCAAGTAAATGGGCGACGCTTGTAACTAGTGATGGCGAGATAAGATATAGAGAGGGTTCTAGTAGTGCGCCATTTAGGATGCTTCGGGTACAGGATCCAAATAGAAGCGTTTGCACGGCGGCGTATAACAATGATGGTGAGTACTCATTTGCGGCTGAAATGAATAATGTGATTAATATCAGCAGCCAGACGCTAGATGAAAGGCCAGAGCAGTTATTGACTACGCGAGGGGCTGGTGATTTGGCGATTTATGATTTAACAATAGCAAAGCCAGCGGTAAATTATGATAATAACTCAGTATTCTATCAAGGTACGTTTATCCTTGGGACCGTAGATGGTGGAGTTAACATCCTGTCGCGAAATAACGCGTGCGCTACGCCGAGTGGATATGATTTTGCATATAATTATTGTGCGATTAATAAATTTAGTTTCGCCGTAAGGGCGTCAGGAGGAAGTAATAAATGAAGAAGAGTAGATTTAAAAAGGGTGTAGCTTCGTTTTATATCGTGGCGTTTGCGGCGCTGATCTTGGTGATCGTGGCATCGAGCTTTGCGATGGTGGTAATGTCGGAAGTCGAACGAACTTCAGGTAGTGATTTGTCGCGGTCAGCATATGATTCGGCGATGGCTGGCGTGGAAGATGCAAAGTTGGCGCTACTTAATTATCAATCGTGCTTAAAACAAGGCTATCGTACTGGCGTAGAATATTCTGGCAGCGGAGAAATTACATGTGAGAACATTATTTATTATATGCAGCACCCGGATTGTGACATGGTGGCAAAAATTCTAGGGCGGACGATTGAATCTAACGAGGTGAAGATTAGTGAAGGCGCAGGGTCTGGCAATAATATGGATCAGGCATATACGTGCGTGATGATAAATACTAAATTGTCGGATTACCGGGCGGATCTTGACCCATCGAGCAGTTATAGGATTATCAAGGTGGCTTTGGAAGATGAAAGCCAGATTAATCAGATAAAGTATGTGAAAATTAGCTGGAATCCGACGGAAGTGGCAGGAATCGGTACTTTCAGCAGTAATTTTATTGGAAACGGAAACAGTGACAATAATAGTGGTCGGGTAGCATTTTGGACAGATAGTAATGGGTCAGTGCCTACCTATCCGACTTTGGCGCTTCAGCTAGTACAGACGGCTAAAGATTTTAAAATTAGCGATATAAATTCCCAGACTAATGGTAGCGGTCAGACTGATCGCGCGATGATCTTTTTAGTTCCAACTAATCTTGTGGGAGCCGCTTCTGGGTCAGGAGACACCTATATTGGGGCTTATAAAGGTGGGACTATTGGTAATAATATTTCGGCGGAGGAATTTGCGAAGACTAATAACTTGGAGAAAAATTTACCGTATGTAGTATATTGTAATGATGATTGCGTGGCGATGATCGGAATTCCTGAGCCGATTGGCGGCAATCGTAGTACTGACACGTTTATGTTTGCAGTGTCACTTCCGTATGGTCAGCCGGCAACGGGCTTTAGTCTCACTCTCTGCACGGATATATCATGTGAATCTGGCATATCTGGTTCTATGGCGGGTGAGGGGGATGCCACTGCTATAAGTTTGAGTAATATGCAGGTAGCGATTGATTCGACTGGTAGGGCAAATGATTTGTATCGTAGGGTGGAAGTGAGACTTGAAGGCTCAAGCTCTGGCTCAGTATATTTGCCATATGTGATTCAGGCGACCGACAATGATGCCGGCGGTGAGGTGAAAATTGAAAAAGAATTAATCGTCGGTAGCGAATACGGACTCTAAAGTATTGACAAAATTTGGTGGTAGATATATAATAATACTGCTAGATTGCAGTAGTGTCGCGGGGTAGAGCAGCCTGGTAGCTCGTTTGGCTCATAACCAAAAGGTCGTTCGTTCAAATCGAACCCCCGCCACCAAGTTCTGAAAAATATTTCAGAGTAAAAATCAGTCTAAGTTACCCCCCTAACTTAGGCTGATTTTTGTTTGATGGGCTATTTAATAAGCTGTCTAGTGGCGAGTTTGATGGCGTAACTATATGAATTGGTCATGTATGGGGTGCTAGCAAGTTCTAAAATCGTAGAACGATGGCGAATGGCGAGGCTAAGTTCTGTAGCCATGAGCTCGGCGTGCGGTGCGACGATGGTGGCACCAAGAATATGACCAGTGCGTGGGCTAGCGATGATTTTGACAAATCCGCAGTCTAAGCCGTCAACAATGGCGGCAGGGAGATTTCTCAAATAAACGATGGAAGTTTTGTACTTGGCGCGGTGGCGTTTTAAACGAGCTTCGGTGGAGCCGACGCAGGCGACACTGGGACAAGTATTGATGAAGCGAATGAAACCTTTGTAATCAGCAAAGCCTTTGGAACGGTGGAGAATATTGTCGGCTAGGATTGAAGCCTCATATTCGGCGCGTTCGGTAGAAGAATGATTGCCGCCGAGGCAGTCACCTATGGCGTAGATGTTTTTGGTGGTAGTCTGGAAGAATTTATTGGCCATGATGCCGCCATTTTTGTTAAGGTGTACACCAGCGTTTTCTAGGCCATAGTCGGTGCATGGCGTGGAGCCAGTGGCTAATACCACGCAATCTACGCGTACGACTTTGTCTTCGGAACCAGATTTAAAAATGACGCGTTTTGCGGTGCCATCTTTTTCGAGGGCGACAACTTTGGAATCGGTGACGACCATGACGCCGAGTTCATTTGTAAAATAGTCACGTAAGGTATTGCCAGCTTCGGGGTCTTCTTTTGGAAGTAGACTGGAGGCTTGCTCCATGATAATGGCTTTAGTGCCAAGTTTGGCAAAATATTCAGCGATTTCGCAACCAGTAGGACCACCACCGATGATGAAAACGAATTTAGGTTGGCGACGTAAGCGTGGCACCTCGTCTGGAGTGAGACATCTGACGGAGTCGAGTCCGATGATATCGCCAGTGGAAGTCTTTGCGCCAGAGGCGAGGATGAAGTTTTCGGCGGCGTATTGATTGTCTCCGACAGCGATGGTATGACTATCTAAGAAATGAGCATAGCCAGAAATGCAGGTGATGCCAAGGGATTTGTACCTAGTGGTGTCGCCAGCGCCAAGTAGAGTAGTGATAGCAATTTGATGTGAGGCGATGGAGGGAAAATTAAAATGTAGAGTCTGGTTACTCATCTCAGGCGCGATGCTCAGATTGTAAAAATCGTGAGCGAAAGATTGGCTGACGAGATGTGGAATATCGCGTGTGCAGAGATTACTGCCGCCAAAATCTTGAGCCTCTACTAGCCCGATGCGGAGCTTTTTATTAGCGGCGAGGAGGCGGGCAGCGGTGCCACCAGCTGGACCACTACCAATAATTAAATAGTCAAAATTATATTTTTTACCCATCTTTATATTATTGTATCACGATTTTCATAAACATAAGCAAAATCGGCATTATATTTTTTGAGGTTTTTGACTACGAGGCGAGTGAGGTCGGCAGAAGTGATGGTGGATTTTTTATTGAGGGATTTTTGGACGGATTTGATAGTCTCATTGATGAAGTCATCGGCGGCACCGGATGGAATGCTAAGCGCGCGAGCGTGAAGTTTTAAATCGGAGCGGAGAGATTTTAGAGTTTTATCATCCATGGTTTGATACTCCTAAGATTATTGCTAGTAGGGCGATGGTGGCGTAGATGATGGGAATAATAATGCGAATAAAAGGTTTGAGTTTAGTACGAAAACGAGTGATAGAGGCGAGGTTTTGATCGTTGTGATAGGCGATGTGTATGGTAAAAAGCGGCAAAGTAGCGAAGATAATATAAAATACGATAATCGGGACGCAAGGTATGGACGGAGTATTTAAGAGAATGACAGCGGAAATAAAATAGAGTGGAAGAGTAAAAATGAGCTCAGGGAGTCCTGCAAAAAAACCTATAGCAATGGCGTCGGAGCGGGAGCTGGCTTTGCGGGCACGAGTTTGTAATGTGGCGGCGATTTTTCGTGAAATAAATAATGATGTGCAGTTGCTGCGGCGGAAATAGAAAAGCAAGAAAGCGGCAGCTTCGGCAAAAATGATGCCGGAAGTGATTAGGAAAACTGGTGCGGAATATATGTCAACTATGGGGTCGAGAAACGACAGGGTGATTAGTAGTAAAATCCAAATGAAACTGACGAAAATTTCGGTGCCAAGGACGAAGCTGAGACTACGATCGCCGGCTTTTTTGGATGAAGTTTTACCAAGAGCGTAATGATAAAAACAAGAAAAAGTTCCCGGCACGAGTTGGAGTGAGGCGGTAATAAGCATAGACAGTAAAATAATTATGACAGAGGCGAAAATGGTCATGGTTTAATTATATCATAAAAAATGAGGGTAAGGGGTTGATTTTTATTTGGACCTATGCTAACGTTCGGCGCATGAAGAAAATTTATAATTTATTTAGTTTGGTGGTGTGTGTGGGTTTAATGGCGATAATTATGCCGCGTGGGATGGCGGTGGCGGAGGGTGATGAATTTGAGTTCCCGATTTTATATATTCAAGCGATAAATCCTGGGTATAAAGTTGACGGGGTAAGTGATGTCGGAGAGATGATAGAGATTCGCAAAAACTCCGACGATTTGGTTTCGCTCGCTGGCGTGACTGTGCGCTATACAAATTCAAGCGGGAAGGACATCGAGCTGGTGAAATTTCCCGAGAACAGCTACATGCTCGGCGAGAGTCTAATCCTTCGTTACGACAAATCCATGGGAAGCGAGTTGTCTAACGCGACTTACGGCGCGACGCTGGCCTTAAAGGCGGGGCCGGTGTCGCTCCTGGTCGGCGATGAGGTGGTGGATAGTGTGTGTTGGACTGGCAAAGGTGGTTGCGTGAAGTATTTTACGTCTAGTAAGCCGACGGCACTAGTGCGAAATTTGGAGACGGGTGAATTTGAACATGTGGAAGAGTATGAGCCGGAGTATATTAAAGATAGTTTGATGATAGAAAATCTTGTTGAAAAACCCGATGATGATGAGGAAAATGACGACGAAACAGAGGTGGAGGTGGTGGAAAATGACGATAAAAACCCGGTGGAGGATGAAAAGCCGGCAAAGCAATGCGAGGGGCTTTTGTTTTCGGAGATTTTGAGTTATTACAAAGAATCGCAGGCGGAGCAGTTTGTGGAATTTTATAACAGCAGTGCAGAGGCGATAAAAATGGACGGATGTACGCTTCGATATAAAGGAAAAACATACCCACTTGAGGGTGAAGTGGAGGCTAAAAGTTATGCAGTTAGGTGGGTGACGGATTTTAAACTAACCAAGAATCCGAAAAATTCAAATGTGCTTGAGATTGTGGATGTGGATGGCGAGGCGGTGGACGTGCTAGAGTATTTTAATGGCCAGAAAAAGGGAACGTCGTGGGCGCTTTTTGACCGCGACTTAGAAGAAGAGGCTTGGCAGATGACATACGCAGTGACGCCTGGAGTGACAAATGTATATCAGGAGTATCAGGTGAGCGATGGGTATGGTGCTGACGATGAGCCGGAGGCAAAAACTTGTCCGGAAGGAAAATATTTGAATCCTTTGACTGGTAGGTGTAAAAAGATTGAGGACGAGGCAGAGGAAAAGACCTGCAAAGAAGGGTATTATCTAAATGAGGAGACGGGGAGATGCAAGAAAATTGCAGTAGTTGAAGAAAAAACCTGCGAAGAAGGATACTACTTAAACGAGGAGACGGGGAGATGCAAGAAAATAGTGGAAAATACGGGCGCAAAATACGAGTTAAAAGAAGAAGCTTTTGAGGAGGATTCATCGTTTGTGGCGCTCTATGCGGTGCTTTCGGTAGTGGGGGTGGGGGTAGTATATGTCGTGTGGGAATTTCGGCAGGAGATTAAGAAGATATTTAAGCGTTTGAAGCGGCGTTAGCTTTGGCGGCAATGGCGTAGAGGCTGTCTATGATTTCGGCGAAGACTGCGTCGCGGGATTGGTCGCCATTAATGCTAACGAGTAAACCGAGGGCTTTGTAATGCTGCAAGACCGGTAGAGTTTTGGTGCGAAATTCTTCGAGGCGAGTGCGAAAAGTCTCAATATCTTGGTCGTCTCGGCGGTCGCCACGGTCGCCGAGGGATTTAGCGGTAAACCAGCGGCTCTCGACATCGGCTTCGGAGATGTTTAAGAGAATGACGGCTTTAATCTCATGGCCGGCGGCGGAGGCGGCAGACATGACTTCGTCTTCTTCGCCGGACCAGCGACCGACGGAAGAGAGGACAAGGGGCTTGTTTGCGATATCTTTGCGTGAGAAATATGGCAAAACCCATTCATAAAAGACATTAGTGGGGACAAGAGCGCCATGGCCGGTAAGGTTTTTGTGGGTTTCAGCTTCTTTGGCGCGGATGATGATGCCGGACGAGAGAAGTTTGGCGTCTAGAGATTTGGCAAGCATTAACCCTTGAGTGTCTTTGCCGGACATAGGCAAGCCAAAAATGTTGAGAGAGCCGGTGCCAAGCCAAGCTTTAATTGCGGCGATTTTGTCTTCCATAATGTAATTATAGCACATAATGTATGAGTGATTTTTGCTGGATTTTCAAGAAATTAGGGATAAAAAGGCTTGCGGTTAGCATCTGGCACTCTTGACGTTAAAGCGCTAATTTTGTATAATGAAAGTATGGAAATAACAGAGCGGCAAAAGCAAATTTTGTGGCAAATTGTGGAAGAATATGCTGAGACGGCGAGCCCGGTCGGGAGCGTGACGATGGCGAAACTTTTCAAAGTGTCTCCGGCAACGATTCGGGCGGAGATGGCACGGCTAGAGGCGCTAGGTTTGATTGCTCAGCCGCACACTTCGGCGGGGAGAGTGCCGACCGATGCTGGATACAGATGCTATGTCAACCATCTTGAGGGTGGTTGCCTGGGCGAGCGGACCGAGAAAGAGCCTAGTCTTGACAGGGGTGCTCATGCGATTGAGGTGAGAGTCTCTTCGCAATCGCGAGCCGATGCAGCAATCCGTGGTGCGGTAGATGCGCTGGTGGAGCTGACTGGTAACTTGGGTCTTGCGACGATTGATGGACAGCTATACCTCTCTGGATTGACGAGACTTTTTACGCAGCCGGAGTTTGTGGACGCGAGGCGCGTACAGGCGGTGGCGAGACTTCTGGATAATCTCGAGCCGTGGCTCCGGGAGACGGCGCCAGGAGAGGCACTAAATATATTCATCGGGCAGGAAAATCCGATCGGTAAAAACTCAGAAGTTTCACTTATCATCTCGCGTTTTAAGTCGCCGTTTTCGGATCGGAGTTATATTGGCGTGCTAGGACCGACTCGGCAAAATTATGCGCGGGTGATGGGGCTGGTGAGACACGCAGGTCAGATGCTTGAGGATGTAATTTAAGGTAAAAGGAGAAATATGAAAGAGAAGAAAGCCGATGCAGGCGCCGAGCAAATTGCCGCACTAAATGCGAAGATTATAGAACTCACGAATGATTTACAACGTACGCGGGCGGATTTTGAAAACTACCGAAAGCAGATTGAGCAGCAAAAAGAAAATGAGAAAAAAGCTACAAAGCTAGCAACTGTGTATAAAGTCTTGCCTCTGCTAGATGATATAGATAGGGCGATTATGGCTTATGATACGTTAAGGCCACTAGGGAAGACCTTAGAAAAATCAATGGGGGAGCTAGGGCTAAAGCGAATTTTGTCGGATGCGGGGGTGGAGTTTAACCCGGATTTGCATGATGCGGTGATGGTGGAAGGTGATGGTGAGAAGGAGGTAATATCCGAGACTTTGCGGCCAGGGTATTACTATGAATCAGAAGTCTTGAGGCCAGCAATGGTCAAAGTGCAAAAGATGTAGACTTGGCATTAAAAAGCCCCGCGTTTAGGCGGGGCGGGAGGAGGATGCTTCGATGACTTTGTCGACAATCTTGATTACGACCTCGAAAACGTCATCGTCTTGATGGCTCGGGTTGGTGTATTCGAAGAGTGCGTCGATGGCAATCTCGACGGGAATTACTTGGGAGAGTCGCATCAGGATTGCCTTGGTTGTAGCTGCGCCGTTGACTTTGGTGTAGTTGTTGCTTTTTGACGCTGGGTATTCCAGGAGCGTTCTCAAACTTTCCCAGTCCTGGGTGGGTCTGATGCCGGCGGAGTTTTTGGTAAAACCCAACCGGTCCAGTACGGCGAGGGCTTCGGACGGGTCACACGGGTTAAGGAAGGCCATGATGTCTTCCATGCTAATGCTACTGGTACTCATCTATGAGCACCTCCTTTTCTAAAATTCACAAGGGGCCGAATATGAATATACGGGCTTGCATATATTATTATAATATACAGTCGCTTGGTTGTCAACCGGAGCTTTACAATCTGACCCACGGGTGGTAAAATGATATAAAATAAGCAGTAAAAGGAATACAATATGGCTGAATATAAGTTGACACTCGAAAAACGTGAAATAGTAGGAAAAAAGTTAAAGGCTTTGAGGGCAAGTGGGATGATTCCGTCGGTGATTTATGGTGGCAAGACTCCAGTACTAGCCGCGTCGGAATATGTAGCGACGGAGAAGGTTTTGCTTGCTGCTGGGTACCACTCACCAATCGATCTAGACGTGGCTGGCAAGAAGCAGCTTGCGATTGTAAAAGACGTGCAGATTGATTCGGTCTCGAGAAAGATTGTAAACGTAGAATTCCAGGCGATTTCTACAAACGAAGTTGTAGAAGCGACGACGCCAATCGTGATTGTGAATTTTGAGGCAAGTGATGCGTCGAAGCTATATCATTTTGCTTTGAATCAGGCGATGGAAGAAATTGACGTGAAGGCAAAGCCAGCAGATTTGCCAAAAGAGCTTGAGATTAGCGCCGAGAAGTTGACAAATGTCGATGACAAATTGACAATTGCTGATATCGTACTGCCTAAGGGTGTAGAGTTTGCCGATAAAGAGCTTGATGCTGAGCAGGTAGTGGCTTCGGTTTATGACCCAGCGGCAGAGGCGGCAGCACGTGAGGCTGAGGCGGCTGAGCCTGCAGTTGAAGCGGCAGATGTGCCATCCGAAAATGGCGAAAAGCTAGCGGAAACTACCGAAGAATAATTTAAATAGATTGCTCTATCTCTGTGGGGGACAGAGTGGAGTCGAGATTGGAATTTTCGACATTAATTTTGGCGTAATGTAAGGATTTTGCGACGGTGTAATCCTTGATAAAGCAAGCGACGATAGTGGCAGAGATGATGGAATAGAAAGAAAGGCGCGTGAGCTTGTCGACGCGGTGGGCAGTGACAGGCTCTAAATCGTCTCCAAAAGTAATGTCGTGGTCTGATAAATGGATGGTTTTGTCGTGGGGGAGATTTTGACTCTTATCTTCAGAGAAAATGAGAGTACTTTTTTCGACTAGGTTTTGGTAAGGACCGGAAGGATTTTTGAAGTAGAGGATTAGCTCGGTCTTTGGATGCTCGTCTAGGTAGGCGGAGATTTTGGCCGAGGCGGACGCGTCTAGATTTGCAGAGCGATCGACAAAAATATAATCCGGCTGGGCATCGGGCACCGCGAAATGGGTGATAGTCGGGCGAGACGGAGTGAGATACGTGACATCATCTTCTGAGATGAGAATATATCGATAGGCTGAGGCGGGGGCGGTCTTTTCGTCGTAAAAATTGAAATCAGCACATGAAATACTAGCTGGAATTTTGAAATTTTGGAAGATTTCTAGTGATACGGCGGCGCCGCCAAAGATGCTAACACGGTGAAAAAAATGGTGGCTAGATGCGTCAAAGCTAAAATCTAGCCATCTAGTGCCATTTTTGTCGGTTTCAAAATTTTCGGTGCGGGAATCGAGATTTAAATAAACGTCTTTTAAGATATTGCCCACGATTAAAATCATAAGTATATTATAGCATGGTTTTGCTGGTTTATGATTATCTATTTACTTGTGTTATAATGGAGTTATTATGAAAAAAGTTTTAGCATTTGACATAGACCAAACATTAAATGTTGCGAAGACTCCTATTACGGATGAGATTGCCGAGCTTCTGGTGAAGTGTCTCGACCATTTTGAGATTTGCCCGATTTCGGGACAGAAATTTGATCAGTTTTTAATTCAGATTGTTGATAGATTGCCGCAACCTACAGTGGAGCAGCTTAAACATTTGCATCTATTTGTGGCTCAGGGTACACAGTATTATCGCTACAATGGCACCGAGTGGGAGCAAGTATATAATTATCCTTTGACTGATGAGCAAGTGGCGAAAATTTCACAGACTATTGAGC
The DNA here is from genome assembly GCA_017962365.1 of Candidatus Saccharimonadota bacterium. Lineage (GTDB taxonomy): Bacteria > Patescibacteriota > Saccharimonadia > Saccharimonadales > Saccharimonadaceae > Nanosyncoccus. The sequence goes on along the minus strand of JAGCVL010000005.1, from coordinate 5,518 downwards.
AGGCGGCACGCGAACTAGGCTTGTGGGAAGAAGATAAATTAAAACCAGGGGATGAGATTATTGAGAATCGTCTTTCTCAGGTGACGTTTTCGGCGCTTGGGCAGAAGGCCGGCACTGAAGAAAAATATGCTTGGGACCCTGATTGTAAAAAACGTGAGAAGATCGTCGCACGTTGTAAGGAGTTGGCGCCAGAATTTGATTACGAGATTGGTGGCACGACATCCATTAATGCTATCACACCTGGTATGAATAAAGTGTTTGGTATGACGCATCTTCTAGAGGAGCTTCATGTCGAGAAAAGTGATATTTTGTACTTTGGTGACATGACTCAGCCAGGAGGAAATGATTATCCGGTGGTTCAAATGGGGATTGAGACGATTACCGTGAGAAATCACGAAGATACTGCGTACGCTTTGAGGGGAATTTTGGGCGTTTTATAGTATTGCCATATGGATTGGGCTCGTGCTATAATATATGCATGAGCGGTAAACTGATAAGGGACCGTGCTAAGGGTTGGTGTCGCAATTTCATTTGGACGCATAGGTTTATGCGTGCAGCTTTGGCTCTCAGCGTGCTGGGGCTAGTTGCGATTTTTGGTGCATTGATAGCGCCGGTGTATCATGAGACTGATTTGGTTCAGGCTGCTCCTGGTACTGCCACTGCGTCAGTGCTAACTTTTGTTTCTAGCAATGTCACGGCGAGTGCGAGCCTGGCTTTAAATAGTATTGATGGGAATTTTACCACTAGTGCGCCGGCTCAGAAGGCAGCCTTTTCTATATCCACAAATAATTATACTGGTTATACGGTAATGATTGCAGCTTCCGGTAATACCACTGCGCTTAACGATAACAATTCGCATACACTTACATCAATTAGCAGCGCTACGTCTGCGGCGGACTTTGCCGATGTTGGTAGTGTTGGTCAAGCGCTGAATGGTAAATGGGGTTATTTGCCAAATTTTTATAATTCCACAGCAAATACCAGCACTTATTATCCGGCTCCTACTAGTTTGAATGCAGTTGTATTAAATGAGACGAGCGCGGCTAATTCTAGTAATGGCATAGATAATGCGGATGATTATACCATAGGACTTGGTTTTAGGGCAGACTATACTATACCTTCTGGTACGTATACCAATTCGACCTTGGTGATACATTATTTGGCAAATCCGGTAGATTATGTGATAGATTATTCGAAGGGGGGCATACAGGATAACCCTAGCGGTATGCCGGCTACGCAGAGTGGTGCTATTAAAGATGGTAGTATTGCAGATAGTATTACGCTTTCTTCGGATGTGCCGACTAGGACTGGATATACATTTGCTGGTTGGTGCTATGGTACGCTAACCGATGCCGACGGTACGGTTTGTGGTGGAAATCCTGGTACGGTTTATGCGGCAGGTGGTAGCTTTGGCATAGACAATACTTCTAATAATAGTGTCACGCTATATGCCCTCTGGTCATATGGGCCATATAATGTGGAGGTAGATTTCGCCGGAATTGGGGTATCTAGCGTTACGTTTACTGCATCTGGGCACACTACGCGTACAGTATCATCTAGCGGCGGCGTAGCGTCTCTGGACTACAATGTTGATTATAGTGTGACGATGAATTTTACTGATAGTACTTATTATATGGTAGATAGTTGGACATTAAATGATTCTAATTATGGTACGCTTGGCTCTACATCTTTAAACCCAACGACATTTAGGACTAATACGAGCAGTAATAGCGCAGTGATCACGGCGACGGGTAAATATATACCAAGAACCATATCTTTTAATGCTAATAACGGCGCTGGTCGTGGTTATACTCAGGAAATGAATGGGCCGGATTATCTTAGTGGCAATAATTTTAGTAGGAGCAACTATTATTTTAAAGGTTGGAGCACAACATCTGGGGTTAATAATACGGTGGAATATCGTGCGGGGCAAAAGATTATGCCCTCTAGTAATTTGACGCTCTATGCGGTATGGGGTGAAAGTACGACTAATTCACTATACGACATTGTGGCTTCTTTGAATTATGAACGTAGTTTAACAAATACAGATTTTGATACTAACTCTACCTCGCCGTCATATAAGGGTTTAAACGGCAATGCAGGTATTAAGGCGACTATTACGAAAGATAACTCTGGTGTATTCAGCTATCATTCTGGTACATTTGGCGATGCTAATGATGGAATGGTCTCAAGGCCAAATACAATATATATGTATCGTGGCATACTGGATTCTAATCTAGATGGGACTTCGTCTACGTATGGCTCTAATGGTAATTCGGCCAACTACCCAAATTACGTGAAGCTTGGTAATACTTGTTGGCGAATCGTGAGGACTACTATGTCTGGCGGGGTAAAGATGATATATAATGGTCTGTATTCTAGCGGTACTACGGCCAACTCTTGTGCTAATGCTACATCTAATGCACAGGTGACTACACGGAGTTTTAATAGCGCTAATGATAGTATTGTTTATGCAGGGTATACTTATAATGATCGTTATACTGATAATTCTCTTACCAATGGAGAGAGTGTAGATGAGGTACTTGGCAGTGATTCTGATCCAGGCAAAAATAATACCCGCTCCACTATTAAGACATATATTGAAGATACTTGGTATGCTTCTAATCTGTCGGCATATACGAGTATCTTGGAGGCGAGTGCGGGGTATTGCAACGATAGGAGCGCCTATATAAACGCATCTGGTTCTACTCTGGTGACTAATATTTCCCTTTCTAGTTATGTATATTTTGGGGCATACACTAGGAATCTTAATACGAACAGTAGTACGCCTAGTCTTGGTTGTTCACGAGGTACAGTAGATTTATATCGCTATGCGGCAAATAGCACCGGGGTGTCGAATGAACTAAAATATCCGGTAGCACTACTTACGGCTGACGAGGCTTCTTTTGCCGGTAGCGGTAGTAGTACTGCGTCTCATGGTTCAGCCTATGATGTTAATTCATTCCTAAGGTCTGGCTCTAATATCTGGTTGTTATCTCCGAGCTATCGCGTCTCGAGTGGTGAAACGCGCGCGATTCGTCTTGTTGCGGGCGGCTCAATTACTAGTACGCTTGTAAGTACTTCTGGTGGCGTACGTCCAGTCATCTCTCTCATCTCTGGGACGACTGCCGCGTCTGGCTCTGGTACGGCGACCGACCCATGGGTAGTGGCGGCTCCATAAGACGAGTTGATTTCTATTGATTTTTTGAAGTTAGTAGGGGATAATGTAAACATGAAGATTCTTTGGACAGATGGTAGCGCCAATCCAAATCCTGGACCTGGCGGTTATGCGGTGATTGAGGAGCAGTCGGATGGCTCTGGTAAGCCGGCGGTGCTTGGGAGTGAGCCTAGCAGCACTAATATCCGGATGGAGGGGATTGCGATGATTGCAGCGATAAAATATGCTGGTGAGGAGCCCTGCGTGATTAATTCGGATTCTGAATTTTGGATTAACGTGTTGACAAAGTGGGCGCCTAGCTGGGAGAAAAAAGGCTGGCGTAAAACCACTGGTGAAATTAAAAATCTTGATATTGTAAAGGAACTTTATTCACTCTATGAATCTCATGATGTTGAGTTAAAATGGGTACGGGGGCACGTAGGGAACGAGTTAAACGAGATGGCTGACGAGTGGGCAAACAAAGCGCGCAAAATGCGCTCATGACTAACTACTGGAATTTTTAAATCCATGATATAATGGGGTCATGAAAACTTATATTGTGGGCAACTGGAAGTTAAACTTTAATGTGGGTGAATCGTCGATTTATCTCCACAAATTGCAGAAGAATTTACCGAATTACCGAGATATAGAAGTAGTAGTAGCCCCGTCTCTAGTGGCCTTGCAGCCGTTGTCTTTACAGATTGACCGACATAAGATGAAATTAGCGGCGCAGAATGCGTTTTATCGGGATTATGGAGCATTTACTGGGGAGGTTTCGTTTGCGCAACTTAAAGGTCTGGTGGACTATGTGATTATCGGACATTCGGAGCGGCGGCATATCTTTGGCGAAGACGATAAAATGGTAGGGAAGAAAGTGGCGGCAGCGCTTAGAAATAAATTGACGCCGATTCTGTGTATTGGCGAGACGGAAAGTGAGCGGGCGTTTGGTGAGACGGCGGATGTGATTCGGGACCAGCTACTATCGGGCCTTCGTGATGTATCCGAAGAGGAGATTGATGAAGTGTTGATTGCTTACGAGCCAGTATGGGCGATTTCTACGACTGGTCATGCAAAATTGGCCTCACCAGATGAAGTGGCGGAGATAGTGAAGCTGATACGGGGGACTTTAGCGGATTTGTATGGTGAGAAAACGGCTGAAAAGATAGGGGTGCTGTTTGGTGGGAGCGTAAAACCATCTAATGCGGGGGCGTATCTCACGGTGCCTGGGATTAATGGACTTTTGGTCGGGGGAGCTAGCTTGATTTTGAATGAATTTACTGATATAATTGACGTGGCTAAGAGAGTGAAGTCATGAATAAAAAATATATCGATTTTGTGCCGGTAGCGAAAGAGGCTAGAAAAAAGCCTGAGCCTGTAGTGCATACTGAGGTGAGCGAGGTTACGGTGACAGAGATGTTTGAAGAGCGCGTGGAGAGACCACGGGCCGGTGTGACTACGGTGCGAAAACACGATATAGTGGTGCCGAAGGCGAAATTTGTGAATACTGAGAAGGTTACAAAACGTCCGTTATCTAAGAGTGCTAAGAACGTGTACGTAAAAAAGATAGTAGAGCCAGAAGAAAAGGCAAATGCAAAGCCGGTAAAGATTATCGATAAGCCAGAAAAAGATTCCAAGGTGGGGATGGTGGTCGCGATTATTATTACGATTATCCTCGGTGCGGCAGCCGGGACGGTGGCGTTTCTCCTCTTGCCAAAGTAGGTGTGGGAGTGTATAATATATAATATATGGTGGGATTAGCTCAGATGGTTAGAGCGTCTGATTGTGGTCCAGAAGGTCGTCGGTTCGATCCCGATATCCCACCCCAGTTATTTATAGTCGTGCGGGTATAGTACAGTGGTTAGTATGCAAGTTTTCCAAACTTGAGATGAGAGTTCGATTCTCTCTACCCGCACCACATTCTGACGAATGTGTCCAAAAAGCGAGAAGTCGTTGTTCCAAGCGATTCTCTCTACCCGCACCAGGGAAAATCACCTAGAAAAGGTGGTTTTTTATTGAAATTATGGTTTTAGTATTGACAAATTTGAAGTGATGTGCTATAATGATGGCATGACAAGAAGACCCGTCATACACACTACGCCGGGCTTCATGCCCGGACATTAATGGAGGAAAAATATCATGAATTTTAAGACAAAGGATGAAGTTCGTCAGTTGGCGATTAGCGAAGCCGCGAGTGAGTATGGCGACCTCTACAGACATGCCGAACGGCTCACAACTGACCTCGAGAAGGCCGAGAAGGATGCCAAGGCTGCCAAGGAGGCCCAGGAAAAGGCCGAGAAGGATGCCAAGGCTGCCAAGGAGGCCCAGGAAAAGGCCGAGAAGGATGCCAAGGCTGCCAAGGAG